>NZ_RQFA01000008.1 GCF_004770155.1 Leptospira gomenensis | reverse complement strand
GCAAGGAAGGATCCGGGGTGTTAGGTCACGCTACTTTTTCTGTTTTCAACAATATCCCTTCTAAGGCCCGGTTTCGCCGGGCTTTTTTATTGCCGACAATCATCCTCTTGCTCGTGTCACGTGCGCTCTTCCTACGCTCCGTTTGCGGCCTGAGTAAATAGTAAGCCACTTCTCCCAAACACGAGCCTCTCCTTTGTCGGTAAAACTTCTGTGGGAACTCACACGAAATCTTACTTAAAGAGAGAAATCACTCTGCCTATCTACAACTCTTAACTTTAACAAAAAGCCTATTCTCCCGACATCCTCATGAATCTCAGAAAAAGAGGCCTCATTCTTTACGAAAACTTGAAATTGAAAGCAAGATTAATATCCCTCACCGATATCACTCATCTTACTTGTACCCGTGCGATCTCTTTCCTATGTGAGTTCCCGCAAACTCGGAAAAATCCTTTCCCAGACGAAATCTATATATACCATTATTCGCCCAATTTCTAATTCACGACTCCGTCTTCCCACATATCAAAGCAGAGGAACACTTTTTTCTCGGGAGTATCTATAGACGCGGTCACACCGGTCGAATCGTTTGAGAGAATCGATTCGACCGTTCAGAAATAAAAACGTCCGCAACACAAAAACGATCTTCGCCGTTTTCATTCCGAAAAAAACCGATTTCGTTTTCAGTCGAAAAAAGGAGACGGTTTCGAAAATATTCTTTTCTGAAAAATAAAAAAGAAGAACCAACAGATCCCTAATTTAGATATTCAGAATTCTATCCTTTTTCAACCTAAGCGAATCACCCGATGCAATTCGTAACGGGAAACTTAGACGCATCTGGAGTTTTTTTATGAAAAGATTTCTCTATATAGCCTCATTTTTGTGTATCCTCCAATCAGCCAACCCGGAAGAAGCAACCACTAAAAGCGGTAAAAAAGTAATCCTAAATCCGGACTTCACGTGGAAATACGTTCCGGAATCGTCCGAAACCAAATCCGCAAAAACGGCGACCGTCGTGTTGACCAAATCCCAAGAACAGGATACCGAGCTAAAGAGCGAATCCGGCGAGTTCAGCGTATGGTTCGATTCCAAAAAATGGAACCGAGCCCCAAAACCGGCAAATAAGGTCGCGGAATTCGAGTTCGAAAATAAAAAAAGAACCGGATACTCGATGATAATCTACGAAGGCCTGGAAATTCCGATGGAATCCTTCGCGGAACTTCTAGTCGTCAACGCCCGTCAAGTCGATCCGAACGCAAGTCTTCTAGAAACCGCTGATTGCAAAGTAAACGGCAAATCCGGAAAATTGGTAACCTACACCGCTCTTTTCAGCGGAATGAAATTCATCTTTTATAGTTTTGTAACCAGCGGCTCCAAAGGTTCGATCCAATTCACCACCTACACCCTGGAGAACAAATTCGAACAGGAAAAAGAGGAGTTCCATCGATTGATTTCCGGGCTCGTATTTCCGTAAGTTTCGGCGAACTTTCTCCGACCGGGGAATCGAAAGACGAAATTCTCCCTATAAAATTTCCGGGAATCAGGAGTTCTCCTTCGGAGAAGTCGCGCATCCGAACCCAGAACTCCGACAAAATCTCAAAACGGGACGTGCGAAGAAGAACGTCTTGCATTACGAGCTACGACAGAGCCGACGTAAAAACGAACGTTACGCGGTTTTTACGTTTCTACGAATATTACATCCTTATAATTTGATCAGTTCGGGAGATCGCTTTGTGTTCCGTTTCTCCTTTCGAAGTTTTTGCTTTTCTTTTTACGATCCGCTCCTAAAATGAACCTCTCAAGGAGAATCCTATGGGGAACACCTCGCAAACCCAAAAATCTTCGATCTATCAAATTTGGAAGGACGGGGCCGTCGTTATCAATCGGATCCGTTTGGGATTGGTGATCCTCTTCTCCTTGACGCTTTTGAGCGTTTCTAAAACCAATCACCCGACTCAGGTGATCGCGCACGTCGTCGGGACGGCGCTGATGGCTTCTTATTGTCTTTTGGAATTCATACTTCATCGCACCGGAAAAGTAGGGGTACGATTTCAAAAAACGCTGATTCTTTTGGACATCAATATCCTATCGTTTACTTTGATGGCGGATTGTTCGATCGAGCCGAAAGTTTCCTCCGCAATTCTCGCCAACGTACTGATCTTCTCGATTTATTTTTACATCATGATTTATTCCTCGTTTTTGGGTGAAAGACGGTTCGTACTCTGGGTAGGCGTTTTGGCTGCGTTAGGCGTCATCGCGGCCATCTTCGTAGCCTGGAAAGGCGGAATGGTTTTGACGGAGGATCCGGAGTTGGGAAAGGTTCCGGGTCACCTGATTTTTTCGGTTCAAGTGATCAAGGTTATGTTCGTTTTTACGGCGAGCGTGATCATTTTTCAATTGATGACTTTGTTTGATAAACTTTCCGCGGAAGGCACCCGACTCTACGAAGACTCCCAGACGCTTCTTCATAAGTTGACGGAGGACAGAAGAAGTTTAGGGGATTCGGCCGAAAAATTGGAAAGCTCGATCCGTAAATTTGCGGAATACATCGATCGAATCGGACAAAAGATGGAATCGCAAGCAGCCGCTTTGGAGGAAGTCAACGCGGTTCTGGAAGAACTTTCCGCGTCTTCCTCCAACACGGCGCATTCGATCGAAACACAAAACGCCAGTCTCTTACAATTGGCCGAAAGTTCGGATCAACTCGGGGAAATTCTGCACAACAGTTCTTCCTTGAGCGAAGCGCTGGCCGTTTTTGCAAAAGAAAATAAAGAAGATATGGAAAACGTTACGATCGCGGCCGAAAAAACGAAATCATATTTAGTAGATATACAAAATTCGTTCAACCGAGTGGACGAAATCAACCGGATTATGAGCGAGATCGCGGATAAAACCAATCTTCTGGCGCTCAACGCTTCTATCGAAGCGGCTCGAGCGGGAGCGGCGGGGAGGGGGTTTGCGGTCGTCGCCAACGAGGTGAGTAAACTCGCGGAATTTACTTCCGGAAACGCAAAGTCGATTTCGGACATCGTAAATCAATCGCGCAAATTTATTGAGGAGGCGCGAATCGCTTCCACGGAAACGGGGGATTTGACCGAAAATCAAAAACTCAAAATTCTGGAGACGGTCCAAAGGATTGACACGATGAACCGTTTTTATCTGGAACAGATGACGATCGTTCAAAAATTCGTATCCGAAGTGGATCGAATCAAAACCGTTTCGGGAGAAATTTTAGGCTCCACGAAAGAGCAGATGTTCGGCCAACAAGAGATGGTTCAAACGATGGGACATCTCGGATCCGAAATCAACGCGATCAGCGACGAATCCGGCAAACTCCAAGAGGAAATCACAAAAATCAAAACCCAGGCTTCCGAGCTCCGAATTCTCAGCGTAGAATCGATCGACTCAAAAACTAAGGACGAACCCGTATCTTAGATTCCAAAGTAGGAAGGAGCACGTTGAACTCGGCGGAAAACGACGAAACATTTCCGACGACGTCCGTGACTCTAAATTCCAACCGATGGTTTCCCGGTTCCAAAATCAAACCTTCCGCGTAAGGACGGAATTCTTCCCCGTTTCGACGAACGTCTATAGATTTGATTCCGGAAATGGAATCTTCACACTGAATTCGCACCTCGGAATGAAGCGGCAAAAGACGTTCCTTTTCCGGTCGAGGTGTGATTCGACAAAGCGGAGCAGAAGAATCCAAAATTCCGAAAAACGTCTCCTCTCCGAAGTTGCCCGCTTGGTCCTTTGCCCAGACTTGAATCGCAAAACTTCCGTCTTCTAAAAAATCGGGAATCGAAAATTGATATTCGTCCTTCTCGCGGAAGGAAGGTTGAATCGGAATCTTTTTGCCGTTCTGCAAAAAATAAAATTCGGTTTCTAAAACTCCGGATACGGGATCGGAAATTTCGAGGATCAGAAATTGATCCTTACGAGTGATCGGAACCGATTCCAAACGGATGCCTTTTCCGATGCGCGCTCGGATTTGGGGTCGCATCGTGTCCTGCACGACTTCCATAAAACGTACGGTTTCTTTTACGCCCGACGCGGTTTCGGAATAGAACTCGACTTTGTTTTTTCCCTCTTGCAGTCCGTAGATCGTATCTCGGTATTCCCTCCATTCCCCTTCATTCACTCGAAAAAAAACGCGGATTCCGTTTTGTCCGACACTGGGATTGTCTAACACGATCCGTTCTTTTTTTGCCGGGGAAAGGATGATGGCGGTATCGTTGGAAGCGGATTTTCGTTCCGGACGAACAAACGGTTTTAGAAAATCCAAAGAGATCGGCTCCGACGGTTCTCCTCTGGAATTCTGTTTTCCGATTCCGATGATCCGTATAAATCGTTCGTTTTTTTCCGGAAAAAATCGGACCGTATGCTCCCGAACCGTAAACGTACGAAGCACTTCCCTGAAATCCGAACGATCCGAAAGTTCAACACGATACGATTCCGAAGCGGAATCCGCTTTCCAATTCAACCGCAACTCTTTCGGTTCTTGAGAGAAGGAAGTTCGAGAAAGGAAAAAAAGAAATCCCGCCAAAAATACGAAGAACAAATTCGATTTCACGGAGCGATGCCTTCCTGATCGATTTGAATTTTTCCAGGAATCGGAAAGGGCTCCACCGGGGGTTTGCCCTTTTCCACGTAAGTGCCGAAGCCGGCCTTTACGTCCACTTCCTTGCCGGAAGCGGAGACGTTTACGGTTCCTTCAAAACAACCTACGTCGGTTCTTTGATCGAAGGTGTTGTTTACGTAAAATTGAGTTCCCCGAACTCCTACGACCGCAACCGGGGTTTGAATGACTAATTTAGAAACGGCCTTTTTCGCGTTTTTCAGAATTCCCGGTTTTACATTCGCCTGGATTTGTCCTTCTTCCAAAAAAAGCTCCGGGGATTCCTTTTTCGAAACTCGAAAGCTGGACGTTTCAAAAAGTTTGATCCTCGCTTCGTTTTCTAAGAAATACAGGGACGCGCTTGATTTAGGCCCCGTTTTTAAACGTTCTCCTTCGCGGAGAAGCTGATTTCGGTTAACGGAGTTCCAAACGGGAGAATTTCCGTTTGAAACTCGTTTAGAATATTCAACGACGCCGTGGTATAATTCTAAAGCCGCCAAAGGAGGAGTCTCCGATTCCACGATTTTACGAAGATGAACCGGCACTTTGAGAACCATTCCTTCCTTGATCAAGGAAGGATTCTGAATCCGATTGTATTTTAAAAACTCTTTCCACTTTCCAGGGTCGTTTAATACTTCTTTGGCGATCTTCGTCAAAGAATCGTTTTTTTTCACCCTGTATTCCTCTAAGGTTTTATCTTCCGTTGCCTGGGCAAAAATCGGAGACATACGAATCATAATACAAAGAAATAAAACCGAAACGGAGATTTTTTGCAGATTCATTGTTTGGATCCTATCGTTGATCGGGAATTTTCGTCGAAATTTGCCATCCATTCGACGATTTCATTGAATTATAACTTGAATTTTTAGACGAGTGATTTATCTATTTTCAGTTCAAAGAGAGGAAATTCCGTGATTCAAAAATGGTTTCAGACCGCAGCATTTTTCACCTTGATTCTGGCGGGACTATTGACCCCTGGGAAAGTTTTTTCACAAATGAGCGACGCAGAAGCCGCGATTCAAGAGGCTTGCGGGCGTTTGGTGAATGAAGGACTGTATAAGAGCTGTAAGGCGGCGCCCGGATTTTCGGCGCACCAAGGATATTACAGTCAATCCGCAAGGATCAAATGCGAATGTATCAACAAAAAAGATAACAACAAAACCATCGTAACGATCACTTTAGGTCAATATTACTAAAGGATTCGATCGATAACAAAATGGGAAAGGCTCCGAAAAAAATCCGGGGCCTTTTTCGCAAGTCTCGCGTCCTTTTCTTCTAAACCGGATCCCTCATTCGGCGATAGAAAAAAATTCCTTTTTCCCAGTCCACACCCTCTAAGAAACTTCCCTGAAAGGAAAAGATTACTTACCTAGATTTTTATTCTGGAAGGAGCGTCGCCAGAACCTTTCCAGAAATCCTATTTTACTGATTCCTGAATTCGTTTCTTTCCGGTGCTCCCGATAACGGTTTAGAATCAAAGTGGGGTTCTAAGAACGCGTGTTTTCCGTTGGAATTATGGAAAACACACGCAACGTCTTTATTTTTCAGTATTTTCAGCGGAGCTTTTTTTCTTTTGTTAAGGAAAGAAATAGCGGAACGATCCTTCCTCCGGTAATCTTCGTTTATTTCACGGGAAGTTCGTTTACGAGCAAACTGAGTTTACTGTTGCGTAAGCAATAAGATAGAAACTACACAAATCAAAGATTTCTTTCACCGGAAAAGTGTCGTACGTTGCAAGATAAGAATCACATGCCAATTCATTGAACGTGGGATACATGTTTACGTTTCTTTTTGTAAAGGATGTATTGAGCGATGTGTAAGGCTTGTATTGAGTACGATGTGTAAAGGATGTATGGGTACGTTTACAACTTTCTTCGCCTTAATGCGACATAATATGTATTATCGGAAGTTGTATATACACCATATTTTTCAAAAATAAGACGGAATTGAAATTCCTACCGAAAAAACGCCCCACAAACAAATCGAATACGATCGGGAAAAACAACACACCGAAATTTCCTCACACGAAAACGACGGATCGATTTCGGTTACAAGTTACGATTCCTTTCTAAAAAAGGCGTTGGAATACAACAAACCAGAAGCAAAAATTACTTTGACGATCACAAAAGAATCCTCTCTTGTAAACCGATAATACGCCGACTTAGATTCCGTTTCCGAAGCGAGGATCCGTCCTTGGGAACCGATGAATTCCAGCTTTAAAAATTTCTCGGGAAAACGTGCAATGATTCGATCGCCGTCCAAACGTAATTCGTTCACGCCCGGATCCTCGAGATAATCGGCCGTCTTGATTACGGAAACGTAATTTCCTTGTTTGAGATTTCGCACAACGTCCTTCGTTCCCAAAGAATCCGAATTGAGGAGAATATATCTCGTGAACGGTTCACCTTCGTTTTGATCGGAAAAGGTCAATTCGTGAAAGATACGTTTGTACAAAGGCAGCTTCATCGCTCGGATCGATTCGCCTGGAAAATAATGAAGGTCATCGCCGGAAAATGCGTTCACCGCAATCCCCCGATCCAGAAGACGGATCCATTCGGCGAAAAAAATTCCATACGGAGAAAAAACTTCGATCGCGTCGATTCCGCGTAACCTCTCGATCGTGTGTTCCGGAACCGATCCTTCCAAAGCGGGATGTGCGACCACTACGAACGCACCCGACTTCTGCATCCGATCGACGGTCCATTGTATGTTTCCGGGTGCCGCATACATCGGAAAAAAATCCGGTGTTACCGTATCCGCGCCGATCGCAAGAATATGTTTTTTATTAAAATCCCTTCCCCACTCATAACCCGGTAAAAAAGTTTTTGATCCGGAATCGACGCCGCTGATTTTTAAGTAATCCGTGATTCCGATCAGATCGTATCCTTTTTCGGAATATCGGTTTTGAATCTCTTCGGGCGGACTGCGAAAGGGAGAAAAACCGTCCCTGTCCGAATGGAGATGTATGGCCGTCTTCAACCATTTCAAATTCGTATCCGAGTACGGAGAACGGATCCTATTCCCCGAAAAGGGAGAAATCGGACCGGTTCGAAATTCGTTTCGTAACAACAGACCGGTGGAAATCTGGCTGAAAACGATTAAGGCAAAAAATCCGACCCATCGAGAAACGGTCCGCGTATGGATTCTGCGTTTGAATACCATCACAGATCCCATAACGCAATCGGTTGAAATTTACGAAAAAAGTTTTTTGCAAACGGACCGTATTTTTGCATTCAACTTTTTCGAATCAAAATGGAAAATGTCAGGAATTTGTAATTTTTGAGAAAAGCGTTCCGGGATCCTGTTCTTTCGGAAGAAACCAATTTCAATAAATAAGTGTACATCGAATGAATTTACAGAGAAATCGCGTTTCATACGTTTGAGAATCAATGACCTCCTCCTTACCCTTAATTTCTATCATCGTACCGACGTATAACGAGAAAGAGAATTTGCCCATTCTGCTTCCGAGAATCGAATCCTCGCTGCAAGGACATTCGTTTGAAATCATCGTTGTGGACGACAATAGTCCGGATCGCACCTGGGAAATTGCGGAAGGCTTGAAAGAAAAACATCCGGGTCTAAAAGTTCTCCGTAGAATGGACGCTCAGGGTCTTTCTTCCGCGGTGATCGCAGGGATGGGTTTCGCGAAGGGACAGGTTTTCGTGGTCATGGATGCGGATCTCCAGCACGACGAGCGAATTTTACCTCGATTGATCGACGAGATCGTTTCGGGTCGAGCGGATCTTTCCGTAGGGACCCGATATTCCGACGGAAGTTCCACTTCGAATTGGTCAAAGACCCGCCGTTTCTTCAGCGTAATCGCGACGCGACTCGCGAAGTCCCTTCTTCCTTTACCCGTCTCGGATCCGATGAGCGGCTTTTTCGCGATTTCCCGTAATCATTTCGAAAATACGGTAGAAAAAATTCATCCGCGCGGATTTAAGATTTTCCTCGAATTTCTAAGTCGCCCCACCCGTCCACCTAGGGTTTCGGAGATACCGTTCGCGTTTCAAAACAGACGTTACGGACAAACGAAATTGGACGGTTCCGTGATCCGAAACTATCTCGTGGCCGTGTTGGACCTCCGTTTCGGCAAACGAATTTCTCCCACGTTTTTACTGTATTCACTCGTAGGATCATTCGGAGTTTTGGTGAATTTGACTGGGTTATTGATCGGAGAATTTTTAGAATTTCCGGAATTGGAAATGCCGTTTCGTTTTTTAAACCCGTTTCCTACTTCGGTACTTTTCGGAATAGAAATCTCCATTCTTTCGAATTTTCTATGCAACAACTATCTCACGTTTTACGAAAAACGTTATTCGGGCTTTAAGTTATCGCAAGGATTGATCCTATTTCATCTCGTCAGTCTTCTGGGTTTAACGATTCAAGTGAGCGTGTTTCAATTTTTATATCATAAAATTTTTCTTTCGGAATTGAATTCTTCCGGAATTCTGATCAAATTGATCTGCGATCTACTCGCGATTTCCGCCGCGATGATCACGAATTATTTTCTGAATTTGAACGTCACCTGGAAGGGTTCCAGGGACTAAACCGGAGAAACCTATGCCGAAAGTTTTGGTCCCGTTCGCGGACGGAATGGAGGAAATGGAAGCGGTGATCGTCGTGGACACGCTTCGTAGAGCCGGCATCGAAGTAGTAAGCGCTTCCTTAAAGGAAGGCCCGGTCACCGCTTCCCGTGGGGTAAAACTTCTCGCGGACAAAACCTTGGACGAAATCAACTCGGACGACTTCGACATGATCGTTTTACCGGGAGGAAACGCGGGAACGAAATCCCTCGCCTCCGACCGAAGGATCTCCGAACTACTGCGTAACAGTAAACGGGAAGGACGTTGGATCGCGGCTATCTGCGCTGCGCCTAGTATATTAGTACATCAGAATATTCTTTCCCACGAACAGAAGTTCACGGCGTTTCCGGGAGTTGTATCGGACGCACCCGGTTACACAGGTTCACGATTGGAAATTTCCGACAAAATCGTAACGAGTATCGGCCCCGGTTCCGCTTTCGAATTTTCTTTGGAATTGATTCGGATTTTGACGGATCAAAAAACCGCAGAACGAGTTCAATCGGCGCTGCAACTTCCTTTGTGAAGACCTTTCTATCCGCCAACAAACACAAATTCCGTAAAATCACCGCGATTACGGGAGCGGGAATTTCGGCGGAAAGCGGAATTCCGACGTTTCGAGGCGAGGACGGACTTTGGAATAATTTCCGGGCGGAGGATTTGGCGACACAGGAAGCGTTTCGTAAAAATCCGAAATTGGTTTGGGAATGGTATCTCTGGAGAAGAAATCTGATCGTTACGAAACGGATCAACCCGGGCCATAACGCTTTTGTAACGCTCGAAAAAATTCATCCGGATTTTCTTTTGATCACACAAAACGTGGACGGGTTTCATAGGAAGGCCGGCTCTCGAAATCTCATCGAAATTCACGGGAATATCTTTCGAAACGTCTGTAACGTTTGTCGTAAAACCGCCAGCGAACGGAACTATTCCCCGGAGGAACTTCCTCCCGTTTGTCCGAGTTGTTCCTCCCTACTCCGTCCCGGCGTGGTCTGGTTCGGCGAATCCTACGACGAAACGGAAATAGACGTTTGTTTTAGACGTATGAACGAAACCGATTTACTTTTGATAGTCGGCACCTCCGGGTCCGTAACGATGCCGGTAGCCCTCGCACAAATGGCGCGTAACGCGGGTGCGCTACTTGTGGAAGTGAATCCGGAACGAACCGCATTCTCTTCGTCGGTCGATCTTTTTTTATGCGGCCAATCGGGCGAAATTTTACCGGAGCTCGTTAAAGAACTTACGAAGTAATTGTGTTCGGAAAAACGAAACGTTTTTCTAAAATTCCTCATCTTCGCACCAATTACTTCGGTATTATAACTTCGAAATGGTTATAATAAAAAAGAAATTTACGGCGCAGCTTTTTTTTCTTATCTCCGATTTCGATTCTAAAAATTATTTCCCGTTCTCGGGAACATGATTTCCGACTTCAATCTGCGATAAGGAATTTAAAAAGATGGGACTTTTTTCGAAAATTTTCGGGGCGGAACGACCGCAAGAACAACATACTTTGGAGGAAGTTGCGGATCGGGGCTGGTCCGCCATCGACGAAATCACGGACAAAATTTATCCTTCCTTACGATTACCGTCAGCGATCAGCCCTAAAATTTATCCGAATCATGACGCGACCGGCAAACACGTGTTATATCAGGCGTCCGTATTCGATCTACCGACTCAATGGTTATACGTTAGTTACGGTTGTTCGGAACTTTTCGAAAAGGAATGGTCCGATCCCAACGTAAGCGGACTAGGATACGAGCTAACCTTTCGTCTTTCCAAAAAGAGCGCGAAAAATCCTCCCGTATGGCCTATGGTGCTCATGAACGACATCGCGTATTACGGGATGGAAGGAGCGCATCTCGGTCCCGGCCACAGCCTGAATTTCGGAAGGGCGATCGACGAAAACCAAACCACTCGACTGACCGGGATCCTTTTGGCGAACGACCCTGAATTGCCCCCGATCGAAACCGAAAACGGAAAACTCTACTTTCTTCTATTATACGGAATCGACGAGGAAACTCTTTTAAAAATAAAACAAAACGGCTCTTCACAATCCACCGTTTCCGAAATCGCTCTCGAGAACAAGGACTGGATCACCGTTATCGAATAAAAAACCCTATGAAAAAAAATCCTGTGAAAGAAAGGATGTTCAAAACTCTTTCTTTCACCGCTTTAAATAAATTTCGAAATCTTAGCTCAAAAGACCACGGTTGCGGGTTTCGTCGAAGATCCAAAGAGGTAACAGGAAGAAAAAGAATCCTATCGCGGCGTCGGTTCGTTATTTCGGCAAACGGGTGAAAATGAAATCCGCATAATCGTTGAAACAACTCGGAGACATGTGTCCCGGATCGCTGAAATCGTCGCAATCGTAGTTCGGATCCTCGTTCATGTTCCAGAAAGTAGTGTTCGTTGATTGATGCAGTTTTTCTAATATAGGAATCATAATTTCATACGGAGTTTTTTCCCGCTTTTCTTCGGTCATCACCTTTTTGGTTTTGTACAACTCGAAATACGGCCTCGCAACCCGCACCCAAATCGTGGCATACGGAACTCCGATTTCCCGAATGATTCGGATCGCGTCCTCTTCGTTGGCGAGCATTTTAGGATTGAAGGTAAAAGGAGTAAGATAGGACTTAAAATCCGTGTTCGATCTTTTTTTCAACAACTCGGAAGCCAAAACGATACGCGGACTAGCGTCCGATGTCGCGCTCCCTCTTTGTTTTCGAAGGTTTTCCCCGATTTCCGATCGAAGCCTGCTGTAACCCTTCGCCAAAAAACCTCCGTCTTTGGCGCGAGCCCGGATAACGTTGAGGCGCGGTCTGTTTTTAAGAGTATGAAATAATTTTTTTCCGATAAACCCGGTCAGATCCGAAGAAGAATACCTGTTTGCGTGACGCAAAACGAACCAGGGGCTCAGTCCGTAGAAAAGGACTTCGTCCAAGGTTAAAACCGAGGAGGAATTGAAAATTTCGATCGATTCGTCCATCAGTATAAAGTCCGGTTTTACTCCTTCGTTTCGGAATCGTTCCAGCCAATAAAGATAATAGTCCGGGGAACCTCCCGGAACGGAAAAATTATACAATATCCAAGCAGGATATTTTTTTTCTATATAATCGTTTCGGAACAACAGGGCACGCGAGTTTCCGAAATAAACGATCACCTTTTTTCTTTCCGGTAACTTTAGATAATCCTTAAGTTCTACGAACAAGGATTCCTTATGACGGAAATTCAAATCGGAAAGAGTAAGCGAATAATACGGCTCGAACGTTTCGGAGCTGATTATTTTATCGATACAAAACGCGAGAATAAAAATCACGAAAGGAACGAGGAGAAATCTGTTTCGAAACATTACAATTTCCTAAAACTTATAATAGATAAACGCACCCGAATCCTCGGAAAAAAGCGCCAGTAAAAACACCGTAACGACTCCGACTACGGTCAAAAGCCAAGGATCGTATTTCCGAAAACGTTTCCAAAAATCGGGTACATACTGCGCCCAGTTGAAAAATACGATCGCAAGAAATAGATAAAAAAACTTCTCCAGGTTTTCCATTTCCTTGAGACGAAACAAACCGGAACCGTCCAATAAACCGCCCGCTTCCGACAACCAAAGAAACTGACCTGACGCCAATTCCCCCTCTATCCTCTGCGACGAATTGAACAAAAGTCCCCGAATATGTTGCACCATCGTCGTCGCGTTATCCGCTCGAAATAGGACCGCGCTGAAGGAAAAAAGTAGAAAGACGATGATCGCCTTGCCGATCTTCAACGGGATATTTTTTTCCGGAGTCAACTTCCAGCCTAAGGAAGTTTCCAGATACCTTTCTCCTGCGAGCAGAACCCCCCAATAAAATCCCCAAGCGATAAACGTATAATCTGCTCCGTGCCAAAATCCGCCGATAGTCATCGTTAAAATCAGGTTTAAATGCGTTCTCCAAGCGGCGGCGCGGCTTCCTCCGAGGGAAAAATAGATATAATCCCGGAGCCAAAAGGATAACGTTATGTGCCACCGCTGCCACAACTCCCTTCCGCTTAAGGAAAAGAAAGGAGCCTTAAAATTTTCCGGCAGATAAAAACCAAGCAAAGCGCCGACTCCGCGAGCCATATCGGTCAAACCGGAAAAATCGCAGAACACCTGGACTGCGTATCCGATGCCGGCTAACGCTAGGGAAGTGGAATCGTAAACTTCCGGATTGGAAAAAATCGGAGAGATCAAACCGGAAATAGGATCGGCGACGAGTATCTTTTTGATAAGACCGCTGATCATCAAATAACAGCCGTTATAGATTTTATCGCGATCCGGTTCCAAATCCTTCAGATTCGGAAAAAAATCCCCCGTCCTCATGATCGGCCCGGCGATGAGCACCGGAAAAAAGAGTACGAACAAAAAATAATTCTTTAAAGAGATCGTTTCCCCTTGCGGATTCCGTTTCGCGTCCACCGCGGCGGCGATCATCTGAAAACTGTAGAAACTGATCGCAAGCGGAAGTACGATTTTGATCATTCCCTGGATTTCTTGGAAAAAAGGATAACCTGTCAAATCGGCGAGAACGCGGGAGAAGAAGTAAAAGTATTTAAAAAAACCGAGGTTGACGCAGTTCAAAAGAACCGCGACGACCATCCACTTTCCGGACGTTTCCGAAGCAGTTTTGATTTTGCGGTATAAAAAGAAATTAAGGAGAACGATCCCGATAAAATGAAGAAAAAAGATCCAGGAGAACCAAACGTAAAAAAACGCACTGGAGAGAATGAGAAAATCGGGTCGATTCCGTTTCGGAATATTCCAATAAACGATATAAACGACTGCAAAAAAGATCGCGAACGTAACTGAATTGAACAGCACTGTTTGTTATCTGCCTTTTTTAAAAAGATTTTTCCAATATTCCAATTCGCCGGAACTGAGTTTTCGATCCTTGCGATCTTCTTCATCGTTTTCAGGATTCGAAGGCGCGAGTTCTTTGGTCACCAAAGCCGCGAAATCTTCGGAAGCGATCGGATGTGCTCCCCATTTTTTTGCGTGAAAAAAAATCTCTTTATCCGAGCTGACCACTTGAACGTCCGAAGGACGGATCCGAGTGCGAACGAACTCTTTGATCAATTCATCCGCTTTACGATCTCGGCTGAAATATACGTTCAACCTACCGAACGTCTCCTGGAGCACTTCGCTTCCCTTCTCTTTTTTTCCGTCGAAAAAAACGTGAAAGTCCTGTTTTTTCTTTTTTTCGGAATAAGAATCCATCAACTCCAACAGACCTTGCCGCGCGCGTTTCAACTCGTTCCGATACATACGATCTTCCAAATCGGGAAACTTGTAGATCAGGTTGAAACCGTCGATCGCCACGAGTGAGGACATGGAATTGTAGTGACCAGAATCCCATTCTCATAAATGCTGTAAACCAACCTTTCCAGGGGGATTACGAGTAAAATGGCTGATTCCGAACGTTTACCGGTACGGGTCAACAAATTTAACGTCCGACATTTTTATCTTTGGTTCCGCGCCTTGCCAGGTTCGGGAAGAGATTTGTTTCTTCTCGTATTCGCGGCCTTGGATGTGCTCCTGCTTTTGATCTACAATTCCTACAAGGAATTTCTTACCAAAGATACGTATGCGTATGTCATCGGATTCGACTTTTTGGTGCTCGCTATCTGGGGCGTCGAATTGATCACCAAATTCCGTAAGAGCAAAGATCCCGCCGAGTATTTTTCCAGGAACTGGTATGAAGTGGTCGGAGTGATTCCGTTTTATTTTCTACGTCCGTTTCTTTTTTTACGGGGAATCAAAATTCTGATCGCCTTTTACAAACTCGGTCAATCCGGTCAAAACATAAGCGACATCGTAACTCGGGAAATCACGTTCCGTTTTCGGGACATCATCGTCGATACGATCGCGGACGCGGTTTTTCTACATTCGTTGGAACGAGTGGAAGAAGTGATGCTTCGACTGGATTACAGTAAACTCGCCAAGAAGGCGTTCGAAAAACATCAAACCACGTTCAACACAAAGGTGAACGAATCGTTACAAACCAAATTCTTGTTAGGCGAACTTTCCAGGATTCCGTTTATGGGAGAAATTTCCAGACGCCTCGGAGAGGATATCAGTTCGATGATCATCGACGTATTGGAAAACGAGGTCACGGGCGACATCATGAAACAGATCACCGAGGCGATTCTGAAAGAAATGGCCAACCACGTAAAAAAACTTCCGATCGAACGGATCACAAGACCTTTGGAATCGGAAAACGATCGGATGAAAAACGAAACGGGAGCCGAACTCGAAACGAAGGAAAACCCTCCGCAGGAATCCTGAATCTCCGTTTCGTTTTTGGATTTTACGTCGTCGGTTCGATAAAAAACACTTGCGATTATATTTCGAACGTTTAAAATTTTTAGAACGAGGAAACTTTCATGAAATCCGTATCCACCTGGTTTGACGAATACGCAGAAAGTCATCGGAATCCGATCAACAAGAACATTCATTGGATCTGCGTCCCTTTGATATACTTTACCGTCATTGGTTTGTTTTGGTCCATTCCGGTCCCTTCCGTTTTCGCGTCGGTTCCTTATCTGAATTTCGCTACGATCGCCCTCGTTCTGGCTTTAGGATTTTACATCCGTCTTTCTCCGGCGCTCGCATTGGGAATGTTGATTCTCAGCTCCCTCATGATGGTTCTTATCGTCGTATTACAAACTTTGATTCTTCCGATCCCGATCGGATCGTATTCGTATGGAATTTCGGATCTCTCGATCACGATTTTCGTTTTGGCATGGATCGGACAATTTATCGGTCATAAAATCGAAGGAAAAAAGCCTTCCTTCTTTCAGGATCTACAATTCCTGATGATCGGTCCGATTTGGTTGTTGGGCTTCGTTTATCAAAAGTTGAAAATTTCCTACTAAAACGGAAAGGAAGCGGGAAGGTTCGGTTCGTGTTGGCCCTCGACCGGCGTCAAAATTCCCATCCCATAAACTAAAAAAAGAAACAGAGAGGAATCCTTATGCCGAAGATAGTCAATCACGAGAAATACAAATTAGAAATCCTTTCGAAGTGTGTGGACATTCTCGCAAGGAGAGGATATTCGGCGGTTTCCATGAGAGAGATTGCGACCGAATTGGACGTATCCACGGGAACCTTATACCATTATTTCGCGACGAAAGAGGACATCTTTAAGGAACTCGTGAAATTCGTTCTCAACAAGGACATCGAGGAACTTCAACTCTATTCCAAAGGAACGCCTGCCCAGACTCAATCCCTGGAACTCCGTGTGGAATCCTTGTTTCAGATGATCCAAGCCAGAGAATCCTACTTCCAAAATCTTCTTTATATCATCTGTGACGTCTCCAGACTCAAAAATCACGAGGAGGAAAAGACGCTGATAGCCGACGCGATGAAGGAATACGTGAACATAATCACGAAACACCTCGGCGTAAGCAATCCCACCCTCAATCGTATCCTAATCAGCGTGATTTTGGGAACCGTGGTACAAAGGATCGTGGACGGAGACTCGATTAGCCTCGCGGACACGTCGGAAACCATCAAGGACTTCTTGTCTTTGGCGCTTTCCAACTCGTTTACGTTTTAGAATATTAGAATATTCTATACCTCTCTTTCACGGATTGTATCTCTTTTTTGACGGATGCAGAATTCCAACCGAGTCGTTTTCCCAGAGAGGTCACGATCTTATATGTCTCTTTTTCCTCCGGCATTCCGGGAACTCCCACTCCGGATCTACGGAAGAAAAAATCGGTAGAAAATCGTATGTCTTCCCGTTGGGCGATGAAACTGAGTTCACACTCGTAAAACGTTTCTCCGTTTTGCAGACGAAACGTCTCTTCTTTCGCGGAAGAATGTTCCAAAACGGAGAACGCCTGAGAACCGTATCTCTCGGCAAGTAGTTCGAGTTTGGCTCCTTCGATTTTCGGATATCGTCTCGACAAATCCTGAACGAGAGAACCTAAATCCGAATAATCCCCCGTGGAAGTCGGTACCAGATGCGTTTCGCAGACGCGATAATTTCCCGGAAGAAACCCGGCGACCTTGTCCACGACCTCCTCCGCGACTGCGCGACTCGTCGTATATTTCCCTCCCATGGCCGTAAAAAATCCCGGGAATCCTCCGTCCTTGTGGTCGAAAATTTCGGTCTTCCGGGAAGCGTTGTAAGTGGAAGTGGAATTGGTTTGGCCGGGATCTTCCACCAAAGGACGCAATCCTCCGTAATAAAAATCCACGTCGTCCAGAGTCAGATCGGTATATCCGAACGAGGAATTGATTTCGTTTAACAATTCTTCTATATCCCGTTTTGTGACCCGGAATCGATCGGGGCTATCCGGATATTCCGTATCGGTGGTTCCTATGATCGTCTTGTTTCTCCAAGGAATGATGAAGATATGCGTCCCGTCCCTTTTTTTGGAAACTACGGTTTTATCTCCGCAAATCTTTCGGGTAATCACATGAATTCCCTTGGATCGCACGAGATGTTTATCCGCGGGAACTCCCGCTAACGATTCGACGAAATCGGCCCAAGGACCGGCCGCGTTGACGATCGATTTGGTTTTGTATTCGGTTTCTTTTCCGGAAATTTTGTCTCGAGCGACAACACGATAAACCCCGTCTGCTCCTCGTTGAATCGAAGTTACTTCGGTATAATTTTTGGATTCGCCGCCTTTTTCCCGGGCCGAAAATATAAATTCGCAGGTATGCCGTTCCGGATTTAGGTTGAGGTAGTCGTAGTAGAGATACGCGCCTTTCAGATGTTTCCGCGAAAGTGTCGGGGCTTCCAAAATCATCTGCTCCCGGGAAAGATAACTGTATTTCGGAATCAGACGGTCTTCGCAGATATTCCGATTTCGATCGTAGGAAAGCGCATTGTACATTTCCATGCCGACCTTCAACACGAATTTTTCCGCCCAAGAATAGATCGGAGTCAAAAATCCCATCGTTTGAACCGCATTCGGAGTGATTCTAGCCAGGGTCGCCCGCTCCCGTAGGGATTCTCGGACCAAACTCAATTCAAAATTTTTGAGATAACGCAAACCACCGTGGATCATTTTGGAAGTAGCTTGGCTCGTACCCGAAGCATAATCGTTCTTTTCCAAAAGAAGAGATTTCATTCCGCGAAGCGTAGAATCCCAGAGAATATTCGCGCCGGTAATTCCTCCCCCCACGATCAGTAAATCGTAGATTGTCGGTGTGGATTTGGATCCTTGATTTTTTTTCGTTTGTAGAGGAACTGCTTTCTTTCCGGTGACTGCCATAGCAAACAAAATTCATTCAAAAGGAAGGGGGTCAAACAGCTTTTCAACGGCAAATACCAATTTCTATGAATTTATAAAAAGAAACGATTTGTTTACGATTCGAAACATTGATTGAAAAAATAAATAGTCCTGAAGGAATCGAACGACGATGAATTTTTCTACCTCGATCCGAAGATATCTCCGTCTTATTTTCGACATTCAAGAAGATAGAATTCGATATTCGAAAGAGTATTTGGACGACCTACACAGACAGTCTCGTTTTCTACATTATCCGGGATCGATTTTAGGTATCTTTGTTTGGCTGGGTTTCGCATTCGACACGGATCGCAAACTTCATCCGGAGTTTCCCGAACTTTTTTATTTCCGGATAGGATTGAGTCTGTTCTGCGTCTTTTTTTTATCGCTCTTATTGATCGATCGTATACGAGGAACGAAATTCCGCGGAAAAGGTTTGGAGTGGGCGTATGTCCT
The DNA here is from genome assembly GCF_004770155.1 of Leptospira gomenensis. Lineage (GTDB taxonomy): Bacteria > Spirochaetota > Leptospiria > Leptospirales > Leptospiraceae > Leptospira > Leptospira gomenensis. Next base: position 83,456 of record NZ_RQFA01000008.1, on the reverse strand, counting down.
ATTTTTGTATCTACTCAATGCAACGGCTTTTTTTACGGGACGAATTGCGGACGACCCGAACTACGTTTCCGGTCTACAAATCGTGGTGATGTCCATGGTGTTTATGCCGTTTCCACGGAGGGCACTTTTCAGTCTGTATTTGCTTTCCATTTTCTTTTTTCTAACTTCGGTTCTGATCTACAAACCGAATCTTTCGACCGGTCAAGCCTCGTATTCGATGCAGAATCTTGCGATCAGTTACGTCGTCGCTTTTTTTAGCGGTTTTATCGTGGAGCGATATCGATTTTCCAATTTTTTGAGCCATTATAAGATCCTTGAAAAGAATCGTGAAATTTCGGAAACGATGCAACAGATCCAAAGTTTAAAGGAAAAACAGGACGGAGATTATTTTTTGACCTCGCTCCTATTAAACCCCCTGATCGCAACGAAAACCGAGGACGGTCCGGTGCGAATCGAATTCGCATTGAATCAATACAAGAAATTCATGTTTCGCGACAAGGAATACGAATTGGGCGGAGATTATCTCAGCGCTTATGACCTGATTCTCCAGGGAAAAAAATTCAAGGCGTTCATCAACGGGGACGCGATGGGAAAATCGATCCAAGGCGCCGGAGGAGCGCTCGTTTTAGGTGCGGTTTATAACTCCGTCGTAATTCGATCCAAAATGGATCCGGATTCTTCGGATCGATCGCCCGAACGTTGGCTCAAGGATTGTTTTACGGATCTTCAAAAAGTTTTCGAAACCTTCGACGGTAGTATGTTGGTTTCCGCCGTACTCGGGCTCGTGGAAGAGGAGACGGGTACATTATATTATTTGAATATAGAACATCCTTGGCTCGTATTATATCGCGACGGGGTCGCGTCCTTTATCGATCCGGAAACCCATTTTTACAAATTGGGAGTAAGCGGTGTCGGCGGAGCGATCTACGTGCGGGTGTTTTCCATGCGACCGGGGGATAAAATTTTCTGCGGATCCGACGGAAAAGACGACCTAGTATTGGAGGAACATTCGACGGGAAAACGTACGATCAACGAAGACGAAAACGAATTTTTACGAAGGGTGGAGGAAGCCTCGGGCGAATTGGCCGACATCGAAAAAAAACTTTTGTCCGTCGGTCGTTTTTCCGACGACTACAGCCTTCTTTCCATCGAATACGACAAAAAGGAAAAAATCGTTTTCGATTCGGAACGTTTCTCCAAAGCGAAAGAGGCGGCCTTATCAAAAAACTTCGATCAGGCTCTACGAATTTACGAGGAGACAAAACACGCGCAATCCAATTCTCCCGAGGATTGGAAATTGATCGCGCGATTGCAGGATAAACTCGGGGATGCGGAGGCGGCTCTTCGTTCCGCATACAACGCCCTGAACTCCGACCCGGGAGATCACGAACTTCTTTTGTATCTATCGCTTTTGACAAAACGAATTTACTCGAAAACCAAAGATGTTTCTCTTCTCAAACGCGGAGAAGAGTTGAGCGAGAAATTCAGACTTCGTTTTCCGGATCACGTAAAAAATCTGATCCACTTAGCCGACTTGTACAGACTCCAGGGAAATCGGAATCGGTCCTTGTATTTACTGGAAAAAGCGACGGAATTGGATCCCAAAAACGATCGGATTGCGGAACTCCGGAGACTTTTGTCCTAACGAGCGCCTCGGAATTCTGTTGCGGAATCGGATCATCTCCGAATCCTTGTGCTTCGGAACGTTTAGAAATCATAATTCGGAGACGGTTACAAACATGTTTTATACGGAACTCAATTCCCAGATCGACTATTCCAGAGACAACCTACGTTGGAACGCCTGGGGTGCCTACGGTCAGGATTTTTTCAGAGTGGGACAAATGCAGGACATTCTCGGTTTTCTGGCGGATGAATTTAAAATCACCGAAATCCGGAAAACCCCGCCGGTCGCATTGGAAGAAATTACACTTCCGAAATCGAACCTAAGCCCCGCTCAAATCCGCGAACTCGGTAAAATTTGCGGATCCAAACACGTCTCGACCGAGCGGAGAGAACGGGTATTCCATTCCGCGGGGAAAAGTTATTACGACGTTCTACGGCTTTCCTTCGACACTCTCAAACATTTCGTGGACGGAGTCGTTTATCCGGGCAAGGATTCGGAACTTGCCAAAATTCTGGAATACTGTTCCAAAAACAATATCACCGTGATTCCCTTCGGAGGCGGTTCCTCGGTCGTGGGCGGTTTGGAAGTGGTAAAAGGAAAAGGCCAAAAGGTCGTCCTGTCCTTGGACACGACCCGTCTTTCGAACCTTATCCGTTTGGATCGGGAAAGTCATCTTGCCACGTTCCAAGCGGGAATCTACGGACCGAAATTGGAAAAAACCCTGAACGACCAAGGATTCACACTCGGACATTTTCCCCAATCTTTCGAATATTCCACGTTAGGCGGTTGGATCGCCGCAAGAAGCGCGGGACAACAATCGAATCGGTACGGAAAAATCGAGGAAATACTGACCAGTCTAAAGGTAGTAACTCCCGCGGGAACCGTGGAAACATTGCGTGACCCCGCCTCCTCCACCGGACCCGATCTGAACCAAATTTTTGCCGGAAGTGAAGGTCTCCTCGGAGTCATATCCGAAGCGACGATCAAAATTCATAAACTCCCCGAGACGAGAAAATACTTCGGGATCGTCTTTCCGGATTTTTCCTCGGGAGTGGACTTTATCCGCGAAGTCAATCATCGCGAGATTCCCACCTCGATGATCCGGCTTTCGGACAAAAGCGAAACCAGGTTGTATCAGACGCTTGGAACATTAGGAAAAAAGAATACTCCGATACGCTGGCTCAAAAACAAAATCCAGGATATGGTATTGAACTGGAAGTCCATCGGCGAGGACAAATGTGTGATCCTCCTCGGTTTGGACGGAAGTAAAGAGGACGTCTCCGCCAATTTTTCCAAAATCAAACGAATCATATCCTCGCACAAAGGCCTCTATGCGGGAACACACCTGGGAGAACAATGGATTCATTCCCGTTACAACATGCCCTTCCTACGCAATCACGTAATGGAGAACGGAATCGGAGTGGATACGATGGAAACCTCCACGACGTATGATCGTGTTCTCACCCTCCACAAGGAAGGGATCGCTTCTCTGGAAAAATCGATTCCCGGATCGATAGCCATGTGTCATATCTCGCACAGTTATCACGAAGGAGCTTGTCTTTACTACACGATCCTATTTCCGATGGATGAAAAAAAACCGGCGGAACAATGGTTTAAGATGAAACGCACCGTTTCGGAAACCTTTTATCAAAACGGGGCGCCGATTTCCCACCACCACGGGGTGGGGTTCGATCACAAACCCTGGTATGTAAAGGCAACGTCCCAACCTGCGTTATTCGGTTTGCGGGCGTTCAAAAAAGAAATCGATAAAAAGGAAATTTTGAATCCCGGAAAGTTGTTTCATTGAGAGTTTTGGGGCGGAAGGGAAACGTTCGCTTTTTCGTTTCGATCGATTCCTACCCGTCCCGCTCCGGACATACTGCTTAGGACACACAATGGTATAGTCATCGAAAGCGAATTTTATGTTTTTGTAAAATTCTACTTTCCTCCGACTACACTGCGCACTTCGACAGACACCGTTCACTTCGACAGACACCGTGCACTTCGACAGACACTGTTCACTTCGACAGACACTGTTCACTTCGACAGACACTGTTCACTTCGACAGACACTGTTCACTTCGATACACGCGTTTTCCAACGATTCAAATCCAAACGAAGAACGGAACTTGCGCCGAACGAACCGCGACGCCCTTGTAAAAGCCGCAACGAAGACCGAAGCATTCCGGCCTTCATACATTCTATTTTTTTAATTTAGAATTTACTGAAATACCGGCCTTCTTCTTTCGAGAATGGACCGCATTCCCTCTTGGCCGTTTCTAGAAAATACCGCTTCGGATAAAAGCTGAACATCCCGTTCCGCGTTGGCGACCGCAAATTGTCGCACTGGATCCCGTAGGGAAATTTTGATTCCTTTTACAGATTCGATAGCCATATCCTTAAACGAATCGCAGTATTTACGCGCTCGTAACATCAAATCCTCTTGTGAAGAAGCGACTTCGTCGATCAAACCGATTTCCATAGCCTCCTCCGCTTTGAGTCCTTTTCCGGAATACAAAAGATCTCTCGCTTTCGTAATTCCTACGGTTTCCTTCAGCATAAAACCCGCAACCGAAGGAAAATTGATTCCGATTTGTGATTCTGGAAAACCGAGACGTCCTTTTTTTTCCACCATCAAACGATAATCTGAAAAGATCGCCAAAACCGCGCCCAAACCCATGGAATGACCGTTCATCGCGCAAATCACGGGGCGTTCCAAAAATAGATACTTGGAAGCCGTGTCCAAGGCCAAGGTCAATACTTCCCGGATTTGTTCGAGGGTTTTTCCAACGAATATATCCGGATTAAAACCGTTGGAAAAAAATTTCTCGTTTTTGGAAGTTAGGATCAACGCCTTGATCGAGTTGTCTTTGGAAACCTCGTCCAGTTTGGCGGAAATAGTTCTGAAAAAATCTCCGTTGAGAGAATTCACTTCATTGGTTTCGATATAAAGTTCGAGGACATGATTGTTTCTGATTTCGGAAAGCATCTTCGCTCCTTGAGTTTAAAATTGTTCAACACCTACTCGCCGAACGAACGTCGATCGAAAGCGTCGTTTACAATTCTTCCAGGGTGAAACCGGAAAGAAAGTTGTAAACCCCGTTTCCCGAGTTTTAAAACTGAAATTTGGACGCGGGAATCGTATCCGAAAGCGAAATACGCTTCATCGTAATTTCGATTCGGTTCTGATCCGCGTTGGAACCCGGTTCCACGATCCGAGTGACGGTCGTTTTCGGAGGAAACGAAATCGTTCCCTTGACCTTGGTGATCGCTTTCAAATTGCTTTTTTTCGAAAGAAGTTCTACGGAAGAAATTCCCGTTTCCGTCGTCCAAAACGTTACGTCTTCCCCCGGTTTTTTCACCAAAATCGCCCTTTCCGACAAATTCACATACGTGGGATCCGATCCCGCAAGCCCCGTGCTGTTATTGGAAAGAAGGGAATATAAAATCGGAAACGGAATCGTGGATTGTTTTTTTCCGCTCGGATCCTTGAAAACGATATCTCCCATAGGAAGCGTTTGTGTTTGTGCGTTCGCGGTTTTGATATGAATCGAAATTCCGTCCGTAAAAACGCGGGAGACGATCATTCCAAAAAACGGATCGGCCAATTCGATATACATCTTTCCGCTCGGTTTGTCGTAGAGAATTTTTCCATCCGCGGAAAAGGATTCCTTTTTGGGTACGAAGTTTTCGATCCTCATCGAAAACTCCCCGGAATACGAAGTGTTTTTATCCTCCAAATCCCGTATCGCTTTCAGAATCTGCGCCGCCTGTGCGTTTTTTGCCGGGAGAAATTTCAAGTTTCCCTTATCCGGAAAAGAAACCTCCTCGATCTGAGGGCTCGTACAATATATTATAAAAATAGAATATACAAAAAGAATAAAATAGATTTTCTGCTTCATGTCCGTTTTCGATCGTTTGTTTTTATTTTAAATTCCGGTTGGAAAGAGGTTGGGCCGCAGTCAGAATTTTTTTTTGAATCCGGACCAGATCTTCCTTTTTTTTGAAAAGTTTCAGACTTTTCTCCCAATACGCGGTCGCGTTTCCGAATTCGTTCTTTTCCTTATATACGTCGCCTATATGTTCCAAAATGACCGGATCCTCCTCTCCTTTGTCCTTGAGAATCTGAAACGCAAGTTGTAGATGCAAAAGCGCCTCTTCGTGATTTCCCAGTTTAAAAAAGATCCAACCCAGGCTGTCCTGATACGCCTCGTTGTCCGGAGCGAGTTCCACTGCTTTCTGAACCAGAACCAGAGATTCTTCCAGACGAACCCCTTTTTCGGAAAGATAATAACCGAGATAATTGTACGCGTTAGGATTTCCCGGATCGAGGGAGATGGCCCGTTTCAGATCGGTTTCCATTTCTTCCTGCCGTTCCAACTTTTCGAACACCGAAGCCCGATAGAAATAATACGTGCCGTTCTGCGGATCGGTTTCAATCGCGGCGTCGAATTCCAGCAAAGCCTCCGAAAAACGATCCTTGGAAGCGAGTACGATTCCCAAAAGATAACGGGCATACGACATCTTCGGCTGAACGTCCAAAACGGATCGGATGATCGCCTCTGCTTCCTCCTTTTTCCCCGGCGGATCCCCGCGCAAAAGATACGCAAGATGCAATTGGAATTTCAAACGCGTTTCGTCCTTTTCGGAGATTTCCACCGCCTTACGGGACATCAAAATCGCGCGGTACAAGGAGCCGTTTTGTTCGTTGCAGGAAGCGAGGAAATCGTAAATTTCAGGAACGGACCAAATCTCGTTTTGCGGCGGAATCAAAAGCGCTCGTTGTGCGGTACGTTCCGCCAATTCGTACTGTTGCATTCCGTAGGCGAGTTCCGCGGCTTCGCGCAGTTCCTTTCTGTAAAGCGCGGAATCTTTTTCCCTCTCATACACGTCCAACATCGCCAAACGAACCGCGAGACGGGCCGGAAACTTTTCCTTCACCGGAAACAGAATCCGTTTTGCGTCCGCGTATTTTCCCAAAAGTACGAAGTATAATCCTTCCACCACGCTCCCCCGGGGTATCTTAGCCTGTTGGTTTAGAACATTAAAATATTCGAATGCGGAAGACCGGCTTTCGATGAAATACATCTCCGCAAGAAGATGTTCCACCGAAGAAAGATTTTTTTTGACCTTTAGGATTTTGTTCAATTCCTTTCTCGCCGAAGCGAACTTACCGAGTTGGTTCCAAATACGGGCCAAGGTCAAACGAAGGGAAATGTCGCCCGGATTTTGAGCGAGATAGGAATTTACGTAATACAATGCCTTTTTTGCCTGACCCCCGGCGAAATACAATTCCCCCAGCGACTTATCCACAAAGGATCTGTATTTCTGATTTCCTTCCCGATTCCGGATCGAATCGCTCAAGGATGTCAGATAGAGAATGGCCCTCGGTGCGTTTTTCAATTCCTGATTGAGAGAACCCAAAAGAAACAGAAATTCTGAATCGTCCGGAAATCGACTCAGATTCGATTCCAAATAATCGCTCGCCTTTTGGAATTCTCCGGTTCGAATAAAAATCCTCGCCTTTAAAAGATAAGCGTCCCTAAAATTCGTTTCGATCGCCATGGCCGCGTCTGCTTCGCTCTCCGCCGCTTCGAATTGATTCAATCGAAAATGTACTTCGCCTTTCGCGACTCTGGAGACCGGAGAAACGGGTTGTCGGAGAATTTGGGAACAATGGAAATATCTTTCGAAAAAGGAAATCGCCTCTTCGTTCGCGGTTTTGGTTTTTTCCAAAGGAGAAACGCGTGTGGCTTCTGTCTGTTTTTCCAAAGCTAAGGAAAGAAAAAAAGACGGTGGAACGGCCTTCGCATCGACGGTTTCGCATTCGTTTTGGGAAAACAAACCGTTCGGAAAAACGAAAAAAGATACGAGCCAAAACAATACCGGAGAAACGTAGAACGGAACAAGTCCGTTTTTTTTATTTGCTTGATTCATTCAGGTAACGGGACAGATATGAAAAGAATGTTCCCGCAATCTGGAACCATCCCGTCAACAGGTCCGGAATTTCATTTTGTAAGCGATCCGTTCCTAAGTCGATCCAATTTTCCACCGATTCGGAGCGCGCGACTTTGCTGACCTACGTTCGGGAAAATAAGAAATTCGTTTTCTTTTTAGGAATCGCTTGGACGCTCGGAGCGATTTGGATTCTTCCGAATCGTTATCATCTGCTGAGCCGTTTGGCATTGTTCATTCAACCTCCCGGATATCATCCGAAAACGGCGGAGGAGTTCGTCGAAAAAGGGGACGGAATTCTGCGACGAGAAATTCCGTATCAGGATCAGGGAGAACGGATTCCCGACTTGGAACTGATGCGACAAGCCTGTTTGTATTACGCTTCCCTGAGTGGAAGAGACACGATTCTATACAAACCTTCCTGGACCGATTCCATGTCCGTCTGGAGGTTCCGCGAATCGGGAATCGATTCGGAAACGTCCGAAAAAAAACTTTCTTCCAAAACCAGGAACAGAAGCCCGATCACGGGCACGCTTCATCCGGGAGAATATTGGAAGTCCGCTGCTCCTTCCGTACTGGAAGCGTTGGATTATTACAAACGAGCTTTGAATTTTTCTGGTCCGGACTTTGCGGTTCCGAAGCGGATCGAAAAATCGGCGTTAGCCGTTTGTCGTCCGGAAGAGGTTTTGTTGGCCTACGCGGATTACGTACGTAACACGGAGGAAGCGGTTCGTACGGTGATGGACTCGCAAAAACCGAACCGCCCTTTTTTCTCCTGCCAATCGCAGGAAACCGCGGATATTTTTACGGAAAAACAGAATCAGATGCGCGTTTGGTCTCAGATCAAATCGAATTCGTTTCTGATCGACCGGGATCGAAACGTTCGAGTCCAAGCGAACGATTTCAAAAAGGCGCTTCATCTTTTGGCTTTCGGAATTTATAGGACGGGACTTGGTTCCACCTCACCTTTGGAAGCGGACGGGGTTCTGGAAAAATTGCTTTTCTTTTCCGATCCGGACACGGTCGAATACGACGAACTCCTTTTCAAACGGGGAATGCTCAATTATCAACTCGGGAAACGAGACCCTTCGTTTTTGGACAAGGCGACGTTCTACTTTCGGGAAACGTCCCAGTCCAAATATCTCGATCGAGGTTCCGCGTTCGAATCCAAACTGATGATCGTTCGTGCGTTGATTCGAAAACAAAAATTCGACGAAGCCCTTTTGGAACTCCAAAGCCTGGAAACGGAATTGTATACGATCGACAAGGCGTACCGAGTTACGGGAACCGGAAGAAACGATCTCGTGGAAGACAGAAAAAAACTTCTGAAATACGTTCTCAGAAAAAAGGGAAGATACGAGGAAGCGGACGAATTGTATGTCGAAGAAGATCCGTTATTTTGATTACAACGCGACCCATCCTCCTTTCGCGGAAATCCTACTCTCCCTACAAAAGGACTATTTCGAAGATTTTTACAATCCGTCGGGGGCGACCCGATTCTCCTTGGCGCGACAAGGTAAGATAGAATCGGCGCGTAAGGTATTGGAGGAATACACTGGAAAACCCGCGAAGGAATTCGTGTTCTCCTCCACGGGAACCGAAGCCAATCACCTGCTCGCCTACGGGATCCGAAGACGTTTCGGCGAAAGCGCGATCGTGTCCTCTTTGGAACATCCTTCCCTGTATTCCGCGCTTGAGTTCTCCGGATTTTCCTATCGAAAGATACGATCTCTTCGCGCCGGAACGATCGATACGGACCACCTGCGGATTTTGTTAAACGAAATGCCCGCACCAGTGTTCGTCCTTCACGTAGCCAACGAATCGGGAGTCGTTCAACCTCTGGAAGAAATCGCCTCCTTGTGTAGGGAGTTCGAAGTCCCTTTATTTTCGGATCTGATGCAGTCTTTTGGTAAATTAGAAATTCCTTATGCGATTTTGGACGGATTCACTTTCTCCGGTCATAAAATCGGTGCGGGTATGGGAAGCTCCGGAACTTGGATCCGGGCCGATCTTACCAACGACAAGGAATTTTCCATCTTTCGCGGTGGAAACCAGGAGAACAATCATCGCGCTGGAACCGAAAATTCTCCGTCCATTCTGGCGATCGCGGAAGTCCTCCGTTTCCGCCAAACGCAACAATCCGAAAAAAACGAAACGTTACGTACGTATCAAAATCGCATCGAATCCGTTTTGGAAAACTCTGGTTGCGAAATCGTTGGCAGACATGCCACGCGGGTTCCCAATACTTCTTTTTGTATCCTTCCCACGGACGACGTGGATTTTTTTATGATGGGAATGGAGGAAGCGGGATTCGTAGTCTCGACCGGATCCTCTTGCAAATCCAGATCCAGGGAACCGGCGGCTTCCCTTTTATCCATGGGGTATTCGCAGGAAGAAGCGTTACGCGCGATTCGAATCTCAACCGGTTGGTTTACGACCGAAGAGGAAGTGGAAGAACTTTGCGAGAAAATTTCCGAAGTGATCCGCGCGCTTTCGGATTGAAGTCGGATTCATAAAAAAGAAAGATCTAAAAAACGAGAATCACACTTCGATTCAACGAGCTCATACGTTTCTTTCGAAGAGTTTTCTAAAATTTCAAGGAAGATTCTCCTTGTCAAAACTTTGTTGACAAAGTATTCTTCCGCGATAGCCTCACCCTGGCCTTAGAACAAACCCATGTTATACGATACAAAATCTCCGTTTTACGCTTTTATTCTACTGAGTTGTATGTTTGTCATCGACTGCGGTTTCGCGTTGACGCCAAAAATCACGACTAAAATTCCTCCCAAGGCCGAAACGGAAGTGTTCCGCTTCAACCTTTTGTACGGAGAGGTTCAAACTCTCGCCGGGCTGAACGTAGGAGTCGTAAACTCGGTGTTAAACGATTCGTACGGAGGACAGATCGGAATCGTGAACTTAGCGGAACACGATTCATACGGAGGACAAATCGCGATCGTAAATTTCGCGGACGGAAAAAGTTACGGATTACAATTGGCCGTCGTCAACGCCGCCAAAAACAAAGGTTTAGGAATCCAGGCCGGATTGGTCAACTACGCCGCCGGTAATTCCAACGGAATCCAAGCGGGTGTTATCAACATAGGCGAAAACAAAAAAGGGTATGACCTCACGATCGGAGCCGGAAATTACAAAACCACCGGCTTTGTGTTAGGCGCCTTCAATCTTTCCTCGCACGGAGTAAACGTGGGCGGTTGGAACGAAAACTCGAGCGGTTTCAACTTAGGCGCGATCAACCTTCAAAGTACCGGAATCAACGTAGGAATCTTAAACGGAGGAACGGGAATTCACATCGGTTTGATCAACGCCGCCGGTGAGGACGAATCGGAACAGCCTACGATGCAGTTCGGGCTTTTGAACTTTTGCGGAAAAGGTAGATTTCCGGTGATGATAGGATTCAATTACTGCAAATGAACAAACTATTCAATCATTCTAATATTACAATATTCTTGTTTAGATCGGCGCTCGTTTTTTTGGCTGCGGCTTCGCTACTGAATTGCGGAGTGGGCGGATTGAGAGGGGAAAAATCCTTCGTACGGGTCCCCGTACAAACGCAGACGGAAATGATCCGATTCAATCTACTCTACGGAGAGGTTCGTAATCTTTACGGAGTGAATCTCGGTTCCATCAATCTCGTATCGGAACGATTGGCCGGGGCGCAAATCGGTCTCGCCAATCTTTCGGAAGGAAAGACCTACGGTGCTCAAATCGCGGTCTACAATTCCGCGGAGAAAGGCGGATTTTCGATCCAACTCGGAGGAATCAATCGTGTAAAAAACGGAGGAGCCGGAATCCAGCTCGGCGGTTACAACCGAGGCTCCAACGAAGGAGTGTATATCAACGGAGGAATTTATAACTCCGGAACGAACGGAATCACGATCGGTTTGATCAATCGGGAAAACATCGGGTTCAACGTGGCGGGATTCAATTATGGAGCCGGTGTAAACGTAGGAATCGTAAATATGGGAGTCGGTTTGAGCGTAGGCGCGATCAACATAGGAGAAAGCTCAAATTTCCAGATCGGAATCCTGAACTTCTGTTCCAACGGCCCGTTCCCGATTATGATCGGAATCAATTATTGCCCCAAACAGGAAACGTCCGAGGAAAAACCGGAAATAAAACCCGCCCAGACAACGACGACCCGGTAAGATTGGATCGGTTGAAAACGAAAACCGAATATTCTTTTTATTGAATATTACGGAAGAGACCGATAAACCTTCTCCGCGTATCGATCCGTCATTCCCGCCACGTAGTCGCTCACGACCCGATGCAGGGATTCTTCTGCGATTCGTTCCTTGTATGTTTCGGGAATTTTTTCCGGATGTCTTAGAAAATGATCGAACAGGGATTCTATGACTTTTTTTCCGTAATCGCTCATTCTCACCAGATCCTCGTGTCGATACAACGTTTCGTACAGAAAATTTTTCAATTCCCGGAAATAGGAATCCGTTTCCTCCGAATACGAAGCGATTCGAACTCCCTTCCTCCAAACCGATTTCAGATCCTCTTGGGAACGAACCCCGTTTTTTTCCAAATTCTCGGAGATGGAGGAAATCAAATCGGAAACGAGGGAATTCATCAACGTTCGAATGCTTGTCCGTATCAGGATTTTTTCCCCCGCGGAAGGATGTTTGCGTCTGCATTCCTCGTAGACGTTTTTCCAAAAAGGATTTCGGGAAAGATCACCCAAATGAAGATATCCCATTTCCCAACCGTCTTCGATGTCGTGGCTCGTATACGCTATCTCGTCCGCGCGATCGGCGATCATTCCTTCCAGAGACGGTCCGTCCTCGTTTCGTTCCCAGGAAAATTCGGAAGGTTCGTATTCCGCTCCGTGTTTCATCAAACCCTTTAAGGTTTCCTTACACAAATTGAGTCCCGGAAAATCAGGATATTTTTTTTCGAGCGAAGTGACGATGCGTAAGGATTGTTTGTTGTGTTCGAAGCCACCATGTTCCTTCATCAAACCGGAAAGTACGTCCTGACCCGCGTGTCCAAACGGAGTATGACCGAGATCGTGTGCGAGCGCGATCGATTCCGAAAGATGCGAATTGAGCCCCAAAGCCGAAGCCATCGTCCTGGAAAGACCGGCGACCTCTAACGTATGCGTCATACGATTTCTATAATTTTCTCCTACGGAAAAAATAAAAACCTGGGTTTTGTATTGGAGTCGTTTGAACGCGCTCGAATGAAGGATTCGATCCCGATCCCTTTGAAACGGAAGACGATACGAATGTTCCTCTTCTTCGTAGATTCGACCACCATATCTCGCGCTGGAAACCGCATACGGGGCAAGGCCGGATTCTTCTTTTTGAATCAGTTCGTCTCTGGAAAAGTGCACGTTTCACAAAATTCGAAAACTTTTCCCAAAAGTCTTCCCACTTTTTCGTTTTGTTTACTGCTATTTTAACGGAGTAGTTTTTTACTGGTTCGAGATCCGACAGGCCGGTTGTATCGGAAATGGAATTCTTAAATTTACTGGTTCATATATTTTCGGAATACGGATACCTCGCCGTTTTCCTAGTGTTGCTTCTTTGCGGTTTCGGCCTACCCGTTCCGGAAGACATTTCACTGGTTTCGGGAGGTGTGATCGCCGGTTTGGGAAAGGCGGATCCGCACCTCATGTTTCTCGTGGGAATGGCGGGTGTACTTTTGGGGGACGCAGCCGTGTTTTTGATCGGAAGAGTTTACGGGGTCCGAGTTTTACGAATCCCTTTTTTCGCGAAGATCGTAACGCCGGAACGTTTTTCCAAGGTCCAAGACAAAATTTCCAAATACGGAAACTGGGTGACGTTTATGGCCCGTTTTATGCCGGGGCTTCGGATGCCGATCTATTTGACGGCGGGCACTTCGGATCGAATTTCCTTTTATCGATTTGTCGCTCTGGATTTTTTGGCCGCCATCATTTCCGTCCCGGTCTGGGTTTATCTGGGTTATTTCGGAGCGCATAATTTCGAAACTCTGATGACTTGGGTCCACCAAGGTCAACTAACGGTTTTTATAATTTTGGGAATTGCGATTCTTGGTTTCGCGGTTTTTTATTTCATCCGGAAGAAACGTTCCGCCTCTTGAGAATTTCTTTACAGCTTCCGAACCTGGGGTATTGTATGACCAGTTATGGACATTCTTGCGCAGCCGGTGCTTGTGCTGAATGCCGGTTACGTCCCTATCGGGATCCGGTCGGTCAAGGACGCTCTCTTTTTGATCCTTCTGGAAAAGGCCCAACTCGTCAAAGACGACGAAAACTTCGTCATTCGTTCCGAAAAACTCAAATTCACAGCGCCTCGAATCATCCTACTTCGGGATTACTATAAGGTTCCTCCGAGAAAGGATCGCGTTTCCCGCGAGAATATATTTCAGCGCGACAATTACCACTGCGTTTATTGTGGAAAAAAATTTCCAAGTTCGAAGCTCACCCTGGATCACGTCATTCCCCGAAGTCGTTGGGACGACGTCCCCAAAAAAGAAAGACCTAAGGAATTCAACTCATGGGAGAATCTGGTCGCCGCTTGTAAGACCTGCAATACGCGTAAAGGAAACAAACTTCTTGCGGAATTGAAGTGGAATCTTCCCGAAGAAAATCGGGTGACACCCAAACTACGCTTTCCACTCTTCTCAATATCGGATCAGCAGGCGGAAAAGTTCGGCTGGCGGGAGTATATTTCTTTTTGAAACGGTTTTCGATTCTATTTCTACTTCCTTGGATATTTTTTTGTTGGGGATGTCCCCATTACTCCACGACGAGATTGATTTCCACGCCGCCCACCCTGATCAGCATCTCTCCGATCGCGAGCGGATACGAACTGAGGCTACGAGCGGGGAATCCGGAATTGTTGTTCACCGGATATCGATTGTACGTGGCGGGGAATGAAAACGATTCCCGAAATCCGGCTGATCCCAATTCCGGAATCGAATGTGTAAACGGCGTTCTCAACCTGATCCCCAATCAACCACTGGAATATTCCATCGAGTTATCGCCGAACAACGGCCCTTTAGCGGCAGTAGGAACGGGAGAAAACGCGAATCGAATCTGTAAAATGAACGTCACCCTCGCAAGCGGTCAATACCTCACGCTTCGGTCTCAAGTTTTGGTGATCAGCATCACCGGGGGATCCACATCGGGTTTCGTCTTTTCCATGCCTTCCAATTCCCTTAGGGTTCCTTAAACCAAACCGCAATTTTTTGAAGCGTATCTTTGGCGTCGCCGACCCAAATACTTTTCGGAAAGGACCGGATCAATTCTTCGAAACGATTTTTGGAAATTTCCAAAGAACTTCTCAGCTTACGAAGGGCCGGGTTCTCCTCTCCTTTTAAAAAAATCGGGTTTCCTTCGGTGAATTTGAAGTATTCGTGGAGCGCCGCGTCGTAGATTTCCCGACCTTGTTTGTAAAATCCATAGTCTTCGTTCGGGATCGTTGTTTCGTTTTGCGGTTCAGAAACTAGATTCTTTTTTTGGAATATAGTTTCCGCGAGATGGTTTTCGAGAACGTCCCGAAATTCGATCAATTTTTTGAACAACGAATCGTTGGAAAATTCTCCCGTATCGGGATGATACTTTTTGGAAAGAAGGTAAAATCGCCGTTTTAATTCTTCGGAAGTAAACCCCGGTTCCAAACCCAGAAACTCGAGGGCGGAGATCAGCAGGTCCCCGTCTTCCAAAAGTCTTGTCTAAGATGAAGATGACGTTTGAGTTGGATTCCCACTTGAACCTGATTGAGTTCTTTTTGGTATTCCTTGAGGATTTTCCGCATACGTTCCTCCACTTGCGAATGGAGCGTTCTGGATTCCTCCAATTTTTGAAAGAGACGTTCCGCGATTTCTATGAGTTCTAAGGTTTGGGGAACACCTTCGGAAAGTTTTTCGATCTTACGATCCACGGAACACAAATGATCCACGAGTTTCAAATTTGCGTCTTCGATTTTCGCGGCGCCTTCTCCGTCTCCGAAACCGAAAACTTCCATTTGACGCCTTTGGTTGGAAATCAATTGGTCAAGAAGCGAAATTTTTTCCTCGTACAGGGCGATAAGATTTCGGTTCGAATCGTGGTTCATATTTTGTTCCGAAACGATCAGCCTTGGATGGAAAGTCCGCTTCCTCGGTTGTTTTGAAACGGAGCGGAAACTACGTTGGACTTCTCTTTTTTTTCGATTTCTTCCCAAGCGGATTTCAAATCTTCCAGATACTTGATGATTTCCTGAAGAATTTCGGAATCCTTTTTCATATTCGCTTCGAGAAGACGTTTTTTGATATAAACATAAATTCCCAAAAGGTTGTTGGCCACTTCCCCACCCTGTTCCAGGTTGAGTGCGAGCATCAGTTCCGTAACGATTTCTCCCGCTTTGAGGATATGATTGTTCACCACATCGTATTTCCGGGGAGTGTTGTTCTCCAGAGCGATATTCAGAAAACGGATCGCCCCGTCGTAGAGCATAACGATCAGTTTTCCCTGGCTGACAGTCGAGATTTCGTTGGATTTATATTGTTCAACGGTCGCTGTGGATTTTCTGGCAAGTGACATGTATCTCTCCTGAAATACTCTTCGACAAAAACGCAAGCCTCCTTAATGCTGGGCCGGAACATTCTTGCGGTTTCTCTTAAAACTTTCGCATCTTTTGAGAGACGGTAATCGGGCCGATATGCGGATTTTTTCCCTGTCCGGGTAAAGTTCGCCCTTTCCTTTCCGAACGCCGCCTCGATTCCAAAGGAGCCTGTACGAAACTCGAAACCGGCTTACAAAAACCGTACGAGGACGTTCTGATTTTATCCGGATTTTAGTTTCTTGGCAAGCCTGTTTACAAAACGAAAAAAAAAGATCCTATTTTTGGCATCCGGTCGGGGTTCCAATCTCAAAGCGGTTCTGCAAACCCTCCGAAACGGCAAAATCCCGGGACAAGGAATCGCGCTCGTTACGGACAACCCGGAGGCAAAGGCTCTGGAAATCGCCGCGGAATTCCAAGTGCCGACCCGCGTTTTGGACTTTCGCTCCTTCCTCGAAAAAAGTGAATATCACAGAAAACTTCTCGAACTCCTTTTGGAATTTTCCCCAGAGCTGATCGTAACCGCCGGGTATATGAAAATTCTCAAACCGGAAGTTATCCGAGCGTTTCCGAATCGAATCATCAATATCCATCCTTCTCTGTTGCCGGCCTTTCCTGGATTGGCAGCGCAAAAACAGGCCTGGAACGCGGGAGTGAAAATTGCCGGTTGTACGGCGCATTTCGTGGATGAGGGAGTGGATTCCGGTCCGATCATTCTGCAAGCTGCGGTGAAAATCAAGGAAGGAATGTCGGAAAGAGATTTGACTCTGGAGATTCTCAAAGAGGAACATAAAATCCTGCCGCTCGCAATACGGTATTTTTGCGAGGACCGGCTTTTCATCGAAAACGGAAAGGTCAACATTCGATAAACATGATTCAAATCAAAAGAGCTCTCATTTCGGTCAGCGATAAATCCGGTCTTGTGGAATTCGCTCAGTTTTTGGATAAGAACGGAGTGGAAATCATCTCCACCGGCGGAACCTTAAAACTTCTCAAAGACAACGGGATCAAAGCGATCCCCATAGACGATTACACAGGGTTTCCGGAAATCCTGGATGGACGCGTCAAAACCCTCCACCCGAAAGTCCACGGCGGACTTTTGGGAGTGATCTCTAATCCCGCCCATAAACAGAAAATGGACGAGCTCGGAATTCCGAAAATTGATCTCGTCGTAGTCAACTTATATCCGTTTCTCAAAACGGTATCCCGGCCCGGCGTCAAACTCGAAGAAGCGATCGAAAACATAGACATCGGCGGACCATCCATGATTCGAAGCGCGGCTAAAAATTACAAACACACGTTAGTGCTCACCGATCCGAACGATTATCCGGAAGTGCAAACTCTGATCGCAGCCGGCGGAGTTTCCGAGGAAGTGGCCTCCGGCTATATGAGAAAGGCCTTTTCTCATACCGCGATGTATGACACCGCGATTTCCTCCTGGTTCAACAAACAAGCCGGAGACGTATTTCCCGACGTTCTCAATCTTTCCTTTTTAAAAAAACAAAAACTCAGATACGGGGAAAATCCGCACCAAGCCGCTGCGTTCTACGAACCGTTGTTCGCCAAAAGCGACTTTTCTCCTTTGCAAGGAAAAGAATTGTCGTTTAACAATATGTTGGACTTCGACGCCGCCTTTCATATATCCAGTCTTCTTCCGGAAAACACCGTCTGTATCATCAAACATCTCAATCCATGCGGAATCGCGTATGCGGACGATACTCTGGAAGCCTTTCGACTCGCGAGGAGAACGGATCCTATTTCCGCGTTCGGCGGAGTGATCGGTATCAAAGGAATCGTTAACGGTGAATTGGCGAACGTGATCACGGAAAATTTCGTGGAAGGTGTGATCGCCCAGAAATTCACTCCGGACGCTTTGGAAGTGTTTTCCAAAAAGCCGAATATCCGATTGATCGAAATCGAGGATTTTAAGGAAGCACTGGACGAATTGGATCTAAGACCGATCCATCACGGATTGCTAATGCAAGATCGCGACTACACAACGATCACGGAAGCGGATATAAAAGTAGTCACCAAAAAACAACCCTCCGCCGAAGATATTCGAGGACTCATGTTCGCTTGGTCCTGCGTACGTTTTATCAAATCGAACGCGATCGTTTATACGGAAGAAAACGCGACCCTGGGAATCGGAGCCGGACAAATGTCCCGCGTCGATTCCGTACAACTCGGAGCCAACAAGGCACTCAACGTGGGGCTTTCCGTAGTAGGATCGTATGTCGCAAGCGACGCCTTTTTTCCTTTTCGAGACGGAATCGATGCGCTCGCGAAAGCGGGAGCCAAAGCGATCATACAACCCGGAGGATCGGTGCGCGATCCGGAAGTGATCCAAGCCGCCGACGAACACGGATTGATCATGGTCTTCACGGGAATGAGGCACTTCAGACACTGATTATGGAATTCCTACTCTATCTCATTTTTTTCGGATTCGTTTCCGGAGTACTCGTTCTTGTGAACTATTACTTCAAACTTCTCTTCCTATCACAGAGGGATTCTTTCGAACGATCGGAACTCGTGGATTGGATCCGGATTCTTCCGGAGGAACTTCTTAAACTTCTGGAATCGAACGGAAGTCTTCAGTACGGAGGGATCGCTTTTTTTATTTCCGCGTTCGTTTCGTATCTTTGGACCTTACTCGGGGGAATGATCGGCGCGCCTCACTACGCGGACGCATTCGGAAATTATTTCTTTCTTTCCTTTTTGCTTCCGATCACATTGCTTACTACGTACGGAGTTCTGGTGGATACGATTCTCAAGGATCTTCCTACCACGAGTCCGGATCATTTTCTGGTGCGTTTTTTCGAACAGGAAATTCCGGTTTTGAGCGGTTGTTCCGTTTCCGTCATCGCATCGAATCTTGCAGTCTACGGGCTCTTCCACGAAATTCCGTTTTTATTCGTTCTGCCGAACGTGACGATCATCGGGATTCTTTTGATACTGCGTTGGAACGGAAAAGTAAGGATCGGCGGGGTGCAGTTTTCGGGTTCGAAAAACAGACAGGACACGGAAGAATCTGAGTGATTTTCCTAAAAAAACTGCCGATATTTTGTTTATGAGAATTCTCCTCCTCCTTCTCGTTTTGTTTCTGGCGCCCAGTGCGGTATTCTCCCAATTGCCGGACGAAGGTCCGAATCGCAGACAACCGACCAACAACCAACAACAGGCGCTGAATCTTCTGGAGGGATTTGCGGAATCCTCTTGGGGAGAAAGTTATACGAATCTCAGGGAGAAATTTCTTTCCCTTTCCACCAATCCGCAAAACGACGAAAAGGTGGAAATCGTATTCGAAGACAAGGAAAAAACCCTTTTGATCCGAAGAAACGGAATCCTTTATTCGTATCGTTTTTATTCCACTCCGAAACTCGTCCTCGATTCCAGACCCAAAGGACAAACTCAAAACCCGACGGCGGAAAACAAATCCGAGTTGGAAGAGGAAGGACATTCCGCGCCGGGAATATTGTTTTCGGTGGGAGTTGTCTTTCGTTATCTACCCGGCAAGGACGTTCAACAAAAGCTGGAACAAAAATACGGAAAACCCAAAAAGGAAGCCGTGGCCGAAAACAAAATCGGAGGTGCGGTTCTTTGGGAGAAGACGGACGAAAAACAATCCCCTCCCCGAGGCGGATTTATCGTTCAATGGAAGGAAGCCTACAAAAAAATGCCGTTCACAAGAAGAGTGGACTATTTCAGCTCCTCGGTGAAATTCCAAATCGAAAAAGAATACAAGGAATTTTTCAGCGCGGAAGAGATCAAAACCTTACGAGATCTGATTCCATAATTTTTACGATGAAAAAAGCTCCTTTGGCAAAACGCGCTCAAGCGAACCGTTTCTTTTTTTCGTGAGGATGGTCGATCGTTCCCGTAAAAAATAAAAACGCAGTCGTTAAAACGAAAGGGGTCGTCTCAAAAGGGAAACGTTCCGCCTAAAATTCAATTGACCCTAACCTCGCTTTTCGGAGATGCTCTAAGCAATTCATATACGGAGCATGTCTGTGGAATTATACCTCGATACGGCAAATATAGACGAAATCAAAGAAATCGCTTCCTACGGACTCGTAGACGGAGTGACCACCAATCCTTCCATCATCGCAAAGTCCGGAAGAAGTTTTAAGGAAGTCATCAAAGAAATCTGTTCGATCGTTCCCGGTCCCGTAAGCGCGGAAGTTCTTTCCACGAACCACGAAGGGATGATGAAGGAAGCCTTGGAACTCGTCGAAATCGCGGAAAACGTAGTCGTAAAAGTGCCTCTGATTCCGGAAGGATTAAAAACGGTCGTCGAACTTACGAAACGCAATATTCCCACGAACGTAACCCTTTGTTTTTCCGCCCCACAAGCCCTTCTTGCTGCAAAAGCCGGAGCCACGTTTATTTCTCCGTTTATCGGACGAGTGGACGACACGAGCTGGGATGGGATGGAGTTGATTTCCGAAATTCGGGAAATCTACGATAACTACGGATACGATACGAGAATACTTGCGGCGTCCATCCGCGGACCGATTCACCTAAAGGAATCCGCTTTGCGCGGCGCGGATTGTGCGACCATGCCCTACTCCGCATTCCAACAACTTTTCAAACATCCTCTCACGGACATCGGTTTGGAGAAGTTTTTAGAAGATGCAAAAAAGCTAAAGTGGTAATCGGATAAACCGTTTTCCTTCTTTGGTTTCGCTTTCTATACGTTCGTTTCGAATCAATCCGTTGTCTCGGATCAAATATCCGAAAACCGAGACAACTTCCGTTTCTCGCAAACGAAATAAATCTCGTTTTCCAAATCCCGCGGAGTTTTTTCTCACTCCTACGTAAATCAAGTTTTGTCCGGCGGCCCTCGGTGGCGGCTTGCGCCGATTTTTACCGGACTTCGATTTTTTTCGTACCGTAATAATCGTCCGTCATCAATTTCATCGATTCCAAAAAGCACATAATCGACTGATGAGATGCGTCGTAAAAAAGTTTGCATTCTGTTTGGGAATTAAGATCCACCGGAATCGCAGAATAACTGCGCGCCAAATCCTTCACCTTAGGCCACCAAATTTTGTCGAATCCGAGTTCGTCGTATCGTTTGCGATAGGTTTCGTAAACCTTCGGCCAGATCAGATACACTTTGACGTCGTTCGCTTTCGCTAATTTGAGAAATTCCTCCACGAAATAAAACTGTGTAGATCCTAGTTCGAAAGAGGAAAGATAAATATTCCGGATTCGAAGTGCGTCTTTTTCCAATCGTTCCGGATCGTTCAAAAAACTAGTGTAGGCGAACTGCTCTCCCCGGTGAAGATTGAGCACCATAAAATCGGTATTTAGGGCGGAATCGTATTCCCTGAGTTTTCCTTCCTGAAGACGTTTTGCGAATAACTTCAAATCGGGATTCACTCGACGAACGGCGAATAGGCGGTCCAAGAAAAGTTTTTTTCGATCGTCAAAGGAGATACGATCCAGATGTTTCATCAAAAACTCGTCGTCGGCCCCGTATTTCAAAAAAGGATCGTAAAAAACACCCTTCGTATCGTCGAAAGCCTCGGGACTGATCACGTAAAAGACCATCTTCGGTTTAAAACCTTCTCCGATAATTTTTTCAAACCAATAATACCCGTATGCGGGAACCGCCTGAGGTCCTGAAAAATTATACAAGATCCAGTCTTTTTGGAATTTCTTTTCGAAACCGATCACGGAATACGGATAAGCCCTGGAATCCCCGAAAGCGAGCGCCAAGGAACGATTTTCGAGTTCCTTATCCTTTTTCATCCGCTCGAAAAGGGTTCTTCTTTGTGTATAATAGACGCCGTTTCCCGACTGGATGAAGTTTTTACGGAAATATTCCAGCGTAAAGATCTTATCCAGACAAAACACGAAAAGAAGGAAAATAACGGGGTAATAAATATACAATCGTTTCATAATATTCTTAAAACCTTGAATAGAAAAAGTCCGCGTTACCCGCGCTCATTCCGACCATTACGAACAAAATCAAAATCCCCAAAACGGGCAAAAGACGGATCCTCCATTTTTCGGGCACGGAAAAACGTTCCGGCCATTCCTCCGAGACGTGAAAAGCGATCACGAATAAAAGCATATAAAAACCGGTTTCCAATCCGCTCAGGGATCTTCCTCCCTGAAAGGAAAGAATTCGCGCGACCGAAGAAACCGCGGAATTAAAATCGGGAGTGAAAAAGAAAGTCCAGGAAATCGAATACACGAGTAGAACGAAAAGATAACGGATCCCCGGTTTGAGATACGGAATCTCCGGTAGAACTTTCCATTTTTGAACCTCGAACAAACGCTCCAACGATAAATACGTTCCCGTCAATAATCCCCAAAAAAGAAAGTTCAGACTTGCCCCGTGCCAAAGTCCGCCGAGCATAAACGTGATTAAAAAGTTGATCGCCGTCCTCCATTCTCCCTTACGAGAACCTCCCAAAGGAATGTAGATGTAGTCTCGGATCCAATAGGAAAACGTTAGATGCCATCTCCTCCATAAATCTCCGAAACTCTGGAAAAAAAACGGAGCCTTAAAATTTTCCGGAAGATCGAACCCCATCAATTTTCCCAAACCGCGCGCCATGTCCGTCAGACCGGAAAAATCGAAGTACAGATTGAGCGCGAAAAGAAAACAAGTCAATAGAAGCGCCGTTCCGGAATATTCTCCCGGTGAAAGAAAAATCGGAGCGATCAAAGGAAGAACCGCCGCGGACAAAAGTCCCTTTTTGACGAGACCCCGCAAAAATAGCCAAAGACCTTCCGTCAGCTTGGAAGGAGTCAGGTACGGGCGCTCCCACTGATCGCAAACCTGTTCGTAACGAAGGATCGGACCGGCGATCATCACCGGAAAAAAGAACACGAACGAGAAAATCCCGGACAAAGTGATTTCTCTGGAGAAGTCGGAACGTTTGGAATCCACCGCCAAAGAGATCAATTGAAACGTGTAATAGCTGATCGTCGCTGGAAGAAGCACTTCGAACCCGGCCACTCCGAACAGAGAGGACAACTTTGCGTCCAGTGCAGTTTTTTGTTGGAGGGCCGGTATGGAAAACGCGAATCCGACAAACTGCATGAGTAAATAAAAATATTTGAATAAACCGAGGTTGAACAGATTCAGAACGACCGCGGATTTTACGTACCAGCTTTTTTCGCGGAAGTAAGCGTATAACGCCCAGTTGGCGACTACAACCGCGATCAAATGAATCAGAAAATTGAAGCTGAAGAAGGAATAAAAAACGGCGGACCCGCCGATCAAAAGATACTTTCTACTTTTTTCCGGAATATTCCAATAAATCAGATAAAAGATTAGAAAAAATAAAAGAAACTCAATACTGATAAAATTCATTCCCAAACCTCGTCTGCGTCTCTGAGAAGGAATTCCCCTTCTTTGAGATTCAGTTTTTCCAACTCGATCGAACCGACTCGAATCCTCTGCAAATCCAAAACCCTTGTCCCGGACGTTTGAAACATTCTTCGGATTTGTCTTTTTTTACCTTCTCCGAGAACCACACGATATACACACGAAGACCCGGGAAGAAGTTTAACCATCTTTGCACGCAGAATTTCCCCGGCATCCAAAATCCCTTTTTGAAACTCGAGCCGGATGTTCTTTTCTCCCGGATCATCCCGAAGCCAAACCAGATATTCCTTTTCGGAACCCTGGGAAGGATGCGAAATTTTTTGAGCCAAATCCCCGTCGTTGGTAAGAAGCAAAAGCCCTCTGGAATTCAGATCCAAACGTCCGGCGATTTTATAATGACGATACGATTCCGGCAAAAGGGAGAAAACGGTTTTTTCGTGAAACCGATCTCGGTGCGAACAAAGATAACCGGCGGGTTTGTTGAGAATCAGAAGTTTGGGAGATTCCGAAAGAGGAAGAATCGTTTCCCCTTTGTAAGTCACTCGGTCCACGCCGGGACGAACCCGCGTCGCCAGTGAAGTCACGATTTTTCCGTTGATCGTAATTCCTCCGCTAAGAACCAATTCCTCCGTTTTTCTTCTGGAACCTAATCCACAATCCGCCAGAAAACGATTGATTCGAATTCCTTCCTTCTCTTTGAATTCATCCGGGGCCGACATGGATTCTTCCATTTCAAAAAGATTCAAAAATTCTTCTACCGAAAACTTTCGTTGACCGGATCCTTCCTTCGTTCAGGATAGAGGGCGGATGAAAAACGTCCCCGTTCCGTAAACTATGAACCCTCTCAAAAAAAAGCCGCGTACTCGTTCCCAAATCGAAGCCCCGAAAAAACCGGATTGGCTGAAGGTGAAACTCCGCTTTCCCGATCCGCAAAACGATTCGGTCGCGCTCGTCCGCGATTCCCTGGAAGAAAAAAAACTGCATACCGTTTGCGAAAGTGCCTCCTGTCCCAACCTCAATCATTGTTGGTCGCGAAAAACGGCGACGTATATGTTGGGCGGAGATATCTGCACTCGCCGTTGTTCCTATTGCGACGTAGCCTCCGGAAAACCTCTCCCCTTGGATTCGGGAGAACCAGGACGGGTCGCGGAATCCGCAATCGCACTCGGCCTCAAACACGTAGTGATCACCGCGGTCAATCGGGACGACTTAGAGGACGGAGGAGCTTCCCATTTTGAGGAAACAGTTTTAAAAATCCGAAAGGGATTACCCGAATGTAAGATCGAACTTTTGGTTCCCGACTTTAAGGCAAAACCGGAGTCTTTGGAAATCGTATTCAGAAGTAGACCCGACGTATTCAATCACAATCTGGAAACGGTACGACGGCTTTTTCCGGAAGTCGCTCCTCAGAAAAAATACGAACGTTCTTTGGAAGTTTTAAAGATCGCTTCCGATCGCGGCTTTTTAACGAAAAGCGGTTTGATCTTAGGTATGGGAGAATCGTTTGAGGAAGTAAAAGAATGTATGCGCGACCTTGTATCGACCGGGGTTTCCCTTTTGACCTTGGGTCAATATTTGCAACCGACGTCCACACATTTACCCGTGAAGGAATACGTGCTTCCGGAAGTATTTCAGGAATTACGAATATACGGAAAGTCCATCGGCTTCAAAGGGGTTTTTTCCGGTCCTTTAGTACGCAGTTCCTATCACGCGGACGAACAAGTAGAATGGAATCGTTGAGCGGGACTCCTCCGCAACCGCCTCCCGAAGAAATCAAACGGATTCTCTATCATTCCATCGTGCGTTTTTTATCCTCCAAACAAGGTCCGATCAGCAAGTCCGAGCTCAAGGATCTTTTGGAAAAATCGATCAATCTCATACCGGAACTCAGCGCGCATTGGGCGGAAATCAATCGATTCGGCAAGAATAAGATGATCCTATACTGGAGGGAACGCGTTATGCTTTTGGATATGGGGGAGGTTCTGGATTCAGTCCACGGATTGTGGAATCAAAATTTCGAACGTTAAAAGGAAAAAACAGAGTTTTGTAGGAAACTGAATTCAATTTTTCGAATATTCAAAAAACGAACTTTACTTACGCCCGATCCGATCCGATCCGATCCGATCCGATCCGATCCGAACCGAACCGATCCGAACCATTTCCGATCACCGCGGATTAAAAACGAAACGATCTCAATTACGAACGTAAAAAATCCATCCAACTCTACGTCAATCGGAAGCGAGCCATAAAAAACCGGAGAATCCGGCGAAACGAAACTCCGAAAAAGAATTCAAAAAAAAGCCGGACCCGCGAATACGAATCGATCCGTATAGAGTCCCGTATTACGAATCGAAATCCGTACAGAGAAAAACCCGGGGTTTTAAAGCCCGGGTTTTTTCCACCTGATTTCAGGTACAGTCTCTGTTATCAGAATTTAGCTTTCGTTTGGAAGTCGTAAATCACTTCTTGAACATCCGCCTGATTGATCTTCTTGATACCTTGTTCGGTATGAACGATCATCGTGGATCCTTGCTGATCTACGATCGCACCGATCAAAGAAGACCCGTCGGTCATGATGATCTTTTCGATTCTTTCGTAGTAGTTTACGATATCCTTGCTGGATTTCAGTTCTTTCGGAGTGGAAATCAGGATCTGTTTGAATTTCTTCGCTTCGTCTTCCTGGCGAGCGGAAACTTCCGTTTCCAACTTCTTTCTTTCGGATTCGAGAGCGGCCGCTTTTTGTTCATCCACTTTTCCGGAAGATTCTTCGTTGATACGAACCATCTTTTCGGTGGTTTCCTTATCTACGGTAACGATCGTTCTGATCTCTTCTTCTTCTTTTTTGGAAATCGCCGAGCTATCCAGTTTTTTAACCACACCGGAAATATTCTTTTCGCTGAGTTTAGAAGCGTCCTTGACGTCCAGAGCTTTATCATCGGCTTTTACGACGGATGCTTGGTTTTTCTCAAGAACGATTTCGGAAGAAGCTATGGATTGTTGGATTTTTTTCAGATCTTCGTTTTTAGCGATTTCTTCGTCGCTCAGTCCTTCCAGAGCCGCAACACGAGGAGCGACTGCAACCGCACCGTCCAAAACTTTTACGACCGCTTTGTCGGATTTGGATCTGTCAACGATGAAGGAAGTTCCACGCACACCAGCGATCGCGGTCGGTGTAACGACGGAGAACTGATCTTCTTTGGAAGCCTTATTGACTTTCGCGAAAACCTTTCCGGAAACGAGAGCCAGTCTTGTATCGGTATTTCCTTTGGAGTTGATGGAAAGTCCGTCGAAATCGATCACGGAATTTTCCGAGATACGAATCGCGGATCCGTCGGCAAATTGAATGTCAACTTTGGCCTTGTCTTTCGTCGTAACCTTGTCGCCGGTTTTTAGACTTGCGCCTAAGGTAGCTTTTTCTTCGGTTAAGTCCGCGTGCAGGATTTTAGCTTCCCCTACGCTGAACACTACAACCGCAGAAGGGCTGTTTTCTTTTCCAGTGGCTGCCTGGGAAGTTTCGTTGGGTTTCTTACAAGCGCTGAACACCAGAATACCGGCGGTCAAGGCGATTGAGGAAACGGTTAATAGCTTCTTCATACCCATATTCCTTATGATTGAATTGATAACAGGACTGCGGTGGTGGCAGCCTCTATCTATTGTTCACACAACAGACAATGGAATCGGTTTTTCCAAATCTTTCAATTTTTTTTTATGATTTGAAAGATATTTCCACCACCAAAGTCGGCGAAATACACTTCTCCGGACGCATCCTGACCAAATGTGCTGATTTGGAAAGGGACCCGAAATAGGAGACTATGGGAAACCTTCTTTCCCCCTTCCAAACGCAAGGACCAGATCTTTCCGGTCACAAAATCAGCATACAAATAGGAGCCAAAAAGGACCGGCAAACGTTTTCCCCGGTAGACGAAACCGCCCGTGATCGACTGACCTTCTCGATGGGTATATTCATACACCGGATTTATAATTTCGGAATTTTTACAATCCGAATGGTTCCGAAAACAGTGAAATCCTTCTTTGATATTCCAGCCGTAGTTCCCGCCTTTCCGAATCAGATCGATTTCTTCGTATTCGTCCTGACCCACATCGGCCAAATACAAATCCCCATTCCAAGAGTCGAAGGAAAATCTCCAAGGATTTCGAAGTCCGTAAGCCCAAATTTCCGGCAAAAAACCGGGTCGATTTACAAAGGGATTGTCCGACGGAATTTTATAAGATACGCCTCCCGATTTTGAATTCGGTTCGATTCGGAGAAGTTTTCCCAACAACGTGCCCGGGTTTTGTCCGTTTCGGAACGGATCGTCCCTTCCTCCTCCGTCTCCGAATCCTATGTATAACTTTCGATCCGGTCCAAAGGCGATCTGTCCTCCGTTGTGATTGGAATACGGTTGTTCTAATTTCACCAAGGTCCTCTTGGCGTCCTCCAGACGGAGGGAAGTCTCTGGCTTCCATTCGAATTCTAAAATTTTGGAATAATCCTTTCCGTTTTCCTTTACGATGACGTGCACATAAACCCGGGAATCTTTTCCGAAATCGGGAGAAAATGCAAGTCCGAGTAACCCTTCTTCGGAGCGGGTTTCTACCTGACCGGTGAAATCGGCCCGAACGGTTTGGACGGCTTCAGACGAGGACGGATCTTTCCCCTTCCATTCTACTTCCACGATCCTTCCCCGTTTTTCCAAAACCAGCATCCGCGTCGAGGAGCCGGGGAAAAATTGTATGTCCGTCGGCTCGTGCAAACCCTCGACCACTTTTTTATAGGTGGGAATTACGACGGTTTCCCGTTTCTGTTTTGAAGCAGCTGTCGTTTTTCCGAGGTTAGGCCTGGAATCCGCCTGGAAAAAAATTCCGGTCCAAACAAACACCCAGGCCAAAATGAAAAACGAAAACGAACGATGGAACGTATTTGAAAACACGGCATAAACGGGAACATTCCCGAAACGGATAAAAAACATGCGTCTTTCCTATCCGCTCCGAGACAAGGGTCAAACCGAATTCTAAAACGGATCGCTCGACGAAACAGACAAACAACGAAACCGACCGGTTCGAGATTTCGATTCCATTCCCCGGAAAAAGGGATCGTAATTTCGGTTCCCCCGGAGAGTTTGTCTAATTAGAAATGGAAGCCACCGACTCAATCCGCCAAAGTTCCACGATTCCCCTCTTAGAGGAAATGGAAAGAAAATACAAATCGATTCCCATGGAGTCGATCGTAAAGCAGGACATCCTCAGACAAGGAATTCACTTTCTCAAAGAGGCCTTCGAGGTTTCGGGCGAATACAAAACCAAGGATTATTTTATATTCTCCTTTGATCATATTCCGCTTTCGGAATTGGGGGAAGGCGCCGACGTCAAAGCTCCCGAAGAAATTAAGATTTCAGGAGGACATTTCCAGCTCCTCCCCACGGTCATCTCCACTCGCAACAATCCGAACTCACCGTATAAGGTTAAAAAATCTCCGGAAGGAAAACCTTCCTTATACCTGGGAGAGACATTCTTGGGAAACGTGGAATTCCCCCCGCTTCCCGCCTGGTATCGTCACAAAACCAAAAACGGAAAAATACCGGGGGAAATCGCTCCGGTAATCGAATGGGGATATCTCATCTATCTCACCGTTTTTAGAAACTGCCAATACTTCGGAAAGGAAGAAGAATGCGCGTATTGCGATATCAATCACAACTATCGTCAGCAGAAAAACGCAGGACGTCCGTATACGGGAGTCAAGGACGTGGAAGACATTCTCGAAGTCTTGTCCTGGATCGACGCGGAGGATCAAATCGCCAAGGTCTATACGATCACCGGCGGAAGTGTGATCACATCGCTCAAGAAAAAAAACGAAATCGACTTTTATCTCGAGTATGCCCAAGCCATCGAATCCAGATTCCCGGGTCGATGGATGGGAAAAATCGTTTCTCAAGCCTGGGAAATCGAAGATTGTAAAAAGTTCAAAGATGCTGGAATCCAAGTCTATCACCCGAACTACGAAGTCTGGGATAAGAATTTATTCCAAAAAATCTGCCCCGGTAAGGAAGCCTACATAGGAAGGGACAACTGGATCCGAAGAGTCGTGGATTCTGCGGAAGTTTTCGGTCCTTCCTACGTGATTCCGAATTTCGTGGGGGGAGTGGAACTTTCCAAACCGTACGGCTTTTCGACCGTCGCCGAAGCGATCCAATCCACGGGAGAAGGTCTGGATTTTTTTATGTCCAAGGGAATCATGCCCCGGTTCACCGCATGGTGCCCCGAACCGTATACCACCTTAGGAACACAAGCGGGGCCACCTTTGGAATATTTCTGCGAACTTCTTACCGTTTGGAAAGCTACATTCGAAAAGTATAATTTACCCGTTCCTCCTGGATACGGAGAACCCGGCCCGGGCAAGGCGGTGTTTTCGGTTTCCGCTTTTATGGATGTAATCGGTTATCCGGGTAGGACTTGAGCTTCGCCGAAAAAACGATTTCTTAGAGTAGAGGATACGAAACACCAATGGTTCCTACTACCTTCGTCAGAGCTTCCACTTGCTCGGACGTCCCAGGTTGTGATATCTTCCGGAAGGAACGTGAAACGGATTGTGATGGGAACCTCCTCCGTTATTGTAATAGCGGGGGTATTGTCTGTAATACCTCGGATATCCGTATTGGTTTTGAAAACCGTAAGGGGAATAATACCCTCTATATCCTCCGCACGCGTCCGAACCCGCAGCAGTACAGTCCTCGTCATAACGGTGCGGATACGTCATACAACCGATTCCAAAGAGAAAAACGGAAATCGTCAGCGGCAAGATTCGAATCGCAAATCGGCTTTTGATCAACATACAAGCTCCCTTCCATACGATCCCGAAACTCCGCTACGACCGGACATAGCAGAACGGGAAAAAGAATCCGTTTCAGTGTAATCGAATCCTAATCTTTGTCCATAGGGGAAACCCCGAAATGAGGGGAATCCCTAAATGATTCGGAAATACCGACCCGACGACCGATCCGCCTTTTGAGAAGATTTTGCGATCGATCCGAAACCCGAAACACTTTCCGTCCGATTAAAGTCAAAGTTTACCGGCTTCTTCCTCGTATCGTTGCGCTTCGACGTTGCAATGATCGGCCAGCTTTTTATACTTCTTATGTTCTTCATTGGAATTGTTGGCCTTACCGCCCTGGCTTCGATCGGCAAGACTCTGATATTTTTCCGCTAAAGCTCTTTGATCTTTCGCTTTTTTGTTCAGATATTCCTTAGCGATTTTTTTTAATTCCGGATTGGTCGCTTCCTGGATCAACAACAGCTCGATTTCCGAAAGGGCGAAGACGCTCTGGGCGAAAAGCAAAATGGCGACGGCAAACGGTAGAATTCTTTTCATCGGGGTGAAACTCCTTTCCCTGGATTTTCACCCTAGATTCCGCGCAACCTCCGATTTTCCAAGTAAGATATTGAGTCGGAAGTTTTTTCCAAAAAGACGTACGGGCCTTTCCGGAATCGTAGTTTGGAATTCGGGGCGTTGAAAAAAAAAATCGGCGCTCGAACGGGTTATTTCTACAAAGATTCAATTTTTGGAATATTCTATTTCTAGAATAAAATAGGTTTTGAATTTTCGGAATGAACCCTGAATTCCGGATTCATTCCGAATCGAATCAACTGGAAGACGAGGATTTCTCCACCCTTCTCCATTGGTTGGCCCAACCGGCAAATGCGTTCTGGTTTCTGGATTGGATATACAATTTTCCTTTTCCAGAAAAGACCGCCACAAGTCCCTCCCCGCTCAAGAATAGGGATTTGAGTCCGCCTACTTTCTGAATCGAATATTCGAGAGAACTTTCGAAACCTACGATATGCCCCGTATCCACCACGTATTGACCTTCCACGTTCACGGTGTGAATGGCTCCGAAGCTGGAAAAAAACAAATCTCCCGCGCCGCTTACCTTCAAAAAGAAAAGTCCTTCTCCGGAGAAAAATCCCTTAAAACCTCCCCATTTGCTGTCGATGACCAAGGATTCGGAACCGGCGACGTACGCTCCGCGACTGAGGATCAATTCTTCCCCGTTGAGTTTACGGTATTCGATGTCTCCTTGTGTGGCGCTCGTCAAAAAAATGGTTCCACCTCCGCCTTCGGCTTTAAACGTATTCTGGAAAAAGGATTCTCCGCTGAGTAACGCGCGTTTGGCGGAAGCCCACAATCCCCCTTCTGCTTTGGTAGTCATCTTGACGGCCGGACTCATCGCGACCATAGCGCCCGATTCCGCGCGGATAGATTCTCCGTTTTCAAGCTGCACTTGAACGATGGGAAAATCGGGTTTTAATAATATTTCGTGTTTCATTGTAAGGTCTCCTTAACGTTTGATCGGCGGAAGTTTATCACGGAACCAACTTCCCAAAGAAGGAACGTTTCTCGATTGGATCCAAATCTTTCCTTTTCCTTTAAACTTGGCGACGAATCCTTCCCCGCCCAAAAAGAAGGACTTCCATCCTCCGAACTTGGTCATCTCGTAGTTCAATCCCTCTTCGAAGGCGACGATATGACCGGTGTCCACGATGAATTCTCCGTTTACTTCGAGGATATCGATTCCTCCGTAACTAGAGATCAACAAGGGGCCGTTGCCGCTGAGTTTGAGAAAAAACAAAGATTCACCGCTGATAAATCCTTTGAGTCCTTGGAATTTCGTGTCCATTTCGATGTTAGGCGAAGACGCCAGAAAGGAACTGGATTGGACGTAGACCGTACCGGATAAATCGATCTTATCCACGTCTCCGGGAAGGGTGGGCGCCAAAAGCACCTCTCCATTTCCGGAAGAAGCGGTGAAGGTATTCATCCAGAAGGATTCTCCGCCTAAAAAGGCGGCTTTTAGACTTTTGAGGAATCCGCCTTGTTGGGCCTTGTGAGTTTGTATGGTGATTCCGGAACTCATCGACATCATGGAACCGGCTTCTGCTTTTACCGATTCGCCTCCGTTTAACAGGATTTTGGCGAAGCTGTAGGACGGTTTGCTGAGAATTTCAATATTCATAATATTACCTTTTTCTTATTGAGGAAGAAGTGCTGTCAGCCAGGACAAAAATCCGGACGGAACCCTGGATTGGATCAGCACCTTTCCCGTTCCCGTAAATTCCATCACCAGTCCTTCCCCCCCGAAAAGTGTGGATTTCCAACTTCCCCCGGCCTTTGCGATCCGATATTGAAGACTTTTGTCGAACGCGACCACGTGTCCCGTGTCGATCGTATAAGAACCTTGTACGTCTATGGGAAGAATCGCTCCGTAGGAATTCAAAAAAAGTTTTCCCGTACCGACCACGTCCAGGAGAAAAACGCCCTCTCCTCCCAAAAACGAACGAAGACCGCCGAATCTGGGTTTCATCGTAATGTTTTCGTCCGAAGCAAGATAAGCCCCGGATTCGACAAGGAGTCCGTTGTCTGTCAGATCGATTCCGATCACGTCCCCGGGAAGTTCGGGTGCGAGTCCCAATTCGCCCCCCGCAGCGGGCGCCTTAAATACGTTGAAGAAAAAAGATTCTCCGCCGAAAAATCTTCTGGATAACGCGGAAAGAAAACCGCTTCCCAATTTCGTTTCCACGTCCATCCCCGGACTCATATAAACCATAGCTCCGGCTTCCGCTTTGATCGTCTGCCCGGGCGATAATTTGACTTTTAAAAAAGAATACGAAGGTTTGTGAATGATCTCGTAATTCATAGAACCAGCACTGTAATTCCGTAGAACGGAGCGTCAACTGAAAAGTGTTTCCAACCTTGCCCCCGAAACAAACCATTGGAATATGACTTCACGAACGATATTGATCACGGGTGCGAATCGCGGAATCGGCTTGGAACTGACGAAAAGTTTTCTAGCAAAGGGGGATAAAGTTTTCGCTCTTTGTCGAAAGTCCTCTCCCGAACTGAACGCAGCAAAGCCGACTCGAATTTTGGAAGGAGTGGACGTACTCGATTCGAACTCGATCCGGAAAATTTCAGCGAACTTGTTGGACACAAAGTTGGACATTCTCATAAACAACGCCGGGATTTTAATTCCGGATAATCTGCAAAGTTTGGACGAGGAAAACGTTACGACACAATTTCTCGTAAACGCGCTCGGTCCTTTAAAAGTGGTGCGGGAACTACTACACACACTCTCCCCCGATGCAAAGTTGGTCTTTCTTACGAGCAGAATGGGCTCGATTGCCGACAACGGTTCGGGGGGCTACTACGGTTATCGCGCTTCCAAGGCGGCCCTAAACGCAATCGCGGTCAGTTTGGCGCGGGATTTAGCCCCGAAAGGAATCTCGGTGGGAATCTTCCACCCGGGAATGGTCGCCACTCAGATGACGGGAGGAAAAGGAATTTCCCCGGAAGAAAGCGTTTCCGGTTTGATCCAAAGAATCGAGGCGTTGAATGGATCCAATTCGGGCAAATTCTTACACCAAAACGGAGAGGAACTTCCCTGGTAAACCAATGGGACCATAACCTGTGTCCCCGAAGATACACTGATGCAAAAAAGAGACGGTTGGTTGGAAATTTATTTCTAATTATGTCGGATTGGACCCAAAACCTGGGATTCGGCAGTGCAAAAAAAACGTTTTCGACCGGGAATTTGGCATGGAGTTTGCTTATTAGTAGAAAGCCGGAAAAAATTCTAATCCGAAAGGTTTAGAATCCGATCGGTCAAAACGAAAAAAGCGAACTTCGAGTTGGATCAAACCGTCTCCCCAATAGGCAGCCGGTTTGCGAAATCGAAAACCCACTCAAATATGAAAGAAACCATATATAGAAGATCCCTCAAGGATACAGTTAGAATCAAAGGCATAGGGTTACATTCCGGCAAAGAGGTCAATCTGATCGCTCATCCCGCCCCATCCGGCACCGGAATCGTATTCGAATACAGAAAAGGTCAGGAAAAAGCGTCCATTTCCGCGGAACTCAGCAATGTAGTCGATACGAGCAACGCGACCACACTGGGGGACGGTTTACACCGAATCCAGACAGTGGAACATTTGCTCGCCGCGGTTTACGCGCTCGGTTTGACGGATTTGATTTTGGAGATAGACGCGGTCGAAGTTCCGATCATGGACGGTTCTTCCCTTCCCTTCCTCCAAGCCTTAGAATCGGCTGGAATCGAAGAATATCCGGAAATCGTAGAACCGATTTACGTGCAACACCCTCTCTGGGTCGTGGACGGGGATAAATACCTCGTTCTACTTCCCAGCCAGGAACTCAAGGTCACATATACCATCGATTTCAATCATCCCCTTCTCAAAGGACAAAACATCACGATCTCCCTGGATCGGGAAAAGATAAAACAGGAAATTCTGCCTGCACGAACCTTCGGATTTCTAAAAGACGTAGAAGCTCTGCAAGCCAGAGGACTGGCGATGGGAGGTTCCTTGGACAATGCCATCGTTCTTACCCAAGACGGATATCTCAACCAGCAGCTTCGTTTTGAAAACGAATGTGTTCGTCATAAAATTTTGGATCTTTTCGGAGATATTTCCATCGCAGGAAGACCGATCATCGGACATTACCTCGCTTCCAAAGCCGGGCACGCGTTGGATATTTCGATGGCCAAACTCGTGATGAGCAGCGTGACCGGAAACGAGATCAGCAAATACAAAAGTCGCAGAATTCCTCTGTTCAAACGGAAGGCGGCGGTCGTTTAGGATCGCCCCAATTCCGTACCAAAGTTTTTTCTCCATTTCTGGATTCCCCTGGGTAAGCGACACATGGTGGGAAAAACGACCGAAACGACAGGATCCGAACCTCTCGAAGTTTTGTGTGTCCGTCGTTTCTCGGCTTTCTCCTAAGGGAGAAATTCGAATCCTCCTTTACTAAAAACCTCACCAAGGTCAAAAACTCGACTTTCCGGTAAACCGGATCTTTCAGAAAAGAATTGTCAGATTCTTCTTTTGAGGAAATCTGTAGTCGAGTTTCTTTGGAAACAAACTCTCTAATGATCCCTTCCAAACGTACAGTTTTTCCCGGTATCACCGCTTTTCCGGGAAAACTATACGGTAAGGTTTTAAAAACCGGAAAAAAAAGAAATACGATCCTAACCGGAACCTATGTCCATGAATCCGAAAAAGAAGCGGAGTTGGAGAAATTCCAAAAAGCGCTCGAAGAAAGCCTCGAAAGCCTTCGAATCCTCATCACTTCCGTAGAGGCCTCGGGTTCGGACCACAAGGAAGTTCAGGAAATATTGGAAACGCAGGCGATGATCTGCTCCGATCCTTCCTTAGCCGCTTCCGTCCAAAGGAGAATCCGCGATTCCGGTGAAAACGCGATCCTCGCCGTCCAAAACGTCACGCACGAAATTTCGGAAAAATTCAAGGCGATGGAAAGCGAGTTTTTTCGGGAACGAGTGGACCATTTCCAAGACGTCTCCAATCGTTTGGTCGAATTCATCGCGGGGAAAAAGGAGGAAGATTCGGTTCTTTCCGGGTTGAAGGAGGATCTGATCCTGGTCGCGCGGGAACTCACACCTTCCCAGATGATTCTTATGGACAAAACCAGAATCCGAGGAATCGCCACCGATTTAGGTGGAAAAACCGGACATATGGCGATCCTTGCCAGAAACTACGGAATTCCTACAATCGTAGGTCTGAAGGATTTTTCCACACACGTTCGAGACAACGAATTCATCCTTTTGGACGCGGAAACCGGAAACGCGGTACGATTCCCTACCTTGGAAGAAGTAAAATACTACGGTTTTTCCTCTTCGTACCCCGTGGAAGAAAGCGGCAGTAAAAAAGCGAGGGCGATCAGCAAAGACGGAATCCGAGTCAAAATCAAATGCAACCTGGAATCGGAATTGGACTGCGAACAAGCGCTTCGATACGGGGCGGAAGGGGTCGGACTTTTCCGAAGCGAATCTCTCTTTCTCAAATACCAGGATCGTAACGTTTCCGGAGAAGAACAATTCCGGGCTTACAAAGCGATCGCGGAAGGAATGGAAGACAAACCCGTCGTGATTCGAACCTTCGATATCGGAGCCGATAAATTTTCCACCGGAGAACCGGAGGAAAATCCTTTTTTGGGAAACCGGGGAATCCGTTATTGCCTTTCCAATCCGGAATGGTTCTCGGAACAACTAACGGCGATTTTACGAGCGTCCGCGTACGGAAACGTCAATATCCTACTTCCCATGATCACCGGTCCGGCGGAAATCGTAAAAACGCGGGAACTTCTGGAAGAATGTAAACGAAAACTGAATATTCAAAAAGAAAAATATAATAAAAAGATAAAGGTGGGTGTGATGATCGAAACGCCCGCCGCCGTCTCGGCTTTGGACCTAATCGCGAGGGAAGCCGATTTTTTTTCGGTGGGAACAAACGACCTGCTTCAATATGTGATGGCGGTGGACCGAAACAACATTCACGTTTCCTCCCTTTACAATCCCTATCATATATCATTCCTTAGAACCCTGATCCGTATCGTGGAAATTTCGAGGGACTACGACAAACCCCTGAGCATCTGCGGAGAATTGGCGTCGGATACGAACTTTACGATCTTTCTCATCGGAATCGGAATCCGCGAGTTGTCGGTTTCGATTCCCTTTTTAAATCCGATCCGAAAGATCATACGATCCATTTCGTTACACCAAGCGGGAACCTTGGTAAAAAAAATCATCGAACTTTCCGAAGAGGAAAACTACGAGAATATCGAATCCTTTTTATTCAGCAAACACCTGAGTTAGGTTGGTTCAAAGTCTTTTTCCAGAATCAAAAAGACGAACGGATCCCAGATCGTTTCCTTTTCCTGAAAAAAAACGGGACCGATCAGATCGGGATCCTTTTTGAGACAAAGATAAGAATGTTTTTCCGTACGAAGATAAAACTTACCGGAAACCCCGGAAAGACTCCGGATCAGCTCCTTCAAAAGTGAAGGTGTATGTTTTTCGTTTTCGGGAAGGGCCACACCGGCGATCAATAGATTTTTTTTATCCCAAATTCCTTCGATCGTAACCGAGGGAGGATTCCATTCCTCGAAAAGTTCGCGTTCATAGGATGCCAACACCGATTCTAACAACGGGTGAATTCCGGAATCGACACGGAGCGGAAATTCCGATCCCAAAACTCTCGGAATAAATCCTTCGATCTTCAACCGATCCAAACGTTCCCAATTTCCGACCTTGGAAAGACCTTTGACGAAACCGGGAGTAAATCCGCCGGCCACGATCGGTTCCGGGGAGGTTTTGTAGGCGAGAATGGAACGCATCGACAAAAACCCGAGATTGAACGGGGAAAATTCCGCAACTTTCGAAAAATTCCAAACCTCGTTTTCTCGCAGAGGAGAAAGATATAAGTTGTCCAACGCATACAAATCGCCGTGACCGGAAGGTTCAAAAAGGGAGGATTTCCGGATTTTTTTCTGCGTGCCTGCCATATAGGGATTGTATCGGTACGATCCCGAATTCCCCGCAGAAATAAAAAAGCCGACGAAAACGCCGGCTTTTAGCAGATACGCTTTCGAAGAAGGAAACTCGTTTTGGTTCGAACCGATGTCTTAGTCCGATCCGAATCCGCATCCTTTCTTCGAATTCGTTTTTTTAGTCTTGGTTCGTAGAATAGATCTTTTTGATACGATCCGCGTATTTTTCCGTGATCACGTGACGTTTCATCTTCATCATATTGTTCAATTCGTCGCCGACCTCGAACGGTTTTGCGATGAGAAAAAACGGAGTCACCTGCTCGAAGGATTTAAACCCGTTTTTGGTGTTGTTCAACGCCTTGATTTCTTTTCTGTAAAGATCATAGACTTTCGGATTTTCGATCAACTTTTCGTTGTTCGGTTCGTTGATTCCGTTTTCTTTCGCCCATTCCTGGAGTTTTTCGAAGTCGGGAACCACGATCGCACCTAAATTCTTCTGATCCTGACCGATGACCATACACTGGCTGATATACGAGGATTCCTGGAGTTTGTTCTCGATCGGAACCGGCTCCACGTTTTCTCCGCCTAACAGGACCACTGTGTCTTTCGCACGTCCCGTGAGAGTCAAAGTCTTCTTGAAGTTGATCATCCCCATATCGCCGGTGTTCATCCAACCGTCGGAAATCGCCTTGGAAGTGGCTTCTTCGTTTTTGAAATAACCCTTCATCACTTGCGGCCCTTTGATAAAGACGACCCCTTTTAATCCGAGCTTGCCTTGTGTGATATTTCCGTTTTCGTCGATTTCGGTCAATACCGCGTTGCTGTCGTTGCGGATCTGTAGTCTCGTTTTCGGAGCGACCACACCCACGGATCCGATGATCAGTTTTTCGAACGTTCTTACGGAGATCACGGGAGAGGTTTCCGTCATACCGTATCCTTCCAAAACGTTGATGCCGATATTGTTGAAGAATTCGTCCACGTGTCTCGGAAGCGCGCCCCCGCCGGAAATGGAAGCTCTGAGCTGTCCTCCCGTTGCCGAGCGGATCTTCGATAATACGATTCGATCCAAGGTGAAGCTATTAAACAACACCGCAAGACCGGCTACCGTATAAAGCGGAGAGGTCAGGAAGTAAAGATTCGTCCCGGCAAAGTAGGAACCCAAAGCGCCTGCGAGAATCGTAAGCGTAAACGGTCCCGTGAGAAGAAGTTGGAGAAACATGAAAATCCCGTAAAAAAGGGATCCGATCGGATTTCTTCCGGTATAATCCACCTCTATCCCTTTCAGAAAACGAACCGCTTGGTTCTTTTTGTTCGAGAAAAAATACGCGAGTTTGAACAAACCTCTGCGGAAAGCGGGGGTTTGCGCCGGATCGTTGATCCTCGTATAAATTCCGTTGTATATGTTTTCCCAAAGTCTCGGTGCGGAACCCATAAACGTAGGTTTTACCGTTGCTAGATCCTGACGAAGATCGCGGACATTCGTATAATACGTGGAGGCTCCGATTCCGATACAAACGTATTCGACTACTCTTTCGAACACGTGCCAAATCGGAAGAATGGAAAGAAGACGTGCGTCCGATTTGATATTGAGCATCGGACTTACGTGGTTCACCTGATGCATCATGTTGGAATGTTTCAACATAACCCCTTTGGGAAGTCCCGTGGTTCCGGACGTATAAATCAGGGTGAACAAATCTTCCGGATCGATGGCCGCGATGCGTTCCTCCGCCTTTCTGGAACCTCCGCTCCTAAGTTTTTTTCCCTTTTCGATCAGGTCGTTCAGTTTCAAAACTCCGGGAGCGTTGCTCGCAGGATCAAGAAGAATGATCGTCTTGACGTTATTCAACTGGGACTTGTTCCGATTGAACTTCTCCAGCATCTTGTCGTTTTCGATAAAAACGACTTCCACTTCGGAGTGATTGAGGATATATACGATTTCGGAATCCGTGATATCGGTACCACGGGGCACATCGGCGGCTCCGGCGAGAATGACGCCGTAATCCGCGATCATCCATTCGATACGGTTATCCGCAAGAAGTCCCACTCTTTGACGCTGTTGAACGCCCAATTCGATCAGCGCTTCGGCGAGATTGACGCCTTGCTCATACAATTGAGCGTATGTAGTCGGTTGATAATTTTTGTTGGAATCCTTCGAGAAAAACGCCGGAAAGTCCCGGAATTTTTCAGCAGATTCACGAAATAACTGGGCTAAGTTCTCCGCCATGAAATTCATTTACTCCTGATATCTTTTGTTCTGTTACACAACTTAGGAATTCCGACAAGACGTTGTCGGCAAGTAATCAAAATTAAATACGGAAGCTCAGAAAGAAACCCTTTTTTTCTGAGCTCTTCCCTTCTTCGATTTATTTATTCTATTCGTTATACAATACTATGGTGCAGCGAACCAATTCTCGAAGGAAGCGCGGAGTTTGGGGTAATCTCTGGTCTGAATTCCGTATTGTGTCTTCAAAAGAGTTCCGGATTTACTGAATACAAGCAAGGCCGGTTGTCCTTCCACGTGAAATAAATTGACCAAAGCGAAATCCTGATCCACCAAACTCGGATAAGTCATCCCGAAGTCTCGCGCGGCTTTGTTGCGTTCTTCTCGCGTAGATTCCGGCTCCGTGTTGATCCCGAGCAGAACCGCATTCTTACCTTCCAAGTCCTTGGAAAGTTTTTCCAAAACGGGAACCGCTTCCTTACAAGGTTCACACCACGAAGCCCAAACGTCCAAAAGCAAAACCTTACCTTTATAATTTCGCATCGAAACCGGACGCCCTTCGAAATCGTGTAAGGCGAGTTTATAAAGTTCGGATTCTTCGGAGGAAGGATTGCAGGAAAACAAAACCGCAAGACAAAGCAGGAAAATTTTTTTACGGAACGACATCGAACATCATGCTAAAAGAATCCTCGGGAATCGAAAAGGAAAAAATCTTTCCCGCAAACCGATCCTTCCGAGAATGGAATCCACTCGTGAATTCCCCCATTTACAACTACTTCGCAGGTCCGGAAGAATTTTTATCGTATTGGAAAAAGGACGTGTTCTCCGGTTCGGGAATGTTTTCGACCCCTTCCCAGACGGAACCGTATTTTACCGAAACCGACCGCGACGCAAAATTAGAACCACGGGAAGAAACCATCCTCGTAACGTTACGCGGTAAAGACGAAGGAAAGAAATTTCTCGTTCGGTTTCGACCGAATTTCGAACCGGAGAAGTCCTCTAAGACTAAGAATCCCCCGTTTGAATTCGAGTTTTTACCGGATTATTTTTATTATCGCAGTTTTGCGGAAGGATTTTCCCTTCGACTACAACCCCTAGATCGAACGCGTATTCATTTACAGATCGATTCGAAAATCGGCGTGGAATTTTCCGGCGCCTTACACAGGATCAAAGGCTGGCGGAAATTTTTTTCTCAGTAAACACTCTTCTGATTTCTTCCGCTATGATTTTGGCCGCCGCCGATCGGTAGAATTTCCTGATATCGACTTTTTTTCCGGGATACGGTTTATGAGAAAAACGTAATAAATCCTCCACCCAGAGTTTCCGCTCGAGCGGAAGATACCGGATCTTATCTCCTCCGATTTCGCGGAATACGGAAAGGTCGGTAACGATCGCCGGCTTTCGAAGACTAAGCGCCTCTAAAAGGGGAATTCCGAAACCTTCGTATAGGGAGGCAAACAAGAAAAGGGAGCAATTCTTATACATATGGGCCAATTCCACTTCCGAAGGGCTTTCGATCCAGATGATCCCGAGATCCCGACTTTCCTTACTTCTCAGCGTTTCGATGAATTCGGGATCTTCCCAACCGGCCTTTCCCCCGATCACCCACGAATACCTTTCATTTGACTTTACGGTTTTGGAATATTCCAAAAATACGTGATACAAAAAGCGATAGTTCTTCCTAGGTTCCACCGTGGAAACGGAAAGAAAATATTTTTTCGGCAGGGTTTTCACCCGATCCCCCGGTTTTTTTTTCAACAAATCCCCGAATTCGGAAAGTTCTATTCCGGGATAAACGACGGTCATCTTCTCCTTGGGGATATGAAAAAAATCGGCCACCTCGTTTTTTGTGGATTCGGAAATGGGAAGCAGGCGGTCCGCGCGGAGAATGGAACGTGAAAGATAGAATTTCTGCTGCAGCCTCGCCAAGGTACGCATCGTATCCGGGAAACGATACGCGACCAAATCGTTGTAGGTGAGCAACGTAGCCGTGTTCTTCGACAAAAACGGAGGAACTACCTGTTGTGTTCCCCAAAAAATATCCGGAGATAGTTTACGAAGTTGTAACGGAAGAGCAAGGGCGAAATACAATCCTCCCTTTTTCGAAAGAATACCTTCCCCCTTGATAAATCGGATTCCGGGAAGCGAAAGCAGATCGGAATAGCTGGGATGCAGATCCCTGTGCGAAAAGAGATAAAATTCGAAACTCGGATCCTTACCCAAATCCAAAAGTGCGCTGTGGATCATTTTTCCGACGCCCGAAACCGGAGTGGAAAATGGTCTTGCGTCCATTCCGATCCGGATTTTACGGACCCGCTTCGAAGGGTCCGATTTGGGCTGATTCTTCAATGTTATCGTCTTTTTCATAATATTCTAATTTTATGATTTTATGTTTTAGAGCTAATCTCGGTTCAACTCCAATCCTTAAGTCCCGATCGAAAGTAAGTGCCCGAGGATTTCCAGACGGATTCCAAGGAGGGAGAATGTCCCGCAATCAAACCCTTTCCTAGTCCGGAGCCCGTTTGGAACAGATACGGCTTACCGCTTCGAATTTCCAAATCGGATCCCCCGGAAGCGCGGATGAGTGCGATCCCGGCGCATATATCCCATT
The DNA here is from genome assembly GCF_004770155.1 of Leptospira gomenensis. Lineage (GTDB taxonomy): Bacteria > Spirochaetota > Leptospiria > Leptospirales > Leptospiraceae > Leptospira > Leptospira gomenensis. The sequence goes on along the minus strand of NZ_RQFA01000008.1, from coordinate 40,796 downwards.
CGTTTTTTGGTTTGAGGGAAACCGAAAGCGCCGATTTTCCTGCGGCGACAAGTCCCAACTTGTATGCGATCGAACCGAGGGAAACGAGGTTCCAATCCGCGGGTAGAGGAGCTTTTTCAAACAGTCCTTCCCGCTCTTCCGTTCTCGAAATCAGAATCTCGTTTCGTTTCGGATTTCGTTTTAGAAATTTGGAAAACGAAACCCCTTGAATCGAGTATGATTCGGGCGCGTCCTCGAATACTTCGTAAACGATTCCGGAACCGATTTCTCCGTAGACGAGCTCCCGGGTGACCGGATTATAAACGACCCCTAAACGGGCTTCTCCTCGAATCGATAGACCGAGGCTGATCGCAAACTCAGGATTTTTATGTACGAATTCCCTCGTTCCGTCGATGGGATCCAAAATCCAGGCCGCTTCGTTTTGAGTGATGTCTTTTTTTTCCGAATCTTCCTCGGACAAGACGGGAATTCCAGTGGCCGACAAACGTTCCGCGATCCATTTACCGGCGCGTATATCCGCCTCGGTTACGGGATCGTTTCCGCCTTTGTCGTAGACTTGAAATTCGGAATTATAAATTTCTAATACGATTTTGCCCGCTTCCAAAACGGATTCTACGGCGGGCTTTAAATACGAAAGCGGATTCAAAAAAGGAAACGATCCGTGCGGGGAAAATCACTTTCCGGGCGGTTTGTTTTCCGGAACGGCGGTGGTTTCCTTGTGAGGATCGTCCAAGTTTTCCGGACGAATGTAAAATACCTCGTTTTCCGGACTTTGCAGATAAATTTCGGGATCCATCTTAAAACTATAAAAGAAAAGATATTTCTTGAACTTCACATAAACCGTATACGTTCCTTTTTGCGGTTCGTAGAGAAGGGTTTCCGCGTTGAGGTCCTTGGTGATTTCCTTATACTCGAGGTAACGATGGTGGAGCGTATATTTAACCGCGGAGAGAAGGTTTTTCTCCAAGGTCGCCTTCTTGCTTGCATCGGAAAGTTTTACGTTCTTATTGAACTCTTCCACCTTATTGAACTCTTCCACCACACCTTGGGATTTGCCGGCTTGAAGACCTACAAAGGCGGCGAAGATCAAAAGAAAAATCGCGAATAATTTCTTCATCTGGGTTTCCTGTTTCTGCTATTAATATCGGTTTTTATACCGGCAAACTTTCCCCTTCCTTATAATTTCTCGAGCGGGGTGTAGGCAACAAAAAAGTTCTTCTCCACGTTTCCGAAACGGATCGAAACCTTGGTGTTCTTTTCCTTACCGGAAACGGCCAGAATCGTCCCGATGCCGAATTGTTTGTGTTTTACTCGATCTCCCGGTTTGAGATACAGATTGTCCGGGGACGGGCCTTCGGAAAAACCGGTGTCGAATTCTTCCGCGGTTTCCCGTATTTTCGAAGCCAAAGGAGGACCGTTCGGCTTTCTCGCGGTTCTTTCCCTTCCCGGAGAATGATTCCCGAAACATTCCTCCGGCAACTCCGAAAGAAATCGGGAAGCGATCCGATCCTCGATCTTACCGAATTTCCGGGAGGTTCTGCAAAAACTGAGAAACAATTCCTCGCGAGCCCGAGTGAGGGCCACGTAAAAAAGACGCCGCTCCTCTTCGTCTCCGTGATGGGAATCCTCCAAACTCATGCTATGGGGGAACGTACCTTCCTCCAATCCGGAAAGAAAGACGATCTTGAACTCCAAACCTTTCGCGTTATGCACCGTCATTAGATTTACGAAGTCGGTTAGATCCTTTCCGTCCTCTTCGCTCGTAAGAAGGCTGATCTGATTTAGGTATTCCTCCAAAGAAGGAGAATCCGAATTTTTTTCGTATTCCTCGATCGAGTTGATTAACTCCTGAAGGTTTTCGAGACGCGCGACGGATTCCTCGGTCGCCTCCTCTTTAAAATGGGACATGAGGCCCGAGCGATTCAAAAGCTCGAGCGCGATCTCCGAAGGGGAACCGCCTCGTTCGTTTTTTTCGATAAGATCGGAGAATACGTTATACAACTCTTTGCCTTTGGACTTGGCCGATTTCTTGAGTGGAAGATCCTCCTTTCCCAAAGCCTCCAAAAGCGAAGTTCCCCGTTCCAAGGAGAATTCGCGCATTTTTTCGATTCCGGAATCTCCGATACCTCGAGGAGGATAGTTTACGATCCTCAAAAGGGAAACGCTGTCCATTGGATTGGCGATCACGTTCAGATACGCGATGAAATCCTTGATTTCAGCCCGGTCGAAAAACCGGAAACCGCCGAAAATTTTATACGGGATGCCCGCGTTTCGAAGCGCCTCTTCGAAATATCTGGACTGAGAATTGGTACGATAGAATATCGCGATATTCTTATATTCAATTCCCGACGAATACGCCGATCGGATCCTCGATACGATTCCGTGCGCCTCCTCGGTTTCATTCTGATACTCGTTGAGACGTACGGGAGAACCGGAGTTGTTGTTTGTGAAGATCTCCTTTTGTTTTCTCTGCGTGTTATTGGAAATAACGCGGGATGCGGCGAGGATGATGTTTGCCGAGGATCTGTAATTCTCCTCCAATTTGATCACGGTGGAGTTCGGAAAATCTTTTTCGAAGTTCAGAATGTTTCCGATATCGGCTCCTCTCCAGGAATAAATCGATTGATCGTCGTCCCCTACCACGCAGAGATTTTTGGTTTCTCCGGCGAGAAGATGAACGAGTTCGTATTGAACCTTATTCGTATCCTGATACTCGTCCACCATGACGTATTCCCAGCGGGAACGGTATTTGGAAAGCGCGTCCGGTGATTTTTGAAACAACTGAACCGTCTTCCAGATGAGATCTCCGAAATCGAAGGCTCGGTTTGTGTCCTTGCGTTTTTCGTATTCCTTGTAAATCGCGGAGACCGTTTTGGAGAAGTCGGTGCGTCCTTCCTTTTCCAGAAACGCTTCCGGACCGAGCATCTTGTCCTTCAATCCGCTTATATAATTCCCCAACATAGAAGGTTTGTAGAATTTGGAATCGAGGGAAAGATCCTTGATCACTTGTTTGAGAAGAGACTCCTGAAGTGTCGTGTCGTAAACGGTGAATCCGCTGTCGAATCCGAAAAATCCCGCTTCCCTTCTCAGGATGTACAGACAAAGGGAATGAAAGGTTTTGATCTGAAGGTGGGTCGGGATTACGGGAACGAGCTTCCGCACTCGTTCCAACATTTCTGCAGCGGCTTTGTTGGTGAAGGTCACCGCGCAGATTCGATCGATTCCGTGATTGAGTAAAAGATTGGCGATACGATGTGTGATTACCCTGGTTTTACCGGAACCCGCTCCCGCCAAAATCAACACGGGACCGTCGATCTTAAGAACGGCTTTTTTCTGTTCTTCGTTTAATCCTTCGAGAAGTGGATCCACGGTTAAAATCTAAAATCTCCGATTCCGAACACAAACTGAAATGCGTTGTCGGATTCGAATTTCGTAAAAGGATGTTCGGCCACTCCCGTATATTTCAACTTCTGCGCGAAGTAAATCCGAAGAGGAAGTACTGGAATCTGAATCCGAAGTCCCAATCCCCAAGAATACCGGAATTTATCCAAAGCGACGTTGTTTCCGGAGAGAACGAGATTTCCAGGATTGTTCAACTCTTCGAAAGTGTAATCGGCTTTGCGAAGCGCGGTTAAATTGTAATTGTTGGTGAGCGCGTAAGCGACCGGATCTTTCTGCTGGGATTCCAAAATCCTCTGGTCGTAGGTGGTAAACAGATCGCGGCGCACTCCGGTGGCTCGGTTGACTTCCTCGTAGAGGGCCCCCGCGTCGAAAAACACGACCAACCAAAGTAGAGTAGGTTCGATCGGAAAACGCAACTCCGAACCGAACATCATACGACTCGCGGCGCCGTCCCTCCATTCGGTCGGATACTTAGCGTCGTTGTAGAACCAACCTCGCAGAGATTCGTATCCGCCCAAAAACTGAAGATCTTGCAACTGGATGTAGGGATTTTGGATCGGATCCTGTTTTCCGTAATACGGAACCCTTTGGAACGTGAATAGGGAAGAACTTCTGAATTCCTGAACCACTCTCCAACGACGGAGAGCGTTGTTTCTAAAAAGACCGAAGAAACTATAATCGAACCAAGTATGGTAGTATTCCGCAAGAACCCGGAACTGATCGAAGTGGGATTGTCCGCCTAACGCCTGTCCTACGTTGTCCATCTGAAAGAGAAGATCGTATCCTTGTGTCGGATTGAAAACATTGTCCCGGATATCGTAGGCGATCCCGTTCGAAATCTGAGAACGGAATTGCCATCCCCTTCTCACCTCGGCCAAAACCTGATCGGATACCAGAGACGACGGATTCGTGGAAGCGTAGATACTCGGAGAATATCTGTGAAAGTGCGTCCAGTTGATAAAAATCCTATGTCCGATCCCGACGGTGAACCCCACCCCGTCTCTGGAATAAATCGCCTGTTCCTTGATCGATTGTTGGTTGTTGTTTTCCGTAATCGAAACCGCACCAACGTTGTAAATCCTCGAGGAATAAAACAAGGAAAGCGACAAGGACCAGGGTTTATTGTAGAGCCAGGGTTCCGTCCAAGTGATCTGGAACAAACGTCGGAAAGGACCGAACTCCAAACGGCCGGAAATTTTTTGACCGGTTCCGTTCAGGTTGTTTTCCCCGACTTCCGTAAAGATCGAGAATCCAGTGATGGTACCGTATCCTCCTCCCATCGAGACGGTTCCGGTGGGTTGTTCTAAAACCTCGATGATCAAATTCATCTTGGTTTGATCCGAACCCGGACGCATGTTGAAGTTCACTTCCTTAAAATACCCGAGGTTGAAAATCCGTTCCCTCGATCTGTTGACAAGAGTGGAATTGAACAGATCACCCGGTTTAAAAAGAAGTTCCCGTCGGATGACACGATCCTGCGTCTTTTTATTTCCTTTGATGATCACGTTTTCCACATAGGCGAGATTGTTTTCGCGAATGTTAAAATCCACGTGGACGAATTTTTTACCGTGTAACTCCGGTTTGGTGTTATAGAGTTGTCTGAGGCGTTTGACGTGGAGTTGCGAATATTCCGATTCGCAGATTTTGCGTTCGTCTTCCGTTTTACGACTATAACAATTTTCGTAATATTCCAAATTCTCGCGATCGAGGGAAATTACCTTCCTTCTCGGAATCACCTGTGCGAAAAGATAACCTCTTGAACTGTAGAGTTCGTTCATCGTTCCGCGATCCCGCATGAAACGGCTTTCGTCGAAGAGAACACCCACGTCTCCGTCGCTGTAATCCAAGGATCGTTCGAGGTCTTTCGTAAGAAACAGCGGTTTGAGTTCTTCCTTGGGAGTTTCGGGAGGATTTTTCTCCTTATTCAAAAAGAGAGGACGGCCTTCTCCGTCCAAGGTCATATCGTGATTGATGGTATATCCGTTGAAAAAATAAACCTGACCTTCGGAAATTTTGATGTTAACGATGATGACCCGACGATCTTTTTTTTCTGGATTTTCCCAGTGGATCTCCCAGTTGGTTCCTTCCCGCGCGAGTTCCGCGTCGAGATACCCTCTGCTTTTGAGATAAGCCACGATCGTATCCTTGTCTTTTTCGAAGGAGGATTCCTTAAAATTGCCTCCCTCAAAAACTCCTTCTTCCTTCATCTCCATAATGGAAAGGATTTCGGAAGTTTCTACGGACTCGTTTCCGTAGACGTTGATTTTGGAAACGGGAATTTCCTCTCCTTCGTCTATGATAAAACGAACGCGTACTAGGTTGGTTTTGGGATCCGGTTTTCCCAACTCCACCTTTACGTAGGCGAGAAAAAAACCTTCGTCCCTATATTTCTGGAGAATCAGATCGCGGGACTTGGTGATTTTTTGCGGAGTGATAACCTCGTTGTCTTTGAGAGGAAGTTTGTCGCGGAGATCCGCGGGAAACACCTCGTCTGCCCCGACGAATTCCACCTCTCGCACCCTCGGTCTTTCTTTCAAATCGATGATGACCCGAACCCCGTCCCCCAAATCCTCCGCTTGTACGTCCACGAAGTAAAAAAAGCCGGAGTTAAAAAGGGTCTTTAAGTCCTTATCCAAAAGTTTTTTGGTGAGCTGTTTTCCCGGGCGCATATCGATCATAGATTCGAGGTCGCCGTCGGGAGTGTTTTTGTTCCCTTTGAATTTGACTTCTTTGATCACCTTCCCCAAAAAATCGGTGCGTTTAGAAAGTAATTGGGTCAAATCGCCCGAATAGAACAAAAGTCCGAAAAGGATGACGAGTACGGATCCTTTTAAGATAAGGGAAAATGCGCGTTTCAATGTAAGAACTTGGCCACCAGATAAATGTTTACAAAATTCAAATCGTATAGGACCGAAATTTATTTCTCTCCGGTTCCAGTCTGCCTAACCATCGCTAAATTAAATTTACTCACACCGGCTTCGTTTACTTTATCGATCACCTTAATGACCGTCTGATAACTCGCGGTTCCGTCTCCTCGGATGATGACCCTATTTTTGCCCGGTTCCCTCTTTTCTACGGGACCTAAAAATACGTTGATCTTTTCCGTCAATTTCTCCAGAGGAACGGGATCGGTGTCCTTATCCAAAAAAATCTTTCCTTCCTTGTTCAGAGTGATGACCAATTCGTCCTTTTTCTTCTCCTGAGCCGTGGAAGAGGAACGAGGAAGTTCTATCTTCATCACCGTGGATTTTTCCAAGGTAGCATTCATCAAAAAGTAGATCACGATAAAACTGATCACGTCGATCAAAGGAGCCAATTCGATTTGACCGGATCTGCCGGAAGAGGATCGAAACTTTCGGAACTTCATGATTATTTTAAGTATTTAACGGCCTGGCCCGAAAGGTTTTCCATTTCGGCGATCGTATCTTCCTTACGTTTTTGAAAGTAATTGTAAGCTACGTATGCGGGAATCGCGATCGCAAGTCCCATGGCGGTCGTGATCAACGCTTCGCTGATCCCGACTTCGGCTCCTCTTGTGCCGGAACCTTCCTCAAAAGAACGGATGATTCCTAAAACGGTTCCCAAAACTCCGAGCAAGGGAGAAATCGTAGCGATGGTTCCTAACCCGGATAAGAAACGTTCCATCTTGAGAATCTGCGCGAACCCCGCGGATAACATTTCCTCTTCTGCAGAACCGAGGTTTTTTCGGGAAGATTCCGCTCCCGCTTGCAAAACTACGGAGGCAGGACCACTGCTCAGATTTTTGAGATAATCGATGGCCGTGTCCCAATTCTGTTGCCGGAACAATTCCTTTACCGAGCGCCAATCGTCGGGAGTGATGGGCTTCCATTTTGAGAAATAAATCATTCTTTCGATGATGATGGTGAAACCGATGATGGAAACTAAAACGATTACGATCGGAACCGATTCCGGAGGAATCGCAGAAATCAGAGAATCGGATTTGGCTAAAAACATTTGAGTAAAATTCTCCCAGAAGTAGAGTTTAAAACTCTCTTGTTACTGCCAAACAGTTTTCTAATCTGCGTGCCTCCTTTTTAGCGGGAATCCTGTTACAAAACAAGAGGTACGGTTAAACCGCCTGTTTTTTCAGCAGTTCTTTTGCGTGTTCGAGAGCGCCTTTTGAAACCCTCTGACCCGAAATCATCCGAGCAAGTTCCAGGGTTCGTTCTTCCAAACTCAAGAATTCCGCACGGGAAAAGGTCCGCCCTCCCTCCACAAACTTGCTGATTTTGAGATGATCGTTTGCCGCGGACGCGATCTGCTGTAAGTGGGTAATCAAAATCAACTGGTGACGAGCCGATAAGTTCCGTAATTTTCGGGCCACATCCATTCCGATTTCTCCTCCCAAACCGGAATCGATTTCGTCGAAAATCAAAACGCGGGCGGAGGATTGTCCTCCCAAAATCGAACGAATCGCTAACATCACCCGCGAAACCTCCCCGCCCGAAGCGATCTTGCGCAACGGTCTGGGTTTTTCTCCCGGGTTCGGACTGAAATAAAATTCCAACTGATCCAAGCCGGATTCGTTGACGATGTAACTTTTTCCGGAAGCGGAAACCTCTCCCTCCGGACTCGGCTCCCAGCGAAGTACGACTTGAACCGCGGCGCCCTGCATTCCCAGTTGTTCCAACTCGGCCTTCAACGAAGATTCGAAACGAATCAGCGATTCCCGTCTGGCTTTCGAAAGCTGAATCGACAACGAACCCAAACGGGCCGTGATTTTTTCGATCTCCGATTCCATCGCTTCCTTATTTTTGGAATTTTTTTCCATCGCCTCGAGTTCCTGTTCCGCCTTACGTTTCGAATCCAGGATTTCGGCCAAGTCCGAGCCGTATTTTTTTTTCAGTTTGGAGATGAGATCCAAACGGGATTGAACGAACTGCAATCGATCCGGAGAAAAGAAAATCTCATCCTTTTCATCCAACACGGAGGAATTGATTTCCTTTAATTGAATATAGGTTTCCTGCAACGAGTCTAAGGTTTTTCCGAAATCCGGTTGAATCGATTTGATCTTCTCCGCCGCGCTCAAAAGTCTCGGGAAAGAAGGAAGAATGGCGGATTCCGAATCCGCCAAAAACGAGGAAAGGATTTCGAAATTCTCCGCCAACTGTTCCCCGTGGGCCAAAAGACGTTCTTCCTTAAACAGACCTTCTTCCTCTCCGTCCTTCAAATCCGCGTCCTTGATTTCTCGGATTTGAAACGCAAGATACTCGATCCTCCGAGATTTCTCCTCTTCGTTCTTACGCAATTCTTCCAGACGTTTTTTCAAACTTCGATATGTGAGAAAACATTCCCGAACCTGATTGCGCAACGGGATCAAACCCGCGTGAACGTCGATGATGTCCAACTGTTCTCCCCGGTCCAAAAGAAGAATCTGATCGTTTTGATTGTGGACTTCCGCCAAAAGTTCGCCTAACCCTCGTAAGGTGGAAGAGGACGCAAGGGATTGATTGATGAGAATCCTAGATTTCCCGTCCCGCGCGCATTCCCGATGTAAGGTCAGCTCGGAGGATTCGTTCGGGAAACCTTTTTCTTTCAGCCATTCCACGGCGGAAACGTTACCGGAAACGTCGAATACTCCTTCTAGAACGTATTTCGGAGCGCCGGTTCTGATTTCCATCGGACTACTTTTACCGCCTAACAACGATGAGATCGCATCCAAAATCAGGGATTTCCCGGCCCCCGTTTCTCCCGTGATCACCGTCATTCCTTTTTGAAAATCGATACAGGCTTCCTCGATCAGGGCGAAGTCTCGTATATTCAGGGTTTTTAACATGTCGCACCTCGGATACTAAACAAATTATACCCTTCATTTAATTGCTATACAAATGATTGCAAGTCAAAAAATCATTTTTTCCGATTTTTTTTGAAATCGAATTCAAGCAAGAAGATACGCACGAAAATTATCTCAAACTTATAAATAGGGAATTGTTCGTTTTAAAAAATGACAACTTGCAACAAAGCAAAAAAAGGAAACGAATCAAAATTCGAATTTTATGATATTTCGATACTGTCGAATTCTTAACGCGTGCCCTTACATTCGGAATTCAGGAATTCGAATCGAGAAAACGAACCCCCGAAGCACCGTTTTCCGAAAAAAAGTTTAGAACACGAATACTTTGTAAAATCCAATAACCGCCGATTCCGATCCGTACGATCCAAAGAAAGGAACCAAAGAAAATCGACGAACAAAGGTTAAGCGTCCGATCGATTTTTGCTAAAACGAAATTCCGCTTTTACGAATCGCAAGCAAAAGGAATGAGTTTGGAAATTTCCTGTTTCAACCGATTTTTAGAATATAGTAATTCTGGAATTTGATTGATCGAATCCCTTTGTCATCGAGACTGACAGAGGAAATTTCGACTTCTGGGATACCAAACGGGGATTTAAGAAATATGGCAAAAAGTTTTCAAGACTTAGATCAGAAGCTGAGCGAACTCATTCAAACCCGCTCCCGGATCACGGTACAATCCTCTCGGATGAACTCCAAACTCGAGAAATACGTTCTTCGCATCATCACCGAAATCCTAACCAAAGTAGGTCAGACTCGTTATATCGAAATGCTATATACGATCACAAAGGAAATGTCCATTAACGGCGTTAAGGCGAATCAAAAGCGTGTGTTTTTCGAAGATGAAGGTCTCGACATACGCAATCCAGTCGAATACGAAAAAGGGATGACCGCGTTTAAGGCGAAATTTTCGGAAAGAATGGCGGACGAATATGGCAAACGATGTCTTGCGCGTGGAATTTCTGTAAAATTAAACATTACTTATACGATGGACGGACTCGTCGTGGAAGTAAGCAATAACACTCCCGTGATCGAAGAGGAAGAGGAAAGAATGCGCGAAAAAATGAAGAAGGCGATGGGTTATAACGATATCGCCGAATTCTACATGGACAACATGGACAACACAGAAGGCGCAGGACTCGGGATCGCACTCATTATGATTCTATTAAAAAGTGAGAATATAGATCCGCACCTATTCCGAGTTATGACCCGGGAACACGAAACGATTGCCCGTGTGGAGATCCCGTTTAACGAAAACTACGTAAGTATGAGAAGCAAGGAATTAAAGGAAAATCATCTTGGAAATTAAAGGAAAAACAGTATTAGTAACCGGTTCCGCCGGTGGACTCGGCAAGGCGATGGCGGAACATTTCGCGAAAAAAGGCGCCAAAATCGTTCTTTCGGATATTTCCGAAGAGAAACTCAAAGAAGCGGAGAAAGACATTCAAAATTTGGGGGCCGAAGTAATCGGCGTAAAGGCGGACGTATCCAAAGAAGAAGATGCAGAAAATCTGATGAAGTCCGCGGTCGCTCGTTTCGGAAGTTTGGACGTCGCGGTGCTTAACGCAGGAATCTTAAGGGACGGTTTGCTCGTCAAAACGGACAAGGAAACCGGCAAGGTTGTTTCCAAGATGTCTCTTTCCAATTGGCAATCGGTCATCGATGTAAATCTTACCGGAGTGTTTTTAACGGGAAGAGAAGCTGCGATTCAAATGATCGAAAGTAAAAGTAAGGGTGTGATCATTCCGATCGCATCGGTTGCGATGCACGGCAATCCTGGACAAACGAATTATTCGGCCGCGAAAGCCGGAGTTGCCGCAATGACGAAACTCTGGGCAAAAGAATTAAGCAGATACGGCATACGTGTGGCAGGAATAGCGCCCGGATTTATAAAAACGGAAATGGTAATGAAGGATATGAATCCGGAAGCATTAAAAAAATGGGAAGCGTTGATCCCGATTGGTAGATTAGGAGAACCTTATGAGATTGCTCTCACTGCCGAGTTCATTGCTAACAACGATTTAGTGTCCGGAGTAGTATTAGAAATATCAGGTGGAGTAAAAATTTAATCGGACATCGATTTTTTAAGAAAAGAACTTTACACTAAAATAAAATTATAATAAAATAGACCGTAATTTATCGAATTTAGTGGATTACTAAAACTGAATACACTAAAGTAGATGAGTGAGTCTAAAGAGAAAAGCATCTCCTTTTAGAAATCTAAAAAAGAGTAAAACAATGTCTAAAGAAAAATCAGTATTGAAGAAAAACCAGTTAGAATCGGCAATCCGCGGTATCAAGGGAATTGCACATCCCGACCGTTTGCAGATTCTTTTTTTCCTTTCTCAAAAGGAACACAGCGTGGGAGAACTCGTGGAACTTCTGACAATCAGTCAATCCGCCGCTTCCCAACACTTAAGCAAAATGAAAATCAACGGGATTCTTTCCAGCAGAAAGGAATCCAACCAAGTCTTCTATTACCTAAAAGACGGAAAATACAAGGATCTGATCCGTACGATCGTAAAGATTTACGGCTGATTTTCGTATTCAAAAAATGTTATGTGCCCTCTTCCTCTTCGAGGAGGGCCACATACTCTCCCACCGCTTCCTTCAATCCGGTAAATCCGCCAGAGTAGCCCGTTTTCAGAAGTTTTTGCGTATCAGCGCAGGTATAATATTGGTACTTAGCCTTGAGGTATTCGGGCATTTCCGTATATTCCACGTTTTTCGGAAGTTTTAACGTATCAAAGATGGAGCCGACGAGTTCGTTCCAAGTTTCCGCGACTCCCCTTCCCAAATTATAAATCCCTCCGTGACCGCCAAACGCCAAATAGGCGGTGATTTTGGCCGCATCCTTCGCGTATAAAAAATCGCGTTTCTGCTCTCCGTCCTTGTATTCCGGTCGATAGGATTTGAAAAGACGAATCTTTCCTTCTTGTTTGATCTGTTCGTAACCTTTTAAAACGACGCTTCTCATATCGCCTTTATGGCTTTCTCCGAAACCGAACACGTTGAAGTATTTGATACCGGTAATCCGTTCCGAAAACCCTTTTTTAAGCGCATAAAGATCGAACATATGTTTGGAATATCCGTACATATTCAAAGGTTTTAATCCTTGGATCGGAGTTTTATCGTCGTATCCGAAGGCTCCGTCTCCGTAGGTAGCCGCCGAGGAAGCGTAGACGAATCTTATTCCGTTTTTGAGCGATTCTTCCGCTAAAAGTTTCGTATACTCGTAGTTATTCGAAATCAGATACGAGGCGTCCGTTTCCGTGGTGGAGGAACACGCGCCGAGGTGAAACAGTATATCATAATTCTTTAACAGAGAAGAACGTAAGGCAAGATCGAGAAAACGTTCCTTCTCCATATAATCCGCGTATTTGAGGCGAATCAGGTTTTTCCATTTGGAAGAGGAGCCCAGATGATCCACGACGAGAATTTCATCGATTCCCTGTCGATTGAGTTCCTCCACGAGATTGGATCCGATCAATCCGGCTCCACCGGTTACGATACATTTTTTTTTCGTCATACGGTTCAATTTCCTAGAGAGAGTCTATCAGTCCACCAAATCTGTCTTCCACTCTACGCACGGTTTTTTCATCGGGAACGGTCATCGGGGGATACCAGTCCTTAAGACGACAATCCACCACGATCGGAGGGCGAAACCCCGCGTGATTGCGGATCCATTCCGTTTCCGCGTACATGTCTCCCGCAGGTTCGAAACGCGTAAACACGGACCAGATAAAATCGTGATCGGAACGAGTAACGTCTTCGGAATCATCCACCAAAAACACGAACAAAAATCCGCGGATACTTTTTTCCCGGAGAAGTTTGGCGGGAATTCCGTCCTTTCGTTTGTATTTCGGTCCCGATACGACCAATACACCCGGATAGGCGACCTTTGGATTCTTAAACAAGCCGCCTGAAAATTTACCGGAATACCCGGACTTTAAATCGTTTTTTTTGACGCCGGATCCAAGAAAAACCGCCTTACTTCCCTTGTTCACTTCCGGTCCGGTGTAATCCAGAGTATCCTGGGAGATGTTGGAAAAAATATGAAGATCCGTAATAGGATTCATTCTTTCTAATACTCTAATAAATGTTTCTCTAAAGTTCTTCAGATCCACTCTCTGATCCGTGACTAACAAAACCTTAGTCAGGGATAACTGCCCTTCCCCCAAAATCCGAAGCGCCCCAGTAAACGCCTCTCCCTTGTATCTTTCCTTAACGATTGCCGCCGCAAGGGAATGTACGCCGGATTCTTCGTACGCCCATATCCCTTCCACGGCCGGCATGACGACGGGAAACATCGGAGATAAAAGATCCTGAAGATACTCAGCGATCCAGTGATCCTCTTGCGGAGGACGGCCGACGACTGTAGCCGGCCAAACCGCGTCTTTGCGATGAAAGATTCCGCTCACACGAACGACAGGATATTCGTGTTTTAATGCGTAATAACCGTAGTGATCCCCGAACGGTCCCTCCGGTTTGCGGATCTTCGGGGGAATTACGCCGGCGATCATAAAATCCGCGTCGGCAACGATCGGAAGCGGAGACAGATCCGAGTTTTTGTGAATCCGCAGTTTTTCACCTAACAACAAAGAGGCGAGAATCAATTCACTGATTTCCTCCGGCAGAGGGGCGATCGCAGCGATCGTCAAGCCGGGTGGTCCTCCGGCATAAATGTGCACGGGGAGGGAACGACCTTCCTTTTCCGCTTCGTAGTGGTGATTTCCCCCTCCGCGGTGGATTTGGATATGCATTCCGGTTTCCAAAGGACCGTGTATTTGCACCCTATACATCCCGAGATTTCCCTTTCCCGTTTTCGGACTTTCGGTATAAACGAGAGGAAACGTAATAAAACGCCCCCCGTCCTTCGGCCAGGAAAGAATTGTAGGAAGTTCATGCAAAGATTCTAATGTATTTTCTAAAACGGGGGCGGAACCGACTTTTTTTAAACCGACACGAAGAGCTTGAAACGCGAGATGTCTGAGTTCCCATATTTTTTTAGGAGACGGGGGAAGGATATTTTTGATGGTAAATGCGATCTTCTGCACGAACCGAACGGGATCCTCGCCGAACGCGATCCGTATCCTGTTCTCGGAACCGTAAAGATTGGTCGCGACCGAAAACTTGGAACCTTTCACGTTCGTAAAAAGGAGCGCCGGTCCGCGTTTGGCCACCACCCTCCTTTGAATTTCCGCCAATTCCAGAACCGGATCCACTTCCTCGTTTATGACCAACAGTTCTTTATGTTTTTCTAATTCTTTTACGAATTGGGAGGTGGACCTGAGTTTCATACGTTTCCTACCGGGAGTTCCCGTTGTTTATCCAGTTTATTTTTAAGTTTCAGCAGCTTTCCCGAAATGGAGGAAGGGAATTCCTCGTTTAACGCGGATTCGTCAAACCACTTCCATTCCAATCCGGGGATGGAGGCGATTTTTTTTTCGACGTCGATTCTGATTTTTGCATCCAATTCGCAAAACCGAAGACGGATTTTGTGGTTGGTTATGGAGTGTCTCGCATTCGATCGATTTTGTGACAAACCCGGATCGGAAAAAAATTCATCCAGCCAGGGTTCGTTTTCGTACGGATGTTTTCCCTCCACACGAAACGGAAGCGAATATATGGTTTTAAAAAATCTTCTGCCAGGATATTTAACCGCTAAAAGTTTTCCTTCGGACCGAAGAAACAAAAAGTTCAAATCCAAATCGATCCAGTTGTCAACGACCTTGGACGCGGGAATTTCTTTTTCCTTTCCGGACGCTTTCGCCCCACAACGGTCCAGCCAAGGACAAGCCGAACAATTGGGAATCGGGACACAAACCAAGGCACCCAACTCCATCATGGCTTCGTTGTGATCTCCGGGGAAATCAGGATTAACAAACTCCTGTGAGAGCGTTTTCAAAAACCGTTCCGTCGCGGAGGAGGAAGGGTCCGATTCGACCAAAAACAAACGGGATAAAACGCGTTTAACGTTTCCGTCTAACACCGCGTAGATTTTATTATACGCGATCGAAAGGACTGCGGAAGCGGTATAACTTCCGACTCCGGGAATTTCGAGCGCTTCTTCGTATGTTTTCGGAAATTCTCCCGAGTGACGATCCACGATCAGAGTCGCCCCCTTTTTTAGATTTTTCGCACGGGAATAATAACCGAGTCCTTTCCAATACCGCATCACTTCCTCTTCGGAAGCGTCCTTGAGTGCGTACGGCGTCGGGAAACGTTCGAGGAATTTCTCGTAAATCGGAAGCATCGCGGCGACCCGCGTTTGTTGAAGCATGATCTCGCTGACCCAGATACGATATGCGTTCTTGTTGATTCGAAACGGTAGGTCTCGTTTGTATTTTCGGAACCAATGCAACAGGGAGGTTCTCAGTTCGGGGAAGGATTCTGATTCGATTCGGATGGATTGTGGATTCACTGTCGTAAAGAAAGCCGGTTTCTTTACATGGAACGACACGCCAAGGCGAGGTAAATCCTGTTTTGAATCCGGAACGCATTTTTATGCGGGGGAAAAACCGGATTGTGTAGGTTCTAATCCCTCAGCAAAGTGCGAGTCGTTTTTTCGGGACGAACCGGATTCGAAATATGGTATTTACCGTCCCGAAACATGACGTGTTTTCCCGCTTCCAACGAATCATACAAACGTCGGAAACCGGGGCCGGGCAACGTTTTCGAACCGGCTTCCGCAAGTTTTTTTTTGATCTGATCCACGGTATATAAGTCGTGACTTCCCACACCTTTGAGTTCTTTCAAACCGATATACGTACAATCGAAATAGTCGCGCACGTCGTTGTAGATCGATTTCGAAACCGTGATCTTTCCCGGTTCGGCTACGTTTTCGATGCGGGAAGCGAGGTTCACGGTATGTCCCCAGATGTCGAACGCGATCTTAGTGTGTCCGACCACGCCGGCGATCAAAGTACCGGAATGGATCGCGATACGAAGTCCCCAAGCGTCGTCTCCTCGTTTGAGTTTTTCCCTTTTTTTACGCTCTGTGTATTCCATCATTTTCAAAGACGCGAGAATCGAATCCAATTTAGCGGTTCGTTTGTAACCGCCCAAACCGCCGACCGCGAGGAAAGCATCCCCTATGGTTTTCACTTTTTCGATTCTATGACGGACGCATATCTTTTCGAATTCGTCGAAGTAAATGGAAAGTTCCTTCAGTAATTCATTGGGACTCATATAACGGCTGATATCCGAAAAACCGACGAAGTCCGTGAGAATGACCACCGCGTTTTCATGCTGAATCGGTCTCACCTTTCCACGTAGTTTCAACTCTTCGATCATGTACTCCGGAAGAATATTCTGAAGCAGTACGTCCGCTTTTTTTTTCTCCTCAAGAATGCGATTGCGATCGCTGTTGACGATATGATTCATCATTTCCCGGGTTAACGATTCCTTGTTCCGATAACGTACGATCCGACTCAACGCACGATAATAATCCTCTTCCCTACGAATGATGTCTTCCGGAGTACCGATCGCGATACTTTTAGCGAATTCGGCCAGCTCGTTCAACGTAATTCACCTCTTCTAGCCTTTTGGATCGAATCGTCCTTCAGAAGATCGAGACCGCAGGGAAGATTCCAGAGTTCGTCGATGATGGCCGGAAGTTGTTCCTTACGGATGATCTGGCCGTGTTGAGGAGCGATCACTTCCGCGTCAAAATCCGAAATCTTTAAGAGCGCATAACGTAACGCAAGATTGGAAGGGATATACGCCTGCATAAACGCCTTCATATGATCGAGCGCTTTCGTGTCGTGATAGAGCGACCATTCCTTGCCGAGTCCGCCCAAAATGTCGCTGGTAAAAAGTACCTTGGATTTCACGTCGTACGTAATCATGGCGCCCGGGGAATGTGCGAACGGAGTGCTGACGAATTGCAGCTTTCTACCGCTCGGAGTTTCGAAATCGGTCAAACCGTCTCCGATTCGTATGATTTTCCCCTTAACCCCGTAGTGTTTGATCAAATAAACGGTCCGTGTCTCAGCGACGATCTGCACGGGACTATCACCGCTCAAATCCTCGAAGATAGGAACGTTCGCACAAAGGTCCGGATCCTGGTGTTGTAGAATGATCGTTTCGATTGAATCCGGAGCGACTAAGGAAAAAATTTTCCGAGCCACCACGGGAAAGTCGGGAATGGAACCGGGATCGATCAAAATGGTGCTGTCACCGTTTTTGATCATATACGGATTACAATGAAGCGATTCCCTTTCGTCGTAAAAACCGGTCCAATAGATGTCTTCCGCGATTTCGACCGCATAATTCGTGTCGATTTCCAGGGAAAGTTCCCTCGAAATACCGGAGGAAATACCGTTCTCTAACGTTTCTTCTGCTTCTGCCAAACGACCGAACTCCTAATCGAAATAGATTCAATTATTATGATATTTTCGGTTTACAAATATTCTATTTTTCGTATGTAAGAAGAAGCGCCTTGATCCTTTCCACGTTAACCGGCTTGAACAAAATTTCGCTTACGCCGACGCGTTTCGCCTCTTCTATAATCTCAGGTTCCGAAAAGGCCGTCATCGCTGCAATCGGAATATTAGAATTTTGCTCTCTAATCCTTCGCGTAAGCTCTATACCGTCTAGTAAGGGCATCTTAATGTCGGTAATTACGACGTCCGGATTATACTCAAGGAATAGATTCCAGGCAACTTCTCCGTTTTCGGCGGAACATACGGAAAATTGAAAGCGTTCCAAAAACCGTACCATCATGATACGAATCAACTCTTCGTCCTCGACGTAAAGGATTTTCAACGAAGGCGCGTTCATGGAAGTTCTATCCGTATCAAAGCGCCCTTACCCTGATTTTGCGCCTGGATCCGTCCACCCATGTTGTTTTCTATGATCGACTTGGACATATAAAGGCCGATGCCGGTTCCTTGCCCTTGGTCCTTGGTGGTAAAATAGGGTTGAAAAAGTTTTTCGAGTATTTCAGGCGCGATACCTCCGCCGTTGTCGCTTAATAACACCACTTTTAGATCGCCTTCCTTTCTTAATTCCACACAAATCTCAGGATCGTCGGGTTTATTCTCCGAAATCGCGTCCCTGGAATTCGCGAGGACGTTCAAAATGACCTGGGAAAATTCGTTCGGAAATCCGAAAACCTCGTAATCTTCCTCTGAATTAAAGAATATTTTAATATTTTGATTTTTTAAACTTCCTGAAATAAGGGAGACCGTCTTGTTTATTACGGTTTTAAGGGAAAACTTCTCCTTCGTTTTATTCGGACGAAAATAATTCCTAAAATCGTCGATAGTGGAAGACATCTGCTCCAATATTTCCATGATCTTTTTCGTGTTTTGGGAAATATATTTTTCGTCCAAATCCCCCGCGGCGAAAACGTAGTCCAAATCCTGTACGAGTAGACCGATTGCATTCAGAGGTTGTCTCCATTGATGGGCGATGTTACCGATCATTTCCCCCATATCCGCGAGACGCGACCGTACGATCATGGTCTTTTCCTGTTCCCTTCTGCTCGCGATTTCGGATTCCACTCTGGCTTCCAGACTTCGGTTCAGTTCTTCGAGGGCATCCGTTTTTTCCAGCAATTCCGTTTCCGATTTTTTTCGTGCGGTGATGTCCCGGATCACTCCCACGAAATAACGGTTCTGGTTTTGAAAAAATTCGGAAACGGCCAACTCGACCGGAAAAACGCTTCCGTCTTTTTTTCGAGCGGCCACTTCCCTTCCGATTCCGATGATTTTTTTCTCGCCCGTTTCCAGATATCGATAAAGATATTGGTCGTGTTCGGAATGATACGGCTCCGGCATCAGAAAGTTCACGTTTTTGCCGACTACCTCGGTGAAATTGTATCCGAACATTTTTTCCGCCGCCGAGTTGAACATGATGATCGTTCCCTTGGGCGTGATCATAACGATCGCGTCCACGACCGTTTCAAAGATCGCCTGAAAACGTTCGTCGCTTTCCCGCATGGCGTTTACCGCCAAAAATCTATGTTCACTTTCTCGAATATTCTTTAAACCTAATTCAATATCGCCGGATATTCGGATGTAAGCGTCCGTTTCCTCTTCCAAAAAGAAATTTTTCCGTTTTGAAAAAAGGCAAAACACCGAAGTAAGTTCTCCGAGTAAAAAGATCGGAAAAATCCCCATAGATAAAAGTCCCGCGCGAACACATAGATTCTTCCAGGAAACGAAATCTGAAAGTTCTTCTATGTCCTCGATGATCACAGGAGTTCCGCTTTTTACCGCCGCCAATCCCGGTCCCAAATCCATCGCTTGTGTTTCCGGATCGGCGAGAGAAATCGTTTCCCCCGCGAACGCGACTTGGAAAACGAGATTTTTTCCCGCTTCGACGGTGGCAAAACAAACCAAACCGAAATTCTCCTTCTCCTCTATTAGAATTTTGCACACTCCTTCATACAATTTCAGGACGGACTTGGCGCGGAGGATCCATCGGTTGATTTCTTTCGAACTCAAATACGAACGATTGATCTCCACGAAACGAGCATCGTGGTCGGGGCGTCGTGTTTCGGTTTCGGGAAGAACAACTCCTTCCACTTCGAAAACCTCTTCGTCCTTAAATATTTTACGCAGGAATACGGATCGTTTTTTGAAAAAACCAGACTCGGTCGTAAATTCGACCGAAACGATCAGCTTGTCCTGAAATGCGTCTTTTGCAAACGAGACGATACGATCGGAAACCGATTTCGTAAATCGAAATAGGCTTTGTTCGGTTTCTTGGATCTCAAGGAACGAATGAAACTCTTCGTTCGAGGAAAGATAATTACCCGAGCGGTCCGAATGAAAGATTGGCGGTTTGTATTCCGTGGATTCTGATTTGGAATTCATGGATTCGAATCGTTTCCTCAAAAGCCGAAGAGCTGGAAATTAGATCAGATTTTTCGCGTTTTAAAAACCTTTTTCAACCCATTCGAACGTTTCCCGAACGAGTCTTCGCCGATCGTCGAACAAAACCAACGGATCGGATTCCCGTGGGTTCCCGTAAGCGGATCCTATTTTTTCCTTTTTTGATTTACAGATTTTACGGGTCCATAATTGTACTGACCATTCGGTACAATTATGAATTCAATCCAACTCAGTCGAAAAAAATTCATCGGTGGATCCTTGATCGGTCTGTTCCTGTTCACGACGACCGCCTGGGTTCTAAAATCCTTCCAAAAAACCGTGGGACTTTTTTTCGGTCCGCGGGAAGAAGACGTACTACGATCTTTCGCGAAGGCAATCCTACCCGATTCCGAAGGATTCCCGGACGTCCGTACCGCGCAGGTGATCGAACGTCTGGACGAGGAGTTTTTTTTTCTGGAGGAAAGTATCTCCGGGGATTTCGCGTTGGCACTTTCCCTTTTGGAATATCTTCCCGTTCGATTCGGATATTGGAACCGGTTTTCGCGTCTTACCCCGGAGGAAACTCGAACCTTTTTGAAAACCGCCTTGGAAGACGAATCGGAATTCGTACGTCTCGTGGTTTCCAGCGTTCGAATGGCGATCTTTCTGGTTTACTACGGACACAAAAGTACTTGGAAAACGATCGGTTACGACGGTCCGTTCGGAAACTTTCCGGAAACGTTAAGCGAATCTCGAATATATTATAAAAATCTCATACGAAAAAAATAGGAGATACGTATGTCCGGAAAAATCTATGAATGGAAACACATCGACGCCGATCGGACAGTAACGGCGGACGTCTGCGTGGTGGGAACGGGTTGCGGCGGTTCCACGATCGCTCTTCAACTCGCACTGGCCGGTAAAAAAGTCGTTCTGATCGAACAGGGAGGTTACTATCATACGGGAACCTTCGACAATCACGAGTTGAATATGGCCGCAAAGGTTTCCGGAGAAAGAAATCTCGCGACCACCCAAGACGGAACGATCAATATCGTATACGGGAACAACGTGGGCGGGGCTTCCGTTCACTATTGGGCGGACAGTTATAGGACACCGAACGACAAACTTCTCCTCTGGGAAAAAAAATACGGAATCCAAGGACACACGGAAACGGACCTGGCTCCCTTCTGGCCGATCCTCGAAAAAAGATTGAACGTACATCCCGCCGAAGACCAATTTTTCAACCGTATGAACAGTCTGGTGCAGACCGCCTCACACGCGTTAGGTTGGGAAGGAAGAAGGGTTCCTCAGGCGAGAAAAAATTGTCAGAAGTCCGGTCACTGTATGCAGGGTTGCGCGTTCGGAGCGAAACAGAGTCAACTCGTAACACAAATTCCCATGGCGGTCGCGGCGGGGGCGGACATTTACGCCGATTGTAAGGCCGTCGAGTTGGTAGAAAAGGACGATAGGATCGAATCCTTACGCGCTCGAATCATCGATCGAAGAACCTTAAAGGAAAACGGAATCGAACTTTCCGTAAAGGCGGAAGTATTCGTCGTAGCAGCGGGAGGTTTCGGAAGTTCCACTTTGTTGTTGAAAAACGGATGGAAGAAAAAACTTCCCGCTCTCGGAGAATTCGTATCCATCAATCCGACCGTGTTCGTTCATTCCCTGTTCGACGAGGAAATCATACAATGGAGAAATATTCCGGCGGCTTACGGGGTGGAAGAATTTCGATTGGCTCGTTACGACGAAAACGGAAACTATCGGGAAGGCGGCTATATGCTGATGCCCAACCAATTACAACCGGGCGCGTTAGGCGCCACACTTCCCGGATTCGGGGAACAACACGAAAGATATATGAAAAATCTTCCTCGATTGGGGGGAACCATCGCTTGGCTGGACGACGTGGAGACGGAATTGGGAAACATAACCTGGAGCAAAAACCGAAGACGAGTGAATTATTCCTTCGGACCGATCACGAAAAAAATGATGAAAGACAGTTACAAAAAGCAGACTCTCCTCAACTTAAAAGCGGGAGCCAAAGAAGTCTTGATACCGAATGCATCGGGTTTAACGATTCGTTCTCCGTCGGAACTGAACCGTATCGACGAACTTACGCTGGAACCGGTGACCGCAATGATGGCCGCGCCTCATCCCGGAGGCGGATGCAGAATGGGTTCCGATCCTAAGACGAGCGTTGTGGACAGTTCTCATCGAGTTCATGGAACGAAAAATCTTTATGTGAGCGATTCCTCCGTGTTTCCGACTTCTTCTTCCGTGGATCCTAGTTTTACGATTATGGCCTTTAGTATGGTCGCGGCCGAGAAAATTCTGGAACGTTCGGGAAAACATGGCTAATTCAGGACCGACTTCCAGAGGAAAAAACACGAGGGAAAAACTTCTCTCCGATTTTAAACATCTCGTTTCCATCCACGGAATTTTGAATACGAGTTTGGATCGACTTTCCGAATATTCCGGAACCGCAAAAAGCAGCATCCTCTGGCATTTCGGTTCGAGAGAAGGTCTCGTAATCGAACTCGTGGATCGTCTGTTTTTGGAAGTCGAAACCTCCGTCCGGGAAGGACTGACCGCCGGAGAATCCGTCCTTCCTCCCTTGTTCGAAAAATTCGCCGATTTTTTTATAGGAACCCCCGAAGCAAACGGAATCTTTTTCACGTTGATTCTGAACGAATCCTCCGACTCGAAGGCGCGTAAGAAGGTCTTCGAAATGTACCGCGGCTTCCGAAAGAAACTCGCAGAAAATATTTTATTCAAAAATTCTAATGTAGCAGAAACGAATTTAAAGACCGCGCTTTTATTGGCGCTCATCGACGGGCTGTATCTACAATGGTATTTGGATCCGGAGGAGGTTCCGTTAAAGGAGGCTCTTCGTATGGCGCAGGAAATGTTAGTTCAGTATTACGAAACGACGGGTTCCGTCCCCCCCGAACGTAGATCCTCCGCAAAATCCGCACCCCGCACCGTTTCGAAAAAAAGCGCGATCGAAAAAAGAAAAACATCCCATCGATCGAAGTAGTAAAAATCGGATCAGGATTCCTTTTCCCGTTCGATACTCCGTTTACAAAGTTCTACGTTTCTGCGGAACATGGAAAAACTCATCCTCGAAATCGCCGAATCGCCGAAGTTTCCGCGAAAGTCCTCTTCGTCAAACCCCAGAATGGAATCCGGATTTTCCCGAAACAAAGCGCGGGCCTTAAACTCTTCCCTGCGGGTGCGAACTCCCTTTTTAGCGGCTTTTACCCGATTCCAGGGACAAACGTCCTGACAGATATCACACCCCGCGATCCATCCAAACGTATCGGGAATCACATCCGAACGATCCTCGAGCGTATGATGTGAAATACATTTCCCCGCGTCGATTTCGTACGGACGTAAGGCTCCGGTAGGACAAGCGTCCAAACAAGCGGTGCACGTTCCGCATCGGTCCCGAACCGAAACCGCGACCGTATGAATCGGAAGATCCGTAAGTAGAACCGTAAGAAAAAAAAAGGAACCGAACTCCGGATGAATTAGATTCGTGTTCTTTCCGATCCAACCCAAACCGGCTTCTCGCGCGAGCACTTTTTCCGGAACCGGAAGAGAATCCACTCCTTGTCGAAATCGGTGATGAGGATATTTTTTTTGTAACGTTTCCAAAAGGGAAGCCGCCGATTTTTTCAGAACACGATGGTAGTCTTCGCCGATCGCATACTTTGAAAATCGAAATGACATCGTTTTGCTGATTTTATCATATTCCGGATCGTTATAGATCGTCCCGAGTACGATGACCGATCTCGCTTCGAAGCCGATATTTTTGAATTCGAGTCGAAGTTCCATGTTTTTCGGATACCAATCCATTCTTCCGTGGTTTCCGTTTTTTACCCAGGAAAGAATTTTCGTCTTATCCTCTTCGGGAACGAACGCTTTACAAATTCCGTAAAGTTCGAAACCGGAGTTTTCAATCGGTTCGGCGAGTTCGGAAATTATTTCTTTACTTTCTATCATAAATTTGATATATAAAGTGTATGCGAAAAGAGTTATCTGAAAAAATCAAATTTCCGAAGACGGAACATTCGCTTCTTCCTAAACACTCGAAACGTATTTCTTACGCGGACGCGATCGCCGCCGTTCGATTGGTATCCATGCCTCGGGAAAAATTCTCCAAACAGATCGTATTCGCTTCTCTCGTCGGCGCTCTTCGGGGATTTCAGGAGCGCGAGTTAAAACCGTTTCATTCCAATCATAGGATCGTTTTTTCGGAATTGAGCTCCGAAATTTTTAAGGTAGTTCCTATCCCGTCTTCTTCCGCGTCTTTGAACTACGAGGAAAGGATTCGATTCCTAAAAGAAGCCTTCGAATACGGTATCAGAAAAGTCTATCATCTCGAGTGGAAACTCTATACATCCAGAGAAATTTATTAAACGACATCGATGCGAAAGGTCTCGGCGTTGAATCGTTTTTTTAGAATTCCAAGTTTCGGACGCAACACCTACGACGTGCGCGCCGACGTTTCGAATCTCGAATCCCACGTTTTCCGGTCATACGCGCTAAAAATTGACGGACAAAACCTCAAACCGCGAAATACAAAATCCCCGCGAAACAGATCAGAACCACCGCTTCCAAAACTCCGACCCCTACGTTTTGATCCCTACTAATTTCCTCTTTTAACGTACTTCCCGGAAGGATGATCGCGTCTGTGATCAGTCGAACGGCCGGAATGACAACGAGTCCCAAGACAAAATCCAAAACGATATGAAACAAGGTTTGTTCCATCGAAATCGGATCCTTGTGTAAGGCCCTTGCGATGATGATCCCCAAAGCGATCAAGGCCCCACTGTAGGAAATTCCCGCCGCCAAGTTTTCCTTTTGTTTTAATTCCAGATCCAAGGAATACGGAATCATTTTTTTATAGACGATCGTAAATAGAATGAGCGCCAACTGTCCTATGCAGAAAAACAAAATTCCGAGAACGGTTCCGTCCAAAAGTTTTTGGACCGGTTCGAGCAAACCCCATTCTTTCCAGAAAGAAAATAAAAGACCGGAATTGTCCCCGTTTAGAGAAGCCGCGATGATAATCGAAGAAGCGACGCTACTTCCGAAAACCAAGGCACCCACCGCGGT
Organism: Leptospira gomenensis; assembly: GCF_004770155.1. Lineage (GTDB taxonomy): Bacteria > Spirochaetota > Leptospiria > Leptospirales > Leptospiraceae > Leptospira > Leptospira gomenensis. The sequence goes on along the minus strand of NZ_RQFA01000008.1, from coordinate 15,635 downwards.
ATTTTTGCCCATATAGACGAGTTCGTTCAGATCCAAACTGCGGAAGATCAGTTTATCGTTGATGAAGTAGGAAACGTTTAAGAGAAGAATTCCCAAAATTCCGTAATACAAAACCTGAAAACAATCGGATACGAAATCTCCGGCGGGAGAGGAAAGGATCACGAGAAGGATGAGCGTTAAACCGAAGTAATAGCCCGCAAGACCGGAGGAAACCGCGGTGTTGTTGCGGACCACGATCTCGTGATCCAAGTCGCCCGGTTCGATCCAATCCTTGATTTTTTTACCGATGTAAAAGAGAAGAAAGCTGATTAAAAAAAATACCGCGTCTTTACCGAGCGAGCTAAGATAACCGAGTATCGTTTCCATGCCGCCAGATTAATCCGATATGGTCAAAATTTCATAGCCTTTTTCGGTGACAAGAACCGTGTGTTCGAATTGCGCCGACCACTTACCGTCCTTTGTAGTTACGGTCCAGTGATCCTCTTTGGAAAAATTCACTTGCCAGGTTCCTAGGTTGACCATCGGTTCGACGGTGAATATCATTCCAGGTTCCAATTTAGCGAGTTTGCGATTTTGACGAAAGTGAGGAACTTGCGGATCTTCGTGAAACCCTCTACCGATTCCGTGTCCCATCAGATCCCGTACGATACCGTAACCCTTGGGGGTGAGAAAATCATCGATCGCGTTGGAAATATCGTTCACTCGATTGCCGGGTCGAATCTGTTCGATCCCGATGTACATCGCACGTTCCGTATCACGCACCAAAGTTTCCACCGTGGGATCCGTTTTCGCACCGACGAGAAACGTACGGGAGGAATCTCCGTGGTATCCGTCCAAAAGAGGAGTCACATCCACATTGATGATATCTCCTTCCTTCAATACTTCCGTCGCTTTCGGAATCCCGTGACAAACGACTTGATTTACGGATGTACAAACGGACTTCGGAAATCCTTTGTAACCGAGAGGAGCCGATTTCGCGCCGTGTTTTCGGGTAAATTCCTCGCAGAGATCGTTGATCTCCAACGTCGAAACGCCCGGCTTCACGTAAGAGGAAATATAATCCAAAAGTTTAGCGGCCAGTTTCCCGGCCGCTCTCATTTTTTCGATTTCGCTCTTATTTTTGATGAAGATCAAATCGAATCAGAAATCGGTCGGGCGAACGGTACTTCTTTTGTTGGATTCCGTACGTTTTACCGCATCATCAATGAGTTGATGAATTTTTTCGTTCAATCCGTCGATCGCGTCTCCGGAAGTCATAAAGCCTTTGGACTTAATATAAGCCTTCACTTTGCTCGTTACGATCAGGGTTTCTTTTTCGACATTCTTTCCAGCCATGGAGTTCTTCCTCTCTGTCTTAGTTTTCTTCTTTTGTGCCATCTTCAATATTGCTCCGGTTCACGGCCGTCCAGGTTTGTTTTACTTCCGTTTGCGGTTCCTGTTTGCATTCTTTTCAGTTACCCGGAAAAAGAACAACCTTTTAGAACCTTTCCCTTTGCGACCTTACCTTTGTTTTCAAAAAAAATGATACCATTCTCACCGAAAGCAGACGAATTCGATTTGCGGGAAACGTATTTCCCGAACGACTCCGAAACCAATGAGACATACGGTTCTTAAGAACGATCGTCAAGAAATATTTCATTTCTTCTTCGCGGACTCACTTTGTAGAATCGTATTCACCAAACCGGTTTCCAGATTCAGTTTTTCGGCGATCGTTTCCGCCGGCCATTGGAAGTTATGATACAAATTCAACACCGTGGCTTTTTTTCTTTGGATCAGATGATCCTGGGAGGAATCCTTTCGTTTTCCAGAATCCTTTGCCGGCTCCGTAACGGCTCCCACGGCGTCCAAAAATCCGGACAACTTTTCGAACTTGTCGTCGGCTTCGCTCAAAAGACTTTCGAGATCTTCCTTGGCGACGCTCGCGTTCGCTTTAAGATCCTCCATTCTTTGTTGCAGAGTGGAGATTTGTTTATGACGTTCGGATAGATCCACCATGAGATCTTCTATCTTTTCGAACTTGGCTTCGACCGAACGGATTTCCTCTTTTTTGCGGAACAAGGATTCGATACGATCGTCCGTCTTCCGTACCGTTTCCGCGATTTCCCTTTCCCTTGCTTCTAAAATTTCAACGTCGTTTTGCAGGGAATACAATTGATTGGTAAGTCCTTTGGCGGATTCTTTGTGAGCGTCCGTCTCTTCGAAAAGACCTTTCACTTCCTCTCGAACCGACTCCAAAATTTCCAGACGCGCGCTGAGGTCCGTAAACGTGTCTTCCATTGAGAGGGCTTTTTCTCCCGCTTCGAGAAGTCTCGCAAACGTATCTTCCCATTCCGAGGATTTGGTTTGTAATTCTTCGAACTCGGCGCGCAATCGATCCGAAGAATCCCGAAGGGAATCGATGGAATCGAATCTGAGTTTTAAGTCCTCCGTTTCGGAAACCAAGGAACGTTTCAGATTTTGTAACTCGTCCAATTTTTCGGAGATGTCGCTTAACAAAGAAGTTTTGCCGTCGGCTCTGGAAAGCAGATCCTCCATCGTGTGGATGTAGGAATCGGTTCGTTCCACGACTTCTTTGGCTTTGTGGAAAAGTTCCGCCTTTTCCGCCAGCTCTTCCATCTTATCCGTAATTTCTTCGACAGAAGAACGAAGGTTTTCGGATTCCTCCCGGATTTCCGCGATGAGATTCTTCTTCGCGTCTGCGATCTCGTCGAGATCGCGTTTGAGACCGGATTGGAGGTCCCTGTATCTTTCCATCGAATCTTCGAATTCTTCTTTTCCGGAACGCAAAAATTCCTCGGACGCCGCTTCCATTTCGCGCAACTGATTTTGAAGTTGTTTTTGGAATCCCTTCATCTGTTCGTCGCTGTCTTTGCGGGAAGTCTTGAGGGATTCTTCCAGATTCTTTTTTACTTCGAGGATGTATTTGCTGATTCTTTCTTCGAGCTGACCTAGTTGCAATTGACCTTTGTCCATCAAAGAAGTCAGCTGTTTCGAAATTTTTGCGTCGATCGTCCCGTTTAAACGGCTGATTTTTTCCTCTTGTTTTTCGAAAAAATCCTCCGCGGAATCGCGAAGACGATCTAACACGCGTTCGGCGTCTCGGCCTGCGTTCTCCAGATTGGTTTCCACGTTGTTTCGGATTTTTTCCGCGTGGATCTCGAGCACCTTTTCGTTCTTTTTTACGATCTGTTCCATCTTATCGATGGTGGAGGAAAATTCTTCCCGGAGCCCTTGAAGGATTTCGTTGCCTTCCTCTTTGATGTTGCGAAGCGATTCGCCCAAACGTTCCTGAACGGAATCCCCTTCTTTTTGAAAATTGGTTTTATAACGCGAAACGAAGTCTTCGATTTTCTCTTTTTGGATGTTGAATTCGTTTTGGAATTCCTGAAGGAGTCCCTTTCCTTCCAGATGAATCCCGCCGAGTTTTTCCTGAAGATTGCCGATCTGATCCTGAGTGTTCAGACGGATTCCGCCCAATTCCTCTTCCCAATAACGACCCAGATTTTCGAATCTCTGGTCGATCTTACGCACCTCTTCGTCCACGGTGCCGGAAAGTTGATCGATCTTATCCTCGACTTGGGACAACAATTCTCCCGCGCTGGATTCCATCGCGGACTGAAGATCTCCCAAATAGGAATCCACGTCCTTGATCCGAGCGCCTATTTGTTTGTCGAGTGCGGAAATGGATTGTTTGACCGCTTCCAAATCCTGACGGATCGAAGCGCTGCGTTCCTGATGAACTTTGGAGAGTTCCAAATCGAATTCCTCTTTCAGAGAGGAAATTCCGGAAACGGTTTTTTCCTTCGCTTCTTCCCTTGCGGAATCGAGCGCACTGTGGAATTCCTTCAAACCGAAAGAGATTTCCTTTTTTAAACCGTCCGCTTCCGCACGAAGATTGCTGCTGATCCGATTGAATTCCTCTTCGAAACCGTCGATCTGACGCAGTAGTTCCGACTTGCGGGCGTCCGCTTGACGAAGCAGTTTGTTTTCCGCTTCGAGATATTTTTCCTGAAAAAATTGTATGGATTCGTTGATCGATTCCGCCTGACGTCTCGTTTCATTGAGAATTTCGTCTCGCCTAGTCATCGTTTCCAAACTCATCCCTTCAATCTCGCGACGGATGGAATCGACTTCGAGTTTGACTCCGTTGAGAAACGCTTCCTTGGAATGAGTCACTTGCTCGAGGATACGATCCGATTTTTCCTGCGCCGATTTTTCCGAAAGACGGGCCATCTCTTCCAGTTTCCGATCCGCAGCTTCGGCTTTTTCTTCCACACGCAGATCGAGTCGTTCGAGTTTATCACTAACGGATAGGAATACGGTTTGTAACTTTTCGGAACGAAGATCCAAATCCTCTTCCTGAGTGCGGATCGTTTCGAAAAGGGAGGAAACTTCCGAACGCAATTGTTCGATCCTTCCCAAGGAATCACGCATTAGAGAATTAGAATGTGATTCCAGGTTTTCCCGATAGGTCTGTGCGATCGAATTCAAACCTTGATCGATCTTATCGTTTTTGATCTCCAATAATTCTTCGAGCTCAACGATTTTGGCGGCGAGGGATTGTAAAAGTTCGTCCGAACGAAGATTGACCTTATCCGTAAAAACCTCGAGAACCGCTTCGGCTTCGGTCCTAAGATCCAAAATTTTCTGATCCAACAGCTGAATCTCTTTTTTACCGGACTCCATACGAAGCAGTCCCTGTTGGATTGCGTTGGATTCTTCCCGAATCTCGGACGATAATTGCACCACCTCTTTGAGGTCGCGCGCTACGGAATCCAAAAAATCGCGGTTGTTTTTGATGGATTCTAAAAGTTGTCTGGATTCGTCGTTGAGGTTGTGAACGTCGTTTGCGAGTTTTCTGGTTTGTTTGAGACTGATTTCGAGATCGATTCCCGCGTCTTTTACGGATTGGATTTTTTCCAATGCGATATCGCTCAGTTCTTCCTGAACTTTTCCCGTAAATCGTTTGATCTGACTGAGTTTATAGTTGGATTTATCCAGCCTACGAAGAAGGATTGTAATTCCTACACTGGCTATAAACGGCAGGAGTAGTTCTAGTCCCATTGAATTTTGTTTACCATAGACAGTCTGTTTCCGGAAACATTATGTCTCATCAAATTACGATTGACTATTGGAAAGATCGTAAAAAGAGCAAGAAAAAATTAAATTATGCTTAAAAAAAAGCCCTATACCGGCTTTTCGACCGTTTATGACGCGATCATGCGCGAGGTGGAATATGATCGTTGGTCGGAATTCATACTGAGTTCCTATTCGGTGCACGCGTCCCGATTTCTTCCGCAAACGATCTTGGATCTGGGTTGCGGAACCTGCAAATTGTGGGAAAAATTTCCTTCCTCTCTTTCGTTTGTGGGAATTGACTCAAGCGAGGAAATGCTCAAAATTGCACGAAAAAAGCCGCTTTCAGGCGAATGGATCCATTCCGACATTCTACATTTTTCCCTTCCCGGTCGAAAATTCGACCTGATCGTTTCCACACACGATACTCTCAATTATCTGAAAACCGAAGCGCAACTCAGGACGTTGTTCCGCAAAGTCCGAGATCATGCCCAGCCGAACGGTTTATTTTTTTTCGATCTTTCCAGTTTGTACAACTTCAAATCGCAGTTTGACGGAAGAACGTTTTTTGAAACCGCCGGAGGATTTAAGATTCGTTGGGAAAACCGTTATCGGGAAGACTCCGAAATTTTAGAAACCGTTCTTACCTTTTCCGAAAAAAAGACCGGACAAGAATTTTCCGAAGTCCACGAACACAGATATTTTTCGGAGGATACGATCCGTTCCTCACTCCTGGAATCGGGCTGGGAACTGATCGACCGCGGATCGGATTATAAAAAATGGGCCTTCGACGAATCCGCTTCGTTAATAAATTATATCGCGGGAATTCGGAAATGAATTTACGAATCGAATGATATAAATCACTCTCCGAAGATCGCAATTTCTTTCGTCTACGATTGTGAACAAAAGAAAGGAAGTTTCGAATTCGAGGAAAGATCCTTTGTTACGGGAAACGTACGATTCAAAACCCGAGTTCCCCAACAAAACGAATCCGTAAACTACTTCGGAAACGAGTTAAGGAAAAAATCATATGTCAAAATTAAACGTGGAAGGAAAATCGGGAAAAGTCCTGATCGATACTCAGGTGATCGACGGTTATGATAAAATATTCGACGAGGTTTCCAAAAAGGCCTCCAACGGCGCCCTTACCGAAGTAGATTTTATGATGGAAACGGTAAAAAAAATCAGTTCAAGCGGAATCGCAAAACTTCTCACCGTGAAAAATCTTCTGGATAACTACGGCGTAAGGATGCGTATCAAAAATCTGAGTCCGGACCTTTTGGACGTATTCAAGAAATTCAAAGTGGACGGAAAGTTGGGGCTCTGATTCGGAAAAACGATTGCTTCCTTCCTAAGATCCTTCTTCCCTGGGATTACCCCAATGGGAACCGTTTCCGTCACTCATCTCAGCAAATCGTATCAGGGCAAAAAGGCCGTTTCCGATCTTACGTTTCAAATACAAGCGGGAAGAATCACCGGGCTTTTGGGTCCGAACGGCGCCGGTAAAACGACCGTCCTTCGACTTCTTACTGGTTTCTTGTCGCCTAACTCCGGTAAGATTCTTTTTTCCGATTCCGACTTTTCCCAGAACAGATTCCGAATCCAAAAAAAAATCGGTTATCTTCCCGAGTCCGCTCCCGTTTATACTACGATGACCGCACGGGAATATCTTTTCTTTTGCGCAAAAGCGCGCGGTGTTTCCCCTTCCCGCGTCGAAACTTCGATTCGTTCGATTTCGTATCGATTCGATTTGGAAACCGTTCTCGAATGTCCGATTTCGTTTTTGTCCAAAGGATATAAACAAAGGCTTTGTCTCGCGGGGACTCTTTTACACGACCCGGAATACGTCTTTTTGGACGAACCCACATCCGGTCTGGATCCGATTCAAATTTCCGAATTCAAGGATACGATCCGCTCCCTGGCGAAAACCAAAACGATTCTTTTGTCCTCTCACATACTCGGCGAAGTACAGGAACTCTGCGATCATATTCTCGTCATCGCGGACGGAACATTGATCGCGGACTCTCCCGTAAACGAGCTTTCATCCGTCTCTAAGAGGGTACTACTCTGGGTGGAGGCGGATCCGGAAGACCTTCGATCGTTTTTCCGAAACACGTTGTATAAAATCGAGACGACCGGAAAACGGGAGGATTCGTTCTCGGAATATAAGATGGTTCCGCGTTCGGCTTCCGCGCCGGATCCTTTCGAGATTCTAAAAATGATTCCGTTTCGAGTCCGGGCTTTTTATCCGGAGAAAAATTCGCTCGAATCAATTTTCGAAACGTTGAAGCGGAGCGAATCCGAATGAACATACTTCTTTCCGTACGCGAATCCTGGAGTCGTATAACGGCGATTTTTCGAAAAGAGACGATCGTTTATACCAGCACTCCGATCGGGACCCTATTCGCCTGTTTGTTTCTTTCCTTCGTTTCCTTTTTGTTTTTTTTCGGTTTAGGCGAAACCTCGTTTTGGGACCTAAGAACCGCCAGTTTAGAATCGTATTTTCAATCCGTCCCGATTCTTTATCTCGTCTTTATACCCGCCCTTACGATGCGACTTTGGAGCGAAGAGGAACGCACCGGTACGATAGAGTTATTGTTCACGTTCCCTCTGCGCGATTTCGAAATCGTCCTCGGTAAATTTTTGTCGGCTTGGGCGTTTTTAGGTTTCGTACTGTTGTGCACCGTAACGATACCTCTTTCCGTTTTTTACCTCGGAAATTTGGACATGGGAATCATACTCGCGTCGTATCTCGGAACCTTTCTATTGGGCGGATCGAATCTAGTTTTGGGAAGTCTCGCGTCCTCGCTTACGAAGGAACAATCGAGCGCGTATCTGCTCGCGTTTTTGTTTTGTTCCGCGTTTTTCCTATTCGGATACAAACCTCTCGAACCGCTTCTGGGCGGTCTGGGGGATCGGTTCTCTTTTTTTTCTCTTTCGTATCGTTATGAAACGTTTCGTCTGGGAATTTTGGATTTCGGAAACGTATTCTTTTATCTGAGTTTCGACTTACTCGTGTTATACGGAAACGTACTTCTATTGAGGTCGAAACGATGAAGGAAGAATGGAAAATCATCCGAGAATTTTTTTTCCGTCTCAACGGGAATCCGCGTTTTCTTATGTTTCAATGGTTCCTTATTTTCGTTTGGCTGAACGTAGCCGCCGAAAGGATCTCCTGTAAAAAGGATCTTTCCTCTTCGGGACGTTTCGAAATTTCACGAAGCACGGAACGTCTTTTGGAAAGTCTGCCGGCCAATCTGCACATAGACGCGTATTATTCTTCCCAAGTTCCCGCAGAATACAAGGTACGTCTGGATCTCGTCAAAGATACGTTACGCTCTCTTGTTTCGGTCGGAGGAACGAAAATCGTACTCCGCTTTTACGATCCGGATCGGGTCGAAACGGACCGCAAAAAAGCGCTCGAGGCTGGAATCGAACCGCAGATTTTGGAAAGAACGCAACGGGGTTCCGCGCAGGTAAAACAAGTTTTTATGGGGTTCACGGTTTCATCCGGAGCGAAACGGGAAACGTTACCCGTGGAATTCTACGCGGAACAGATCGAATCCCACGTACTAAGGGCAGTCAAAAAGATATTTCGTAAACCGGGGGAAACAGGAATCGCGATCCTAAAAAACCGAGGTTCTTTTTCGGTGGCGGCTCCCGGACCTCAGAGCGGAAAAGATTCGATCGGAATCTTATTCCATCAGATTTTTCCGGAAGAATTCGGAACGTTAACCGAAATCGACCTGGAAGACGGGGCCGTCCCCGATCCCGTACACACTCTCCTTTGTGTCGGAACACCTTTCTTTTCCGAACGTTCCCGATATTTTTTGGACCAATTTTTGATGCGCGGAGGGAATCTGATTCTACTCGCGAAATCTATGGACTTCCGTCTCGAACCTCCCCTACGGGAACACGGGATCGGCGCGACAACGGAAGAGCTGAAAGCCGGAATGGCGAGACCGGTCGCGGAAATCGAGGAAACGAACCGAGTTCTGGAAAATTACGGAATACGGATCAACACGGATCTCGTCTTCGATCTACGTCATTCTCTGCCGATGGGACCTTTGTTGGAGTTGGAACCGGGTGTGATCGGAAGATTTCCCTATGCCCCCTGGATCGTAGCGAGCTCCGGAAATAAAATGTTAAACGAAAAAAGCCCGTATACCGGTCCTCTCAAAAGCCTGCTTCTTCCCTGGGTTTCTAGTTTGACGTTTTATCCGGAAAAACAACCGAAAGTCAAAACGGAAATCCTGATCACTTCTTCCGAAGAGGCGGAATCCCGGGCCGACTTTGTCGCGTTAGGCGAAAAACAGATCCATGCCAACCCTCCCAAACCGGAAGGAGAAAAAAAAATCCTAGGGATTTTACTCGAAGGTAATTTTCGATCTGCGTATTCGAACACTCAAAACGAAGATAATATGGCGAAGACGGACCCGGCGTTTTTAGCCGAAACTCCGGAGGGAAAAACTTCGCGGATCTTGGCGATTGGAACCCCGTATCTCGTTTCGGATCTTTTGGTTCTACCGGAATTCAGGGATATATTTCAGGAATCGAATATTCCATTTTTATTAAATATTGTTGACCTGGTAACGGGAAATCGCGACCTGATCGAAATTCGCGGAAAAAAATCCTCGATCGAAACGTTAAGACCGTTTACGGATTCCGAACGGATATTCCTAAGCTATTTTCACCTACTGGGAATTCCTCTTTTACTGGGTTTAGCCGCGTTTTATCGGATAAGAAAACGGAATTCCTATCCAAACGGTGGGAGTGTAAAACCCTGAATCGTATCAAAAAGTATTCCGATCGGATCGTCCAGATCTGGAAGACCGATCAAACTCTCCTATTGACCGGGTTCAACGTTTTTTGCCTCTGCGTTTTCCTGCTTTCCACCGATCCGTTCGATCTTTTTAAAAAAACCTACGCGAATTCCGATCCTATTTTTCCGTATTCCGCTTCCTCGTTGGAACGGGTGCAAATCGGAAGAAAAGGACACGAAACCGTTTTGGAAAAAAGGAACGGAACCTGGAGCGTAAACGTGCGGGGAGTTTCCGGAAGAAGCGACGAAAAAAGAATATCTTATTTTTTGAATACGATTTTGAACCTTAAAAAATTCTCCTTGTTGGAAACCGATTCCGGAAAACGGGAAGACTACGGACTCGCCGGAGACCAACTCGGACTGGAAGTGGAAACCGTTTCCGGAGATAGTTCGCGGTTCGAAATAGGAATTTCAGGGACGGGCGGAAAAGGAAACGTAGTCCGAGACGTAAGAACGGGAGAGATCTGGCTCGTTGAGGAAAACCTGATTTCCGCCGTAGGACGCGGGGACGAGGAGTTTTTCTTTTCCAAATTCCCGTTTCCGGAAAATCTAGATCCTTACGAAATTCATACTATTCTAATATTCTCGCCATCCTCACCGGAATCGGTCTACGAATGGAAACGGATCCATACGAAAAAATGGGAGCAAGTCCGGGGAAATCGAAACGATCTTTGTGCCAAGAAAGAATGCGAAACTTGGATCGAAGAAACCTTGAACGTTTCCGCGAATAGGATTCTCAAAAAACCCTTCCGGGAAAAAATCATTCCCCTGTCCGCCGACGAAGGTATCACGGTCGAGTTCGGGACCGATTCAGGTTCCGTTTATCAATTCGAATGGATCGGAAAGACCGAACACAAGGAACCGATTTTTAAAACCGAAACCGACTCGTTGTTTTTTGTGATGGAGCCGGATTTTTTGAATCGATTCCGTGAACCGGTCGCAAACGAAAAACCCAGTTTTCGATCCGCTCACGCGGTTCCGTTCTGAACCGAGGACTTCTTCGTATGCGTTGAAAGCGAGGTTTCCAACGAGGATTCTCTATTGACAGGTACGGGCCTTCCGATTTCATTTCAAAAGAACTCTAAAACTTAGGATGAACGTATGGCTTTGATCGAAGAATTCGAATCGCAAGGGAATTTTCTTTTTCGCTGGAGATCTTATATTCCCGGAATCATTCTGGTTCTTTGTTTCGGTTTATTACCTTTTTATCAATTTCCAGGCAACTCCTACACGTATCATCTTTATTATCAGTCTTTCTGTTTAACGATCAGCTTATTAGGTTTGTTCGTAAGAAGTTTCGTGATCGGTTACGCTCCCGCGAGAACTTCCGGAAGAAACACCAAACAACAAGTTGCCGACGTGGTTAATCAAGAGGGGATTTACTCGCTCTTGCGCCATCCTCTCTATCTCGGAAATTTTCTGATGTATTTGGGAGCGGTTCTTTTTCTCAAAAATTTTCTGATCGCCTCGATTTTCGTTCTCTTCTTTTGGGTATATTACGAAAGAATTATGTTTGCTGAGGAACAATTCCTTCGTAAAAAATTCGGAGACGCGTATCTTGTTTGGGCGAATACCGTCCCGGCGTTTTTACCGAAACTTTCCGGATATAAAAAACCCTCCCTCTCCTTTTCGATCCGCAACGTACTCAAACGGGAGTATCCCAGCTTGTTCGGAATTCTCGTGATCTTTAGCGTTTTCGATTTGGCGGCGGTTTATTTTAACGAACCGGTCAGTCGTTTGATCGATGCGATCCGACTTCCTCAGATCGTGCTTTTCGGAGGCGGGCTTGCGTTTTACGTCCTTGTCAGAATTCTCGTGAAAACCACGAAAATTCTCCACGTGGAAGGCAGATAATCACATTCAAAAAATCTAATTCTTAACCGAGGGAAGTTAGGAAAGGATTGTCTTTTGAGAATGTTCGAGATACGATTTTAGGGAGTCGATTTCCTTCGTAAAAAAAACGGGAACCGGATAATCGGATTGGGAAGGTATCAGAACGATTCCTTCGTCGAAAAACAGGATTTTTTCTATTTCCGAAAAGGAATACCGATAACTGCTGTTCAACGCGTCGAAAAAAACGGCGCCCTTACTTTCCTGCAGTTTTCCCGCGCCGATTCGTTTCAAACCCTTCAGAAGTTCCGGAGAAAGATCGCGTTTTTGATCGGCCAAACCTTCGTAGGGAAGATCCCGGCTCGCGTCCAGATACAAAATTCCTTCGATTTCGAATCGGACTTCCCGGATGTCTTCCGCCCGAGAAGAAGTTTCGAACTGAATGCCGGAGACGGATTCTTCCAGAACTTGAATTCCGGACGGATGAGTTTGCGGATCCAAAACTCCGAGGGAGTCGATTTCTTTTCGTCGAATCCCATCCTCGGTCTCCTGCAAACCGGTTTCCGATTCGAAGGCGGAGAACGATGCCGGGGAGGATTGTTTATTTTGTTTGGGAATTTTTCTGCCTTCCACAAAAAGGTCCTCCATTCTCTTTTGTTTTTCCAAAACGTCAGGAGATTGAGTCCGTTTGACGTTCGCGAGAATTTCGGCTCCTCGTTTCGAATTCGGTCTGGCGACAAATAGATCCGAATCCGCAGGCGCGGATTTGGATGGATTGCGAAGGGAAGTTGTTCGATCGTTCCCCGAATTCGGATTCAGGGAGACGTAGATAAAACAAAGAAGTCCTACCAGAATGAGTGCGATCGCAATAAAGAGCATCATAATCTATATCTGTCGTTTCTGCGGGATTCTGAAGCGTTTTTCTCACTTTTCTCCTTTACAGAAATATTCCTTCACAGACCCTTTCAAGTTTAACAGATACAATCATGGAATTAGAAAACGCCACTCTCAAAGATAAAATCATCCGCGCAGTCGTCGGATTTTTTCTCAGTATATTGGTCATCGGTCTTATCATCACCTTTCTTCCGGGAGACGCGGAAAAGAGCTTTTTCGACGTGCTTTCCGGTCGTTCCAGTCTGAACGCCGGAAAAATCGGAGACGTTTCCATTCCGATGGATTACTTTCAAGCGGCAAGAAGGGATTGTTTTTTTCAATACAGAAACATCGCCCCTTCCTTAGCGGAGGATCCGGCCACGCTACAGTCCTGTGCGTTTCAAACCATTCGTAGTTTGGTAGTCACGAATCAGATCGCCGCTGCGACCGGATTTTCGGTTTCCGAGAGCGGAATTCGAGAGGAACTTTCGGACGAGGCGAGAAGGATTTATCGCGAATCAGTAAACGGCGCCGGATATTCGGACGAAGACGTGCGAAAGCCGGAGGCGATTTATCGGCAGATTTTGAATTCCGCGCCGATGCAGTACAGAATCGATCGTAAGAACGCGAGCGGTCTTTATGATTCCCTTTTGAATTCGGATCTTAAAAAAACGGACGGAGAAATTGCGGTCCAGAAAGAATCCACATCGGCGCGCTTTTCCCTAAAATTGGTCTCTTACACCGACGATCAACTTTCGAAACTCGCCGAAAAAGACGCCCCGATTTCGGACGAAATCCTTAGAACTAAGTATGAAGCCGAAAAGAAGGAAGGAAAACTTCCTAAAAATCAGGAAGGAAGGGAAGTCAGCTTTGAGGAAAGAAAAAATTTCCTAAAAAGTAAAATTCTCTTGGAAAACCGTTCCAAATCCCAAGAGGATTGGAAAAACAGACTGAAAAAATTGCAGGAAGAACCCGACGGTCTTGCGAAAATTTCCGTTCTTTTAGGTATTCCCGTTCAGGATTTTAAGGATCAACCTCTTTTGAATCTGTGGGAATTGAAAGCGGGCAATCAAATCGTTCGCCTTGGAAACAACAGTCAGTTTCTAAAGGATCTAACCGGCGTGAGTTTCGGCGATAAAAAAGTCGGCGGACCTTACAAGGACTCTGAAAAAAATGTTTTTGTGGAATTTGCTTCCTTGGAAATCAATTCGTCTAAAATGAAAACCTCGCAGGGACCGGAATTGAGGGACAATCCGAATCTGATCAACGGATTCGTAATGGAAATCAGTCAGTCGCTTCAGGAAAAATATCCGATTGAACGAAGGATCGGCCAAAGGGTAGAAGAATAATGCAAATTCGGGCTGAGTTGGTGAATCCTTTTTTGGAGGCGGCGACCATCGTATTCAGGGACGTGCTGAAGACCGAACTGATTCGAGGTAAGATCGGTATCAAAGACAGTCCCGAAACAAATCTTGAGCTTTCTATCGTCATCGGTGTAATCGGAACCTTTAACGGCGAAGTCGTTTATGGTCTGAATTATGATACGGCTTACAAGATCGCCGGAGTATTGATGCCTGGCATGAGCGACCAGGATATCAAGAACGAATACAAAGATATCCTGGGGGAAATCGCGAATATGACGACCGGAAACGCGATGAACATCTTCGCCACTTCCGGTCAATCGATTGAAATTACTGCTCCAAATATAATCGATTCAAAAAATGAAACCCTTAAGATTCCGAGAAAACCTGCGTTAGGAATCGGCCTATTCTCCAGATTCGGAAAGTTGGACGTGAACGTTTCCCTAAGTTGATTTCCTTTTAAATAGCGTCAATCGTCGGCTGGGAAAAGGGCTTCGTCTTTCGGAAGGAATGGGGTTGCAAATCTTGTGTTTTTCGGCGCGGCCGGGTTCGCTCGTGTGGGTTTAGTTCATTCATTGATCTAAAAGTGGAAAACAAGCTCCTCTTATTTTTTCAAAATCGTAAGCCCGTATCCTTGGCTTCTTTTTCCTTTGTCGTTGGTTTGCTTTTTGTGTATGAGATCTCGTGGACGATCTTTTCTTTTTTGTATTATAAAAATTTGAGTTCTATTTGAAAATGATGCGTGAATGTTTCGCGTAAAATCGTGGCCTTTTGCGTTTTTCGGCTTTTGTGTATATGAGAGAGAGCCAATTTCGAAAAAAAGATCTTCGGCATGAAAGATCAGCAATGGAACAAATGGCAATAGCGGATCAAAACGCTTTTGTCTTATTATCCGATTCATCCGGCTCTTTGTGCCATTCTCGGTATTCAAAGGCGTAAAAGGAGGACTCGGGGAAACATTGTAGTCGCCTTGTGGCTCTGTTGAAGGTGAGATCGAGGTGGAGGATATAGCTGTAGTGCTTGTGAAAGGTGGGAACTCCCGCGTTCATCGTATCTTCGATAGAATCTCCGACCCCGACCTCTTCCAAATACAACAGATAATTAAACAAATAACAACGAGAAACCCCGTGCGCCTGCGCCAAAGCCCCAAGCAACGTCCAACTTCCCGTTCCCAACCGAACATTGATTCGTCTCATTGTTTTCTTTTCCGCAGATCGCTGCCCCGCAGCCCGAGTGCCAGCAGCGCCGGGCTCCGACGACGACATCGACTCTTGCTTCTTCGCCGGGGCCTGTTTTCTCGACAAATTCTGTTCTCCCGCCGGGTCCAAGTTTTCCGACGAATTCTGATCTTCTAGCAAATCCCGTTCTTTCGACGAATCATGTTCTCCCGACAAATTCCAATTCTGCTCCCCCCACAATCCGTTTCGCTCCGTCCGAAGTGCACGAACCCCTGGTCTGACGCCATCCGCAGAATCGCCAGTCGCCTGGTCATTGTTAGGTGGCGCATCCTTCGCTCCCTCCTCCTCTTCCGGCGCCTCAGAACCAAACGAAGTTCGACGGGCCGCCGCCACAGCAGACACTGAAGCAGAGGTAGAGGCAGAAGGCTGATACAACGTCGTTCCCGCTTTCTTGCCCAAACGTTTGGTCGCGGTCAAAAACTTGGCGTAGGTTCG
>NZ_RQFA01000072.1:12500-142747 GCF_004770155.1 Leptospira gomenensis | reverse complement strand
GCTGCGGGGCAGCGATCTGCGGAAAAGAAAACAATGAGACGAATCAATGTTCGGTTAGGAACGGGAAGTTGGACGTTGCTTGGGGCCTTGGCGCAAGCGCACGGGGTTTCTCGTTGTTATTTGTTTAATTATCTGTTGTATTTGGAAGAGGTCGGGGTCGGAGATTCTATCGAAGACACGATGAACGCGGGAGTTCCCACATTTCACAAGCACTACAGCTATATCCTCCACCTCGATCTCACCTTCAACAGAGCCACAAGGCGACTACAATGTTTCCCCGAGTCCTCCTTTTACGCCTTTGAATACCGAGAATGGCACAAAGAGCCGGATGAATCGAATTCGGACGAACCGACAAACTAAAACCGGCTTCCGCTAAGGGACCCGGTCCAGCTTGCCCAGGTGGACTCAAGAGCGCCTCGCACGCAAAACGCACCGCAACCCAGATCACCCACCGGCCCCTCGTATGCGCCGCGCAATGCAGCGCCTATACACGTATACATATCTCACAGGCTTCTCACACAACATCTCTGCAAGTCCGCGCCGACACGCACAACAAACAAGACGAATCACCAAGCGGGCCCGTCTACCACGTACAAACTCCCCGACACAAGCAGCGAACGAACGAGCCAGCAAGCAAGCGACTTACGTACGGACCAACCTGCCAACTCGCCAACCAACGGACACAAACCCTCTCAGGCTGGTAAGACAAACCGGCGGTCAAACGAATTCATTCACAAACTAGGAGATACACCAACTCGTCCCATGAGCGCATGAAACGAAACAAACGAAACAAACAAACAAACAAAAACATATAACGAATCAATCCAACGACCGACTAACGCAGCCAAAACCCCGCACCGACCGACAGACCAAAAATCGAAAACAGGAAAAGTAACGAACATAATTCCTCTGTTTAGCGGCGAATGTACGAAAATACGTTATGCGCCCTTTGTCTCCATCCGAAGCGCCTTCTTCAACAGTTCTTCTAAATCTTTTCCGTAGATGACGTTCAAAAGACTCGGATTATCCGTCAAAAATCGTTTTGCACCTTCCGTAAATTCCGCATCCCCCAAAACATAAGCCTTGTCCACTCCGAGTTCCTTCAACTGACTCAACGTGTCCCTCAGAAAAATATCCGAAATTTTCGCGTCCTTCCATTTGCGAAACTTAAACAAAGCCCTGGTTTCCTTATCGATCTTGTTTAGCCCGGTTAGGTTGAGTCCGTCCCCTTCTTTATTCGGAATTTCTCGACTTACCGTATAATTCAAAGCCATTACGATTCGTACACAAAGGTTTTTGAATTCGACTCCTTTGAGCTGGCGATAATGATCCATCACACCGACGCCGATTTTGGAAATGTCCGTTAGAAGTTTATTCCCCTGGTCGTCCAGAATACCCTTGATATGAAACGACTTGGAAGACTTAAGACCGGAAAGTTCGTAAAATCTTTCGACCGGAAACAACTCACCGAAAATTCTCCCGATCTCTTCGTCGATGGAAAATCCGCTCTGGGTCGTTTTACCCGCTTCGAGACGTTTCGTTTCCAATTGGAATTTATAATTAGCTAATTCTAATATTCGTTTGTCGTCGATGCGCTCGGACTCCGCTTCGATCAGATACTCGCTCGCCTCTTCGAGTTTTCCAAGTTTGACGGCCAACAAAGAAAAATGAACGTCGGAATCGATCATCTCCTGTTTCCATCCGCTGTTCCGCGCCATCTCCATACAAAGACGAGCGAACTTCAACGCTTCTCCCAGGTTTTTTTGAAGAATAAAAACGCACATCAGAAATTGGAAGATCGTATAACTCACATAATCGTCTTCGATCAGATCCGCCACCGAGTTGGCGGTTTTGGCAGCCTCTTCTAACTTTCCTTCCCGCGCCAAACCAAGAGCGTATAAAAATCCGCAAACGGGGGACGCCGGGTCCAATTCGTACGCCTTGGCAAAATGTTCGCTCGGATTTCCCTTATGTAGGACTGCCGCAAGAACTCCTTTCCCGATGAACAGGGAGGGAATTTTGATTCTTTCATTGGGAATCTTATTCAGAAAACGATCGGCAATGGAGAATTCCTTCTGTCCGAGCGCCATAAAACCGATCCGTATGTTTGCCTCGGGATTTTCCGGCTCGATCGAAATCGTATCCAAATAATGAAAAAGCGCTTCTTCGAATAAATCCTGCTGATAATAAATGTCCGCGATCCTGTTGGAAACCGCCACCTCGTTGATTCCCTTTTCATACGAGCCGATCTTTTTTATCTTTTCGAGGTGGCGGGCCTCATTTACCGTATCCCCTTCCATCGCGTAAATTTTAGCGATCACATAATGCGCTCGAACGTTCGAAGGGGAACTGTCCAGGATATCCCGAATCATCACTCGCGCGTCCACGTAATTCCCCATCGCGGCCAACGCCAAAGCCTTTTCGAACGCGTCTTTCTTGGTCTGGATGAGGAAGGATCCAAACGCGACGATCAGGATGATTCCGATGGCGACAAGAATGACGAAGATCATTTTTTTGTTTTTCTTTCAGGTTCCGGTTAGTAAATGGATAAAAAACCCCGGGATCAAACCGGGTATTTCCCGATCTTGGGATAAAATCAAATCATTTTGCAGAAACGAAACCAGATGGGAAAAATTACCTACTTCAGATTCGCATATTCGATCGTAAAACGCGATATTAGTATCAGTGTTCTTCATATAGGATTTTCAGCGCTCTTTTGTTTTTTTCTGATCTTCGGAATCTTTTTAGTCAGAATGGACAAAGCCCCCTCCAACCCTTCTAGTATCGAACTCTTTCGGAATTATCCACAGCTGGTTTTATTACTTAGTTCGGCCGGATTGGTATTTATGGTGGTGACCCGCACTCTTTTAAGAACGAGCGACGCGGGAATTATGATGGCCGTGGGAGGAAATCGGGTAGGAACCGTTCGCCTTCTCGTCGCGGAACTTTGGATCTTACACGGAATCGGTTTCCTGATCGCGACGATCCTTACGATCGTATTCCCTCCTTGGGTGGATGAAAGTTCCAGTTGGATGGATCCGGCGAAAAGTTTATTGATCTGTCTTTCTTTGGTTTCCGGAATCGGAGGAACCATAGCGTTTATTCTCACGTTTTTGGATCCGTATCGTTCCATTCGGAGGGGAAAATGATCCTTCGTATCAATAATCTTTCCCGTGAATACGGCAAATCCAAAGCCGTGGACGGGGTTTCCTTCGACATGAACCAATCCGACTATGTCGCCATCGTGGGCCCGTCCGGTTCCGGAAAAACGACTCTTCTTTCGATGATCACCGGAATGTTGAGCAGCAGTTCGGGGGAAATCTATTTCGACACGACTAAGGTGAGCGACATGAGCCACGGAACCTTGGCGAATTTCCGGGCGCGCAACATCGGTCTTATCTTTCAATTTTCGGAACTTCTCCCTCATTTGGATGTGGAGGAGAATATTCTACTTCCCGCTCTTCTCGTAGGAAAGTTCAGTCCCAAGGAATATCAGGAAAAATGCGAATACCTGATCCAAAGCCTCAACCTACAATCGATCCGAAAAAGTTTTCCTTCCAAGTTGTCCGGAGGGCAAATTCAGATGACGGCGATCGCCCGATCCTTGATCAACGAGCCGGAACTTTTATTGGCGGACGAACCCTCGGGGGATCTGGATCCGGAGAACAGCGAACTCGTCCGCAACCTTCTTTACGATTTCAACACGAGAGGCCTGACGATTCTATTAGTAACTCATGATATGAATTTAGCATTCGACGCAAAGACGATCTACGAGATGAGAGAGGGAGCGTTCACCAGGGTGGTAAAGTGAATTCCTATTTAGGGATCGACATCGGTGCGGGAAGTATCAAGGCCAGCCTCGTACATCCGGACGGAACCGTTCTCGCGAATACTTCTCGACCCACGGGAGCGGCGACGAACTCGAAAAATTTTTTGGAATCTCTGGAGAATATCGTATCGGAGATGAGAGTCCCTTCGTTGGCCGCGATCGGAATCGGAAGCCCCGGACCGATAGATTCCGATCGCGGCCTCCTCCTTCAATCCGCCAACCTTCCCCTACTCAAAGAAGTCGCGTTAGTCGATCATCTAAGAAATAAATTTCCGTATCCGGTATATTACAATAACGACGCAAACGTCGCCGCCCTCGGAGAATACAGATTCGGAAACGGAAAAAATTCCTCCAACCTTCTCATCCTGACTTTAGGAACCGGGCTCGGAGGGGGCTGGGTATATCAGGGAAAATTGTTCAACGGATATAAGGGCAGCGGAATGGAGGTGGGCCATGTCACCTACGACCCGCGCGGTCCGATATGCGGTTGCGGACAAAGAGGATGTGCGGAAACGTATTTCAGCGCGAGCGGATTTTTGACCCGATACTCGGAAAAAACGGGAACCGAACTTTCTTCCGCGGAGGAATTTTTCCGAAGAGCGGAACGGGGCGAACAAGCCGCAGTATCGTTGTTAGACGAAGGTATCGAAGCGCTCGCGCAACTTTGCAGAGGGTTGATCCACACTCTAAATCCTGATACGCTCGTCTTTACCGGCGGATTGATCCGTTCCTGGGCGATGTTCGGGGACGGACTCAAACGAAGGATCCAAGAGCTGATCTTTCCCATTTTTAGGACGTACACGAGAATATTGCCGGGAGAAAACGTATCCGGAACCCTGGGCGCGGCTGCGCTCTGTATGGAGTATCACGAATGAACGAATCGAGTTGTATCTTCTGTAAGATCGCAAAAAAGGAAATACCGGCAAAAATCGCGTATGAGGACGAGGAAATCATCGCCTTCCACGACATTTCCCCGCAGGCTCCGGTTCACGTGGTTTTTATACCGAAAAAACACGTCGTGTCCTTGGCCGAAATTTCGGAAGAAGACGCGACCTTATACGGGAACATACTACTCCGCATACGCGATACGGCCGAAACGTTAGGCGTCACCGAAAACGGATATCGTGTCGTCAACAACACCGGGAAGAACGGCGGCCAGACAGTCTTTCACATCCATTTTCATCTTTTAGCCGAACGTCGTATGACGTGGCCGCCGGGATAAACCGAGGTAAATCGAATTGAAACGAATCGTATTAGGAACCGTAGTCAGCCTCGGAGCGCTGGGATTTTTATTCTACAAACTCGACCTAGGGGAGTTTACAAGGATCCGCGAACGTTGGGAACCGATCTATCTCGTCCCGTTTTGTATCTCAAGCGCTTGGGGGTTATTGATGTTCTCGTGGAGATGGCACCTACTCATGGGAAAACGAATCCGCTTCCGTTATGCGCTCTTATCTTCCTTCATCGGAGTGGGAGCCAACATGTTTCTGCCCGCGCGAGGCGGCGATATTTTCCGACTCTATTTCTGCAAAAAGGAATCCGAACTCGCTTACCCCACCTTGGTCACCGCGTTATTCATCGAAAAAGTCTTGGACTTCTCCTTTATCTTCTCCGCGGGAATCTGCGCACTCATGTTTCTGGGGATCAAGGACGCGAGCAGCGATTCATTTTTTATCCTTTCCACATCGGCGATCCTCGGAATTTTTCTGGGCCTCGTAGCTGTTCGGTACTTCAACGAATTATTAATTTCCGTACTCGCTCGGATCGCCGGACTCGCCGGAAAACGGGAATGGTTTTTAAACCGACTGGCGCATTACATTCGCGATCTCGGAAATTTTTTAGTCTTTCGTAAATTCTTGCTTCCGGCGGTTTTGACCGCGTTCACTTGGTTGATCGGTTACGCGCTGAGTTACGGAATTCTACTCAAACTCGTAGGGATCGAAATGGGTTACGCGGGTATCGTCTTAATCATGTTTGGTGGAGCGGTAGGAGTTATGGTTCCTTCCGCTCCTTCAGGTGCGGGAGTGTTTCACGCATCGGTCACATCCTCCTTCGTTTTGATGGGAAGAAAAGCATCCGAAGGATTGTTCTACGCGACGACGGTTCATTTGGCCCAATTCATTCTACAGAGTTTTTTCGCGATCGTTCTCTACGTGTATTGGATCTTCGACCGCAGAAAACGAGGACTCGGCAAAACCGAATTCTCGCTCAAAGAATCGGAAGTCATAGAACAGGAAAGTTGAACGAGCTACGGCACCGTGATGGTCGTGTTCAAGTAATGATCCGAAAAACCACCGGCGGTTCCGTCGTCGTTTACCTGATAGGAACTTAGAGTAAAACACGCGTTTGTATAAGTGTTCCGATCGAAGTCGCTTCTCGCTTCATAAATGCCCGCGGGAGCGTCGAACTGTTCCACGTATTGAAACGGCGTCGGCCCGGCTCCACCCGCGTAAGACGTCGTCAGATCCATATACAAATAAGCCATCAGAGCCGGGTTGTTAAAACGGGAAACCAATTCGATCCGAGTTCCGTTCAAAGTCGCTTCGACACAATGTTGCGCGCAGTTTCCGAGCGTGACCGGGAGCGCTACCGCACCGGCGCAGGGTCCTCCCGGAATCGCAGGAGGAGTCGTGATGATTTCCTTGGACGAATTACCGTAGATGCTCTGCGCGATCACGATGACCTTATAACGCTGACTCGTTTCGGGAGAAATAAACAGAAAACGATTCGAAGAACCCGGCTCCGTCGTGGAAGTCTGTTGGATGAAATTGGACGCACTCACTCCGTCCGCGTTCAATTGCAGCAGATTCGGTCTGCCGAGATAGGCCTTGTATGAGACTGGATAAGCGACCGAACTATTCAATGAAAACGTAATACGAATACTTTGATAGGGATCGGGACTTGCGATCACATAGTTCGACTGCGAACTCAGATCGTTCAACAGCGGCCCGGCGGGTTCCTCCGAATCGGGAGGCGGAGGGGAAGTTTCTCCTCCACCGAAGTAAGGAACGGACCCTTGACCGGCAAGTGCCAAAAGTCCGAGCAAAACGTCCGAACTCGCGGAATCCTTCCCACAAGAACATAAAGAAAATGAAATATACCAAAAAGCCGTAATGGCAACTATCGTTCGGAAAAATTTAGGCCGGATTCTCATCCACGTCCTTCCCTTGAATATAAAAGTTTAAAACACCTTGGGCGGGGAAAACCGGATCGTCAAGATGGTTTCCCGACGGATCCGAAAAGGACTTTCCCTACTTATAAGAAGACAAAGTGAATATCACGTCTTATGACACGTATTCCGGATGATTTCCGGGGTTAAATCGGATCCGAAGGAAAGCAGGCAGAAAGATCTGTTTTTTTTATTGACACAAACATATCGTTAATTCCAAATATGTAAATATGAAGAAGAACCCGGGAATCGATCCCCGTATTCAGGAATTTTTATCCGCGTTAGCAAGTGAGACGCGTCTGAATCTTCTTCTTTCTTTTGCAGACGGCAAAGAAAAGACGGTCGGAGAGTTGGTAGAATCGTCCGGATTGGGTCAATCCACGGTTTCTACGCATTTGAATCAGCTAAAAAAAGGCGGGATCTTAATCCGAAGAAAATCCGGAAAAGAGGTTTATTACAGACCCGATCGCGAACGTATCCTGGAACATATTTCCAAATTAACGTCCTATCTTCGGAGCTGCTGTTGATTTTTTATGTTCAATAAATCGTTAATTCTAGATATTTAGGAGTGTATATATGGAGATTTTGAAACAAGGAATCCGATACTTCGGATTTCCCATTCTATTTTTTTCGTCTTCGGCGATTTTGATCGGTTATGCAGGAAACATATGGATCGCGTATTCCGTCCTTTCCGTTTCGATATTGACAGGTATGATATTAGAAAGACTGATTCCTTTCGAAAAAATATGGAACAAATCGGATTCCGATTCGAAATCAGACCTATTTTTTCTGGCACTACAACCGATCGTCGCCCCGATTACGGGCACCGCGCTCGCGGGCATCGTACACCGGTTGATGTCCTTCTCCGGCGGCCAAACGGCGACTAACGCAAACGGATTGTCCTTATGGTTTCAAGTTTTGATCGGAATGTTTTTTTCCGGTTTCGTTCCTTATTGGATTCACCGTTTTTCACACGCAAGGGACGGCTTTCTTTGGAGGGTTCATTCGATTCACCATTCCCCGGGAAGGTTGTATTGGATGAATGCGTTTCGAGCACATCCTATCAATACGATCCTAACTACGGGCGGCGCGTTACTCCCCTCTCTTTTATTGGGATTACATGCCGACGCGGTCTTGATCGTTGGAATGTTGAATAACTTCGTGTCGATATATAACCACATGAACATAGACTTTCGGCTGGGTTTTTTAAATCGGATATTCAATATGAATGAGCTGCACAGATGGCACCATTCCAAAATTCCGGCGGAAGGGAACAACAACTACAGTTCCGGCGCCCTCGCTTTTTGGGATATCCTTTTCGGTTCGTATTATCTTCCCAAAAGAAAAATGGACGCGAATTTGGTCGGCTTGTTCGAACCGGATAAGTTTCCGTCAAAATCGATCTTAAAACAAATACTTTATCCCGTCTGTAAATGTTCTTAGTCGAAAAATAGGTCTGAAAGAAATAAAAAACCCGCGCTATCGCACCGATAGGCGCGAACACACGGGTTGAAAATTCAAATTATTGAATATTATTTTTTACTCAAGGAAGCGCATGCCTCCGATTTCTGAAGAGGATTGTTGGGAGACATCAATTCCGAACAACTCGTCTTTTCGATTAGGCTCATACATTCCTTGGCGGCGGACAATTTTTCGGGAGTCGCTTCTTTCCATTCGTCCTCTTCTGTTTTGCCGGACTTTGCTCTTGCTTCCGCCGCGGATTTCGTCAGGGACTCAAGACAGGCTTCCTTGGATTGCAACATCGGAGGAAGGAATTTTTTCTGAGACTCCGGAAGTTTGCTGAACTGTTCCTGAGCGCATTCGACGGTTTTAGAACAGGTGATTTCCTGCGACTTCTTCACCAATTCCTTCATTTCGATCGCTACGGAAGCCGCGTCTTTTTTACAACCGATAGACGACAACAAGATCAATACGAGAAGCGACCAACTCTTATTTTTTAGATTCATAACCCTTTCCTTTTTTAAGGCATAAGGATTCGAACGTAGTATTTTTTGAAAATAATTATTTCCGAATCGACTTTAGTTTTCGATACGGATCTATTTCCGTTTTCTAAAAAACACCCGCAAGTTTCGCGGTTTCCTCGTTCTTAAACAGTTTATGAACGGTCGCCGTACGACCCACTCCCTTAAGGGAGGCCTCGTGTTTTTCGGAACCGTAACCTCTTTGACTCAGTTGATCCAAGATTCCGGGAGACGAAAGAATGGGTTCGGTAACCCAAATTTCTCCGGCGGAAGCAAGGGCCTGTACCCGCGCGGCGATGTTGACGCTTTGTCCGAAATAATCCAAACGTTCGTCGTTGATCACCGCGAGAGCCGGTCCTTCGTTTAAGCCGACCTTCAATCCGATTTCGTGTCCGTGTTCTTTGAATTCTTCGTTCATCTGATCGATACGTGTCATCATTTCCAAAGCGGCCATCATTCCGTCGGAAGGACTGGAGAAAGTCGCCATGATCGCATCCCCCATGGTTTTTACGATCGCGCCGCTGAATTTTTTTACGGTTTCCGCAAGAAGACGAAAATGCTCCTGCACCAAACGATACGCCAACATATCCCCAGCCTTATCGTACATCTCGGTGGAACCCCTTAGATCGGTGAACAATATCGTCAGACTTTTTACGTTCAGGTTGAGTCGGTTGCTGAGTTGTTGAACTCGGAAAAGTTCGCGAAAGGTCTGGTTATTCAGGAGCATTTTTGCGGTGAGAAACGGTTCTACGACGGTAGGATGTTCTTTAATGATTTCTAATATTCTTTCGATATTCGGGACGAAAAGAAGGAAACCCGACTTGGCGATCGTTCGATTGGAGACCTTGAGTTCGTATTCTCCCGGAGAAAGATGTAGTTCCGTCGGAGTAAAACCGGAAGGAAGCAGACTTAGATCGATGATCCGGTCCGAGGTCGGAACTTCGGCGTCAAAACGCAGATGAACGGCCGAATTGTTTTCCACGGAACTGAGTTGATAAGCGGGCACGTTTCGGGCGTCGAGTCGAATCGTCTGCGTGGAACCTGGCTCCAACACGATCAAACCTTTCGTATTCCCGAAAATGAATTCCAAAAGTTCCTTCGACTTATGAAAGTTATGTGAAATATGGTAGTTGAGATAAGTCGGAACATCCGCGAGCGGCTGAAGATCCGACTTTTTTAGGGAAGGATGCACGGAAAAACTAACTTCCACTTGGTCATCGAGCGTAGTAGGAACGTCCAGATTACAGATGGAACAGTGAAAACTTTTCTCTTCGATCTGATCCAAGGACGTATGGGAAGCGGCGATTCCCCCACAAGCGGGGCAAATCATATTATAAGAGAAATCCAAAAGTCCGATTTTTCCGGAATGTAGAAACAGATCCAAGGTTTCATCCGTCGTAATTCCGTTTTTTTTCGCGAAACGAAGCGGATTCATCCGATGTAATTCCCATTCGGTTTGCTTTTGAAGACTTTGTATAAACCGAGAAATCGATTCTCGGGACAATACTGAAAATCCCTCGAGTGCCTTTTTCTTTTGCGCTAAAAGAGTTTCATTCCACATCACAGTTCCCCTTTATTTTCAGAAGAATCACAATCTGATCGGCGTTGATTTTTTGACAATCTTTTTGTAACATTTTTTGTTACATTTTGTAAAATTCCGGTTTGCCCGGAATCGTATTTCGTTCAAACGATTCCGGTTCTGTGGGAACTCCTCTTGTCTTGGATCGAGTTTTCTTTCGAATTTGAAATTCGTTCTCAAAAATTTTTTCGTCGTCGGCTCCGCGCTCGTTTCGCTCAATTTTGTTTCGACAAAGGAAATCCGAAGGAGCGGAATTTCTTTGAACCACGGGGAGTTCCTACGGAAAAAATCTCGCGACACAAACCGAACCCCTCGCTCAAACCGTGTGAGTTCCCACACAATTTGTCGTTAAAACCAAAAGACGGATGGTAAGAATACAAACGGCGTCGATTCCTCAGAAATACAGAAACAAACTTTCCCGCAAACCGCCCCGTCCTGTGGGAACTCACACAAAAATCGACAAACAAACCTTCGTTTTTCCCAGCTAAAGTCGGAACATCGGAACAAAATCCAAAAAATCCATATTCGGTATTTTTGATTTGATTTTTCCCGTCCAACTCAATAACTGAAATCGCTTTCTTTGCCACGAATCGATCGGTTGCGGTTCCGACCACTTGCCGATTCCCGCAGAAAATCGAAATGATCGTGTCATTTGCAGTTACGGGTAAAGGACGCAAATCGACTGGATTATGGACAAAACGAAACCGAGTAAAAATTCAAGAGTGGTCATAACGGGAATCGGGGTCATTCTTCCCAATACGTTTTCCGTCGGAGAATTCTGGAAAAATCTTTCCGAAGGACGTTCTCAGATCGATACGATCACGAGATTTTCAACCGACGATCTGCCGGTCAAAGTTGCGGCAGAAATGAACGAATTCGACTGGAAACAGTTCCTTCCCGACCTCAACGAAAAACACGCAAAGAATTACAACCGCGAAACGTTCGCACTGATGGCCGCCATGGAGGAAGCGAGACGGGACGCAAAACTCGAAAAGGATACGGTCGATCCTTCCAAAGTCGGATTTATCGATTCATCTTCGCGAGCGTCTTTGGCATGGTGGGAACACGCGTGGAAACTCTATCATCAGGAAAAAAACTCCGGGGTTTTCGATCGTTATTCCGTCCTTACCTCGATGGCTTCCAATCCTACCAACCTGACCGCCATCTACGCCAACATCCAAGGTTTCGTCACAACGATCACGGCCGCATGTGTCGGAGGTCATCATGCGATCAGCCTCTGTTACCAGGCGATCCGCAAAGGAAGAGCCGAGGTCATGTATGCGGGAGGACACGAATTCCCTCTGATCAAACCCTTGATGATGATGTATTCCGATCCCGCGAGTTCCGTCATGTCCGCGGAAAAGGACAATCCCAAAGCCGCGATCAAACCCTATGATCGAAATCGGGACGGATTCATTTTGGGGGAAGGCGCCGCCGTTCTTTGTTTGGAAAGAATGGACCACGCGCTCGCACGGGGCGCGCGCATCTACGCGGAAGTCCTCGGAACTTTCAGCTACAACGAGGCCGATCACGCCATGAGAATGGATCTGACTGGAAAAAAAGCCGCGGCCGGACTCAATCGTCTTCTAAAAATCAGCGGACTCAAACTCGGAGACATAGACTATTTCTGCGGACACGGAACCGCGACGATCAACAACGATATGGCCGAAAGCCGAGCGTTAAAGGTATTATACAACGGACTCGCCAAAAATAAATGGGCTCCCTTGGGTTCCATAAAACCGATTTTCGGTCATACGTTCGGAGCGGCGGGAATTATCAACGTAGCGGCCACGGCCTTAATGCTCGAAAAACAAACCATCTGCCCGACCATCAATCTCAAAAACGTCGATCCGGAATGCGACCACGATCACATCACCGAAGGCGCAAGAAAGGTCAGACTCAGAAACGCGATCTCAATGGCCTTCGCCATAGGAAGTCAATCCTCCTTCGTAAGTATGACCGCTCCGGATCTATAACGATTTTTGAATATGAAATCTTC
Organism: Leptospira gomenensis; assembly: GCF_004770155.1. Lineage (GTDB taxonomy): Bacteria > Spirochaetota > Leptospiria > Leptospirales > Leptospiraceae > Leptospira > Leptospira gomenensis. The sequence continues at coordinate 130,189 of NZ_RQFA01000072.1, read as the reverse complement.
CGGACTTCACAAACAATACGACCATACCAAAAAAATGAGGTCGGTCCTCTACTACCAAGGCGCGGTTACACACGAAATCCTGGGAAACCTTACCGAAATCCTCAAGGACAGGATAACCGGCGAAAAACGGAAAAACAAGATTCTCAACGTATTCGTGGAAATGGCGCAGAACGTAAGTCACTATTCCTCCGAACGGGAAAACGACTACGGCGTCGGTCTGATATTGGTAAAGGAAAAAAGCCATATTCTCAAACTTTCCACCGCCAACTTTCTCAGTCCGGAAACGGCTCGACCGCTTCGGGATAAACTCGATCATTTTCTTTCGTTAACGGGAGAGGAAATCAAGGAACTGTATCAGGAAAAAATCAAAGGAGAAAGACCGGAGGAAAGCAAAGGGGCCGGATTGGGATTTTTAGAAATATTAAAAAAATCTGATTTTCCGTTTCGATCCTCTTTCGAGGAAACCCCGGAAGGAGCCGTGTTTTTTACGCTTACCGTTTTCTTTCGCTTGGGCTGAGTTTCCAAGGTTCCGCGTAGGACAACGCCATTTCCTTTACTTCGATCACGATGACGGAGCTGTTGTCTTTGGTCATACGAAGATTGGCCTCTTCCGAAAGATGGGAACAAGCCTCCTTGACGTTGGAGGCGTTCGACAGAATTTCTTCGAGATCGTCGATCTTGATCACGTCCGTCAAACCATCCGTACAAAGAAGAATCCGATCTCCTTCCCGAAGAGCGTCGGTGATGTCGAAAAGATCCATCTGAAGATCGGTGGTTCCGCCGCCGATACAACTCGTGATATAACTTCTGGAATTTGGATTGTCTTTCGCCGAATCGGAAAAGGAATGATCCACCGTGATCTTCTGAATTCCGCGCGAAGAAAAATGATACGCCCTGCTATCGCCCATATTGAAAACGAGAACCTTCTTTCGACCGAAGAGAACGCCGACTAACGTGGTTCCCATTCCGAGACGACCGGTCTGCATCGCGTGTTCGTTGATTTCGTGATTTATCTTTCGGAATAAATTCTGCCAACCGGCGCGGGGAAGTTCTTCGAGAGGTTGGATCCTCTTGACCGTCCACGCGAGTTTTTCCAAGGTCATTCTACTTGCGATCTCGCCGGAGATATGCCCTCCCATTCCGTCCGCCAAAGCGAGGATCAAAGGAGAATCCTCGGAACTCTGAAAGCCGGACGAGGAAAACGAACCCGAAATCGTACCGGCAACGATTTCGCCGCACGCATACATCGAATCCTCGTTATGCGAACGAAAGTTTCCTTTTTCCGTAATTCCGAAATAATTGATGACCATATAAGCGTAGAAACTGAGACAATTCCGAGAAATTATTATAAAAATGTGTCACAAAACGGATTCAAGAACAAATTTCACGAATCCGCATTTTTCCGGGAAATCCCGTTTTATATTTAGAGTCGTCCCCGTAAAAATCGGCCGCCTTTTTTAGGACGAATTATTTAGCGGAATAACCCCCGTCGATCGGAAGCGCCGTCCCCGTGATAAAAGTGGAATCCTCGCCGCAAAGCCAAACCGCGGTTTTAGCCACTTCTTCGGGAGTCGCGATCCGATGCATAGGATGTTGTTTGACCAGTTGTTTTTCCGCGTCCTCGGGATCTTTCGCAAGATGGAACAACTCCTCTAAAATATCCGTTCGCACGGCGCCCGGACAAATCGCGTTGACGCGAATGTTTTTTTTCGCGTATTCCAAAGCGGCGCTTTTCGTCAAACCGACGATGCCGTGTTTCGCCGCCGAATACGGATTGATGCCCACCATACCGTTGATACCGGAGATCGAGGAAACGTTCACGATCGCCCCTCCACCGGCTTGGATCATTTCTGGAATCTGATATTTCATCGAAAGCCAAGCGCCTTTGAGATTGACGTCCACCACCTTTTGCCAAACGTCTTCCGGATATTCGTGGATCGGAAAATTACCGCCCATCATACCCGCGTTATTCACTCCGAAATCCAATCTGCCGAATTTTTCCAGAGCGGTCTCGACGACCTTTTTCACTTGGGAAGAATCGGTCACGTCGCAGTTGACGAAAACCGTTTCACCGCCCGAAGAACGAATCTCCTCTTCTGTTTTTTTTCCTTCCTCGGATCTTCGTCCGCAAAAAACGACCCTAACCCCTTTGGAGACGAACTCCCGGACCACGGCTTTACCGATACCGGTGCTTCCTCCGGTTACCATAGCCACCTTACCCTTCATAGAAAACCTCGGATACTATATTAGAATTTTATGATTCTATAAACTACAATTTTCTCGTTTTTCCGTTCCGGACGCGGGCCAGATATTTCTTGAGGTGTTCGTTTATGATTTCCAGATCTGAAAGTTCCCCTTCCGCGGAAGCGGCCTTGAGGTCCCCGGCGAGAACCAGAAGATAACGGAGTTCCTCGAGATGAACCTTGGCTTTGAGAATGTTCCGTATCTTTTCCGAATACATTCTGCTTCCCCAAGCCGCGGCGATTTTGACTGGAAGTAAAGTGGAAACGGAACGCAGATGTTCGAAAACGGCGGAATGTTCCCTCGCCTGGGTTCCTCCCATCTTTCGCTCCAATTGATAAATCTTTAAGATAAGATCGTGCGCCAATCTCCACACTTCCAACTTGCCGAAATTTCCCAAACGAGAAACGTTCTCGAAGACGGCTTCCTTACTGTTACCCACCTCGGGAGAAGGATATACGGGAAGTTTTCCGTCAGTGAAAATTTTACGGAACCCATCGGGAATCGGAACCACCGAACGCGCGGAATAGTCGAAGGTAAGAACTCGGATTTTAACGAGGGCGACCTTCTCCCTTCTCCGGTTTTTGGAAAGACGAAAGTAAAGGTCGAAGGATTTTTCCCCTAAGTTATCGAGCACCACGTCCACGGTGGTAAGATCGTCGTAGAGAAGTTCCCCTTGATACAAAATTCCCGCGTTGGCGAAAATGATACTTCTGCCGAAGATATCGGTCACGGAAAAACCGAGATATTGGAAGAAACGAAGATGCGCTTCCATCACGAGATCCAGGATGGACGCGAACGAAACGTGAATGTCCAAAGCCAGATCCGTTTTCCGAATCGGGATATCCGTCGAAAAGTGCTGATTGGCGGGGAATTCTATCTGTATCTCTGACATAGGATCGAAAAGAAATGGGTCGTATGAACGAACTTTGGAAAACGAAACCCGTTACGTATACTTGGGCTCTATTACAGTTTCGGAATTCTCGGTCCCGATCTTGAAACACTTCCCGGATAAGAAGTCGAACCCGCCAAAAAGCGGAAGTCGGCTTGTCGAATGAGACAAAAGATTTTCCGATCCGGTCGATTTTGCAAAAACGGGGAAGCGTCGAACGCCGGAATAAAAAGTTCTTGATGCGAAGGATTCTTCAAAGAATATCCTTCAACCGTTCGAATATAATTTCTTGCTCGTTATTTTTCCGAAAATTCGGAGGAAATAAATCCGCAGGAAAACGGAATTTTTCCGTAATGAACCTCCTCTTTTTTTCGTATGTCCCCGTTCGTTTCGGAATTCGGCGTATAACGAAGAAAAGGCGGTTTCTACGTCGTGGATTGAAAAGGAAAATTGAGAATCATTGAAAACGAACACGAAGATCTTCGACAATCCCGATGAGATGATCCGTGAAATCGTACGCCCCGGAGCGTATCTTCATCTTTCCGCGACGATGTCGCGTCCGAACGCGCTGATCTATTCGCTCGCCCGTTGTTTTCAATTTACGAATCCGCAGTTTACGATCAGCATGGCCGGGATCCATTCGAGCGCGCACGCACTTACCTTATCCAAGATCGTAAAGAGGATGATCACCGGATTCGCCGGCGACAACTATCCGAAGCCTTCGCCTAATTCATTATATTCTAATTTATTCGAAGGGAATCCGTTCGAATTCGAACTCTGGTCCCTTCTCAGTCTCGTTCAAAGGTTGATAGCCGGAGCGATGCGACTTCCCGGATTCGTGACCAACTCACTTTTGGGAAGCGATCTGATTCTGGACAAGTTAGGCAAAACCGCCTTTCTTTTTCCCGATCCGCAAAACACCGGCGTAGTCGAACATACGAACGGATCGTATCCTCCCGATTATCGCGGAAAAAAAGGGATCGATTTAGCCTATATTCTTCCGCTCAATCCCGACTATACGTTGTTACACGCAGTGATCGGCGACGAGTACGGAAATCTCGTACTTTGTCCGCCGAGCGGCGAGGGAAATTGGGGAGCGCTCGCCGCCAAACAAGGAGTAATCGCCACCGTGGAAAAAATCGTTCCCGGAGGTTCCATTCCTTCCGAATTGGTTTCGATTCCGGGCAACCGAGTCGCCGCACTCGCGGTCGCGGAATTCGGAGCTCATCCGCAATCGCTTCGCGTTCACGACCTGCCGGGAGTAAAAGCGTTCGAAGGTCTTTCCACTTATCTCGACGACTACGAATTCCAAATCGAGGCCAATGAAGCGGCTAACGTGCCTTCCAAGGCTGAAAAATGGTATGCGGATTTCGTAAATCTTTCCGGAGGACATTCGGAATATTTGGAAAAACTGGGAAGCGTTCGTCTCAGAAGATTGAAGAACATTCCCGCGGAAAACAAGGCGCAAAAACTCGAAGATCCGAAAACGGTCAACGACTCGGAACAGATGATCATTTTGGCGGCGAGAGCGATCCGGGAATACGTAAAGGAGAAAGGATACAAAACCATTCTCGCGGGAATCGGCGCGGCTCATATCTCGGCTTGGACGGCAGCGCATTTTTTGGAAAAGGAAGGCATCCAAGTAAGCGTAGTCACCGAACTCGGTTTTTTTTCCATGAAACCCCATACGGGCGACGTGTTTCTTTTCAGCCAACTTCACACGAAGGATTGTTCCATGCTTTCGGATATTACCAACATACTAGGCACGGTCGTTCCCGATCATTGTCTGGGCGTTCTAGGAGCGGCGGAAGTGGATTGGTTCGGCAATATCAATTCCTCGATGACTTCCAAGGGAAAATTTCTCGTAGGTTCCGGAGGAGCCAACGACATCGCAGCCAACGCGGATTGTATCGTGGTGGCAAAGGCTAACCGCGGCAGGTTCGTCAAAAAAGTACATCATATCACTTCGGTGGGAGACCGGGTTATGGAGGCGATCTGTCAGTTCGGAAGATTCAAACGAACGCCGAATACGGATCACGTATTCGAATTCTCTCATTGGATCGCTCCTCCTTCCGACGAAGAAATGGAACCGGACGAAGCGGTGCTTCGTTTCACTTCGTGGCTTCCTCCGGACGAGGACATTCCGCTTAAGAACGAGCCGCCCGTCACCGCGGAGGAATTGACCGTTTTACGGGAGCTCGATCCGGAAAAGATTTACATAGAACAATTTATGGTATATACAAGACTTCCATAATAAAATAAAATTCGAATTTAGTAGAGGAACGAAATGAGCGGAAAAAACCTAACGTCGAACGGAGTAAGAATCACCGGGTTCGGTCATTATTTTCCGAAAACGATCGTGACCAACGAAGAGATCCGTTCCCGTTTGAAGTTTCCGGAAATGCACCCGGCGGAAAAAGCGGTCATCGGAAACATAGGAGTCAACGAACGAAGAAGGGCCGACGAAACGGAAACCCCTATGTTCATGGCCGCGCGTGTCGCGGAAATGGCCCTGAAGGACGCCGGAAAAAAACCGGAAGAAGTGGATCTTTACGTTCTCGCCAATTGGACCGATCGTTATTATCTTCCCGATCTCGCGCCGCAAGCATCGAAACTTTCGGGAACCAAAAACGCCCTCGCGTTCGACGTCAGCACCGCGTGCACCGGTTTCGTACACGGAGTTCAAACCGCTTCCGCGTTTTTAAACACCGGTAAATTCAAAAACGCGCTCGTGATCGGAAGCGAACGTTTTTCGGTTCGCACCAGAATGGGAGGTTACGGGGAATTCACCGCGGGAGATGCGGCCGCAGGAGTGTTTTTGGAAAATACGGGGGATAAAAACTTCGGCCTGATCGATTCGTTTCTTCAAGACGACGGGGATCTCGCCGGGATCATCGTTACCGGACCGCCTCCGCAGAGTTATGTGAAAAGTTATCCGGAACTCGTAACGAACGCGGCCGATCTTACTTTAAAATCCATGGATCTCCTTTTGGAGCGGAACGGATTAAAAATAGAGGACATAGATTGGGTAGTGCCTCATCCGGGAACGGACGTCGTCGTGCAGGACGTGTTAAAACGTACCAAGTTCCCCAAAGAAAAGATATTGATGAATTTTTCGCGCGTCGGCAACACTTCCGCGGCGTCCATCCCTATCGTTTTATCAGAATATTATTATAAAGGAACATTCAAAAAAGGTGATGTATTCCTTACGCCCGCGGTCGGCGGAGGATTTTATTGGGGAGGACTTCTTTTCCGCCTCTGACTTAAACGCGGACGAGACCTTTCGGGATATTGGAGAATATGAAAATAAACGGATACGAACTAAAAGAAAGATTAAACTCGGACTCTTCCACGGAGGTATACAAGGCGATACGCACCAAGGACGAGATCCCGGTCGTCATAAAATACATACCGGTTTTGGACGAACTTCACCCCGCGGTGGTGAACCTTAGAAACGAATTCGAAATCCTCAATCATCTCGCCTCGGAAAGGATCATCCGGACCTTCGGAATGGAGCGTATCCCGGAAGGTTTCGTCCTCATTTTGGAGTTCGTACAAGGAGGAACGCTCAAGAATTTTTCGGGAAGAAAACCCGTCAATCTCAAGGACTTCTTCCGCATCGCGATCGATCTCACCGAAAAACTCGGCGAAATACATCATAAAAAGGTAATACACAAGGATTTAAAACCGGACAACATCATCTTCAATCCGGAAGGAAGCGTGCTCAGGATCGTGGATTTCGGAATTTCCACGAGACTTTCCAAAGAGGAGACTTCCTGGTCCAATCCAAATCGGCTCGAAGGAAGTATTCACTACGTTTCCCCCGAACAAACGGGAAGAATGAATCGCTCCGTGGATTACAGAAGCGACTTCTACTCGTTAGGCGTCACCTTCTACGAACTTCTTACGGGAAAACTTCCGTTCGAAAGCGAAGACCTGTTGGAGCTCGTCCACTTCCATCTCGCCAAATCTCCGATCGATCCGCGTAAGTTGCGCGCGGAAATTCCGGAAGCGCTTTCCCTGATAGTAATCAAACTTCTCTCCAAAACCGCGGAGGATCGTTATCAGACTTCGGAAGGTTTGAAAGCCGATCTGGAAACCGCTCAACAGAGATGGCTGGAAACCGGGGAAGCTCCCGCGTTTCCGCTCGGTTCCAAAGACGATTCGCACGAATTCAAAATCCCCCAAAAACTCTACGGAAGAGAGGAATACATCCGCTCTTTGTTAAACGAATTCAAACGAGTGACTGACACAGGAAGAACGAGCGTAGTACTCATCGCCGGTTATTCCGGAGTGGGAAAATCTTCTCTCGTCAAGGAAATCAATAAACCGCTCACCGAATCCAAGGGATATTTCATTTCCGGTAAATTCGACCAATACAATCGCAACGTACCTTTCAGCGCGATCATCCAACTCTTTTCGAATCTGATCGAACAGATTTTGACCGAATCTCCGGAACGAATCGACGACTGGAAAGGAAGAATCAAAAACTCCCTGGGAAGCAACGGAAAAATCATGACCGACGTGCTTCCAGAATTGGAATTCATCATCGGAGAACAGCCGCCCGTTCCCGAATTAGGCGCTCAGGAAAACGCGAACCGATTTTACGCAGTTTTCCAAAACTTCATCAAAGTTTTTGCAAGCGTAGAACATCCGCTTGCGATCTTTCTTGACGACCTCCAATGGGCCGACACCGCTTCCCTCGAACTCGTGAAAAATTTAGTGGAAGACGTTTCAGTAAATTATCTTTTTCTAATGCTCGCGTATCGGGACAACGAAGTGGATGCGACCCATCCTTTTTCCACGTTAGTCGCCGGTTTGGAAAACGAAGGATTCCGTTTGGATCGGATCCAGTTGCGACCTCTCAGCCTCGAAAACGTGAACGAACTTCTCTCGGACAGTTTGCGTAAAACGGAGAAGGAAACGCTTCAATTCGCGGAAATCGTGTATTCCAAAACGCGGGGAAATCCGTTTTTCATCAACGAACTACTCAAACAACTTTCCAAAGAGGAAGTCATTTCGTATCGGCGGGGGGATTCTTCCCTTTCCGGAGAATGGGTTTGGAATCTCGATAAGATAAAAGGCATCGATATTTCGGATAACGTGGTCGAACTTTTGGTGCGTCGAATCAGGAAACTTTCCCCTCGAACCCAGGAGACTCTCAAACTCGCGTCCTGTATCGGAAGTAATTTCGATCTCGCGGTCCAATCCAAAATTCTCGGAGCAGGTCTCAAGGAAACCGCGGCCGCTTTGATGGAAACGATGCAGGAGGAGCTGATCGTTCCTTACGGGGATAACTACCGTTTGGTGGATTCGTTCGAGGAAACCGACGAGAATTTCGAAAAAAATTTCCAGACGGCAAGAACGATCCAATTCCGTTTTCAACACGACAGGGTGCAACAGGCCAGTTACGAACTTTTGAACGAGGATCAAAAACAATCCATACGTCTTAAAATCGGAAGGATTCTCCTCGAAACCCTCAACGAAAAGGCGCTCGAGGATTCGGTGTTCGACGTCGTCAACCACCTCAACACCGGCTCCTCTTTGATCGGGGAAATCGCGGAAAAAAGAAAATTACTACAATTGAATATACAGGCCGCGCAGAAAGCGAAGTTGTCGGCCGCTTATAAACCCGCAAAACTTTATTCCGAAAAGGCGAGAGAACTGCTATTCTCATTACCGGAAGCGCAAAAAGGAGACAAGGAACTCTGGTCCAAGGAATACGACCTCGCCCACTCCGTTCACAAGGAATTGGCGGAAGTTTTGTATCTGAACGGAAACTTCGAGGAATCCCAGGAGATCATCCAAACGCTTCTCAAAGAATCTAAAACCTCCGTGGAAAAAGCGCAGGCCTATAACTTATTGATGATCGAATATTCCGCACAGGGAAAATTCGACTTGGCGCTTCCGACCGTCGTCAACGCGTTAAAACCTTTGGGAATAGAAATTCCGACTTCGGGTTTCGACAAGGTGACGGACAAGGAAATCGAAGAAGCCAAAAAGAATCTAAGAAACCGCAGCGTAACATCGTTGTTAGACGAACCGTTGATGACGGACCCGACGCACGTATGGGCCGTCAACCTACTGATCAGCGCGATCCCGATGGCTTACAACAAGGAACCCGCGTTGTTCCCTATCATATGCCTGAAGATGGCCAATCTGTTTTTGAAATACGGAAATCTTTCCGACTCGTACGGATATTCCTGTTACGGAATGGTATTGGTCGGCAAAGGAGACTACAAGGGCGCGTACGATTTCTGCGAACTTGCGGTGAAGTTGAGCGAGAAATATATGAACTCGGGGGGATACACCAAGGCGGCGAACATTCTCGCCAACTACTCCTCTTCCTTCGTCAAACATCTTAAATTCTCCGAGGAGATCAACGTCAAGTGCGTTCAATCCGCTTTGGATTCCGGAGAATTCCTGCACGGAAGTTACGCAGCGATGAACGATGCGTCTAACGTGCTCTTTCAGGGAAAAAATCTGGAAATCCTAAAACCAAAAATCACCCAGCTTCTCAAGTTCGTTCACAAGGTGAAGAACAACCTCGCCATCGATACGATCCTCGGAGTCACGTTGATCCTATCCAATCTCAGGGGAGAAACGGGAAGTCACCTCGACTTTTCCACGCAGGAATATCAGGAAAAGGATTACATCGATTTATGCAACGCGCATCAGAGTCCGGCTCCCATATGCACGTTCAAAGTGATGAAGATCCGTTCGCTCCTCATGTACGGAGAATATCAGTTGGCGCTTCAGGAAGCCGAAGAAGCGAACGGAATGATCCTATATCTCGGAGGTCAGTACGGACCGTTCGAACACAATTATCTTTATTCCCTCACTTTGGCCGCCAACTACAAGAAGGTGACGCCGGATAAAAAGAAGGAATATCTAAAAAAGATCAAAGAGAATCAGAGACAACTTCTCACGTTAGCCGAAAGCTGTCCCGAAAATTTCTACCACAAATATCTTTTGGTGGAGGCCGAACTCGCTCGTTTGGAATACAAAAACTGGAAGGCGGCGAGAACGTACGAAGCAGCGATCCGGGAAGCGCGCAAAAACGAATTCCCGAACGACGAAGCGCTCGCTTCCGAAATGGCGGCGATGTTCTGGCTTTCCAAAGGCAGCGTCAAGATAGCGGGAGAATTCATCAACGAAGCCTTTCATAGATACGGACTCTGGGGAGCCAATCTAAAACAAAGCCTTCTCAAATCCAAGTTTCCGGAATTCGTCCGAGAACGAGGAACCGGAACCCTCAGAACACATAGGACGATTTCGACGACGACCGCCGCGGCGACCGAAGTTTATTCCGGTCAGACTTTGGATCTACAATCCGTTCTCAAAAGTTCGACCGCGATTTCGGGAGAGATAAAACTCGAAAACCTTCTCGATAAACTGATGAAGATCGTGATCGAAAACGCGGGAGCCCAACGCGGCGTGTTGATCCTTAAAAAAGAAGGTCGCCTTTTCGTGGAAGCCGAAGGTTCCATCATGAAGGACGACGTCGAAGTCCTCACTGGCATTCCGCTCGGCAACAGCAGGAACCTTCCGATATCTCTGATCTATTACGTGGAAAGAACGAAGGAAAATCTCGTCTTAAGAAACGCGAATCAGGACGAAAAATTCAACAAGGACGAGTATATTAAGAATTCGAAAATTAAGTCTGTCTTATGCGCTCCGGTGATCAAACAAGGCGAAATTTCCGGAATCTTATATCTTGAAAACAACCTTTCCGAAGGAGCGTTCACTTCGGATCGTCTTCAGATCATGAACATCCTCTCCTCTCAAGCGGCCATCTCGATCGACAACGCGTTACTCTACTCGAATATGGAGGAAAAAGTAAGGGAAAGAACCAGGGAATTGGCTCAGGCCAACGCAGACCTTGGACTAAAGAATCAACACATCACGGATAGCATAACGTATTCCTTAAATATCCAACAGGCGATACTTCCTTCCCAAGATGTGCTTGCAAAAAATCTAAAAGAGCAATTCGTAATCTTCCGTCCGAAAGATATCGTGTCGGGCGACTTCTATTGGTTCAGCAAAAAAGACGGATCAATTTTTCTCGCAGCGGTCGATTGTACTGGACACGGAGTCCCGGGTGCTTTAATGTCAATGATCGGGAACACGCTTCTCAATCAGATCGTCAACGAAGCGGGAATCAAAGACCCCGGTAAAGTGTTGGAGCACCTAAATCGGAACGTGCGACAGGCTTTAAAACAAGACAGCTTGGACGCGAACTCCGTGGACGGAATGGACGTTTGTTTTTGCAGAATCGACAACGACAAAGTCCTTTTTGCGGGAGCCAAAAGGCCGCTTTACTTTTCCAAAGACGACAAGATCGAAGAGGTCAAGGGAGACAGACATTCGATCGGCGGAAGACAGAAAGAGGATTCCAGAACCTATACCACACACGAAGTAAAACTGGAAAAGGGAAAACCCACTATGTTCTACCTCGCGACGGACGGATATATGGATCAACCGAACCCTCAAAGACAACGGATCGCGAGTAAGGGACTAATCTCCCACCTACAAAACGTCTCCTCGTTGCCTGCCTCGGAACAAAAGGAAAGACTGGAGGCCTTTTTGGACGGCCACCAAGCCGGAGAGGCGCAAAGAGATGACATAACTTTGATCGGATTCCGAATCTGATCTCGAAACGGAAATCAAGGAGCATGTTAAAAAGAAATGATGGAGAATCAGTCCGTAGACCTTTTTAAACAATACAAAGAGGCATGCGATTATCAATTAATTGTTTCCTTTAAGGGAAGACTCTCTCAGGAGGTTCTGACCGAATTCGGATCTATGATTCGGACTTCCCTGAGCACGGAATCCAAAATCAAGAAAATCTTCGCGGTTTTTATAGAACTCGCGCAGAATATGCTTCACTATTCCGCGGAACGAAAGGCTCTTGAGGACGGAAGAGAAGGAGGTGTCGGTATCATCATGGTCGATGAAAAATCGATTGGCTATAATGTTTCATCCGGGAACCTTGTACTAAACGATAAAATCGAGTCGCTGAAGATGAAATGCGACAAGATCAATTCGATGTCCAGGGAAGAGCTTAAGACATACTATCAACAACAATTGCGCTCCGACAGACCGGACGATAGCAAAGGTGCAGGAGTCGGGTTGATCGATATCGCCAGAAAATCGGACGGACCGATTTCCTACGGTATCGCACCGATAGACGATAAACATTCGTTTTTTACGCTCTCCGCATACTTCACAAAGGAAAATTAAGAATGGAATCTTTACACATTCAACAGACGAAAACTTCTCCCGAAGTGATTTTAGATACGGAAAAGGGCGTTGTGGAGATCATAGGAGAATCGTATCCCGAAAACGCGATCGCGTTCTACAAGCCGGTATTCGATTGGCTCAATTCGGCTATGGGATCGAAAGGATCTATCCAAGTTAAATTCCAGTTGGATTACTTCAATACGAGTTCGTCCAAAGTGATCATGGACATTTTGGATTCCCTCCAGAAATATCACGATCAAAGCGGCAAGGTCAAGGTTCTCTGGCTTTACAAAGAGGACGACGACGATATGCAGGAAACCGGGGAAGAGTTCTCTTCCGATCTTTCTTTGCCGTTCGAATTGAAATCCTATAAGTGACGTTCGGAGTTCGTCGTTTCAGATGGAATCATCCTCTTCTCCGCAAAAGGACTTTAGCTCCTTCTTTGAAGGCGAATTCCAGTTATTAAACGAAGTCAACGAGATCCTGGAAAAAAAAGAATCCTTACAAAAGGAAGATTTGATCCAGGAGTTGAAAAAGGTCGGCGACGCCTACGAAGCCCTTTTAAAACAATCCTCCAAGCTGATGAAGATCGGAGATTCCACGCAGAATCGGTTGATCAAAACGCAGAACGAACTCCAGGATTCGAACCAAAGGCTCGTATCGTCGTATCAAAATCTGAAACAGCTCAGCGAGATAGGACAGATGATCACGGCGAGTCTCGAACCCAAGATCATCCTGACTTCCGTTTTCGAAAATACGAGATCGATGGTTTCGATGGACGTCCTCGCGTTCGGAATCCTGGAAGAGGGAAAAAACGAAATCAAATACAAGTTCAGTTTGATAGAAGGTAGATATACGCCCGCCCCTTCCGTGGATTTGTTAAACGAAGACAATCCGTCCTCCTTTTGTTACAATCAAAATCAGGAATTGATCACCAACGATTTAGAGAAGGACTTCCCCCAATATGTTTCTCCGGTACAAAAACATTTCGGAGAAAAATCGAACTCGGTAGTTTATCTTCCGTTAAAGGTGGAGGAGCGTTTCGTGGGAATCCTTACGATACAAAGTTACGAAAAGAACGCCTTCAACGAGAACCAACTCAGCATCCTCAGAACCCTCGCCAACTACGTAGCGATCGGCGTCGATAACGCGGACGCATACAAGACGTTATCCAAACGGAATCGGGAACTCAAGGATTCTCTCGAAAAGATCAACGTCTTGAACGAAGGCCTCGAAAAGGAAAGACAAAAATCCGAAAGCCTTCTGCTCAACATCCTTCCCAAGTCGATCGCCGAACGCCTGAAAGGCGGAGAAAACGTGATCGCGGATTACATCCCCACTTCGACGGTATTGTTCGCGGACATCGTCGGTTTTTCGAAGTTATCGACGCAAATCCCCACTCCGAACCAGTTGGTCGAAATTTTGAATCAGATCTTCACCTGTTTCGACGACATCGCGAGCAAATACAAACTGGAAAAGATAAAAACCATCGGAGACTGCTATATGATGGCGGGTGGAATTCCGAATCCGACCCCCGATCACGCCGAAAAAATCGCGTTAGCCGGAATCGAAATGATGGCCGGTTTAAAGGACCTCCAAAAATCCTGGAAATACGAATTCAATATTAGAATCGGGATCCACACCGGAGACGTCGTCGCGGGAGTGATCGGAAAAAACAAATTCGTCTACGACCTTTGGGGAGACTCGGTCAATACCGCTTCCAGAATGGAATCCCACGGACAAACTGGCAAAATCAACTGTTCCGAGGAAACCTACAACGTCTTAAAGGATCTTTTCGAGTTTGAGGATCGGGGCGTAATCGAAGTAAAGGGAAAGGGTCCTATGCGGACGTTTTTCCTGTTAGGAAAAAAATAAAGTTTCACGATCCGCCAAAATCCGACCGTTGGGAATCGGGAAGAAAAGAAAAGTCGGTTCTTTGTCAGAATCTTCGCTCAAAGTACCGTAAAAAAATGAGTTAGCGAAGCGCCTTTCCACCCGCATTGCCCGCATCGTAGATCGTCCCTCGTTTAACCTCGCGAAATCGCGAAAGCAAAACTCCGACTTAAACACGTGATTTTTTTTGAATATTAGAAAACTTGCGTATTCAAAAACGCGTGAGCGATCGATGCGGGGTCAAGTTATTGAAAGCTCCGTTATTTTTCGTTTACGGGGAAAGTAACAATAACTTGACCGGAGCGGAGAGCGCGGCCGCATTCAGGGTAGATTTTTCGTTCCGAAAAAAATCCCGCGGCACGCCCGAACGCGTTTAACCGAGTGCGGCGATTACGTCGGCGGGAGCCTGAACGAGTTCTACGAGCACACCTTCCGAAGAATAGGGAAATTCCTCGTTCGCCTTCGGATGAATGAAACATACGTCGTATCCCGCGGCGCCTTTCCGAATTCCTCCGGGAGTAAAACGCACTCCCTTTGTGGTAAGCCATTCCACCGCTTTATGGATATCGTCCACCCAAAGACCGATATGATTGAGTTTCGGTTCGTGAACCTTCGGGCTTTTGTTCGCGTCGATCGGCTGCATGATATCCACTTCGACTGCATACGGTCCCTTTCCCATCCGTAGGATGTCCTCGTCCACGTTTTCCTTTTCACTTTTGAACGTTCCCGTCTTCTCAAGTCCGAGTATGTCCACCCAAAAGGTTTCGAGTTTTTTTTTGTCTTCACCGCCTACGGCTATTTGCTGAATTCCTAATATTCTAAACGGTCTCATGATTCCTCGTTTTGTTGTCGGATCGACGTTTCTTTTTTTCTTACGGCGCGCCTTTTTCCGTTTTGGGAAAGGCGACCCCCATCCAGTGAATTTCCTGCCTCGTCTTTTGCAACTTCTATCTCTTTTGTCGTAATTCCGACTTTTTAGCGGGAGAAAATTCCGCTGGACGCGGATGTTTTTTTGTGATAGGGAAAAATGGCCGCCTGTTCCCGCCACCACTCCTCCTCCACCCAATCAGGGTGGGGCGCCCGCGTTTCACGGACGGATCGTCGGAAGAAATACGGAGCGGCCCTTAGTTCTTCCAGCCGTAAGTCCCCAACAAAGGAAAATGATCGGAAATCGTCCGCACTTTCTCACCTTGATCCACCCGATACGAACTCTGTCTTACGTTGGAGGAATAAAAAAGATAATCGATCGTTCGATCCGGTTTCCCGATCGCTGGATCGTTCGAATAATGCGTAAAGTATTTCGTACGCTCCGGTCCATTCAAAATATTGAATGGAACCGACGAATTCCATTTTTCAAAGAGCGGCTTGATCTCCCCTTCATCCGAATAAAAAAACGCCCCGTTGGGATGCATCGATTTACGATCGAAACCGGGAGGAAGAAGATTGAAGTCCCCTCCTAAAATCCAATAATGCCCCGCCAAATCCAGCTCCTTCAAAAGTCCGGCAATGGTTCCGACTTGTTTGTGCATCGTATCGGTCCCCTGCGAGAACGCGTCGAGATGTGTGTTCAAAACCGTAAACTTGTCCCCGCCTTCGATCGGGAAATCGTTCTGTAAAATCGCCCTCTTTAGGTTGAACTGAGTGGTGATCGGATCCGCCGGCATAAGAGGAAGGGCGTGACGGATTCCGTCCGAAATTTTGAATTTGCTGACCGTGACCAATTTCATCCCCACCCTTCCCATCACTTTGGGATGAGGGACGAACAAGGACTTCCAGTAAAACGCCTCGCTATAACACGCGTAAGACGGATCGATTCGAGAAAGGATTCTTTCCGATTGATTTTCTCCGAACGTATTTTTGGCTCCGTCGTGAACTTCCTGAAGAAGAATAACGTCCGGATTTTCGGCGCGGATATAATCTACGATCTTCGTCAAAGTCTCCTCGATCTCTTCTCGGGAAGGAGCCGTATCCGGTCCGTCGCCGTTCGGAACGTCGTACCAAAAAACCCTTTTTTTACCCGCAAGATATTGTATATTCCAAGAAAGGATTTTGATTTTAGAATCCGCTTTTAAAATCGGAACGTCTTCCTTACAACGCACTTCAGCCGGTTGCGCTTGGTCCGGATGAAACGTAATCGAATAGATCAAAATTAAAAAAGAACCGATCAAAATTCCCAAGACCGCCAAAATTTTTCGAAGCCAACTCATTTCGTTCCTCTCCGCAATTCGTAAAGAGATTCAAGATACGCATACAAATCCGAGTGTAAAGGATTTTCTTTTTAAGAGGGTGGAATAAAACTGACCTTAGAGCCAAAGATGAAAACGTTTTCCACGATCCTATTCGTAATATTCTTCGCTGCATCCTCCCTGACATCGGAGGAGGTGGAACTCAAAGTACGTATCAAAAACGGAACCACCGGAAAAGACGGCAGTATCGAATCCCTCCGCCTGATCGCGTTACAACAAGGAATGATTCCCGTTCGGGAAATGGGCGCCGCATCCGGATCGTTTACGATTCCTAAAACTTCAGTGCCCGACCAAGCCCCTCTTTTGCTCCAAGTAAAATACGCAGGGGTCTCCTACAACAAAATGATTCCTCCCGTTCCCGTGATGCGATCCGGAATTCAAGAAGTGATCGTTTACGAAAAAACCAAGGACAAATCCCTCGTACGCACCCGCTCTGCGATGCAGATCACACGAGGCCGCGATTTTCTACGTGTTTTCAAAATCTTTCTCATTTCCAACAATACGATTCCGCCCAAAAGTTATCAGGACGAACAGAATCCCTTCGAGATATTCGTACCTTCCGAAGCGACGGAAGTCGTAGGACAACTCACACAGGGAGAATCTAAAATGGCGATCCCTCTCCAACTGCAGGACGGACCTAACGGAAAATATCTGGATCGTGCCCTGTTGCCGGGAAGTTCTGAATTACAAATTTCTTATACGATTCCCGCGAGCAATCTATCCACGGTGACGTTCAAGGACAGGATGTTGGCTGAAAAAGAGGAAGGGTTTCGGGCCGTATTCTCCAAGCCAGCCGATATGGAGGTTTCCTTTCTCGGAGCGAACAAACAAGAACGGATCCAAGAGGACGCTCCCGCCGACATGAGAGCCTTCAAAGTCGGATACCCCGCCCCGCGTTACGAACTTTCAATCTCCGTATCCGGAGGTGCAGCCGTGGAGATGGAAACGGAACGGGCAAACAGAAAAATCGAAAACGGAACCTGGTTTCCGACCACGGAACGTTCTCTCTTGGGATTGACCGCCGTTTTAGGATTCCTGTTTACACTTTCCTTCGTATTCGTTTATCGAAAAAAATAAACAGTTCGGCGGAAACCTTTCCCGGTTGAAAAAAACCGTCGCATCACGTAGTCGTACGAAAATCGGGATCGTCTCATACAAAGACGAAACAATCGGATGAAATCACATTTCAAAAAAAGAATACAATTAAATTAGAATATTCAGGATCAGGAATTCGAAACGACCTTTTTCTTTTTGACCGAAATCCCGGAATCCTTCTTTAAGGTTCCGGATTTCGGTTTGGGCTCGGCTTCCACCTTCTCCCGCACGATACTTTCCCAGAAAGACTGGATGTCCCGAAAAACCTCTTCCCTATGTTCGGGAAATTCGTTCATCAATTCGTGAAAGAGACCCGGATAGATGCGTATCCGCTTGTTGCGATAAATTAGATTTTTATAAAGTTCCGTGGATCCGTTCACGTCGATCAGACCGTCCTCCTGTCCGTGGAGAATAAGAACGGGACAACGCAACACGCCGGCCTTTCGAATCAACCTCGGACCGAGTTCCAAAAGTTCAGTCCCCATCCTGAGGGAAACCATCCCGTGAACGAGAGGATCCTGACGATAGGCATCGATCACATCCGGATCGTGCGAAAGAAACCGAAGATCCAAATTGGCTTCCACCGTCGTCGCGGGAGAAAACTTACTCAGAAAAGAACCGAGGATTTTTTTGATCCGTTTTTCGAAATCCATACGAACGCGTAACGCGGGCGAGGAAAGAACTAAACCGAGAATATTATCCTGATTGATTCCCTCTTGCGCGTAACGAAGCGCGATGGCCCCTCCCAAAGAATGACCCAGAAGAAAAAACCGTTCCTTATTTTCCCGTTTTAAAACCTCCGAAACGAAATCGGAAAGATCCCGGACGTAAAGATCGAAAGAATCCGCGTGCCCGCGTTTCCCCTCCGAATTTCCGTGTCCGCGCATATCGAAGGAGTAGAAGTTAACGTCGCTCTTGGAGAAATAACGGAGCAAGTTCGTATAACGGCCGCTATGTTCTCCGAAACCGTGATGAACGATCGCCAAACGATTCGCCTTAGGCTTGGTCCATGACTGACAGTATAACTTCGATTTATCGGAGCCTGATAGGATATAAAATTCTTTATGATGAAAGGTCATTTCTAAAACCAAACTTTGGGAAGAACGGAATCATGAAAAGAAAAAGGGTCAACCAATATTCTGAATAACCTTTGAGAAACCGTTCATTTTCAAGGATGGATTTTATTACGGACTCGTTCCTAACCGGCTATGTCTCGTTGTCCGAATCTTCGGAATCTTCTCCGCAAAAACCCGAATCGAAGTCAAAGTTTCCTTGAGTTTTAGCCCGGCATTCGCATTGTTTGGAATTCGTTTCACAAGATAAAGAATCTGGAGAGAATATGGATCAAAAACCATCGGAGCGAAGCCTATTGCGTTATTTCGGATTGGGAGAACTGGCGAATCACGGCTGGAATGCAATCCTCGCGTTTTGGATGATCATGGGAATGGCCTTCTTTCTTTTTGCGGATCAGAATCTGATCGCACCCAATTTGAAAAACATCGGAGCCTCTTTCGGATTGAACACGCAGGAAGACGTGGATTGGTACATCGGAGGATTGATTCCGATCCTATTTTTCATTTTGGGAGGAGCGGTTTCCGTAAGTATGGGATATCTTTCCCAAAAATACTCTCGAAAAACCTTGATCATCTTCTCCGTGTTTTTGGGGGAAATACCCTGTTTTCTTTCCGGATTCGCAACGAGTTATCCGGAGTTCGTGATTTACAGAACTCTTACCGGGTTCGGACTCGGGGGTATTTTCCCGCTTCTATTTACCGTATTGGGGGATTACTTCTCCGAAAAATCCAGATCCACCGCGGCGGCATACGTATCGCTTTCCATGGGAATCGGACTCGGAGTGGGACAACTCTTCGGAGGAATATTAGGAAATGCTGATCCGATCAACGGATGGCGAACCAGCTTTATATATCTCTCCGTACCTTCCTTCTTTTTTGCGGCGATCTATTGGGTCTTCTGCAAAGAACCGCTACGCGGAGGTGGGGAAACGGAATGGCAGGGAATCGCCGACAAATTTCCGGAAGAGAGTTTTCATCTCCGTTGGAGCGACGTTAGACTTCTTTTTAGGAACAAAACGAATATCGGAATCTTTCTACAGGGAATTCCCGGCTGCGTTCCTTGGGGAGTTTTTTTCGTCTTCCTCGTGGACTACTACGAAACGTCGTATCACCTCGATAAGGCCACGGCGACAATGTTATTGACCTACGCGGCGATCGGAGTTTTTGCGGGAACGTTTTTCGGCGGCGTGATAGGACAAAAACTGTACAATCTCAACAAACGTTACCTGCCGATTTTTTGTATGACGAGCATTTTTTTAGGCATTCCTCCGTGTATCTATCTTCTCAAGGCAGGAGAAGTGGCGGGATCGGGACTTTTCATCCTGATCAACATCGCGGCGGGATTCATCATATCGGTTACGGGACCGAACGTGCGCGCAACATTAATTAATGTGAATATTCCAAAAAATAGAAGTAGCATGTTTGCGCTCTACAATCTAACCGATGATTTAGGAAAAGGATTAGGCCCCGCGATGAGCGCTCTGATTCTCGGACTTACCCCGGGGGATCGTTCGCTCGGACTTTCTATTTCGGTACTTTTCTGGATTCCCTGCGCATTATCCTGGTTGATCGTATTGAAAAATTTCGAGAAAGACGAAAAAAGTGTACACGATTATCTCGTCGCCGAAGCCCGAAAAATCCGAGGTGCCGCGTAGTTGGACGTTTCAACATTCGAACTTTATCTTTTCGACATAGAAGGAACGACGACCCCGATCGAGTTCGTTCATAAGACATTGTTTCCCTACTCGGTATCGAAATTCGGGGAATTTTTCCGAAAAGGAAATCTCGAAAAAACGGTCTTGGAAGGGCTTATCCGGGAAGGAAAGGCCGACGTTTCGTATTCGAAGGAGGTTTCCGATTCAGTAGAAACGTTAATCGACTATTGCGAATATTTAGTGGGTGTGGATCGTAAAAGCGGTCCCCTCAAAGAAATCCAGGGAAGAATCTGGAAAGAAGGATACGAAAACGGAGAATTAAAAAGTCTTATGTTTGCCGACGTTCCCGAATTTTTAAAACGCATACGAAGTTCCGAAAAAAAAGCAGCGGTGTACTCCTCTGGAAGTGTGCAAGCCCAAAAGTTAATATTCGAATATTCTAATTTTGGAGATTTGACGGGATATTTTTCGGGTTATTTCGATACTGCGGTCGGAGGCAAACGTGAGTCGGAAAGTTATTCGCGTATTGCGCGAGAATTGGGAATTCCACCGGAAAAAATAATATTCTTCACCGACGTAAAAGAGGAAGCCGACGCTGCGACTCGGGCGGGATGCAGTGCCGCCGTGTTGGAAAGACCGGGAAATACCCAACAACCGGCACACGGATACGCGAGACTTACTTCTTTTGAAACTGTAAATCCCTAAATCATGGACGAATCGGAGACCGCGGGCTTGCAAACCGGTTCGTTTCCGAACACCCTCGAAAATATTCCGAAGCCGATCTCAAACCGCTTTTTTTTCGGGCGAAATCGGGGGAAATTTCCGATCTTTGAATTGTGAGAACTTTCCTTATTTTCATTCCGCTTTTTTTGAGTTATACCGGACCTATGTTCTCGAGGGAACTCGTCTATGCGTTCTGGGAGCCCGGAAAACCTGAAAAAGAGAAAATGATTCTCATAGGCGAAACGGTTCTTTACGACAAAGTAAAACCGATCGAAGAAGAAGGAAAGAATCGAAACCTCGATATCGGAGTCGATACGAGAGCGGACCTAGTAACGATCAAGATCAATTACGATCCTGGATTACGCGAAGGACAAATCTTATATCTGATCGAAAAGGATTTCGATCATAAGAATTATCGGAACGGAAACATCGTAGGTCGGATAGAAATCAAATCCATTTTTCAAACCTCGTTCATCGGCAAACGGGCGCGCGGAATCGGAAATCTCGGATTGGTAAAGGACAGAAACCTAATGGTAGCCGCGCCGCTCGTATCCGAGAAAATAGAATCCGCCATCGTAGAACGCAAAAAAGGCGACTATCATTTGGCCAGAAACGAAATCGCCGAATCGATCCGATCCTATAAACATACGATCAGTTTGGATCCGTCTTCACCGATGGGACATTTTCGTCTCGGCCTATTATACAAAAAAACCGGCGAAGCCTATGTCTCTGCAGGCTCGGAATTTTCTATGGCCTGGAAAAACAGAAAACGTTTCGGTAACTCTCAGGAAGAATTGGAATTTTATGTGGAATACATCGATTATCTGAATCACAAATACGAAACCGAAGGATTCAAAAACGCATCCGTTTTATCTCGCTCGATGGAAGTGATACAAGAGGCCTTTAAATTAACGAAAGAAGATTCAGAACTCCTAATACAATCGGCTATGACTTATTATCACTTATTTAGGGAGGAATCGAAACCGCTCTTATCTACCGCCTCCGCGTCCTCAAAAAGAAAAAAAGCGGATACATACTTCGAAATCGCGGAAAAATTGCTGAGAAATTCCGAAAAAAAGGATCCTTCCGATTATAGAATCCATCTACTCGCGAGCAAATTATACATCGATAAAATTACGGAGTTATCCTCGGAAACCGGGCAAAGTGGAATCGGAGAATCGGAACGTATGGGAATTTTCAAAGGATACTTATCGTCAGCCGTAGAAAAATACAAAACGTTTAAACCGACTTCCGTTCCCGGAGACCCGTATATCCTTAAAGCTAATACGATATTGGGATCATTCTGAGAGAACTCGTCTGGTTTTCAGAAAGATATACTTTTGAAGAATCAGCATATCGTCCGGATTTGAGTCGAAAAAATTGACTCCAAGAAGAAACTTCCCTTCTTCGCCGGCGATATAACGAACGACCTCTCCTCTCATAACAAGGGTTCTCTCCGCCACGGGAATAAATATTTTTATAATATTATGTTTTTTTAAATATTGGAAAATGCGTTTCTCATTTATCTCGAAAAGAAGGCCGTTGATACTGATATCAACCACCCTCGTCGCCGCTTTTGTATGTCTATAGTTATCTTCCCGGATAAATATCTTAGTTATCGAATAGTTGAAAATATCCGAAAGTTCGATCAGATATCCGGCCTGCGAGGGAGTGATGGAATATCGATCCATTGCCGAAGTATGAACCCTGATATATCCGACGACATCGTTGAACAATCGAATAGGGAGTATTAGATACGAAATGATAAAATCGCGGATCTCCGTTTTTTGCAGCTCGCGAAAGAATTTGTCCGCGTAATCCTGACCGTTTTCCAAAACCATACGAATATATTCCGCTCTATAATTCGTCATCCAGGAAGAATCCTGTTCACGGATATAATTAACGATCAAAGAAGTATCGGGAATATAAACGGGACGATCGTGTCTACGCATAAAGGATTCCAAAAACGATTCCTCTTTTGAACCTGAAAAGAAAACTATCTCGTAATCCTTCGAAACCGTGGAAATATATTCGGAAATCATAATATTAATGAGTCTCAAATCCGGATTGTCTTTTTTTATCTCCCTCATCAGGCTGTTAAATCTTTGTTCCACCTGGATATTACGACCGATCTCCCGTCCGCCGCCGGATAAGGAACGAAAAAGAATCACATAGTTCATAAAAAGGTCATCGACCGCTACACGAACGTTCTTTCTAAAGGATGCGGCCTGAAGTTCCGACGGAATTCGGATTCTAATCCCCTCCTCTAAGAATTCGAGAATTACGACCTCGAATTGGTAGAGAATATTCATGATTTCAAAACTGATTTTCGCCCTTAGAGTAAGCCCCTGAGTCGCACCCGGAATACGCAGATAAACGTTAGTCTCTTCGATATTTTCTACGACCGCAAAAAATCTTTGTCCGTCATAATCGAATGGAAACTCCACATCATCGGCTTTCAAAAAATAGAACAGATGTTTTACGAGATTAATATCCGTACCTATGATCGTTTCTCCGAACATAGTTTCGAGAACTGTGATGAGCTCTTGTAGACTATCCGACCTTCCGACTGCCATACGATAAATTTTACGAAACGAAATCCTTCATTAAATATCGGCTCGCGAAATGTCGGAATTCAATGCAGAATTACGGGGATAAAGCGACATAATTTTAGGAATTTATCGAGAACCGAGCGAGGTCGGAACACAAGAAAGCTATGCTTGATCGAGAACACTATTCTCCTATGGTAATTTTTACGAAACGTGCAAAAGAGGATAAAAGCAAAGAAGTAATAATCAAACTGCGAGTTCTCTAAAAAAATCGTCTGGGAAGTTTCAGGAAAAACCCGACAGAGAAGGTATGGACACAAGAAAGTCGGAACTCAATCCAGAATTATTCGATATGATGAAGCAGGGAAAATTATCTGCTCAAAAAATCTTAGATTTAATCGCTTTAAAGGAGTTAGTCGATAGATTCGCAGTCACTTCATTTCTTGAAAAAGAAAAAATCGCCGAAATCAAAGCAAAAACGGGTGTAGAGCCTGATATTCTAACGTGGGGAGATTACTTTCAAACCGAAATAGCATCCCGCTATTTTGACAAGTCGGAACTCGACTTCAAAAAAATCACTGAAACGATCCGTTTCGACCTAATCTCTGCACATTTGATTTTTTCCGGCAAGCCTGAGTATTTTAGCGATTCAGTTCGTGGGCAAGCACTGATATCGAAATCGATAGATTCAGCCTTCTGGACTTTAGAAGACGAAGAAGTAATCCATTTAGAAATCCTCCTGGAATACTACACACAAATGGGGCTTGGAGAAAAACCGTTGACTGTATCTGATCGAATCTGGTATGAAAGTTTTGAATTGGAGAAAGAAGCAGTTTAATGGGATTCATCGACGAAGACACAATCGACCTGGGCTCCGGAAACAAAATCCTCATCCTTAGTTTCAATAACCCTGAATCGAGAAATTCTATGACTCGTGAGATGGGTTTGGAATTCAAAAAAATTACCGAAGATATATCGCAGTCATCCGACAAACAGAAGCCAAGGTCTATAATTTTGACGGGAAAGAATGGAATTTTCTCAGCAGGAGGAAATTTCGAGCTGTTAAAATCATTTTCAACGAAAGACTTTGAATCGAATAAAAAAACGATGTTTGAATTTTATAATTTATTCCTTTCCGTTAGGAAATTGGACATCCCGGTCATCTGCGCTGCCAACGGACACGCGATAGGGGCTGGTTTATCATTAGCGTTTGCATGCGATATTCGAGTTTTTGCGAACGAAGGAAAATATCAGTTTAATTTCGTTAAGCTAGGGATCCACCCCGGAATGGGATCCAGCTATATCGTCAAAGAGTTATTCGGCACTCATATCGCAAATCGCCTTTTATTTATGGCAGAAATGTTTAATGGCGAAGAGGCACTTCGAATCGGACTTTGTAACGATTCCGTTCCGCAAAAAGAGGTTTTAGGGAGAGCCACGGAAATCGCAATCGCTTTATCCGAAAGTGCGCCTTTGGCTTTGCGTGAACTGAAAAAAAATACTTACAATAACGAAGAACTAACCGCCGCATTGAAAAAAGAGGCAGAGTCGCAAGCAAGAAATTTTATTTCCGAGGATTTTAAGGAAACGATTAAGGCGATCGAGCAAAAAAGAAAACCTGAATTTAAAGGAGTTTAGTGTTTCTTTTTAGTTTGTTCATCGTCGTAACTTTCCAACGCCTTAAATGTCGGTTCATAATCATTCCAGGCATTCCAAACGACAAAGCCATGTCCTCCGCTATCATATGAGGCTTTTATCTGAGCTTTGATATATTCGGGGAGGGAGAGTCCCGACTTTCCAACCGACATATTAAATCCTTGAATGTAGGGAACTACTCTCGTGGTTTTAAGCGATCGTTTTAATGTGAAGAGAGTTCCGTCATAAACCGTTTGATATGGATCATTAATGCGATTCGGCATGCCGTAAAAATGGGAAGGATATAACATAGGATAAAGCACATCCACCACTTGGGCGAAAACTTCCACTTTTTGACCAATCATATCATTCTGATTAAATGGAATTCGGCCAAAAATATCAGCTCCAATGTAAGGCAAATTATCACACTTTAAAGTTTCGTTTCTGATATTCTTGATAATCCCGGCAATGTTCTTATATCTAACGTCATAAGATAGTTTTAATTGCAAATTATCGGCATAACGAATATAATCTAACTGAATCTCCGGAAAACCGGTTCGGCAAGCCTCACGGACGGATCTATATATAGATGCAAGCCTCCGTTCGGTAGGTTTTTCCGTAGGTAAACCTCCTTCGAAATTAACGACTCTGGCTACGGGATAAAAGCCTTCTTCAATGATAGAACTCAAATCCTCCCTCGAAGGCGTCGTCGGCTGTATATCAATTACCAATAAATTAACTCCGTGACGAATCGCTTTACGTCGGATCTCTTGAAATACTTTCGTTTTTTTTAAAGTTCTCTGAGAAATATAAATTCCACGGGCAAAATTGGGTACACCAACTAATGCATCGAAAGGTTTTTTTTGTTCGACGGATTCATTAGATTCTTTTAATTCATCCGTTGTTACGACTTTAATAGAGGAACTTTCTTTCAAACGTTTGTTTTTCGAATTATCTAAAACGCTGGAAGGAAGAGTTTTCTGATTTTCTTGACTTTTTGACGTAATATCGGTAATCAAAGAAGAAGAAACTCGGTTTTCTTTATCTTCTTGTATAAGCACTTTATGCTGTGAAGATTCTTTCCTAATGATTTTTGGAAACGGAAGATCGAAATCGGCAGAAAGACATAAGGGAATTAAAAAAATCAAAGCGATAAAAGTTCTAAATTTCAAGATGCGTAATTTTCTAGCCAAGCGAATTGAGTCCTGTAATAAATGTCGGAATTAAGCAGTTAATACTGTAAATGCAGCTTAAAAAATATAACAATCGAGACGGTTTCCCTACAAAATTTATCATTACATTTTCAAAAAAGGGATAATTCAATGCCTACCGGATTCGCATATTCAGATTACTTCCTTCTGCATAACGACCAACCTCGGATACCTCATTTCGAAAGTTCCGACAGACTAATAGCCTGTTTGGATCGACTTTCACGAAACAATCTTTTTCCTACTTTTTATAAACCGGATATCAAGCCGATTTCAATAGAAATGCTCAGCTTAGTTCACACAGAATACCATATTCAGAAAGTACAAGATTCCGCTGGGAGGCGTGGTTACTTCGACGGGGATACTCCGTTTACGGAAGATTCTTGGTTATCTGCATTTTATGCGGCTGGCTCAGGCATTGCACTAGTAGACGCACTCGTTGAAGGCAAAATTCAGAATGGATTTTCGCTCCTCCGACCTCCCGGACATCATGCCGAACGAGATCGGATTATGGGCTTTTGCATGTTCAATAATATTGCGGTTACTGCCCGTTACTTGCAGATAAATGGCTTCAAAAAAATTTTTATCGTAGATTGGGATGTCCATCATGGAAACGGAACCCAAGAAATATTTTATTCGGATCCGGATGTATTTTATGCATCCATCCACCAATATCCTTTTTATCCGATGACGGGATCTTTTGATGAAACCGGATTCGGTTTAGGCAAAGGTACGACTTTAAATGTTCCGATGCCGGCCGACTCTCATAATTCCGCTTATATAAAGGCCTTTGAAAAAAAGATTATTCCTGCAATAGAACAATTTCGACCAGAAGTCATTCTCATCTCCGCCGGATTTGATGCACACAAGCGAGACCCGCTCGGCGGGATGAAAGTTACTACACTTGGCTTTGAAAAAATAAGCGATATGGTCTTGGCTGCAGCCTATCATATATGTGAAGGTAGAGTTTTATCCTTTTTAGAAGGTGGTTACGACAAAGATACTTTAGCGGAGTGCGTGGACGTGCATCTAACTGTTTTAGATTCTTTTTCTTAATTTTTTTTTCTATTTTTGCGATCATTCATGCAAGCAAAGGAAACGTTTTCTTTTGAGGAGGCAAATGTTGCCAATGCAAGAAATCGATTTTCAATACTTTACCGAATTCAATGGAAGATCTATATCCAATTCAGGAACCTCCGATTTATTAGTCCCCTTCCATCTAAAGATATTTATCGAACAAAAAATTAGAAAACATCGAAATCTCAAAAACTATTTTCATTTTCTTATCAATAGATTTCACAAAAAACATTTGTTAACCGTATTTCCAGATTCAGCATTTAGGAAAACTCTATATCAATCCAAAAATCAGAATTTAGTTCGATACTCGTTTCGGCCAAATCACGAAGATTGGTATAAGGCTAAAATCGCAGCTTTTTATTTCGGAATTTCAGTCTGTCGCTTATTCGCAAGATTAGTCGATATGGATAAAGAAGAAAGCCGGGAAGAGATCCATTATAGCGAAATCAACAAAAGGTATCGAAGAGATTTTTCTTATTCGAAAGGCATTTTGCAACCTTTTCATTTACACCTCACGATTTTTGGTAACCCGCAGATGATTCTTAAAAAACTACTTTTAGGAAGAAAATTCCAATTAGATACCGCATAAATTTCGGAATTTTATAATAAATCGTCCGATATTTTTAGATAGAATGGAAATTCATTCCGAATCACTCAATCAAATCGAAGCAAGATTTAGAAATTATATATTACTCTTGGACTTTATATTGAGAGAAACTCGCAACGAACTTTCTGAAAATAGAACCAAACGGGAAATCTGGCTCGAACAGCATAGGGACTGGAAGAAGAATCGTTTGCAGGCGGCAGAATTCCGACCTGTCAAGATTCAGATTCAATCTACGCACAAATCTTGCGCACAAGTTGAGTCGGAGAAATCGACATGTATCCCCTGATATTTAATAACTGATCAAAAACATGCTCATAATAGCAATCAATCAGCTCATAAAAAATTCTTGAAATTATGTCTCTTTAATTCGTTAATTGACGATAAGATCAGAAATTTACTGCTTTTTATGCGCTTAAATCGGTTTTTAGTCATATCCCTTTTCTTTAGTTCGGCAATAGCTATCCACTCGGATGGACTCCCAAATTTCTCGATTCAAGAAAAAGAAGCAAGAACACACTTTTTCAAAGGATTTTCGTATTTTAATAACTCAGAATATTCCTCAGCAAGGGAAAGTTTTCTAAGATCACTTTCGATAAAAAACGATTTTACCTTAGCCCGTATCCTACTTTCACATTCTTATTATCTCTCAGGAGATTGGCCGGAAAGTATGTCGGAATTAGAGCAAATTGAAGTAAACTCAGGATTGAGTCAAATTCAAAAATCCAGACTAGATGCTTTGAGAATTAATTTGGCTGGCGGTAGCCAAGATTCATCTAATCAATATTATACCACTCTATCTGGTGACGAACTTCGGCGTTTCAGATTCAGAAATCCGACCGATGTGGCAATTGATGATGATGGGTTTTTATACGTTCTGTCCTTTGACACGGCGAATATTGTTAAATTTGACTCCAATGGGAACCCTGTAGATAATTTTAAAGGCTCTTTAGGTCGGAATTTATCCGGACCGCTCTTTTTTTCGTTGAGAGGAAAATCGATCTTTGTTTCGGATTTTAAAGGCGATCAAATCTTCGAATTTAACACTCGGGGAGAATATAAAAATCGATTCGGAAAATCAGGTAAGAATAACGGTGAATTTCACGGCCCCACAGGTATTTTTCTTACGAAAGACGGATATCTGTATATTTCTGATTCCGGTAATCATCGAATTCAAAAACTTAAAAATGACGGAACATTCATTCAGGAAATCGGAGTCGGAATTCTGCGCAATCCATCTGGATTAAAGGTAAATTCTAAGGGTGAAATTTACGTAGCCGATAGAGGAAACGCACGAATCGTCGTTTTCGATTCAGAGGGTAATTTTCTTAAAGAAATCCGCAATACAAACGTTTTAAATTCCCCTCGAAATCTTACGATTCGCAAGAACGACCTGTATATCTCGGATGAAAAGTCGGGACTCATTATATATAACACAATCGAAAATACTTGGAAACAATTAGATACCTTTCGAGATTCAAAAAACGTAATTCGGAAATTAAACCAACCGTTTTCCTCTGCGTTCGATTACACGGGAACTCACTATATCGCAGATTTTAACCGACATCGAGTTGAAATATTTAGTCCAGCAAATCAACTTTCATCCAATTTGGATCTGGTAGTGGAGAAAGTATTAAACCGGGAATATCCGGATATATCCGTCTTCCTCCGGGCCAGGGATCGATCCGGTCGGGATTTAAAGGGTATTCCAAGAAACTCTTTTCGGGTTTATGAATACGGAAATTTATCTCCCCTGATCGGCTTAGCAGATATGCAACAGTTCAACAATAGAATTTCGCTTTCATTGATCTACGAAAACACGTCGGAAGTCAAAGCAAACTATTCTGTTTTTGAAAAGTCGTTAAAACCACTCTTAACATCGTTAAGACAGTATGACGGGGTGGAAGTTCTTCGCTCCGGGTCGGAACTCGTAAAAGCCTCGGATTTCGGATATTCGATGCACGAAATCTTCAGAATCCTGCGAAACTCCCCCGTAGAACCGACCTCAAAAACCGGCAAAGCAATCTACCGCGGAATATCCGACCTATTAGATCGACTCGGGCCTCGAGCAGTCTTAGTTTTGGTCTCCGGTAGTTCCGACCCAGATTCCTTTACCCAAATCTCCCCTGAAAAAATCATCCGATATTCTAAGGCACATGCGATTCCAATCTATTTTTTATCCCTTTCGGATTCGGGTCCGGCGGTTGAAACATACAAAACGATCGCGTCCTCGACCGGAGGTAAATTCATAGTTATTCCGGGAGAAGGTCAGGAAAAGACCCTATACGATTCCATATTATCACACAAAGACAGGCGTTATATCGTCTCTTTTAAAAGTAGAGTAGAAGCCGACAAAAAGGATTTCTACATTCCTATAGTCGTAGAATCGAATTTTAGAAATTCTTCCGGAAAGGCCGAGGCAGGATTTTTTACGAAATGACGAATCTGAAAAATCGGCAAAAAGTCGGAACTGCGTTAACCATTATACTTTTTATCGCAGTGTATCCGATCATATCACAGGATAACACGGTCAAAAACATCGCGGAAGGCGAGGCTCGTCTAAAGGAGCGGAATTACGCCGCCGCCTATCGATCCTTCACCGAAGCATCGAATCAAAATCCGATGTCGGTTCGAGCCTTGCTCGGTTTGGCGGAAGCGGCACAACATCTTCATAAGCACACAGAATCTTTCGAAGCCTATCGCAAAGCCCTTTCATTCGCTCCGGATAACAAGAACGCACTGAAAGGGGCCGCTCTCGCCTATGTGAGAAAAAAAGAATATCAAAATTCTCTAAACCTATTAAAGACCGCATTGGATACGGACCCGTTCGACCCGGTTTTGGCGCCGGTACAAATACAGATTCTTTTGGAAATGGGTAGCTACGAAACCGCTCTAAAAAAATTGGAAATGTCCCGTTCCAAACTTCAAAGCTCCAAAGAAGTTCAAGTGCTTGAAGCCAAGGTCAACGGTAAAACGGGAAACTTCGGAAAAGCCTACCAACTCTGGAATTCCATCCTAGCCTCTTCTTCCGATGATCCTGATTTATTTTTTAACTTCGCTTCTTTGTTGATCGATTGGGCGGAAAAGAGTTCCCCTTCCGAAAAAAGACAAAAACTCGACGCCGCCGCAGAAAAACTCGAACGTGCTATTTCGTTGTATCCTGATTTCGAAGAAGCGATCGATCTACTAACTCGAATTAGGATTTGGCAAGGGGATTTTCCCTCTGCAGTTTCGCTTTCTCAAAGATTAGTTTCGTTATATCCTAAAAACTCATCCTACCTTTATCTCAAAGCATTTTCCGAGTCGAAGGAATCGGACAAAGGATCGACAGTATATAAGGATTCCTTAAAGAAGGACTTAGATGAAATTCTCAAACTCGACGACTTAGATTCCATTTCGAGACAAAAAGCCGAAACCGTCGCACTGACGTATTTTCCGGAAAACCATTCGTTTCGAAGAAAACTCGGCGAATACCGAATGCAGCGATTCCGCTCCTCCAAGAATTCGCTCCTTTTCGAAATGGCATCGCACCATCTGGCTTCCGCAAGGGAACTCATTCCCGGTCAGCCGGAAGTTCAGTTTCAAACGTTAAACGAATACAAAAGGATCGGCTTTTTCCCGCGTTACCTCAATCTTCTACTTCTACTAAGAAAGAAATACCCCGACAACGAAAAGTATCAGTATGAAATCGAAAACCTGCTCGATTCGATGAAACAATCCATCGCATATCGGGAAGGAATGCTTCAGATAACGGGGGACAATCTTTTAGAGGATTACGGGAGAACTCCGCCCGTCCTTTTAACCTTCGATCTAACGGATAAGACGTTTCTCGGAGATTATCCTGATCTAGCGGTATTGGTTTCCTCATCGGTTCGCAAAATTTTATCTTTAAATCCGACCGTAGCGCTTTCCGATGTGTTGGAATCCAATCGATCCAATCCTGCCGCGTTAGACGTAACTCCCGAAAACTATACCGCCGCCCTACCGTATTCGGAATTGTTTTACGTCAAACTCAGGGATCAAATCAAAAGTAAACCAAAAGCGAGATTTCTAATTTACGGTTCCTTAAAATACGACAATCATTCTCTGTCTATCGAATGGACGATCAAAGACGCAAAACACGAAAAAATTCTGACAACGTTCCGGATATACTCCAAGGGAAGGGATTTTATCCCGGAAGCGGCGTCCCGTTCCGCGGCGAAAATCCTTTCGACGATTCCCCCATCGGCATCCGTATTGAAGGTAAAGGACGAGGATATACTGATCAACGCGGGTGCGTTAGACGGACTAAAGAAAGGCTCTAAAATTCAAACTTACAATACTTCAGGGAAATCGGGAGAAGCGACCGTAGTCGAAACCGACTATTTCCTATCTAGGGCGGTGCCGGACAACGGAATTACCGGTCTAAAAACGATCGCGGAAGGCGACCGGGTGATCTGGAAAAAATAAAACGAAAACCTATTTCATCATTCTTTACGTTTAGGAAAACCGCTGAAAAAATCCAAAATCGAATCGGCCAATTCTTTTTCTAACATTAGAATATCAGAATATTCTGAACGATAAGCCTCGTTTAAACGAAAAGTCCAAACGGAACCTTCGATTTCCAGACTTTCGATCTTAGCGGAATCGATCGTATTACGCAGCCACTCCGGATAACCGGTTTTCGACTCGTATTTTCTGCGAAACAAATCGACAAAAAGATACCGATTCGTTTCGATCCGAAAACGGTTCCTAATCCGTTGATATTCGACGTCCAGATCCACATCCGGATAAATCCTAAATTCCCGCGTTTCGGAATCCCAATCCATCCTCGACCCTTCCAGACTTACCTCGTCTTCCGGATCGATCTCAACGCGAACCGGATATTCGTACAAGGGAACCGAATTTCGAGTTTGATCGTATCCCACTTTTACTTCGGTCGAAGCCCGCGTACGATCGATCATAATCCGAAAAACGGATTCTTTTCTACGATCAAGATGTTTTCGAATCGTATCCTCCGCCTCTTTCGTAAAACGGAGAGGAAAGACGGGAGGTTGACCCTTTTTGGGAAACAGGTTTCGGAGGAAATTCTGAAACATATAAGTCGATCTTTAAAGTCGGTTTAATTTTAAAACATATTAAACGAAGTAAAATAAAAAAACGGCCTACGCTTCATGAACATTATGCTTTTCTAATTCTTGTATCGTAATCCAAGAGGATTTTTTTATAGGCCGTCGTAAACTGAGGAGAACTGATCATATAATCGGCCGTAGACCGGTTACACGCCATAGGCACGTTATACAAAACCGCGATCCGCAACAAGGCTTTAACGTCCGGATCGTGGGGTTGCGCGGTCAAAGGATCCCAGAAAAAAATCACTATATCCAAATCCCCTTCCGCGATTTTGGCTCCTATCTGTTGATCCCCGCCCAGCGGACCGGATAAAAATCTATAAACGGGAAGTTCCGCTTCTTCGTTGATGAGTTTGCCGGTGGTGCCCGTTCCGAATAAATGATGTCTGGATAAAATTTCTCGATGTGTTTTAACCCATTGAACCAGATCTTCTTTACGGTTATCGTGGGCCACCAACGCGATCCTTTTTGTGGCGGAAACTTGCACTTCTTTCATTCTAACATACTCTTTTGAATCTTTTGTTTCGATCTAATTTTTGGATGACGGGGATTTCGGACCAATCCTTAATTGACCGAAGCCCTTTTTTTTGACGGATTCCACAAACGCAAAAACCTCCCTCTTTGAAGATGAATTCCCTCTCAGAACGATCCCCCTACTTCTTCGTTTTAATTTTCGCTTATGCGGCGATCTTCCTGATCACTTCCGCTCGACCAGTCTTTGCGGAAAAGAATCCCGCCGATAAGAAGATAGAAATTCTTATCCCGGAAGGATCCGATTCCGATTGGGGAAAAAACGCCCTTCCGTTTGAAGATTTGAATTTATTGGGGGACGTCGATGAAAACGTTTCCAAAACGTTATTCGAAAAAGCGAAAGAGGATTTTCTAAAATCAGTGGATCTTTTCCGAAAGGCTTCCGATCTTGCGGACGAAAAAAGAAAGGAATTCGATCGAATTACTTTCGAAGCGGATCGATATGAATGGCAGAGAAAAAATCGAAAGGAGAATTTCGAACGTTCCCTACTACGCGATCTGAACAAAGCGCGAACGGACTCCGTTCACGATCTGGTTTCGGCTATGAATTCCCTGGAGAAAATCCAAAACCCCAAAGTGAAGGACTCGGAAAATTATCGCGAACTTCAAGCCGGAATTTATAGGGAATACGTCAAACACCAATTGGCGCTCAAGAATTTTCTTTTGGCGACGGATCTTTTGGAACGTTACATCAACCTCGGAGACAAATATTACGAGGATTCGGAGGCGCAAGGTCTATTAGCGAATTGTTATGAACGAGCGTATCGACTTTCTAAAAAAAACAGGGACAACGAGTCGAAGGAAAGATACGATATTCTCCGAAAAAAACACGGGCTTTTGTACGCGGAGTTCAAGTTCGGTAAAAATTCCCCCGACTACAAGGAATTCTCCCGAGAACTTTTCAGGGATTGATCACTGAATTCCGAGTTGTTTTTTGAGATTTCTGTTTTCCTCGATTAAATCCCGAATTTCCTTTTCCGTATAAGCAAAAAGGCGATCCTGAGCCTCGAGAATTTTATCGAGTTGTATCTCTTCTATATGAGAATAATCTAATGCTTGTTCGGTCGCCTTTTTAAAATCCAGTGCGTCCTTTAACTCCTGGGTTTTCATCGAATCAAGGATCTCGGAAACCTTCAGCCGTTCGTGTAACGCCAAAAGTTCCTTGTTTTTGAGTTCGTTCACCCGTTCGAGGGCTTTGTTTATCTCTTCGTTGTTCTTTTTGACCTTTGATTCGAATTCTAAAATCGCTTGTAACGCCTCATTCGCTTTGGTCGCGTCCTTGTATTCTTTTTGCGCGAGCTCGAAAACTCCTTCGAAAAATCCGATATTCGTCAGACAACTGTTGCCGATTTCGTTCGCCGCCAATTTATAGAATTCGGATTGAATGGTTCTGTCTAGGATGAGTCGTAAATTTCTGGAATGAACCGGATATTCCAACACTTCTATCTTGCCGCTTTCGGGAACGACCGAATTGATCTTTTCGGATTCTTCGGAATAAACCATGATAAGACTGACATAGGGATGAAGTTCGAACTTACGAACGAATTCGCGGACTTGATTCCATTCGGAAAAATTGACCGAAAGAAAAAAGATATGGATATCCGCCTTCATCAGATCGATCGCTCCGAGACCGTCCAAAGAAACCTTACTCAGTTCGATGTTGACCCGAGGGTGTTTCCAAATCTGAATCGGAAATTCCTTACCCGAAGTGAGATGCCAAATGATCGCGTTTTTTTGACTCATCGTATTTATCGTAACACTAACCAAAGGGTTTAGCCCGGTTAGGAACCTCGTTTCGTGATCTTTTTTATCTTTCCCCATAAACTTAAACTTCGTAATCTCTCTGTCAATTTTGATTTTTGATCGGAGATTCGATCCAAAAAGTTTTGAATCGGTTTAGGAAGATCCATGTCCGTTCTTTTGATCATGATATTGATACTGATGATCGCGATCAAAATATTGGCGCTCCAAGGGCCGATCCAATCCGGCACCTTTTCGTTGTAGGAAATCGTGCTTCCCAGGGTAAAAAACGTAAAATAGATCATCAAGAAAACGACTGCAAGCGTAAAACTCATCCCTTTACCCGAGCGTTTCACCACGAGTCCGAGCGGAAACGAAATGAAGAAAAAGATCAGACAAGAGATAGGCATCGCGATCCTTCGATGGATTTCCACGTTAAAATCGGTGAGAACTTTTTTTCCCTGCTGCATAAGGGCTAAAAGTTGCGTTAAAACGGAGTAGGATTGGGTCATCTGATCGGGGGTGAGGGTTCCGTTGGCGGCTCCCATGGCCAAATCGATCTTCATTTTTTCTACGAGTTGTTTCAATCCGGTCAAACCTTTGATTTCGATTCCCATTTCTTGCAACATTTCTAGTCCGGGAATTTTTTCCAGTCCTTCGCTTTCAATGTTGTTGCGGATCTGAAAGAGAACGGGCATGGAGAACGTTTCCGGTTTTACGTTCAACTCCAGGGTTTTCTTTTCTTTTCCTTTGGGAATATTGTAGTCCATTTCTCCGTCCCGGAAATCGGTGATGGAGAAGGTTTTACGATCGTCTCCCCATTCCAAGATCCAACCGTCTTTGAGACGGATGGATTTTTCGTATTCCCCGTCCGGGCCTAATTTTTCGACGAGGTTTCCCTTGCCCGCGTTGATGATCTGAATGATTCTAGAACCGCCCATCGGAATCATTTTTCCTCCGATGTGGAAATATTCGTTTCCTTCCAGAAAAATTTCCCATTCGCGAATTTGAATTCCGCGGAGCTCCCCCGTATCTCGGTTGATGCCTTCGGTGTACATCGTTCTGGCGCGTTTTTCAAAAAGATCCTGTGTTTTGTCCCCGCTGAATTGTCCGGGAGTTATGGCCAAAAGTGGATTGTAGGCGAGCACCCATTTGTTGAATTCGTTCATCTTTCTTGTGTTTTCGGGGGAAAGATAAAAGTTGAGATACGCGACGGCCAAGGCCATCACGAAACCGAATGCAAGAAAGTTAATATAGATTCGCGGAAAACTGACTCCTGCCGAACGGATCGCGGTGATTTCCGAATCTCCGGAAAGTCTTCCGGCGGCCATGATCCCGCTCATCAGACAAGCCATCGGAATCGTCATGGGCAGCGTATTGGCGAGAAGATAACCGAAATAATCCAAAAGTCGGAGAGGATCCACGCCCTTTCCCACGAAAAGTCCGATCATCTTTTGGAGTGCGAGAACCATATAAACCATGGTAAAAAAAGCGAGCGCCACCAAAAACGGGGAAAGGATTTCTTTGAGAATGTATCGATCCAAAATCGGAACGATCATATAGAATTTTCGTTTGTCTGTGTGAACCTGAAAGTCCGACGGAAGATCTTCGACGCTGCTGAGCCGTACGGTCCGCAAATCCTTACCGGAATTGGAATTTCCGGTCGTTTTTCGGGAATCCGATAAGGAGCGAAGTTTGGATTCGTATTCTTCGTAGGAGGAAATGTCGGAGGAGCGATTTCTTTTTTTCGAATCCTGGGGAAGGTCGGAAGATCGATCGCGTCGTGAATTCGCACCTTTTTTAGAAGAGGAAGAATCTCCGCTCTTTCGGGAGGAAGCGGAGGTCGGTATCGATTTCGATTCGGAGGAAGGAGAAAGATTTTTTTTATCTGCGGACGCGTTGGACCTAGTCTTTTTGGAGACCGCCTTTTTTCGATTGTCGCTTTCCTTCAAGCAAGGATCCTTCCTTTCAAAGTCGCGCTCGTAGCGCTTTGAATTTCGACGTTCACCGTGGAGCCGATCATGTCGGAAGCCACTTTTCCTTCGGGAAGTGGGAACACCGTCATTCTTCCGCAAGGAGTTCTACCGCAGAGTTCCTTCGCGGATTTACGGGAAACGTTCTCGATCAAAATCGGATATGTTCTTCCGATACGCTCCCGATTCTGCTCATGCGAAATCGAAGTCTGAAGATCCACGAGTTTGGTCAAACGGGCGGACTTCACCTCTTCGGGAACATTGTCCGGAAGTTTTCTCTGCGCCATCGTACCTTCCCGTTCGGAATACTTAAACATAAACGCCATGTCGAATTTCACTTCACGGACTACGGCGAGTGTGTCTTCGAACTCTTCCTCCGTTTCGTTCGGAAATCCTACGATGATATCCGTGGTAATTCCTACGTCGGGAACGATATGTCGGATCTCGCGGACCACGTCCAAAAATTCTTCTTTGGAATAGGAACGTTTCATCTCTTCCAAAACACGGGTATTTCCGGCTTGCAACGGAAGATGGATGTTGGGTGTGAAACGGGGATTCTCCGCCATAAGTTTTAAAAGATGAACCGGAAAATCCTTGGGATGCGGAGAAGTAAAACGGATCCGTTCGATCGTAGTCTCGTCCAGAATCATCCGAATCAAACCGGCAAAGTCGGTTCCCTGTTCTTTGTAGGAATTCACATTTTGTCCGAGCAAGGTCACCTGACGAATCCCCTTTTCGGCCAGATCCCGAACCTCGCGAACGATACTTTTCGGATCACGACTTCTTTCGCGACCGCGGGTATAAGGAACCACGCAGAAAGTACAGAAATTATTGCATCCGCGCATAATGGTCACAAAAGCCTGAATTCCATTGACCACGCGCGGTTCGATTTCGTCGTAGGTTTCGATCTTGGAAAGTCGGGTCAACGCCAGGGATTGTTCCCCTGAGCGGATCCGCCCGATCAACTCCGGTAAACTTCTGTAATTGTCCGGTCCTACGACCAAATCCAGGGGAAGTTCTTGGTGAAAAAGATCGTCCCCGAGATTCTGCGCCATACAACCCAAAACTCCGATGACCAAATGGGGATTTTTCTTTTTTAGATATCCTAAGGATTGAAGACGATTGTAGATTTTAGCGTGTGCGTTTTCCCGGATCGCGCAGGTATTTAGAAAAATTATGTCGGAATCTTCCGGATCGGCGGAAGAAGAATATTCCGCGTCCTTCATCAAACTGGCTACGATCCCGGAATCGTATTCGTTCATCTGGCAACCATAGGTCTCGATATAGACCTTTCCCGCCTTTTTTTCCAGCTCTAAGACGCTCATAGGACTGAATTTCTGCTTGCCGGAACGGCTGTAAAGGGGTTTTCCATAAGTAGGAAGTTTGGAATTTTCTTGCAAAGAATTCCTTTTCGGCCCCTTCTGGAAACCCCTATGGCAGTGAATGTAAAACCCAACTATTATAAACTGCTGAACCTCTCCAGGAGTTCCGACTTTCAAGCTATAGAATGCGCATTTCAAGAGTTGTTAGAACAATTGGAATCCGATCCATGGAGTCCCTCTCGCGATTTGGATCGAGAAGAAGCGGTTCGCGCGTATCTCACGTTGAGTTCTCCGGAAGCCAGGGAAGAGTATGATAAAACTCTGGATTATGAGTTCCTACTTTTGGATCCGGGTAAGGTGCCGGAAGAATTCGAAGCGTTTTATAAAGTGCAAAAACTCTCCGAAGGAGAAGAAACCAAGATATTTTACAGTCGGTTTTTGGAATTCAAAAAAGATCTGGAAACAACACTTTGGAGTTTAAGAACCACGGTTTTATTTTTTTTAAGCGCTTTTTCCGTTCTGACGATTTTTGCGCTTTCCATGGCCCTCGCGCAGAAAAATGGTTTTCTATCTCCCGGTGCCGAATTGTTCTACAGAAAGTGGGGAATTCTTTGTTCTGCGGGAATTCTTTTTTCGGGATACTCGATCTTTCGAAAATGGATCCTCCCCCGACACAAACGAATTCGACAAGGCCGGAGCGACTCTTCCCGTGAAAAAAGCAGCAAAGAAAAACGATCCTAAACATCTCGCCGAAGAAGAAATCGCATATTATTATACTCTGTTACAGGAAGAACTGACCGAATTCGACTGCGGGGAACTTTGTAAACCCGATAACGAAGGAATTCCTTTTTGTTGTATCGCGGACAACGCAGTTCCGACCTTGTATCGTTCCGAATTCTCCTTATTAAAAAAAAGAAGCGATCTTTGGAAAGTATGGAAGCCCGAAACCGAACAGGACAAGAAAATGCTTCAGGAATACGATTCCAGAGAAACTCTGTTTTGCGAATGTAAGGGAATTCAATTTTGTGAACGGGAAAATCGTTCCATCAGTTGTCGTACGTTTCCCTTGGAACCGTATCTGGATACGAGAGGGGTTCTTATCGGTTTGGTTTTTATGAAAGAATTTACCGGAAAATGTCCGATGACGTTACGCGCAAAAGAGGTTCGTCAAGAATTTATTGACTCGCATTTTCTTTTTTGGGAAAAACTTCTTTTCCGCCTCGACTCCGAATACGAAACCTTTTGGAATTCCTCTAAATCGTATCGACGGTCACGGGCCAAAACCGGAAAAAAATTTCCTATTCTTTTTCCGAGCCATCTCCAAGGAAAGGATTATCTCTTGGAATACGTCTAAGCGCCGTTTTGTGTCGAAGATCGTATTCGAAACGGTGGATTTGAATACTACAAACCGAGCTAAAGAACATTCAACGATTTGAATATGATTCGATTTGATCGAAACCCTATTTAATCTTCCTCCGGAACTCCCGATCCAATCGTATCGTTTTCCGTATCTTCCACGAATGAAAGCGGAACTTCTAAAACTCCGAATTCGTTTAGTATGTTTCCGGTTTCGTCGATTTCTACCAGAGCGGGAAGTAAACCTACATCGGTGGAAATTGCCCGAAAGTCGTAGCAGATTGTCCTCCATTCCGCTTCCGGCTCCGGCCCCCGGATTTCGATCGAATACTCGGAGTTTTTTCTCCAGAAAAATTCGCTGCTCGTTTCTCCTTCCCGTAAACTCCGTTCCACTTTACGACCGCGACCGTCGCGATAAAAAATCCATTCACTGTTTCGGATCATGTTGAATGTCCCCTGACACGAAACCCATTGTCCGATCGGTTCGTCTCGGAATCGGCTTCGCAGAGTTTCGATTTTGCGATCGATTCCTGTGGCACTTTCTTCTTCGATCCGTTTTCGCTTTTTGTTCTCAATTCGCTTTTGAATTTCGACGTAAAAAATACAAACAACAAGATAGAATATGGAAAGTGCGAGAATGATTTTCATAGATAAAAACTGAATCTTTTTTCTTATCCGAAAGATGAAACCTCTTTTGATTTCAATTCAGAGTATAAAATGAGCAATGTTTTTTTATTTAGGTGTTCCTACATACACAATCTAGATCCAGTTTCCCGTAAGGAGCGACGGTTTCTCAGCCAAGTCTCACCGTGAATCAAGCTCCGTGTGAGTTCCCACACCGATTTGCTAGCAAAACCAAACCGAAGAATTCTCCGCTAAAAAAGAACCTCTAATCTGACTCACCCCTCCGAGGAACTCAAAAACGTAGGAACTCATTCCCAATCCCTCAACTTGACAATAAAAAAGAAATCAAGTTACAAGATGAAACCATTTTGGAGCGCCTCATCCGTTATTCTAAAAGATAAGAGATCAAGGCTCCATGAATAAATATTCTTTCTTTATAATATTCTTACTTTCAACGTTCTGCATAGCACACGCACCGGAACGACCCGATCCACCCTACGTCATTCTACAATATCTGATGAAATCCGCATCCTCCGACCAAACGCCTCCTCCGGGAGATACGACCGATCCTTGCGGCCCCTCCCTTTCTTTTTCACCCGCGGCGGTCGTGGATACGGGGCAAACCCAATGTTGGAACGGGGCCGGATTTCCGCTTTTTCCTTGTCCCGGAGCCGGCCACGACGGTGATTACGTCAATGTTCCTCGTGCCAGAAATTTTGTCGGACCAACGCAACATTGCGTTTATCCGAACGATTATACTACCTTGGATGCGGTTCACGGT
This sequence comes from Leptospira gomenensis, assembly GCF_004770155.1. Taxonomy (GTDB): domain Bacteria; phylum Spirochaetota; class Leptospiria; order Leptospirales; family Leptospiraceae; genus Leptospira; species Leptospira gomenensis. The sequence continues at coordinate 88,617 of NZ_RQFA01000072.1, read as the reverse complement.
CTGACCTGGAAAACATGTGCACAAGGACAAACAGGAGCGGATTGTTCAGGGGGAGCACTAACACCGATTAGCTGGGACGATGCGAGCGCGGGACTTCCGGGAAGTTGTGTTTCCCTCAACGGACTAAACGGAGGAAACGGATACGCGGGAAAAACCGATTGGAGAATTCCGACCGCAAAAGAACTGGCATCCATCATTCACTACTCGAACAACCCGCACGTGGAAACGGTTCAATTCCCCGGCATGTTTACTGGAAATTCATATTTAAGCGAAACCACGATCCCGCTCTCACTCTCGGCTTGGTCGATCAATTTCAGTCCGGCGAATTTAGGAATCAACACCAACTTAAAAAACACGCCGATCAACCTTCGTTGTGTTTCCGGAAACGCGGCCCCCGCTACTTCCTATCTCGATAATTCTCTAACACCGCCTGGCACAAATTTGACGATCTTGGATCGAAATACGAATCTCCTCTGGACCAAATGTTCCCTCGGCCAGGTCGGAACTTCCTGTTTAGGAGCAGCCAATACTTCGGATTGGAATGGCGCCCTCAGCGACTGCGAAAACCTCGTTTTGGGAGGTAGGAACAACTGGCGACTTCCGAACGCAAACGAACTTTTAAGTATCGTTCAATTTACTACACCTGGACCGTCCATTTCTTCCGCCTTTTTTCCCAACACGTTAACCGGCGCTTACTGGACTTCGACAACGTTCGACAATGATAAAAGCAAGGCGGAACTCATCAGCTTTAACGGGGGACTTCTAACCTCGAACGACAAATCCAGTATGATTTACGTCCGCTGTGTGACGAACAACTGAAGCAAAAGAGAATAGATTACGAAAAACGAAACTCTTTCTTTCCTCCGACATACGAAAGAAATCAGAAACGATAACCCATATCCGAAGTCAACGTGAGGGAGGTTTTGGCGAAGTTACCGATTCCCCTTCCGATTTCCCTCCCTTTGCTATCTGTCAAAATCGCCTCCGCGATAATTTGATGACTTGCGTTCTGAACCACGCTTCCTTTTGCCGTTAAAATTCCGGATTGAATCGGACGGAGCAACGTTATGTGAAACGTGGAAGTCAGAACGAAACCGTCTTTGACCAAGGAATTGGCCGCAAAATACGCCGCATCATCCGCCGCCTTAAAATAAACGACGCCGTGCGCGGAACCAGCCGCATGAAAAAAATCCTCCCGGATTTCGATCTGAATTTCGGCGCTTCCCTTTCCGATCTTCAGTTTGGGTCGGAAGTACGCGTTTACGGGAGCCCCGTGATACATGTTTTCCAATTTACGATAATGTTCTTCCGAAGTCTGTTGTGTTGTTTCCGACATAAACGATCATCTCCAAAATTTAAAACGTCAGGTTATCCACACTTCGAACAAAACGGTAAGAATCTAAGATCTTTCGAAAAAAACGATCCGACCGTTTCCGAACGAATGAGTTCCTTTTCTCCACAGAAACCGGGAAGTTTTTTTGATCCCATCGTTTTTTTAGAAGTCTGCATCAATTCCAAACGTTCGAACCTATGGGAAGAATAATTAGTTTTATAACAAAACAAATTATATCATTCTATAACATGGAAAAAAACTAGAATCGAATTTTTAACTTTGTTTTGCGCGGAAGGAAGTGGGAGTCATTCCGGTTTCTTCCTTAAACGCGCGTAAAAAACTTGTTTTGGAATTGAATCCCGCATCCAACCCGACTCGCAAAACCGGATGATCCGTTTCCAAAAGAAGTCGTTTGGCTTTTTCTATCCTAAGTTCGCGGCAAAGTTCCAAAAAACTTTTTCCGAAATATCTTCCGATGGTTTGCGAAACCGCATGAACGCTCAGGCCGAGTTTGGCAGACAAAGATCCCAGATCCGATTCCGGATCCAGATAAAATTCCTCTTGATTCAGGATTTGGAATATTCTTTCTCCGATTTCCGAAATAGCCTCTTCGCTTAACAATGACTTTCTGTACTTAACCTTTTCCGAATCCTGAGCGATCGCCATTACCTCTTCGGAATTCTCCGCATAAACGCGAAACCAGGCGAATCCGATTACCCAAAGACTCAAGGCCGCGTGGGAAAGTGTTTCCGATCGAATCCCCGGCAATACAGCAAATAACAAAACGGAAGCGACCAAAAGAACGATGCAGATAAAAACGAATCTACGAAACAAAACGATTTCGATAAACGCGGCTTTCGAAAATTCCTCGCTTAGGATTCCGAGACGATAATAAATTCTGACGAACACGGCGACATTCGTTAAAAGTGTTATCAATCCGAGCGCGGTACATTCCGGGTGCGGTTGGACTCTTTCCTGAAATATATACGCGAGTTTCTCCTCCGCGCTCAAAAGGAAATACGGAATCGAATAGGAAAACATCAACACCGGAACCGCGAAAAAAATCCACTCCCAAATCCTATGATCTTTCGGATATCCGAAATATCTCCGCAAGGCGACCGAAAACAAAGGCGCGGCGGAAGCGCCCAACGGAAAACCGAGTCTAGAAATATGAGGAAATTGGAATATAATACCGGACTGAAACACGAAAGCCGTCAAAAAAAGAATCGAAAGAAGCAGGAAAGCCCAACCTAATAACGCGCTTCTTTTTCCACGGCGATTCGAATTAAAAAAGAAAAAAGCCAAAAGCAGGGATTGAACCAAACCTGCGCCGATCACAAAGGAGCCTAAATCCGGATAAATCAAAAAATTCCCCTCGAAAACGGGTTCCACCCAATGGGGCGGTGCGACCCAAGTTACGGAATCGTATATCCTATTTTTATAAGGAGAAGATTCATGTCAAAAATCGTAACCGGCCTTTCCATTTCGTTTCTTTTATTCTGTGTTCCGTTTTCCTATTTGAACGCGGACGCGGTTTCCCTACAAGCAGGTTTGTCCCAGCTTTTTTTAAACGGCTGGAACGTCGCGGGAACGTATTATGGAAAACGTTTCGTCTTCGAATACTCGCACGGATCCGACCTACAATTCGACGCGATGAGCGGCGCAGGTATGAACGATTCCGAAAAAAAACAGAATCTCACGGTCCGCCTCCCCTACACGACCGGTTTCGGAATCGGATTTCTTTTTACTCCGAATTTTGACGTTCGCTTGGAATTTAAAGAACACTTTTACAGAGTCCGTTCCGAAACGACTCCGGACGAACTCTATCTTTTCCAATCTCTCGGTTTACGCACGGATCTTCCGATATCGGGAAACGGAACGGAAAACTGGCTTCCGCCGCTTTCCTCTTCCGAAAACTTCATCGACCTTACCGTTCGTAAATCGATCGAAGCCGAGCTGCTTTACGGAGCACACTATGTTCCGGGCGGCACAACACATCGTTATCGGACGCGATCGGCCGGTATAGGGATTTATTATCGTTTTTTTCCGTTAGGCGGCCAAGAGGGTCTTATGATAGAACCGTCGCTTCGATTTTGGCCCAACGTCTGGACGGATTCTCCGGGTTCGACGGCGTTCGAAAACCGATACGGAATTTTGGGATTACACAAGGCTCACGAACAGGGATTGTTCGCCAACGTTTCCGTGGGATATTACAAAAGACTGGACTAATGTTTAACGAATTAAAATATTCTAAATCGATTTTAATACGAAATGGCGTCTATGAAAAGGTTACAAAAACGTTTCTGCCGGGAAAAGTTTATAAAGTATTTCCTCTTCCAAAATCCGCAAACCGATCCATTCTTTTTTGATTTTTTCCAAGACCTTGGATTTCCAATAGTTGTTGTTGCGGTTAGCGGCGGAATAACCGCCCACCACGTTCGAGGAGTAAATCAACAATGTGGAACCGGATAACGCGTAAAAAACCAGACTGGTCGGATTAACCAGATACACCGCATAGGATGCGGAAATCAATACGAAGTTCACAAAACCGGAAGTGACCCCTTCGGCGAATTGATTCGCGTAAATTTGTCCCGTTCCGGGAATCAAAACGGAAAACAAGGCCGCCAAATAGGGATTTTTTTCTTTATCCGAGGCGAGCGAAGTTTCCCTTTTCCAGAAAGAATGCAATTTTTCTAAATTACTATTTTTGAATTTATCGGATTTTATACCGGCTTCGAATTCCGTCTCTTCCAACGTATCGAAGTCGTGAAGGGAGGAAAGATATCCGATTACCTCTTCCAGCTCCTCCAATCTGCAATCCGTCCGCAAACAACCGGCCTCCGATATGGGCTTTCGAATTTCGTTACGATTTCGTATCAGACCGGAAAACGAGTATAAAATACGGAAGCGGACGTCCGCAAAATCGGATTCGCGAAAAAACTTGTTCAAATCCTTTCCTTGTCTTAAGATCGCAAACGCTTGAAAAATCCTGACCTCGGAGCAATCCGTTTCGAAGGTCAAACGACTCAACTCGATTTCGGCCTCTTGGTATTTTTCTGACTTGTAATACTGAACCGCGTTACGCAAAGTCGTATGTTGTGAAAGCGACGTCGAACAGAAATTCTCTTCCGAAAAAACGGCTGAAACCCCCGATAAAAACAGGAATATCGTATATACTACTTTTCTTATTTTCATATTGTAGAACAGCGGAGGAACAAACTCGTTCGGAGGATCTTTTTTTCCTGAACAGATTGATTCTTTCTAAAATCGAAGCCCATCAAACGGTGGAACGAAATTTTCAAAATGTCGCTTGTCCGATGGAACCTTCCTGTTCCCAATTCGTAAAAGAACAATTCGAACAACGCGATTTCATTTCGGCCCTTTTATTTTCCCTCAACCGAATCCTCTTTGTGGAAAACCGTTTTTTACACGGAGAAAAAAATCATAGGATCGTTTACGTGAAAAACAGAGGGAAGTTGATCGAAGACCGCGTCGTCGATCAGCTTCCCCGAGATTACTCTTCGTTGAAACGCGAGTTTAGAGTTGATTCGCGTTGACCTGATAAAAATAACTTTTTTCAGTTTCGAAATTATGGATTCCGAGACTTTTACACGATTCCGAATCGCATAACTTGATCTCCTGATCTTTTGCTTCCACGTAAGCGTAATCTTCGCTTCCTAAAACTCTCGCACCTATCGTCATGGTCACGCCTTGGGGAAGATGGGAAACGACCAATGCAGCTTCTTTTTTAGAGGAGAATTCGGAAGTGATCGCATCGTCGATCGTGATGTTTTGATACGATTTAGGACCGGAAACCCAGATAAAAGGAACTAGAAAACAAATTCCCCCGATGATATTGATACTTTTTACTTCCGTAATGACGGGAACGGTCCTCAAGATCTTTTTATCTTTTCTGATTTCCAGGACGTGTTTTTCGAATATGATGTTGGACATTTCCACATCCACGGGAGCTTTGCCCACTTTCATTCCTTGATAATAAACCTCCAAACCAGCCGGTTCGGTGTTGACCTTTACCATTGTGGAAGGCGCACAATGAACGATCGCAATTACTGCGAGAATTGATAGGTAGTTTTTCATGATATTTTCATTCCTTAAAAATCTGATTCTATTTCCAAAAACGAGGCTTCAATGTCAATGAAGTTTAATAATAATATCTTTACGGAGGATTTTTGAGCCTTCGTTCGGCGTAAAATTTTATGAGCGAACGATTTTTTCTTCCGTTAAATCGACGTTAGTCGTCTTAAAGGAATGAAACCGTCCTATTGGGGAATTTTCGGTGGAAATTTCAGATTCAAAATTTCGCGCATCGTATTCTCCAATTCCGAACGGAGAGTTTTTTCGTTTTCGGAAACGTACGCTTCAAAGAGAGAAGGAAGACTGTCCGGATCGTTGATCATCCGGATCGTAGCGACAGCCTCGATTCTAAGGTTGAGTTTCTCCCTTTGATTTCTCGCGAGCACGAGCAGAGCGGGAACGGCGTTCTTATCCTTGAGTTCCCCCAGAGAATGAATGAGTTGCCACTTGACCATATTTTCCGTCTCTTCCGAAAGGATTTTGGTAAGTTCCAGTGCGCTCGTGTTGGCGCCTAACTTGCCCACTGCGAACGCGGCTTTGGTTCGAAGTTCGGGTTCCTCCCCGTTGGTCAACACCGCCAAAATTCCCTGTCCTCCGCCGTTGTTGCCTAAATCCAAAAGTAAATCGATCATCCTCGCCTTGAGGAACAATACGTCCTCCTTAACGAGCTGGTCCGAAACGACCTTGGCTCCCTGTTTATCCTGAAACGTAATCAGAGCCTCCAAGGACACCCTGCGTATGTCGGGATTTGCATCGGTAAGACCTTTGTAAAAAAGGGAAAGATATTGGCGATTTCGTTTATTCTTTAAAATTTCTAATGCGACAAGACGGACGTCGTCGTCCGGATCACCCGAAGCCGATTTTTGGAATTGGGAAAATTTTTCGGTCATTCCCAAACGGTTGATCGCGATAAGGTATTTCTTTCTTACGCCGGAGCTTTCGTCGTTGGCGAGTTTATGAATCTGATTTTGGATCCGTTCGTCTTTGATGATAAGGGAGGATTCCAAAAAGTAAAGCCTCTGAACAGGATCCTTGGAAAGAGACATGTCCAAAAGAATCGGCAACGCCCGATCGTCCTTTAAAAGTTGCATCAAACGGTAACTCAAGGAACGTAATTCGGTTTCAGGATCGCCTAACGCCGCAATGACGGAATAGATCAGACGTTTTTCCTTTTTCTTTTCCGCCAAAAGGAGAATTTCCTTTTTGAGTGCTACGTTCGTGGTCTTCTGAAAAACGGAGTCCAGAACGCTCACCCAATTCGGCGCGTGCGAATCCAAATCCTCCAGATCGAAAAATAAACGTAGGACGGCAAACTGAACCTTTTCATCCACGGATTCGTTCTGAAAAATCGGAAGCAACTCCCGCACCAGATCGAGACGACCGCGGGAACGGATTTCACCGATGGCCACTATTTGAGCTTTGCCGGAACCGAGTAATTTTTCCTTAAATTCGTCTTTAGGAGTTTCCGCGGCTTCGAGATAAATCGGAAAAAAAAACGGAATCGTAATCGCGTAGAATAAAACGCACGTTAGTCGATGCTTCAGAAAAATCCCTCTCTCCTGGTGGATTCTTCCAGGGCTGCCGAAGCGGCCCTTTTATTTTCGTAGGCTTCCGACAACGACGGATCCAAGTCTATAGCGCTTTGAAACGACCGCACCGCCCTTTTGTATTCTCCGTTTTTGTAATAACAAATTCCGAGATAATTGTATGCGGTTGAGGCGATCTTAGGTCTCACATCGGAACGTACGATCGCGGTCAATTCGTCGATGGCCTTCTCTCGATCCAAAATCGAATTCGAGTCTATTAGAATTTTCGCAAGTACCAAGCGGCCTTCCATGTCGTCCGGATCCATGTGTGCGGAACGAAACGCCTCGTCCTTGGCCCTGTTTTTCAGATCGGGATCCTTGGATTTGTTGTATAAAAGCGCCAATTTTTTATGCGCGTTTTTGAGATCCGCTCCGTCTTTCGAGGAATTCAAAACCTTGAGTAGGATTTTCTCCGCGTTGGAATCGTCCTGCATTCCCATATAGGATTCCGCCATTTTCAGATAAACCTTATACGCATCCTCTTTGTGTTTGACGACCCCGGTATATTCCTCCACCGCTTCTCTAAAGAATTTATTCTCGAGAAGATAATCGCCTAGGGCCTCGCGGCTTTGAACATTTTCCGGTTCGATCGCGGTTGATTTTCTCCAGTTTTCGATCGCGAGCGTTCCGTTACCGGAATGTTTATAAACAAGTCCTAATGTATGATACGCTTTCGAGTTTTTCGGATTCAGTTCGATCGCGCGGTTCAAGGCGGTGATCGCCTCCGAATATCGTTCCATCTGATCCAGAACGACTCCCAAATTGATCAACGCCGTTTCCGTAAAACCGTCTCCCGGAGTGGAGGAAACGATCCTGCGATAGGTTTCTTCGGCCGCCAAAAGATCGCCTTTGTTGTAATAGGCTTCGGCGAGTTGAAAGAGGGAATCCAAATCCGTCGGATTGTATTTTAGACTTTTCTGAAGCGCGGAGATCGACATCTCACCCTGATTCAGATTGGAAAAACCTTCCGCGATCAATCTGTAAATTTCCGGATCGTTCGCTCCTGCGTCGCGTGCGAGCTCCAAATATTTTAACGCTTCTTCCTTGTTGCCGTTCTTTTGTAATACTACAGCAAGGTTGTATAAGTATTTGGCTTCGTTGGGGGAAAGATTGCTCGCCTGACGGAAATGATATTCCGCGCTTTTATAATCCTGTTTGTTGTACGAGATATTTCCCAAATAGGAATGCGATAAAGCCGCCAATCTTCCCGAAGGCGTCTTCATAACGACTTTCTTAAATTCCTCTTCGGCTTGGGGAATATCGCCTTTTTTGAAATAACTTACCGCGAGGTTGTAGGTAAGATACATGTCGTCCGGCGAAGCGGAAAGCCCTTCCTTATACGCGTCTATGGCGGCGTCGGGATCGTTGAGTTCGTTAAACAGATTCCCCGCCAAAAGCGAAACCCTTGGATCGTTGGGCGCGATCTCTTTCGCCTTTAGGGCCGCCATTCTCGCATCGGCGAACCTACCCGCGTGTTTATAAGCCAAGGTGAGATTGTAATACGCGTGAAAATTTTTGGGATCGAATTGAACCGCGCGCTGCAGACGTTCGATCGCCTGCGGATAACGTCCGCTTTCGTCGTGGATCACACCTAACACCGTCAAGGCGATAGACTTTTCCTCTTGTGTTCCGGTCGAATCCAGAAATTCGTTACAGTAGTCGAAGGCCTGTCTGGTAAAACGTTCCTTGTAAAGATTGATACATTTCGCCAAGGCGGGGTTAGCGTTCGCGTCGGGAAGATAAGGTCGTTCCAAAAGGCGATTGATATCCGATTTGTTTTGAACAAGATCCCTGTTGAATCCGCCCGCAAAATCCGAATCTCCCGATTTCGTTTTAAAAAACTGATAATAGACGGCGAATCCCAAACCGCCCAACACCAAAACACCGGTTAAAATCCAGAATATTAGAAGTTTATTATACGATCTCCGGACTCGAACTGCGACCCTTTCCTCCGGGAAATAGAGTTCTTTTTCCTCCATTCCCTCCAAAAAAAGCCTGTTCTTGCGGATGTCGTTATCCATCGGATTTGATTTCGTTTTTGAGGATCGAGTCCAAAATTCCGTTCACGAACCGGGCCGACTCTTCGCTTTCGAACTCCTTAGTGAGTTCCACCGCTTCGTCGATCGTCACGTTCTTCGGAACTTCCCAGGTAAACAACAACGCATACACCGACAACCGAAGGATCGCTTTGTTGACGACGCTGATTCTGGAAAAGTCCCAGTTCTTGGAATATTTCTTAATAAGAGTATCGATCCGTTCCTGATTTTTCACAACCCCATTTACGATGGAAACCGCGAAATCCCTTTCTTCCTGTTCGATTTTTTTATCGTACCATTTGAACTTTAGAACTTCCTTAAGAGGAGGTCCCGTCAGTTCCAACTGATAGAGAGCCATAACGGCGATTTCACGGGAAGTGCGTCTGGCCGACATCTAAAGAAGGGCGAGCAGGTTGACCATTTCGACGGCTGTAGCTGCGGCTTCCGCACCTTTATTGCCGGCCTTGGTTCCGGCCCTTTCGATGGCTTGTTCGATCGTATCGGTGGTCAAAACTCCGAAAACGACCGGAATGGAATATTGAACTCCGATAGAACCGATCTTAGCGGATTCTCCCGCGACGAAATCGAAATGAGCCGTAGCCCCGCGGATGACCGCACCCAAACAGATGACGGAATTGTATTTTTTGGAAGCCGCGGCCTTGGCAACGACCACGGGCATTTCGTACGCTCCGGGAACTCGGACAACGGTAACGTCCTCTTCTTTGACGCCGTGCATACGAAACGATTCGAGCGCGCCTTTCAAAAGGGCGTCGGTGATGAATTCGTTAAAGCGGGAGACGATCACACAATGTTTTTGTCCCTTGCCGTTCAGATCTGCTTTCAGTTCTTGGATCATAGATTCCTGATTGATTCTATTGTTGAGAAATCACATGTTACCTATTGTGGCAAATCAAAAAGTCCTTCTAAGATCGTTTTTCTACTTCCTTAAGAAATCGATCGTATTCCTGTTTCTTATTTCCTTCGCGCAATGTTCGATTTATCGTAGAATTTTCCCGAAGGAAGATCTCTTTCTCAAATCCTTAAATCTTCCCGATTGGGTTCTCGACTCGTCCATTAAGTTGCGTGTTTTATCCGGACTCGTGGATCTACCCAATCCGGAAGATTCCTTACCCGAAGACGAGATCGCCACGTTCGAAAATCGCGCCCGGAGAATCTTCGCCACTTCTCCCCGAGCGATGAAGGATCTTTTCGAAGCGACGGGATGTATCGACGGTTCCCGACTTGCCGGAATTCGCGCCAACCGCATCACCGAACGGGAAGAAGACGTATGGTATGCGATCTGTCAAAACGGAAAAGAAGACGCGATCGTTTTCCGTTTGTTTCAGATGGGAAATTCCGACCTGTATCGAAAATACGAAACCGAAACCCTCCCTGCTTGGGAGGAAGCGAGAAAACTGGCCGCAAACAATCCGGACAAAGCGGTTCGTCTGGCCAATCAGGTGGTGGAACTGGAACCCGCCCATCCCGGAGCCAGAAAACTCCTCGGAAGTCTTTATCTCAAAGGCGGATATTGCAAAGGATCAATCCGCAACTATCGATTGTATCTCCGTGTAATGCCTCTCGCAGGAGACAAATGGAAAATCCACGAACAACTCAAGGAGAAATGCGGGGAATTCCTAAAACCCGAACCCAAACGGGAGGAAGTGGATCTTCCGGACGCGGAAGAAGAGTGAATTTAGCCTTATTATTTTAGAATATTCTAAAACTATAATATATTACAAAACGCTCCGTGCGGCGGGCCGCAAAGTTCCGGGGATTTAGGTTGGACGGAGAATACCTTCCAACGGAATGGATCCGATCTGGACCTTCGGAAAGAGCCCCGTTTTCGCCCTTAGGAAAATCCTTTAACTTTGTTTTCCTTTAGCGACGCGAATGACGAGGGAGATTTTTCCGTTGGGTTTTTCCACGACTTCGAATCCCTCTTCTCGGAGAGTTTTTTTGATCTTGTAAAGACCCAAGTTCACCACGTTGTTCGGTTGTTTTTTTTGCGGAGCGGATTCTTCCATCTTTAGAAGTATCGGCTCGGCGGGGAGGAGATCTTGAACGTGTATCTACGTTTTCGGAAACGTTAAGGTTTCCTTGACAGGCGCGCGCCTGGATTCTGTCATGAATCCGAATGGCAATTCGAATCCTTTTCTATTCGTTTTTCGTTTCGATTGCGATTTTTACGGGAATCGCATTTTGGGCGCCGGACTTTCTACAATGGGAAACCCTGGAATGGATCTACGGGAAACGGACTTTTTTTCTTTTTACGTTCATATTCCTCGTTTCCGTTTTCCTGATCTACGTCATCTACAGAAAGGCTCGAAAAGGAGTCCATCATTCCAAATCGAAGACGGAACTTCATCTCCGGGAATCGCTCGACGAGATCGTCCAAGACAACCAATCCCTGTTTTCCTTTTTAAAAGCCGCGACGGACGACCTCGAAAAACGACTCGAATCCAAAAAGCGGGAGTTCCCACCCGAATATTTTTCGGCTTGTTCCGCGGAATTCGTCAAACTAACGCGGGAATTCGATTCGTCGTCGGAAATTTTCCGGGACATTCCGCTCGCACCCGAAGAGGACGACCCGAAATCCAAAAAGGAAAGAAATTTTAGAATTTTTGAATATTCAGATTTAATAAATCGTCATCGGAAACTTTCCAAGTCCCTCGAAAAACTCAGAGAGGACGTATCTCGTCTCAGGGAAAAGGTGAACGGCAGATGAAATTTCCTTCCGTAGAAGCGTTTTTATTGGGCGTCTTTTTAACCGGTTGCGCCACCTCTCCTCCGATCCAAGGGACTTCTCTTTCCGACAAAAACGGAATCCTTCCGTTCGGCGCCTTGGGGATCGGCGCGGATTCCTTGGACTCGGTGGGTAAAAGAAGGTGGGGATTTCGGGTAAAATCGATTCTTCTTCATCACACCGCCGGTCTCAAAGCGGGGGAATATTTGGAAAAGAGTCGGGCCGCGGGTTGGATGGTCCACTTTATCGTGTCGGAAAACGGCGTCGTTTACGGAGTGGAAGAACCTTCCAAAATCCTCTACAAAGCGGCTCCCGGAATGGATGAACATAGTATTCATATCGCTTGGGAAGGGAACGGAGAAGCGGCCGTAAAAAACGAGGGGCAACTGAACTCCCTCGCCGATTTGATCGGCAACTTGGGAAAAGAACATTCGATTCCATTCAATAATTATGATATTGCCGGCGGAAAGGGAATTTTCACCCATACGCAGAGTAAAAAGAAATTCGGCCGATTTTTGGATACGACGGAATGTGGAGGCGAAAAAACCCTCGCCGCGATTTTGGAAAAACTGCGAGGCAGGTTTCATCCCGAGACGGAGTGGAAGGATCGTTTTCATCCGGGTTGGGTTTTGAGAAAGGAAAAGTTTACGGATTCCGCCGGAAAAAAAATAAACCCCGTTTTCAGTCACGGTCGCGGAATCTCCCCTTCCCCAACGATCGACTTAATTTCGGTCGAAAAAACTTCCGAGGGAAAAGCTCCGGAGGATCGAAGGCTTCGTTACAATCATCGCGGAGTGATTCGTCCCGATTGTATCGTGTTACACTACACCGCGATTCCGGATTATCAAAAGACGATAGAAATATTAGAAAAACGGAATTTATCCGCCACCTTTCTTGCGGACAAAGACGGGAAAATCTATCAACTTTTGGATTCCATCCTGGACACGGCCGCAGCGGCCACGGGTACGAACGCGAACTGCTTTCAGGTGGAAATCGTGGGTAAGGACACCGAAATGTTGTTGTCCAATCGAGAACAAACGGAAGCGGTCGTACGACTTGTCAAAGAACTTTCGGAAAGGTTCAAAATACCGTTGAACAACGAAAAGGTGGAATCGTTAAGAGGAGTTTATTCCCATACGCAGGCGAAAAAAAAATGGGGCGGTTCGATCCATTTGGACGGCAAGGATTTCGATCCGGGAGAACCGTATATGAAAACCGTTTTGGAAGCGGTCGGCGGAGCGTATTATCCGGAAGAATCTTGGTATGAACGTCTCAGCGGCGAATGGATTTTGCTCTTCACTCCGTTTCAGCCCTAAAAAACCCGCTCGGGTCCGCTCTTGACACGGTCGCAACAATTCTTAGAAACCGTTTCTCTACAGTAAATATCGACTTATAAAATGCAATTTCGCATGACGTATATATTGTTCGAAAAAGTACAAAAAAATCCTGAGTTACCAATAAATCATTGATTACAAAGAAGTGTAATTACTTTCCATAGTAGAAGCGCATTTTCAACGTTCGACGATCTTCATTGGACGATGCACTTTTTGAATCGGATAAAAAAGCCGTTTTCAAGTAAGAATCCGTTCGCCGAATGCTTTCGGATTCGAAACCCACGACGGCCAAGCGGTTAGAATCAGATGAAAACAAACGTGCTCCAACGTTCCCGAAAGTTTTTCGGGATTTTACTTTTTTTATTTTCGGGAATTACTTCCTTCGCAGTTGCGGACGATCTGAGTCCCGCGCAAGAATTATCAAAGACGGTCGATCCGATCTGGTTGATCGTTTGTTCCGCTCTCGTGTTTTTTATGCAGGCCGGCTTTTTGATGTTGGAGACGGGACTTTCCCGCTTAAAAAATACGATCAATGTCGCGGTTAAAAATCTGATGGATTATATCGTCGGGACCGTCGCGTTCTTCAGCGTCGGCTTCGGATTGATGTTCGGACTTTCGGAACAGGGATGGATCGGTAAAAATCTTTTTTTTCTGGAAGGTCTGAAATCAGGTCGGGAATTTTCGTTTTTTCTTTTTCAAGTGGCGTTTATGGGAACCGCGGCGACGATCGTTTCCGGAGCAGTCGCGGAACGCATTAAGTTTTCTGCATATTTGATCGTTTCGGTCGTAATTTCGCTTATCATTTATCCTATTTTCGGTCACTGGACCTGGGGCGGAGGATGGATCGCAAAACAAGGGTTTGTCGATTTCGCGGGATCGACCGTAGTCCATTCCCTCGGCGGATGGATTTCTCTCGCGGGTGTCATCATACTCGGCGCTCGAAAGGACAAATTCAAAGAGGACGGAAGTCCGAGAAAAATCCAAGGCCACAATCTAACTTTTTCCGTATTGGGAGTATTTATCCTTTGGTTTGGGTGGTTCGGATTCAACGGAGGAAGCGCGCTTTCGTTCACGGATTCCGTTCCCCTGATAATCCTTAACACCAGTTTGGCGGGAAGTGCCGGAGGAATGCTCGCCATTTCCGTATCCTGGTTGATCTACCGGATCGCATCCGTGGAAGAATGTATGAACGGAGTTTTGGGAGGACTCGTGGCGGTAACCGCGGGCTGCAACGAAATATCTCCCGCAGCTTCGCTTTTTGTGGGAGCCTGCGCGGGAATCACCGTAGTCATTTCCTCTCTCGTGCTGGAGAAGGTCTTCAAATTAGACGACGTAGTCGGAGCCTTTCCTGTCCACGGCGTCTGCGGAATCTTAGGAACGATTCTTCTTCCTATTCTATCAGCTAATCATAATATTCAAATATTGCCTCAGCTATTGGGTGTGGTTTCCTGCGCCGTCTGGGCGTTCGGCCTGGGACTGATTCTGTTTTGGGCGTTGAAGATAACGATCGGGATCCGGGTCAACGAGGAGTTCGAGGAAAAAGGTTTGAACGTAGCGGAACACGGAGCGGGATCCAGTTGGATCGACCTGATCCATTCCCTCAAGGATCTTTCCAAAGGTGGAGGAGATCTTACCAGAAAAATCCACGTCGATCACGGAACCGAAGCGGGCGCCATCGCCTTTTTGATGAATCAGTATCTCGGAAACTTAGGAGAGATGATTTATACGATCAAACAAAAATCCGGCGAATTAGAGAATTCCGCCTCCGAAATATCCGCCGCATGGGGAAACATGAGCCACGGAATCCAGGAACAAGCCGCCAGCCTCGAAGAAGTGACGGCTATTTTCGATTCGTTTCGGGATTCGTTTCGGCAGATCTCATCTTCGGCAACGGAACAAAAGGAGATCGAACGAGGAGCACACAAATTGTTAAACGAATTGGTGACTGGCTTTCAAAAATTCGATTCGGATCTCAAACTCGGATCGGAACGCTCCCGCGAATCGGTGAACAAAATAGATCGAAGCAGAAAAGAATTGGATCATTTGGAATCGGACATCAACGATATCGGAGATTCCGCGAAAAAAGTGGAAAGTCTCGTAAAACTTTTGAACGACATCTCCGTTAAACTCGGAATGTTGTCGATCAACGCCTCGATCGAAGCCGCACGTTCCGGAGAATCGGGAAAAGGTTTCGGAGTCGTGGCGGAAGAGATCAGCAAACTATCCTCGGGCACGCAGGACAGCACGAAAAAAGCAGCAGAAATTCTAGGGGAAATACAAAGCTCCGTCTTACGCGGAAAACAAACCGTATTCGGAACGGTCGAGTTTTTTAAAACTCTAACGGACGAATTTAAAAGTCTCGCACAGACTCAGATAGAGATACGAAACAACGGCGCGCGATACTCGGACATGATCCGAAATCTGGATCTTCTCAATACTTCCATGATTGAACGAAGCGACATCATCATGCAAAATATGGAACAACGTTTCTCCGAAATCAAAGGCCTCTACGAATCTGTGGAATTCATCAGCGGCGCTTTCCACGAAATTTCAGCACAATCGGAGGAGTTAAGCGCCACGGGAGAATTCCTAAAACAACTCTCTTCCATCCTCAATTCTTTGGTGCGTAACTTCCGCGTTGAAAAGGAAATATCGCGGGAACTGATCGCGAATTAGGAAAATTTTAAGACCGGAGTATTTAATAATATTATGGAATACAAATATTATTCGGATGCAAAAACACAAAGGCGAAACTACCTATTCGGCTACTACAACCGCCCGTATCTATGGTTTCAGCGTAGATTTACCGGACCATTGTTGATCGCACTTTCCGCCGCCGAGTTTTATCTCGCCTCGGAGACCAACGGCTTTGTATTGGCTTTGTTTTTCGGAATATTCGGAATTTTTTATACTCTTCGTCCCTTTATTGCGTTAAAAAGAATCAAATTCGAGAGCGGAGGAGGAATCGTCTCCGTAGCGGAGGATACGATTTCGATATCGGACGAAAGCGGAAATTTTACGATCAAAGCCCAGGAACTTCTCAAAATCATCCCGAAAAAGAATTACGTTTTCCTAAAGGTCCGTCTAAGAACGGTTCTCTATTTTCTCGTCGATTTAAACTCCCTGGAGAACGCGGACGCGTTTTTGAAAGAAATAAAGTCGAGATATCCGGATAAATTTATCGGCTAACGTTTGTTTGGCGGATCGAGGTCCACGAAGTGGAAAAACCGCATCCGGCCCGTTTCCTACTTCCGGAATCGGAAAGCCCCGGCTCTAACTCAGAAGTGGAGAATGTCCCCTAAGAATACGGGCTTTTCGCCAATTCCTTCCGTATCGGAAAACGGCCGAGTATTCAGAAAATATACATTAGTATTTAGGAATGTCGTGCGATATCGATCAGCGATCCGGCCACAGAAAACGGAACGTCGTTTCACGGCCTTCCCGTTCCATAGGAGAACCGCCGCACTTCTTAAATTCGAACTCTTCCTCCGAAGGAAAATTCATTCCTAAAGCCGCGACGGCGCCCGAAATCAGACGTTTTTCACTTCGAGCATACTCCGCAACATCCACGCCGTTTTTTCGTGAACTTCCAATCTTTGGGTAAGAAGATCGAGCGTCACCTCGTCTCCTCCCGCGTCCGCCGCGGGCAACAGGGAACGCGCGGTTTTGATGACGGTTTCATGACCGCTCACCAAATGACGCAACATATCCTC
Source organism: Leptospira gomenensis (assembly GCF_004770155.1). Classification (GTDB taxonomy): domain Bacteria; phylum Spirochaetota; class Leptospiria; order Leptospirales; family Leptospiraceae; genus Leptospira; species Leptospira gomenensis. Next base: position 71,774 of record NZ_RQFA01000072.1, on the reverse strand, counting down.
CGCGTTCGGAACGCCGCCTTCTTCGTGGATGGAAGTCAACTTTCCGAGTTGCCCGGAGGAAATCGGAGCGAAAAAACCCAAAGACCGGATCCGTTCCGCGATCAAGTCGATGGAAAGCCATAGTTCATTGTATTGGGTTTGAAACATCAGATGAAGCGTGTTGAATAGCGGACCGGTCACGTTCCAATGATAACTGTGGGTTTTAAAATAAAGAGTATAAGTATCGGCCAAAAGTTTCTGTAAACCTGCGTTGATCGTGTCCCTGTTTTTTTCGGATATTCCTATGTCTATTTCCATGATTAAATCCCCCTTCTTAAATATTAGACCAAAGACAAGTGCAACACAAGAAAAAACTTATGGAAGTCAGAACGAACGTTCCACCCCTTAACTCATAGAATCATTTTTTTCCGGAATAGAACCCTCGGATCGCGCTAAAAACTTCCTCCAACTCCTCGTCTTTCATATAAGGAAACAGAGGATAATTGAGAACGGAAGCGCAGATCCTGCCCGTCGTATGTTTATCGCCGAATTTTCCCTTGATATAAGGTTTGGCTCCGGGTTGATCGCTCATCGCTCCCGGATAAATGTTTCCGAAACCGATTCCTTTTTCCTTAAGCGTCTCTTGGATATTCGGCCTTTCCTCCGGAGTGGAAAGAGTTACGTTACAATAACCGTTCTCTTCGTAATCTTTCGGAGGTCTTATCACGTTCACTCCGAGGTTTGGGAGTACTTCATAATATTTTTGTGCACTCGCGCGTCGCGATTTCAATCTTGCATCGAGGTGTTTGAGGTTGATGTTTAAAAACGCGGCCTGTAACGTATCGAGCCTGGAATTCCAACCTACGTCTCCGTACGCGTAATGCGAAATTCTGCCGTGATTGGACAACATTCTCACTTTGTTCGCCAATTCCTCGTCGTTTGTAAAAAGCGCTCCTCCGTCACCGGCTCCGCCTAAAACCTTCGCGGGATAAAAGGAGGTGGTGCTGATAAGCGCGTCCTTGTAGATCGATACTCCTTTGTATTTCACTCCGAAACACTGAGCCCCGTCCTCCAAAAGTGGGATTCCCTTGGAATTACATAACTTACGAAAGTCCTCGATCCGGGCCGAACCCCAACCGTAAAGATGTACGATGATCGCCGCCTTCGGTTTAACGCGATCGACCGCTTTTTCGAATTCGGAAAAATCCATCTGAAGATCGTCCGGATCCGTGTCCACGGTATAGGGATCCGCTCCCACGTTGACTACGGATTCGAACGTCGCCCAGAACGTGGAATCCGGAAGCAGAACCGCGTCTCCCTTTCCTACTCCGAGCGCGCGCAGAGCCAACTGAAGAGCGTCCGTACCGTTCGCGCACGCGACGGAATATTTCGTTTGTGCGTAAGAAGCGAGACTCTTTTCCAACTGGGAAACTTCCTCTCCTCCGATAAAGCTCGCGTTTTTACTGAGAACTTTCACTTTTTCTTCCCATTCTTCCAGCAATCCCGGCTCGAATCTCTTGATATCAATAAATGGAACGCCCATTCGGCTCTCCTGCATATGTTTAAATTTAAGAATATTCTAAAATACTTACTTACTTTTTTTCGGAAAAGTTTCCCTACCTATCGTTTCCGACTACGCTCCGATTTTCCCGCGGAATCGGATCCTGCCTTTCGGGGCGACCTTCCGCCTTTCCTTTTTGCGGAGATCCCCGCTTTTTTCGGTACGGCTTTTCCTATCGCCTTTTTCGGAACCGATCCCTTCGTTTTTCCGGAAACTCCCTTTTTTTCGGAGAAGGAATCGATTCCCGTTTTCATCAGCGTCTTTTCGTCGAACATCAATTTGGCGACCTCCTCGAACCGGCTGACCGGAAAGAAGGACATCCCTTTTTTTACGTATTCTGGGATCTCCTCCAAATGTTGAAGGTTGTCCTTGGGATATACGATCTTATGGATTCCCACACGTTTTGCGGCCACGATTTTTTCACGAAGTCCGCCTATGGCAAGAACTTCTCCCGTTAAGGTCAATTCTCCCGTCATTCCGAAACCGGGTTTCACCTTCGTATCGAGGGCGAGGGAAAGGATCGCCGTCGCCATAGTGATTCCAGCGGAAGGGCCGTCTTTGGGCGTAGCTCCGTCTGGAACGTGAAGATGAACCGTACGATCCGCGAAAAGAGTCTCATTATTTAATAAATTTCTAATATAACTCAGCGCGATGCTCGAGGATTCCTCCATCGTCTTACCGATCATTCCGGTGAGGAGAATTCCTCCCTTACCTTTTACGAACACCGCTTCGATCAGAAGAGTCGCTCCTCCTACGGAAGTCCACGCCAGACCAAGAGCGGTTCCGGGCACGGTGGCGCGCACCATACGTTCGTCCGTAAATTTAGGAACTCCCAAAAACTGTTCCAGATCCTTGTCCCGGATGATTTTTGGGAAGGGATTTTTTTTCACGATGCGAAGCGCGATCTTTCGGACGAGTTTATCCGTCATCTTCTCCAGACCTCGCACCCCGGATTCGCGGGAATAGGAATCGATGAGTGCTACCAATGCTTTTTTGTCGAATTCGATTCCGTACGACGCGACTCCGTTTTTTTGAAGTACCTTCTTCCAAAGATATTTCTGAAAGATCTGCACTTTTTCGTCCGTGATATATCCGGAAAGATTGATCACTTCCATTCGATCCATAAGGATCCTCGAAATGGAATCCAACGTGTTCGCGGTGGCGATGAAAAACACATTCGAAATATCGAATGGAAGATCGAGATAGTGATCTCGAAAATTCCTGTTCTGTTCCGGATCGAGAACCTCCAAAAGTGCGGAAGACGGATCGCCTTGGATTCCCACGGCGAGTTTGTCGATTTCATCCAAAAGGATGACCGGATCCCGTTCCTTCGTGATTCGAAGCGCGGTTACGATTTTTCCCGGCATGGATCCGATGTACGTCCTTCGGTGACCTTTGATTTCCGCCTCGTCTCGCATTCCTCCCAAGGAAAACCGGAAGAACTTTCTTCCCATCGCTTCCGCGATCGATTTCGCGATCGAGGTTTTACCCACGCCCGGAGGACCGACTAACAGCAGTATGGTGCCTTTTTCGTCCGACTTCAGTTTTTTTACGGCGAGAAATTCCAGGATTCTATCCTTTACGTCGTCGAGTTTGTAGTGATCTCGATCCAAGGTACGTTTGGCCTTGTCCAGATCGATGTCCCGATGAGGTGCAGGTTCCCAGGGAAGCGATTCGAGAATATCGAGATAATTCCGGATGACGTTGTAGTCTCCGGTGTTCGGATCCGCATACGAGAACTTATCCAACTCCCTCGCCACTTCTTCGATCACTTCCGGATCCGCGTTCAGCGATTTGAGACGTTCCAAAAACTTCTCGTATTTTTTTTCGAACTTATCGTCCTTGATTCCCAGTTCGTTTTGAATGGCCTTGAGTTGTTCGCGAAGAAAAAACTGTCTTTGTTGTTTGTCGATTTTGTCCTGGATCTGATCGGAGATTTCTCGTTGGATGGAAACGAGTTCGATCTCCTTTTTCAGAAACAAAAGCACCTTTTCGATGCGCTCCTTGAGAACGGTTGACTCTATTACGGATTGATAATCTTCTTTTTCTAGGTTGAGAATGGAACACACGAAATCGGCCATCTTCCCGGGCTCGTTCACGTTGAGCATCGTCAACTTCATTTCTTCGGTAAAAAGCGGATTATTCTGTGCGAGTTCGCGCGTCATCACGAGAAGGGTCCGCATCATCGCCTTAATCGTGTTCTTCGGAGCGCCGCCTTCCTCTTCCGGATAATTCACGCGGGCGATCAACGGATCCACGCTGGAGTAGGAATTGATCTTAAAACGTCGAACGGTGTTGATGAGTATGTTCACCGCTCCGTCGGGAAGATTGACTTTTTTTAATATTTTAGCGACTACGCCGTACTGATAGATGTTTTCGGACGTTTCTTTTTCGTTCTCTTCGTCCTTCAAAAGAACGAGTCCTAAAAAGGAATTTCCCTTGAGCGATTCTTCGACCGCCTTGGCGAATTTACCGCTCGGAACGATGAGCGGTGTGATGATTCCTGGAAAAACGGGTCTGGATTTGATGGGAATTAAAAATAACTCGGGCGGTAGAATCGAGTCCAGCGGGATAATCGGATTCTCGTCGATTCCGGAAAGATCCTCTATAGGTTCCAAACTCCCTCCTCTCTCAAAACGGTTTTTGGGAATACGAATTTTGTCCAGGTTCCCACGGAGGAAGGGATTCTCAAATACAATCCGATCGCTTTCTTCGCGAAAATCGTTCGAAAAGGAAGAAAATGAGTCGGAGGATACACAACGAAGACGCTCCTTTTTTGAGGTATCGGTTGACTTTCCGATGTATCAAACGTATAATTGCCCCGTTTTATACAAAGATTCGAACAGAGCAGAGAGGGCTTGTCATGAAACGATGGTTTTTCTGGTGTATTACGGTTTGTTTTCTTTTTTCCTTCTTGGATTGTAAAAAGAAGGAAGACGATCTCGACCAAACGATCTTAGGTTTGGTCGTCGCGGATTTTTTATCCAGTCCGTATGAGAAGATCACTCCGGAAGCGGGAACGATTACCGTCGCCGGCGCCGCTTACAACAATCGCGCGTATTCTCCGTCTTGTACGGGAATCGAAGGAAATACTACCTTCTCCTTGTATCGAAAGAGAGTGGCCGCTTCCAATAAAAAACTTTTGATCAACTTCATGGGAGGCGGCGCTTGTTGGAGCGGTTACAATTGTTTCGGCGACAATACGACCACTTATTTCGACATGCTCAATGCTGTTCCGGATCAGTTCGTAAAGATCGCATTTCAGGGTGTGATGAACGCCGGAAACGCCTCCAATCCGTTCAAAGACTACGACGTGGTTTTTATTCCGTATTGCACAGGAGATCTCCATATCGGTTCGAAGGATACGACCTACGTAAATCCGAATACCGGCTCGAACGTCGTCATCAAACATCATGGATACGATAACGTATTGGCGACGATGAAATTCATTCAGTCGGAATATCCCGGTGTCGAAACGGTTTTTGTCACCGGACAAAGCGCGGGCGGTTACGGTGCACTTTTGAATTATCCGATCGTTCGGGAAACCGTAACCGGTTTAAACGGCGGCGTTCGGGTAAATATGCTTTCGGACGCTTCCAACGGAATCGTGACGAACGGATTTTTTGCGAATTTGGATACACAATGGGGTGCGGATCCGAATATCCCCGCCTGGGTCGGAACTCTGGGACCTGGATATCTTGCGGGAACTCCATCGATCACGGACTACTTCACCCAAGTTGCGAACGAATACGCCGGCGCCGGTGATAAATTGGGACAATATACGGCTTTGTTCGACGGAAATCAGAGATTCTTTTACAAGGTGATGAATATCATCGACGCTGCTCCGACATACACGGACACGAAAACGCCGGATCCGTATGATTCTTCCAAATCCTATTCGACCTTGTTTGGAGATTCGGACGGAAGTGCGATTCCCGACGGAACTCCCGCTTCGATCGACGGCTCTTCCTGCGGTTGGTCGGAACAAGCCGTTACTTCTATGGTTACGATCGAGGCCGCTGCCCCGAATTACGCGTATTATATCGCTCCCGGTGACGTTCATACGATTACTACGTCGGAAAAGATGTATGACGTGAACTCCGGCGGAACAAACTTCGTTACCTGGTTGACGACCCTCGCTTCGGGCACACTTCCGGCGAACACAAAGTGTAACGCGAACGGTGGAAACTGTGCGAATTCCAACTTGATTCAGAGTAAAATCAATACGGCTCTGGGAGCGGCGACTTCCGACCAATCCTTTCCGTTGAATCGCAATTTGGTCACCGCCTGCGGAGCGTTCACGGATCTGTAGAGGATCCCGGAAAACGGGGAGTTCCTACGATTTTTTTGTTGTACGACAAAGTGTAGGATCTCCCTCATGGATTCTTCTTCCGAACGGGAAATATCTCGTTTTCCGAAACCGCCTTTTTCGACAAACCGGTATCAAATCCCAAATACCTCGCATCGACGCGGTAGTTCCCGCAGTTCCCCCCGAAAACGACGAAATCGCCGTTTCCTCCGGGAATTTTTTCCACCGGGGTGTTCCTACATTCTCGGAAAAACTAAATTTCTTTGAGAATCAAATCCACCGCACGGATAAAAACATTTCGAATATCCTCCCGCGCCTCCTCGGAAGGCAAAACCTTGTGATTCCAAATCTTCAGGCCGAATCGAATCAAAAAATTATCCAGAAATTCCGACTCCAAGTGGGTTCTTAGGAACGTCTTTCCGAGTTCCCGATTCCAAGAAAGAACGACCTTGGTTCCCTTATCCCCGTTTGCGCGGACGAGCGTATCGGTAAACTCACGAATGATGGATTCCAAATTCCCCGGAATCACGAAATCGATCGCCCAAGTCGGAATTACGTAAGAAAAACCGCCCGAGACGTCGAACGGATTCACCTTAAGAATCTTCAACGACAGAAAACCGTTGTCGGAAAAATTCACGAAAACACCCGACAAAAGTATTTCAGAATTTTCTAATAGAAGACCGTAAAGGTTCGCCTCCAGAGCGATTCGAATCTGAAAAGGAAACCGATTGAGAGAGGAAATCGCAAACGATTCTTCCGGAAATAAAGTCCCTTTGGAATCGTAAGGAAAAATTTTACCCTGTTTCGTGATAAATTTAAACGAAACGTCCGGTCTTTTGGAATCGAGTCGGAACTCCGCAAGAGTTCTGCCCTTCGGATTTTCGATCGTAACGTTTATCCAGCCTAGATATTTGATCGAATCGATATAATCGCCTAACTCCGCGTAGTCGTCCGAGAGGTTTTTAGAGAGAAAACCCTTGAAGTGGAACTTAGTAACCGCAACCTCTCCTCCGACTTTGCCCGTTTCCGAAAAAGTTAAAAGAGAATCCAAACCGAAGTAATAATTCAAAAATTTACCCAGATCCGGAAAGGATTTCGAAAAATCGTTTAGAACCTTTCTCGATTCGGGAGGGTTCACTTTTCTAAAGATCGCGGTAGCCGGCGCGTCTATCTTTTTCACGTTTTCAGAATCCAGATATTTAAGAAGGATCTCCAAAGCAGCTAACGCATGTTTGTTGGTAAAAGGACCGAGGTTGGTCGTCAGATCCAAATTGCCCGAATACGAATTTCCCCCGTAAAACGGTTTCGGATTGTGTTTGAGAAGAAAATCGGCGCTAAAATCCCCGAACGCCGGCGGAAAAGAATTCGATCGTTTCTCCTCCAACTTGACCGTATAACCTTCCCGGGAAAACGTTCCCCGATAAGCGATCCGATGAGTTCCGTCTTCCGACCTTTGAAGGAATTCCGACTGATACAATTTTTTCAGTTCGAACTTTTCCAGAGAGGTTTCGATGTATTTATGAAATTCGGACGCCCTTCCGTCGTACTGAATTTTTTTAGCGGCACCGCGCAAAAATCCGAAAAACTGCTTCGATATTTCCCGACCATCGTGCCCGATCGAGGCTGGGATGTCCTTGAGCGACAACGCTCCCGCTAAAGGAAACACGAGAAGAAGGGAGAATAAAATCGTTCCGAAAATTGCGGACCTGCACGTTCGATCTTTCACGAAAACCACCTTTGCGTAACAAACGATTGATAAGGAAGAAGAAACGTTTCCTAACTCATCGGAGTTCAGGCAAAAGGCAAGAGTTTTATAACGACCGCTACAACTTTGTCTCCCATTCTCCCCGAAAGAATCAACGATTGTACTGAAATTTAGGAGATCCTACAAATCTCCCGAAAGATCCGCGTAACAGTTCCTACACAACCTATACAAGAATACAATTCCTGTTACAAACTTCCAAAAACCAAGCCAAAATTCGCTACAATAACAGCGTCAAATTCAATTTAAAATTGATTAAATCCAATAAAACATAATAAATTCTATTATATTAAAACATGGAGACGACGCCTATGTCCACTTTGATCCGCGAAGTCGAATCTGCAAATGAGCAGTATTCAAACAGTTTTGGCAAGAAAGGAAATCTCGCCCTACCTCCCGCAAGAAGATTCGCAATCTTAACCTGTATGGATGCGCGATTGGATCCCGCAAAGTATGCAGGGCTTGCGGAAGGCGATGCACACGTCATCCGAAATGCGGGCGGTCGTGCTTCCGACGACGCGATCCGATCTTTAGTAATTTCTTATAAACTTCTCGGAACGAAGGAATGGTTCGTGATCCACCATACGGATTGTGGAATGGCCCTTTTTACCGACGCGATCCTCCGTCGTCTTTTGGCCAACAGTTTGGAAACGGCTCAACTCACGGAAGCTGGCTGGAAAGACGTCGGCAAAGGCCCCGGCTCCAAAGAAGCGGAGTTCATCGATTGGTTAACGTTTCCCGACGAGGTTTCCAGCGTAGTAGACGACGTAAAAAGAATCCGCAACCATCCGCTCGTTCCTAAAAACATACCGATCTACGGATACGTCTACGACGTCAAAACCGGAAAACTGATATCGGTTCCGGAAGCGACCGAAATCGGAAAAGCATTTGTGGAGGAATTCGCCTAACAGTAATTAGTTGCTATGCGCGGCGTATTTGCGCCGCGCGTCTTCGGTTCGACCAAAAACAAGAACCGATCTTTTATTCATTAAGGTTCTATAATAAACCGGATCGGATTTCCCTTTCTTTGGTCGAGGGCTTCCAGACAATCGTTCAACTCTTCCAGGGAGTGGTGGGATGTGATCGAGTGATTGAGATTGATCTTACCCTTAATATATAAATCCATCAACTCCGGAATCGCCCTACGATCCGAACCGTAGGAACCGTTCACCGAGATCATCTTTTCGATCAGAATGAAAGGGATCTGAAATTTTAAAGGTTGCCTACCGATTCCCACGAGCACGATCCTTCCACCCGGATTCATCGCACGCACCGATTCTTCGACGTTGGACATATAACCCGAAAAATCGGCGAGCAGGTCCACGCCCTTACTGATCTCCTTCAACGTTTTGCCCGGATTGCGGATATCCTTAAGATTGATCGTTTCGTCGGCTCCGTATTTGACGGCGTTTTCCAAAGGACCTTTGTCAACGTCTAAGGCGATCACCTTTCCGTTTGTCAAAGCCCTTGCGACCGCGACCGCGTGGATTCCCAAACCACCGCAACCGAAAATTGCGACCGTATCTCCGTCGCGGATATTTCCCCGATAACGAATCGCGTGATACGGAGTGGAAACCGCATCCGCCAAAATCGCACCTTGATCAAACGGAATCGCGTCCGGCAGAGCATACAAATAACGTTCTTCCACGACGTTGTATTCCGCGAAACTACCGTCCCGATCGAAACCGAAAACTCCCAACTCCTTGCATAAGTTTTCGTGTCCCGCCTTACAGTAGTTACACGCTCCGCAGGAAGTTCCGGCTGCGATAACCACTCTGTCCCCTTTTTTGAATTTGGCTACGTTATCGCCGACCTCTTCCACGATTCCGGACGATTCATGTCCCGGAATCCTCGGAAAATGTTTACACTTCAAGGTTCCATGAACGACGAGATGAACGTCCGACCCACAAATTCCGCAGGCTTTAATCCGTACCCGAACCTGATCCGGACGCAACGAAACGACTGCGACGTCTCTGATTTCCAACCTTCTTTTTCCCGATTCTAAAACTGCGGCCTTCATATTCGATTCTCCCTTTAGGAACGCGACGTACAGTAAGGAACCGATTCCGAGCGTCAAGGTGAATTGGTTCCCATAAGAATCGCACAAACGTATTCCCGAAAAAAAAACCGGACGTATCTCCGCGGAAGGATGTCGGTTTAGCACTTGAATCCCATCGATCGATTTTTTTCATGGAATAGAACGGAGAAAACGATGGAACCTGAAACGATCTTTCGAGAAATCAAAGCCAGCCAAAACGGACAGGACTGGCATCATAAAAATTGTTTCGGCTGCGGACCGGAAAATCCCAAAGGGATCCACGCAAGTTTTCCGTTTCACGAGGAAAGCGGCGAAGTACGTTTTCCGTTTAAAATCGAAAAGGCTTTCGAAGGCGCTCCTGGTTACGCCCACGGCGGAGTTCTTGCGACTCTTCTCGACGAAGCCCAGGGAGTTCTTTGTTTTCATCTCGGACATTTCGTGATGACGGATCAGCTTTATATGAGATATCACAAAGCGGTTCCTCTAGAGGAGGAGGTGGAAGTGAGATGTTGGGTCACGATGGTTCGACGTCGAAGACTGTACACCAAAGCTACCATACATCACAAAAAAACCGGCGAACTCCTCGTTTCTTCCAAAGCCCGCTGGTACGACATGTCCGAAAGGACGATGAGAAGAATGTTTCAGGGAACCGCTTTTCCTCTCGATACGCTCCTTCGCGTTTTAGAAGTGAATCAAAAACGTGGAAAGGAAATTAGAAAACGAATCAAATTAGAAAAATTGCAACTAGATTAAACGCGAACCTCTCCTTCTCCGCGTAAAGCGCGAAAAATTCGGCGGATCCATAACTCCAATCCGTCCAAACCGGGTTTTTTATGTTTGAGGAGCATTCTGAAATAAAGACCTCCGTACAATAAATCTATCAATCCCTCGATCTCCGAGTCGGTCGAATCGGGGAATTCTCCGTTGATCATCGCCCGTTTGATATAGTCGGCGGCGATTTTTCTTCTCGGCTTAAGATATTCGTCGCGAACCGCCTTCGCCAACTCCGGATCGTCCTGAGCAGCTCCGATGACCGATGATATTACGTTTCCGTAATCTCCCTGAAAAACACCGGCCAGCCCCTTCATCTGTTTCACAATCCCGTCTTCCAACGGAACCTCATCCGGAAAATCAAGATACGGACTAATCAGAGTCAGGATCGTATTCATCGCGAGGTTTGCCTTACTGGGCCACCGCCTATAGATCGTCGTCCTCGCGACGCCGGTTTTTTCGACTATGTCTTCGATGGAAAATCCGTAAAAACCTTTCGTCGCAAGAAGATCGAACGTCGCTTTCAAAATCGAATCCTCGTAATCGGAAGACCTAGGCCTCCCCCGAAGAACGGTCTTCGCCTTCGTTTTTTTAGAACCTTTCTTTTTAATCATAAACCACATTGAACGAAAAAAACTTGACGGTCAAGCCAATTACGATACTACTGGTTTCGATATACGAAACTATAAGTATCGTAATTTATCAAGGAGAATCGAAATGCGTATCGCACTTTCAACGCTGATACTTTCCGTGTTGTTCCCGTTCGTGTTGAATGGAGAAACGAAACACAACAATCCCATAGCGGTGGTAAACGGATTTTTTGCCGCTTTCGGAAAAGGTGATTTGGCCGCAGTAGTCGCGAGTTTTCACGAGAACGCCTCCATCATCGCGGTAAGAGACGTCGCCAGAAAAACGGGAGAACTCTACGGTTCCTATTCCGGCAAAAAAGGGGCTGAGGAATTCGTAACCAATCTCGGCAAAACGTTTGATACCAAGGAATTCGTCGTGGAAACCGTGATCGGAAACAAGAACGTCGTGTTCGCAAACGGACGTTTTAAACACGAACTCAAGTCAACGGGTAAAATCTATGAAAGCGACTGGGCTTTAAAATGTGTCATCAAAAACGACAAGATCATCGAATATCGTTTTTACGAGGACACATCCCGATTCGAAGCCGCAAATCGCTGATTGAGAAAAAACCGTCGTTTCCTTTCGGAGAGATCGACCTCCGGACGGGAACGATCGATCTCGATCTTCGGTTTACTCCGTAACGAGAAACTTAAGACCGAAAACGGAAAGGATCAGCGTGGACAGAAAAAATCCTCTCCAAAAATCGATCGGTTCTCCGTGTAATAAAATCCCGATGATTACCGTTCCGACCGCACCCAAACCGGTCCAAATCGCGTAAGCGGTTCCCATCGGAATCGTCTGAACGGCCTTGTTCAAAAAAACGAGACTCAAAACCGCGGAAACCGCAAACCCGGAAGTCCACATCGGTTTCGTAAAATTATCGGACAATTTTAAACAGGTGGTAAATCCGATCTCGAACAAGGAGGCAATCGCCAAATAAATCCAAGCCATAATTACATATTTCTAAACGCGAATTCGGTTTAAAGAATTATTCTTCTGATTAGGCTCCGTATTCGATAAAATTCTTAAATATAAGAATATAATAATATAATCAATAATAATGAACGAGCAACCACGTTTCAGGAAACGTGTTGTGTTTCCTCGCGGTCTCCGGCGGGTAAAGTGACGAAAAACGTGGTCCCTTGCTCCGAAGTCTGAAACGTGATCCTTCCGCTGTGATCCTCCACGATTCTTCTGCAAATGTCCAAACCCAAACCCGTTCCGGCCCCGGAAGGTTTGGTCGTAAAAAACGGTTCGAAAATTCTATCTCGGATCGAATCTTCGATTCCCGTTCCGCTGTCCTGGACGGCGATCTCCCACGAACGATCTTTTTGTTTGCAGGAGATTTTTATTCTGCCTTTATAGTTCATCGCGTAAAGTGCGTTCCCAATAAGATTGGTCCATACCTGAGTCAACGCCTCCGCGTTTCCCCAAACGAACGAAGAGTCAGGCATATCCCGAACGATCTCGACGTCCGTTTTATACTTGGAGTAATAAAGGGTTAAGACGGTCTCTAATTGTTTACGAACGTCCACCGGTGCCATCGCGGTTCCGCTCCGATCCTTGTAGGCGTATTCCTTCAACGCCTGAATTACGAGCGAAGCCCTTTCGGCTGCTTTCTCGATCGTAAGACTCGCACGTGCAAGACCGGAAAGTGAAAGCGCGTTTTGGGCTATCGGAAGCAGCTTCCGTTTGTCCTCAGCGGAAAGTGCGATTTCGGAAACCTCGTCCGATTCGAAACCCAGATCGGTCAATATATCGGCCAAACGCATCGACTCCGGCACGCCGACTTCGTTTAACAAAATAGAGATCCTTTTACGTTTGGCGCGTTCCTCTTTCGTATCGAAAAATTCTCGGGGAGAAATTCCTTTTTTAAAAAAACGCTCCCAAATCCTCTTTTCCTTTTCGCTAAAGCCGGAATAATCCCGCAAAAGATTTTCCCAGGAGTTGGACAATACCGAACGAATTCCTTCGTTGGAGGACACGATGGCGCCTAACGGAGTATTGAGTTCGTGCGCGATGCCCGCCACTAGTTGACCCAGTACCGCCATTTTTTCGGATCGTATGAGTTGTTTCTGTGCGCTTCTTAACTCGTCGATTGCCGTAAGAACCTGCTCGTTTTTAGTTACGAGATATCGGTTAACGGTTTGTAGTTCTCCGGTTCGTTTCGCGACGATTCCTTCCAGATCCTCGTTGATCAGTCGGATACGATGTTCCGTCTCCCTCATCTCGCTGACCAGAAACGTCTGACGGAAACTCGCGATCACGATCACGATCGCCGTTCCGGTCCAAGTGACGATCCGAACTCCTTCGGGGATTCCGGGTAACGTGGCGGCAAGAACGACCGTGACGGAACTCGCCACGACTTCGAACAACGGCAACAAACGAAGTATCGCCTCGAAACGATTTTCCCACAACGGATTCGTATTAAATTCGGGAAACCAGGTTAAGGTTCCGTATCCCAGGATCAGAGCGGCGACCGAAAAACCGGCGTTTAAGATCGTGCCGTCCGGAGGAATTTCGACGATAAAATGTGCGTTCCATAAAAGCCAACAAAGTCCGGTTCCTCCCATTCCCAATAGGAACACGAACCAGGAAAAGTCGGGTCGTAACTTCAACAAAGGAATCAACAAAATTCCCAACGCGGCGGCGGTCAAAAACGCGACCGGATGGTTGATCAACGGAAGCAACTGAAAAACGCCCACACCTTCCCTCTGCGGAAGATAAAAAGCCAGGGAAAAGGCGAGAATAGCCGTGACCAAACCGGCCGCATCCAACAAAGCAAAACGAATTCGCACTTTATTATATTCTATAACTATAATATAAAATCCGACCACGAAACAGGGAGGCACGAGAGGAAAAAGAAAATCGCTGGGAGTAGGAATGACGTAATAATCGAGATAAACCTGGATCGCCCAGGAAAGCTGACCGAGAGCGTTGAGAGTCAAACCGAGCGCAAACCAACGCCTAAAACGGCGGATCCCACCTTCCGCCGAAAAAAAACCGATCCAAGCGAGTGCGGCCGCGCAGACGTAAGAGATCGTCCAATGGATGTTGTCCAAAAGTCGATCCGTAATTTTATCCTCGAAACGATAGTTTCCGAAAAATGCGAGCGCCGTGAGGATCGAACCGATTCCAAGGATCCAAAGGCCGGACTTCGATAAGACTGGTTGCGATTGAGTTATCTGCTTTGACATCCGAAACTCTTAAACGACGAACAGTATAGACGTTAGACGAGGATCGCGTCGATCCATTTTCTCTACGGAAAAAAAGATAAAGGAAAATTCCTATTCTTTAAAAGAGAATGGAACGAGGAAACAAGTTAGGAAGCCCTTTCAAAAAAGGGTTCTGTCTTTTTTTTCGGGAAGATGCGGCACGGAGTTGATCGTAACGGGAACGTATTTTCCCCTCACGCGTCTAAAAACGCTCGTGGACGTGTTCCAAATCCAGGGCATCCAGGCGAAACCGTCCCCGCTCTGATTCAAAAGCGAATTCAAGACCACGGATATCGGCGTGCCCGAAGTGAATACGAACGTACGATCCTGTTCCACGGAGGAGAATAATACATTAGAAGAGTTGAATACTCTTTCCTCGAAACCGAGATACGTTTCTACCCCGTCCGGAGTTTCTTCTCCGGACTTCCAAAAACGGAGGATTTCCTCGGTAAGTTTATAAAACAAAGCCGCGGAACGGATTCCTCCTTTGGAGCGGATCGTACCGAATTGACGCAGACTTTTTTCGAACTCTGGTTTTTTCCCCGCGAGAAGTTTGGAATAGGAACTCCACAATTCCGGAGAGAATTCGTTCCATCCCGCATCGCGGATCGTCTTCGGTTCCGAAAGAATTTCCGAACCTTCCGAAGCAGAACGGATCCCGTCCCAAAAGGATTCCGCGGTTTCCCGATGCCTTCTCATCGTCCCGGTGACGATACGATCGGGAATTTCCGCGTTAGACGCCATGTATCTTCCCAACTCGAACGCTTGTCGTTTTCCGTGCGGAGTCAAACGGTCGTAATCGGTTCCCTGCGAATCCGCCTGCCCGTGACGTACGATGTAAACCGCGGACATGGTTCAGTTTTCCGTCGTAAATCGGGGATTAGTGACCTCCACTTTTTCGCGGACGGTTTCCTTTACGTGATTCCAGTAATCCCGATTCTCGAAGGAAAGTTTTTCCTTGCGGATACGATCCCTCAATTCTAAATTCCACCGGGAAACCAGCGTTTTTTTTCCGTTTAACGTCGAAGGGATGTCGTCTTCCTTTTTTAAAAGAGAAGACAAACGTCCCAACTCTCCTTCCAGAAGTCCCTCTTCGGAGCGGATTTCCCTCGATACGACTCCGAGCATATTCCAACTTACTAATGTTTTATAGGCTAAGAGATCTTTATCCTTGAATTGAGGAAGAACTTCCTTAATTAGAAAATCCTGAATCGCTTCCAATAGATCGTTAGACGTCGGTTTATCCTGCATTTTCAATGATCCTCATCGCTTCGTATTCCATCTCGCAAGCCCTTCTTCCGATCGCAGCGAGTTCGATCCCTTTGTCCTTGCCGGACAAATGACGTTCCGCTTGACCGATACAACCGATCGCCCAACGCAGATTTCCCATCACTTCCCAATACGTGATCATAGCCGGATCAAGAACGGCGCCCGATGCTTTTTCATACGCCTCATAGAAATCGGAACGTTCCGCAAAACCGCCCGCTTCCTTATTCAACTTGCCGAATCTCCAATCCCTCATACACAACCAAGTGAGGTCTTCGTGACGATCTCCCCAGTGCGCGAATTCCCAATCTACGATCCCTTGAAGACCTTCCGGAGTTACCATAAAATTTCCCGTTCTAAAATCCCCGTGAACGAGAACCGCTTCGTCGGAAGGTTTCGCTTTTTTTTCCAGCCAATTGAGTATCATCTCCATAGCGGGATAAGGTTCGCTCATACGTTCCAACTCGAGACGAAGCGAACGGATCGATCCGGTCGCGACGGTTTTGTCGAACGGATCCTGACCCATCCAAAGAGTTTGCCTGAGAGCCTCGTCCTCACAATCCTCCGGTTTAACCGAATGGATCCTGGCGAGATTCTCGGCGAGCTCCGAAGTAAGAGTTTTCCTGATTTTGTTAAGCGAAGGATCTTTGACGATGAATCTTCCCGTCGCCTTACCGGAAATTTTCTGCATGAAATAGAACGGACTTCCCGTAACGGACCGGTCTGTCTCGAGCCAAAACGGACGCGGTGTTTTAACACCCGCACGATACGCGAGATCGCATACTCCGAATTCGTCCTCGCGACGCAAGGACGCCAAAAGAGCCGCACCCTTATCCGTGCGGAAAACGGTGTCGTACGAACCAGTTTCCGGTCCTTCCAGAACCTGGATCTGCGCGGAGAAATTCTCCTGACACGCGCCTCCGCTCAACGAAACCATAGAATGGATTTCGGTTCTACCCTTCAATCTTACGGAAAGATAACCTTCCAAAACGTTCTTTAATTCTGCGTCGTTCATAGTTTTGTAAATTCTAATATTCTAAAATTCGCTCTTGCCGCTGACCAGATTTCTTCCGATGACCATCTTGTGAACCTCGCTCGGACCGTCCGCAATCCTGGCCGCCCGGGCGTCCCGGTAAAAAAGTTCCAGTTTCATGTCTCGGCCGTAACCGTGGGAACCGCAGATCTGGATCGCTCGGTCGATGACCCTGCACAAAGTTTCGGACACGCTCCACTTCGCCATCGATATGATCTGTCTCGCGTCTTCGCCGGCCCGAAGAGTATGTGCCGCCTTTAACGTGAGCATATAACCGGATTCGATTTCGAGCGCGGACTCGGCGAACATCCATTGGATTCCCTGATGATCCGCGACCCTTTGACCGAAAACCTCGCGTTTTAGGGCGTATTCCCTCGCCAGCTCCATGGACCTTCGAGCGAGTCCGATCCATCGCATACAGTGTGTTAGGCGGGCTGGACCGAGGCGTTCCTGGGACCATTTAAACCCTTCTCCTACTCTCCCCAAAATCGCGGACTCCGGAACGCGGACGTTTTCGAACTTCAATTCGCAATGACCGCCCGGCCCGTGCGAACCCATCACTCCGATTTCGCGGACCATTTTGTAACCCGGGGAATCCGTCGGCACGAGGAACATCGTCGTTCTGCGGAAGGAATCGGCGACCTTGGACATGACGATCAAAAACGCGGCGCCGTTCGCACCCGTACAATACCACTTCTCTCCGTTGATGACGTAATCGTTACCGTCCTTGACCGCGTTGGTGGCGAGAGATTGCGGGTCAGCCCCGGCTCCGGGAGGAGGTTCCGTCATCGCAAACGCGGAACGAATTTTACCTTGTATTAGAGGATAATAATATTTCTTTTTTTGATCGTCGTTGGCCGCGATGTGAAGAAGGTGCATGTTTCCTTCGTCAGGAGCGTCGCAGTTACAGAGATACGGCGCAATCGGAGAACGTCCCAACTCGGAGAATACGATCGCCGTTCCGACCATATCGAGACCGAGACCTCCTTCCGATTTGGGAAGATGCGGAGTCCAAAGACCGAGCTCCTTCGATTTATTTCTAAGTTCATCGGTCACCGCTTCCGGCATTCTTCCGTGATCGTAGTCGTAGTGCGTCTCGGCGGGAATCGCGTATTTTTCCACGAAATCCCTCGCCTTTTCCCTGACGTCCTCCACTTCCTTCGGTATCGTAAAATCCATATAACCCCTCCGGACTTTCTTACGACTCGCGTTTAATTCCTAATCGAAACGCAAGCTCTAATATATTTATATGTTCACACGCATCGACGTATCGCGAATGTTTCAGGATTCCAAAAATTTTACAACCTCTTTTAAGGTTTCAACGATTAATCCCTTGTCCACGGAGTAATAGATTTCCTTGCCATCCTTTCTGGAACTTACGAGATTCAACATTCTCATCCTGTTCAAATGATGCGAAATGGTCGTTCTGGAAACGTCGAATTCCTTGGCGATATCCCCCGCTTTAACTTCGCGATGACAGGAGAGGATTTTCGCGATCTTGAGTTTGACCGGATCCGATATCGCGGAAAGAAGCTCCAACGTCTTCTGTGTTTCGAACGGAAATTTCTTTTTTTTCTTCATTCTTGTGCGAACCTAAAACCGGCCTTTCACGGATTCAACCCGAATTTCCCGATGCGGTCTCATCGAGGTTTCCGGGATAAAAACCCTATCTCGAATTTCTCTGAGTTTTACGATCGGATTTTTTGTTGATTCCCCTTCCTTGCGGGTTGAAGCTGGTGTTGTTCTTTTCTTCGAGCGACGAACCGTTCGAAAGGATCCGAGGAAAACGATTCTCTTTTCGAAAACGTAGACTTCGATCGATGGAATGCGAAATAGTTCGCGGTCAGAAAGATGAAAATATCCGAATCCATGGTCCACAAACTCGGCGTCGAATACAAGGAATCCGACGTGATCTTCGAAGAGAATCAGGACGCGGACGTAATGTATCTCATCGTCAAAGGAAAAGTAGGAATTCATAAAAAAATAAAAGAAGCGTATAAACTTTTAGTGGAACTCAAAGAGGGGGATATGTTCGGCGAGATGGCGCTGATCGACAAAACTCCTCGAAGCGCGAGAGCCGTCGCCAGAACGGACGTATCCTTAATCGCGATCAACGAAGGCGCATTTTTCAATCTGATCCGCACCAATGCCGGCTTTTCCATGAAGGTCGTGAAAATACTCTCCTCTCGGTTGAGGGAGACCAACAAAACGATCGCTTCGCTTCTCAAAGCCGATAAGAAAAATCTTGTGACCTCCGCGTTGATCAACTTCTCCCAAACCAACGGAGAAAAGGACGGAAGCGTATATCGAATCCAACTCGGTCATTTCATAAAGTGGGCCATCCTTCGAGTCGGTCTGGAACATCAGGATCTCGTGAGTTCCATCAGTTTATTAATAAAAGATAAAATGGTGGAACAACCGAAAGAGGATCCTTCCCTTCTGATCATCCGCGACTCACTATTCAAATATACGGTGGATGCTTGAGCGCAAGGCGAATTTCAGAAAAACAACAAAGCGGCAAAAAGAGACTTTTCTACCTCGATAATCTGCGTTCGTTCGCACTTCTGCTTGGACTCGTGTTCCACGTCGCGATCGTTTACGCCGCGGAGATCAAATATCCTCTTCGCAACGAGGAACGTTCCGAGGTATTCGACGTTTTCGGAGAATGGGTCCACGTGTTCCGTATGCCCTTGTTCTTCTTTTTATCGGGATATTTTACGGAAGCGGTATTCCGATCCAAAACGTTGATCGATTTTCTCAGGATGCGTCTTTTTAGGATATTCATTCCTACGGTCGCGGGAATCCTGTTATTCGCGCCGATGCAGTCCTACGTTTCCCTCCTGCAATCTGGCGAAAGTCCTTCCTACTTCGATTTTTATATTAGAATATTCTTAAATGGGAATATTCGACCCTCGCACATTTGGTTTCTTTATTTTTTGATCCTGTTCACCGTGTTACACCTTTTCATACGGAAGCTCACTCTCGGATTCGGAATTCCTCTACGAAACGAATCGCCGCGCGCCGGATTCGCTGCCGAATTCGGAACCGTCCTGTATTTCACTCTGATCAGTTTCGCAGGAACGTGTGCGATCAATCTCTTTTATATGAAGGACGATTCCTGGTATGCGATCGAACCGGTGAACTTCGTCTACAACTACACTTTTTTTCTTTGCGGAAGTTTATTGATCTCCAAAGAAACTCTGCTTTTAGAACCCTTGTCCGATAAGATCGCCGTTTGGGCGGCGCTCGCATTCGCCGCGTTCTGGGGATTTTATGAAATCAGCAGAATCGATCCTTTTTGGTCCTACTTCGGATATACCGGAGCCTGGAGAAGAATCCTTCACATCTTCCTGAAATGCTCCGCCGGTTGGTTGATGATACGTCTTTTGATCGGGGTGTTCCGGAGATATTACAATTTTCAGGACGGCAAAACGGAATACGTGAGAACAGGGAGCCTTCCGATCTACCTCGTCCATCATCCGGTTTCCCTTTTGGTGGGATATTTAACGGTGCACACCCCTCTCGGGTTATGGGAAAAATTCCCGCTGCACCTGACTCTCGTGTTCGCAATTACATTAGCAATTTATCATTTACTAATACGCCCTTTCCGATGGGTCAATTTGATCCTGGGGAATCAGGTCGCTCCGAAAAACAATTTCGGAAAGGAGAATCCAAAATGAATAGAAGAAAAAACCGACTTCCTTCGAAGGTATCGTTACTCGTCCCGATCTTTCTGTTTTTGGTATGTTGTGAAAGCGGAAATTCCTCCCTGATTTCCGAATCGAAACGGGAAAAAACGGGAACGACTTCCGTAAAGTTCAGCCTTCATCCGTATAAGGGAACCGTAATAAAGACCGGCTCGGAAAGTATACCGTATAAGGTATTGGAAACCGACAAAAACGTTGCGCTCGTTCAGATGGAAATACCTGTTTACTCCGATTCCAAGGGTATCCGACTCGAACTTTCCTCTCCCGGTTTTCAAAATTCAGTCATCGATGTAAAGAGCGCCTCCGAACTATCGGAAAGACTACTTGCTCTCGACAAGGAAGGGGTAACCCATCGATTTACGGCGCGTTACAAAACGGGAATCCAACCGAAGAGCGTACGTTTTATCGACAACACGAGACTTGCCATTCCTCTTTTGGAGGACGAAGGGATGGACATTCTCGACATACGCAACGGGGAAACCGTACGAATCTCTCCTCCCGAAAAGTACAGAAAAAAACTTGGCTTCGTAGAAACGATCTCGATTCCCGAACACAACGAACTCTGGGTCAGCCAAATGCAGGCCAACGCGGTCCACGTATTCGATTTAAAAACTTTATCGTATAAAGCGACAGTGGACCTCACCGGAAAATGGTCCAAGATTCTGCTCTACGATTCCATTAGGGATCTCGTATATTGTTCCAATTGGATCAGCGAGGACATCTCCGTCATCGATCGGAGTACCAAAAAGGAAATCCGCAAAACGGAAAAAATCGGCCTACCCCGCGGACTCCTTTTGTCCAAGGACGGAAAGGAATTGTATATCGCGCAATTCTCCGCGAGCAACCAGGAAACCGGAGGAGGAAGACTCGGAATTTATTCCATGGACAAGGAAAAACTCACGGATACGATCGGACCACCCGGCAACAAACGTCATATCGTTCCCGGTCCGATCGAAAACAAAATCTACGTTTCCGACATGTGTTGCAGCAAAGTGGAAGTGTACGATCTCAAGGAAAAGAAGGTTCAAAAGACGATCCCCGTATTCGACAAACCGAACACGATCGCACTTTCTCCGGACGGAAAATATCTCTACGTATCTTGCAGAGGACCGAACAACCCTAGCGAAGGATATCTCAAAAAAGGATTGGTGCTCGGAAGAGTCTATGTCATCGACACGACGACGGACACGGTAAAGGAATTTTGGGAAGCGGGCAATCAACCCACGGGATTGGACGTTTCACCGGACAACCGTTATCTCGTGATTTCGGACTTTCTGGACGATCAAATTCGTGTGTATCGCCGAGACGGTTTTTGAAAAAGAGTCGAACGTTTTTGCTAAAAAAACTGTTGCATTTGGAGATTCTCTCAAAATCATGTCTTTACCGGGCCTGTAGCTCAGCTGGTTAGAGCACACGCTTGATAAGCGTGGGGTCATGTGTTCAAATCACATCAGGCCCAGCCGGTATTCGACAATGGGGCTTTAGCTCAGCTGGGAGAGCATCTGATTTGCATTCAGAAGGTCGTCGGTTCGATCCCGACAAGCTCCAAACCGAATTTCCCCGATTCGGAACTTGATCTCCTTTTTTAAACTACTACAAAAAATCTCCCGAACCGACCAAGGTCCGTTTCGTATCCTATATTAAAATTTCTTCATATACTTAGATTCGCGAAACATCGGAATGCGGAACATACAACGTTCCGTTTGACCGGAACGAAGACGGAAACCCTGCCCGCAAACGTGCCGGCTGAGACACCCGCGGGGCGTTTCGCCGATCCGCCAAAATATCATAAAAATAGAATATTCAAAAAACAAGTTCAACCTAAAAACGTGGCAAACTCGACCTGATTCGAGAATTCTACGACTGCGCGAATTCCCTGTTTTTCGGATTCGATCCGGAAATTTCCCTTTAACTGTTTCGTCATCACGCAGACCAGAGTAAAACCGGTCGTTTTCGGATCGGACCAAACGGAATCCGTTTCGATGGCCGGGCCAGGACCGCTGACCGAAAATACGTATTTTCCTTCCGTAAACTTCAACTCGACCAGGATCGGAATGTCGTCGGATTCGAACGAACCGTGCAGAATTGCGTTATTCAACAGTTCGTAGGCGATCATCGCGAACGGAACCGAGATTTCGATGTTCAAAGGAGAAGTTGTTTCGCCCGTTATCAGGCGGATCCGCTCTTTCGATCCGACTCGGGAACTCAAGTTTACGATCTCACGGAGAATCGCGTTGAGATCGACTTCGTAGTCGGTTTCCATTTTGTAGATCGCGTCGTGAACCCGTGACAACATCAAAATTCTATCGCTGAAATCGTTGATTCGTCCTGTTTCCCGCAATCCGCCCGAATCTCGCTGAAGAATCGCAAATCCGCTTAATATCTGCAGATTGTTTTTGACGCGATGATGAATTTCGCGTATGAAAATTTCCTTTTCTTTATTATGGGAATTTAATACTCTTACGGTGATGATTGCGATCGTACAAAAAAGGATGAATTTAAAAATCGTGTCGAAAACGAAAGCGGAGGATATTTCACCGTTTTCCGAATAAAGATACAAACGATACGACATTAAGATTCCCGTATATGCAGAAACCAGAATAGTCCGTTTAATATCGGAAAAATGCAGAAACAACACCAGGATCGTCGCCATCGAAAAATAAATATTCCCGTTCTGCATTCCGAAAAAAAGTCCGAACGTAAGGGCGACGAGACTGAGATAAAGGATCGTCTTTACGGCGGTCTCGAGTTTGTTGAAGAACATCAACGCGATGGAAATCAAGGCGGAAATACCGAAGATCAAAAATCCGACTCTAAGACCTTGGCGGATATAAACGAGGCAAGCCGCAATCGAAACGAAAAAAATGACCAGGTTCATCGCGTAGAGATGCCTCGCCCGGTTCCGCGTCAGATAATCCCTTCTTCCGTAAATACGATTGATTTTATCCCAAAAAAGGAAACGTTCCCATCTCACTTCCGATCCTCTCCCAAAAACGTGGGATATGTTCGGAACGAATCCGCAAAATACAAACGTTTTTCCTCGATTCCATCCCGTCACGAGAAGGAATGTTCAAGCAGTGCTACGACGGGCGGGAGTTTGTAGAATATGAGAGAAATCGAATATTCTTTATATCAGGCGTTTTCTTCCGAAAGAAGCGTCAATTGATCCAGAAAAGCGGTCGCAAAACTGCCCGTTCCCTTGGATTGTTGCCCCGCTCTAAAACCCGCGATCGCAAAAACCGCGGAAGCCGAAACGGCCGCGCGCAAAGGATCTTTTTGAATTCCTAAAAAGGAGGCCATCAACGCGCCGAGGGAACATCCGACCCCGGTGACCCTGGTCATAAGCGGATGCCCGCCGGGAACGCCGACGATATCCTTGCCGTCGGTGATATAATCGGTTTCACCGCTGACCGCTACGACGGCCCCGGTTCGGATCGCCAACTCCTTCGCCGCAGAGATCGCCTCCGAAGAACGGGCCGTGGAATCCACGCCCTTCCCTCCTCCGATCGCACCGCCTAACGCGAGTATTTCGGACGCGTTACCGCGGATGACGGAAGGTTTATAGTCTAAAAGTTCTTTCGCGAAGTCCGTACGAAACCGTAAGGCTCCCGCCGCAACCGGATCGATCACCCAAGGAGTTCCGGCTTTTTGAGCCGCAACGGCTGCCGCGCGCATCGCCTTTACGTCCGAACTCGTTAGCGTTCCGACGTTGATCAAGAGTCCGCTTGCGATCGCCGCGAAATCGGCGACCTCCTCTTCCGCGATC
Source organism: Leptospira gomenensis (assembly GCF_004770155.1). GTDB lineage: Bacteria > Spirochaetota > Leptospiria > Leptospirales > Leptospiraceae > Leptospira > Leptospira gomenensis. The sequence continues at coordinate 47,737 of NZ_RQFA01000072.1, read as the reverse complement.
ACCATAGCGGGAGAAGCCCCCGCCGCCAAAAGAATGTTAGCGGTCCAATTGGTTACGACGATATTCGTGATCACGTGCGTAAGCGGCGATTTAATCCTGAGTTCGGAGAAATCTTCCACGATCTCTTTTGCGGGCCATTGTTTTTCATGGATAGGAGTGGACATAAAATTAACTTTCATTTCTTAGGAACGCTTTGTTCTGTAAAGAATTTTCGTCTCTCACGATCCTTTCAAGGAGGATGACGAGGAAAATTTGAGCGCTTTTATACGAAAGAAATAGGATCCCGAATTCGATCGAGTCTAACATTCGATAATGCGAAATCGTCCTTCGAACGATCGTTGACCGTTTCGCAGTTCGAAAGCATCTAAAAAAATATGAGCAAACTCTCGGAAATAGAATTGTCCGTCTTGGATCTTTCCCCCGTCGTTCAAGGAAGCGACGTTTCCCAATCCTTCGAAAATAGTCTAACGCTTGCAAGGCGGGCGGAAGAACTCGGCTACAAACGTTTCTGGTTGGCGGAACATCACAATCTTCCCGGAATCGGAAGCTCTGCGACTTCGGTCCTGATCGGTTACATCGCCGGCGGCACGAAAAAAATCCGAGTCGGGTCGGGGGGAATCATGCTTCCCAACCACGCTCCGCTGATCGTCGCGGAACAATTCGGCACGTTGGAAACTTTGTATCCGGGGAGAATCGACCTCGGACTAGGAAGAGCTCCCGGAACGGATCCGGTGACCGCTCGAGCACTACGTAGGGAAACCAAAATCGGAGGAATGGAATTTCCGGAGTTATTGGAGGAATTGCGATTTTTTCTTTCGAAAGCGGAGCCCGGTCAAAGGGTTCGGGCCGTTCCAGGAAGCGGACTCGACATCCCGATCTGGCTTCTGGGTTCCAGTCTTTACAGCGCGGACCTGGCCGGACGGCTCGGACTTCCGTTTAGTTTTGCGGCCCATTTCGCACCGGATTACATGATGCACGCGATCGAAATATACAGAAAAGTATTTCAACCTTCTGGAATATTAGAAAAACCGTATGTCATGATAGGAGTCTCCGTTTTCGCCGCGGATACGGATGTGGAAGCGGAAAAATTATCCACGTCGCAAATACTCGGCTTTTTAAATCTGATCAAGGGAAATCCGTTACCCCTCGGTCCTCCCGTGGACGATCTTTCGAAACACGTAAGCGAAACGGAAAAAGCAGCGGTCGCGGAACGATTGCGCGCTTCTATGAGCGGCTCCCCTTCGACTCTTAAGGACAAACTGAACGGCTTCCTTTCTAAAACCGATGCGGACGAATTGATCGTAAATACGATGGTCTACGACTTCGGGGCCCGACTCCGGTCCTACGAGATATTGTCGGAACTCCGGAAATGAATTGACCCGAACCGACTCCGATTTACGATCGATTCTCTCGTCGCAAACCAAAGATCTCGGAATAGAATGAAACTAAGAACCGTACTATTTATCTTTTATCTGATCCAAATCGGATTCACTCTCACGATGAAATATCTTTCCTACGAAGGGGACGTATCTCCCGAACTCAAGGAACGGATCCTGAAGTTTTTCACCGAAGAAGATTTACGCAAAGGGATAGAATACTCAAGAAGCGGATTTTTCGCGTCGATTTTGTCCGATCTGATCGATTTCATAGTCGCGGGAATTTTCGTCTTCACGTCCGTATCGGCGCGTCTGGAGGAGAAGATTTCCGAAAAGACCGGAGGAAGATTCTATATTACGGTTTTATTATTCTTTTTCGGATTCAGCGCGATTCAATTCCTATTGGCGATTCCGTTCCAATACTATTTCGGATTCGTGCTCGAACACCGTTTCGGATTCTCAAAAATGACATTTGTGGAATGGCTCGTCTACACGGGGAAATCGCTCGGATTAGGAATCGTCGGCGGCGCGCTGGGAGTTTTGTGTGTGGCGTTTCTTCTAAAGAAGTTCGAAAACGCTTGGAAATTTTTGGTGCCGATCGCCTCTCTGGTTTTCGGATTGTTGTTCTCCGTATTATTTCCGATCCTGATCACGCCCTTATTTTACGATTACAAACCGATCGCGGAAGGGAGTCTCAAAAAGAAAATCAACACGTTATGCGAAACGGCGAACATACGTGTGGAAAACGTCTATGTCATCGACGAAAGCAGGTATTCCGGTCATACGAACGCGTACTTCACCGGCTGGGGAGAAAACAGAAAAATCTTTCTTTACGACACTCTGATTCAAAATCACACAGAGGAGGAAATAGTGAGCGTATTGGGTCATGAAATCGGACACTGGACCCATAATCATCAGATCAAGGACATCGCACTCAATACATTGGAAATCTTTCTACTTTGTTTTCTTCTCGGATATCTGTTCCTGCGATTCAAAAAAGAAGGTTCAGTTCGACTGAAGGAATTCTATTCGCCTTCGACCCTACCGTTTTTATTTCTGTTACTGTCCCTTTTCGGTTCGTTGACGAGACCCGCGTGGAGTGCGATCAGTCGTTTTCAGGAAACACAAGCGGACGAGGAAGCTCTGAACCTCACCGGAGGGGACAAAAAATCCTTCATCGACACGGAAGTAAAACTCGCCAAGGACAACCGTTCCCGTTTGAACCCTAACCGTGCGGAAGTGATTTATTACCACTCGCATCCGACGACGTTGGAAAGAATCGAGTTCGCCCAACGGTGGAAAAAATAGAAACGGACGAAGTCGCCGGATTTATCCGGATCGATCGAAAGAGGAGCGAACTTAAATTCCTTTATTTGAATGTTTCGGCGGATGACAGGATTACGGCTGCGTCCATCGACCTGGTAACGGAACCTCGGAAGAATTGACGCGAGGCTTGGAAAGCCTCGGCGGCGTTTCGTTTTATCAAAGCTATTGTTTTAAGACTGATACAACTAAAACGATACTTTGTTTATTAGTATAACAACAACCTAAATATCTAAAACCCAAGACCGCCGGTTTAGGAACGATTTCGAGCTGGTCGGTTTCTTTATCTAGTTTTAAGGGGCGATCTTCATTCAAAAAAGCGAAAACCTTATTATGAACCGGGAGCCAGTATTTTTTATCGTTCTCCGTCACTTCGATTTCTCTTTCGAAATTGGTTATCCAGGTTCGATAAAAACTAATATTGTCTAAATCATTAATTATTTCTAATGCTTCGTCCGAAACATTGCGACTATTGCCAGTATATTCGATCGAAGATGAAAATCTTGTCGGATAACCCATAACGGGTTTTCCGTCAACCAATTCAAGTTCACTAATACAATAACTGACCTCTTTTCCCGAAATCGCCCTTTTCCAAGAAATTACGTTACAATCAGGTTTGATAAAGGAGATATATTCGCTAACGAGCGAATTAGTATATTCCTTAATTCGGGGACTTTCGAACTCCCATTTATTCTTTTTAGATTCGGTTTGTATTTGAATCGCAGAAGCTAAAATTAAGGAAATCGTTAAAATGAGTTTAAACGATTTTGATATCATATTTTCTCCGAATATTATTCTTAAAAATAAACGTTGCGAAATGACGCTTAATATCGATCATACGCCTTCAACGACCCCGAATCCGGAAATCCGCATAACAGCGAGAATGCGAAAACCCGCGGTCCGTATTATCTCGAAAGATTTTCGGAAGTCGTCGCGTTCTCGTCGAAAAAAAGATACGCCGCGGATTTTCGGAGGATCATGTTCGACGAAGGAATCGATCACGGTTTTTTAGCGATTCCTAGATAAGCCTCGGAGGAAAGGGATACGGGAAGATCGGAAAGATTTTTCCTGAGATGCGAAAGCATGATTTCCTTTTTTTCGATCCAGGTCGTTTCGTCCATGTTGCGTTTCATCCATTGTAACGGAGCGTTGCCTTCGATCATAGTTTCCAAAAATTCCTCCGCTCCTATCACCTCCATCGAATGGGAGAAAGGAACGATTTCGATTTCCGTAAAACCGGCAAGGACGAATTGTTCCCGAAAGAAATCCGGATTTTCCAGACTGGCGGGATTGGTTTGTGGCGGCGGAATCTCCGGATTGGCGGCTCGCAAAGCTCCGAACAACAATTGCATCAAAGGAGAACGGGAAACGGGAGCCCAACTGGATACGGCCGCGCGTTTGCCCGGTTTTAAAACGCGATATATCTCCGAAAATCCTTTCGCTTTATCGGGAAAAAACATTAAACCGAACATGGAAAACGCGGCGTCGAAACCGTTCTCGGGAAAACGCAGATTTTGTCCGTCCATCACTTCGGCGATCACATTGTGGGAATGTGTCTCAGAAATTGCGGCCTTCAAATGTTCGATCATCTTCTCCGAAAAATCGATCGCGTGGATCGTTTTGACGGATCGGCTCAGAGGAATCGCAAGGGTTCCGGGCCCGGCGGCCACGTCTAAGATTACGTCGTTGGGCCCAGGAGCGATTCGCCGCGCCGCTTCCAGAGAAAACTCCGACAAAAACTGTTGCGTATTTTTCGCGTAACCTTCCGCGACTAAGGACCAAGGTTCCACCGAAGACATTGGATTGGACATAATTCAAAGGTCACAGCGACCCGGATGATTTCCAGCAGAATCTTCCAACAAACGGCAAAATCGAATTGGTGTGGACAACCTCTCTTTTCGAGAATATTCTCCTGTGGTTTCCAATCCTACCATCCCTCAAGGAACTTTTTATAACAAAGAGCTTGACGCTTGGATTCGGGTTTCATAATTTAACCAAAAGGTTAATTAACCACATGGTTCAACAAGAAGCTACTACGGATCCGCTCAGCCTAACATTTGCGGCCTTAGCAGATCCGACTCGGCGCAAAATTTTGGCTACCTTACGGTACGGAGAAGTTACCGTAAAACAACTGGCGGAGCCGTTCTCCATGAGTCTTCCGGCCATCACCAAACATCTGAAAGTTTTGGAAAAGGCCGGCCTGATATCGCGAGGGAAGGAAGCGCAGTGGAGGCCTTCGCGCCTGGAAGCGGGTCCGTTGAAAGAAGTGGCGGATTGGTTGGACGATTACCGACAAATCTGGGAAGCCCGGTTCGACCGGTTGGACGAGTATTTGCGGGAACTGCAGCAAAAAACAAAACAAGAAAGGAACGTCGATCATGAATCAGGACAAAATTAAGAATATCGTATATTGGATCGCCACAGTGCTTACGGCGCTCAACTACGCGTTCGCAGGATTTTCCTACATCCACCAAGGCCCCGAAGTGGTGGCAGGAATGTCGCAGTTGGGATATCCCCTCTACTTCGTGGCGCTTTTGGGATTTTGGAAATTTCTAGGAGCGATCGCAATCGTCGCGCCACGTCTCGCCTTGGTCAAAGAATGGGCGTACGCGGGAATGTTCATCAACCTAACCGCCGCTTCCTATTCCTGCGCAGTCAGCGGACTCGAAACGTTCCACATAATCATGCCGTTGATCGGATTGATTTTTGTGGGTCTTTCTTATGCGTTGAGACCGGCAAGCAGAAGACTCGAAGGCGTCTGGCATCTATAAAAAATATTATATTAAATTATTAGAATATAATAGAATAAAATAAAACTAAAAACCGTGGAGCAACGTATGGATAAAACGAACGGAATCAAAAACGAGATGGTGATTGTCAGAATCTTCGACGCTCCTCGGGAATTGGTTTTTAAAGCCTGGACCGAGCCGGAAAGACTGATGAGCTGGTGGGGACCGAAAGACTTTTCCTCTCCCGGTTGCAAATTGGAACCTCGAGTAGGCGGAAAGTATCACTTCGGAATGCGTTCCCCCGAAGGACAGGAATTCTGGAGTAGCGGAAAGTTTTTGGAATTCGTCCCGCCCGAAAAAATCGTATTCACCGATCATTTCGCGGATAAGGACGGAAACCCGGTCCCCGCTTCGTATTACGGAATGCCGGACTTCCCCGAAGAATTGATCGTGTCCGTCCATTTCGAAGAACTCGACGGTAAAACCAAAATGACCGTAAGACACGCCGGTTTACCAGCGGGCGAAATGTCCGAGATGACCGAAGCCGGATGGAACCAATCCTTCGACAAACTGGCGGCGGCCCTTTCGGGAAAATAAATATTAAAATTATAAAATATTAGGAGATCATAATGAATATTGCGAACAACTCTTCGAGCACCGCGGATCGCGAAATCGTCGCGGTCCGCACATTCGGCGCTCCGAGGAGCCTTGTGTTTCAGATGTGGACCGATCCGGCGCACGTCGGCAACTGGTGGGGACCGAACGGATTTACGAACACGATCGAAACGATGGAGGTAAAACCGGGAGGCGTTTGGAAATTCGTCATGCACGGACCCGACGGAATCGATTATCCGAATCTGATCACCTATCTCGAAGTCGTTCAACCGGAAAAACTCGTGTATAAACACGGTTCCGATAAAGAGGACCATCCCGGAGATTTCGAAGTGACCGTCCTGTTTACGGAAGAAAACGGGAACACGAAAATCGAGATGAGAATGTTGTTCAAAACTGCGGAACAAAAAAACGAGGTCGTAGACAAATACGGCGCAGTGGAAGGACTCAACCAGACGATGGGACGCCTCCGCGAATACCTCGAAAAACTTTAATCCGACACAAGGGAGAATTTTATGTCCAAACTCAAAACCGTTCTCGGCTCCGTAGCGGGCCTTTTGATCCTGATCGTTTTAGGAGCGTTCGTATACGCTTCCACCAAACCCGATACCTTTCGTTACCAACGTTCTATGAAAATCGACGCGCCCGCGGAAAAAATCTTCGCGCTCATCGTTGACTTTCGTTCCTGGGAAAAATGGTCTCCTTGGGAAAAATTGGATCCGAATATGCAACGTTCCTATTCTGGATCGCCTAACGGTGTTGGGACGATATACGAATGGTCGGGCAACAAAGATATTGGAAAAGGAAGAATGGAAATCACAACCGTAAACTCACCTACCAAGATCGTAATCAAGTTGGACTTTTTGGAACCGTTCGAAGCTCACAATACCGCGGAATTCACGCTTTCGCCGAAGGACGGAGGAAACGAAGTCACTTGGGCGATGTACGGACCCAACCAGTTTGTTTCGAAAATTTTCGGATTATTCTACGATATGGACGAAATGATCGGAAAGGATTTCGAAACCGGATTAAATTCGATCAAAACGATCGTAGAAACGAGATAAAAAACGATAAGCAATTCGTAAGAATTACATATCGTTTTTTGAATATTCAAAAATAATGCAGAACCGATTCGGCGATCGGAAGCGGATCGGTTCGTTACGAAATAAGGAGAACGACATGAGTGACCCGAAAAACGAGGCGCCCGAATCGGACCGGGAAGCGGTCAGCGTTCGGATCGTAAACGCGTCCAAGGAAGCGGCCTTCCGGGCCTGGACCGATCCGAACCATCTGCGACGCTGGTGGGGCCCGAAGGGTTTTACGAATACCTTTTACGAATACGATCTCAAACCGGGGGGAAATTGGAAATTTACGATGCACGGACCCGACGGAACCGATTATCCGAACCACAGCGTATTCGTATCGATCGTCCCGTCGGAAGAACTCGTTTTCGACCATATTTCCGGACATCCGTTCCGTGTTACGACGACTTTCGAAGAGCAGTCCTCGGGAAAAACGAAAATCACCTTTCGCATGTTATTCGAGACCGCTGAAGAATTCGAACGATCCAAAAAATACGTCATCCCGGGAAACGAAGAAAACTTCGACAAACTGGAGGCGGAACTGGCCGAAATGGTAAATGACGTCTAACGTCGTCCGCGGTATTTCCGCGAAGTTTTAGGATGAATTCGGTAGATCGTTAACGGCCGTTTTGCCGAGTTGAAGGACCTATTCCCAAAGCCAAACGGAACTTAGATCGAACGATTTTTCGGATTTCGGAGACGTATAACCTAGAAAAATAGGTTTAATAAAACCGTATATTCGAAAACATTAAAATTTAGACGAAAAAAACCCGGAACGGATCGAAACAAAACGTAACCGGCAAAACGTTTCGATCCGACAACGTCTGCCGGAATATATAAAGAGTAAGAAGCAACAACAATGAAACAAACTACAACTACTCTCGCGGGAAGAAAGGAATGGATCGGCCTTGCGGTCATCGCGCTACCTTGTCTTCTTTATGCGATGGATTTGACGGTCCTATATTTGGCCGTCCCTAATTTAACCGAGGATTTGAAACCTACCGGTTCTCAACTTCTATGGATCGTGGACATATACGGATTTTTGGTGGCGGGGTTTTTAGTCACCATGGGCACGTTAGGCGATCGAATCGGAAGAAGAAAACTACTGATGATCGGCGCCGCCGCGTTCGGAGTCGCGTCCATATTGGCGGCGTTTTCAAAAACTGCGGAAATGTTGATCGCAACGAGGGCTTTATTGGGTATAACGGCCGCAACACTCGCACCTTCCACGTTATCCCTCATTCGAAACATGTTTCTGGACGCAAATCAAAGAACGGTTGCGATTGGAATCTGGGGAACCAGCTTTTCCATCGGCGGCGCCATAGGACCGTTAGTCGGCGGCGTTCTACTCCAACATTTCTGGTGGGGATCGGTGTTTCTTTTGAGCGTTCCGGTGATGATCCTGTTATTGATCGTGGGACCGAAACTTCTCCCTGAATTCAAGGACCCAAACGCGGGAAAGTTGGATCTGCCGAGCGCGTTTCTTTCCCTTGCTTCCGTTCTTACGATCATTTACGGTTTAAAACAGGTTGCGGAACACGGATGGGGGATTCTACCTTCCGTCTACGTTCTTATCGGACTCGGAGTAGGAATCTGGTTCGTACAAAGACAAAAGACGTTAGCCGATCCTTTGATCGACCTCAAGTTGTTCGAATCGCCGGCGTTTAACTCCGCGCTCATCGCCAACACTCTGACTATCTTTGTCGGATTAGGAAGTTTTCTTTTTATTGCGCAATACCTTCAGCTCGTCCTCGGGCTAACGCCTCTGGAAGCCGGGCTTTGGACCTTACCTTCGGCGGCGGGGAACGTCGTCGGTTCCTTGACCGTACCTATGATCGTCAGAAAAATACGTCCAGTATTCGTAGTCATCGGAGGTTTGATATTGACCGCGATCGGTTTTGTCTTCTATTCCCTCGTGACCGATCAAAACGGGCTCGCCTACATCGTGTTAGGTTCCGTCATTCTTTCTTTGGGAATCTGCGCCGTCGTAATCCTGGGAACGGACATCATCGTCGGAGCCGCGCCTCCCGAAAAAGCGGGAGCCGCAGCTTCGATTTCCGAGACCGGAGCCGAATTCGGCGGCGTGTTGGGAATTGCGGTATTGGGAAGTATAGGAACCGCCGTTTATAGAAGTCGAATGGAACTAATTTCCGCACAAGGAGTGGATCCTATCGTGGCCCAAACTGCGCAAGGAACGTTAGGCGCAGCCGTGTCCGTCGCAAAAACGGTTCCGGAACAAATCGGCTTAGCATTGTTAGGCGCCGCGAAAGAAGCCTTTACCGATTCGCTCCAGACGGTATCGATCATTTGTGTCGTAATTTCGGTGCTCTTAGCGGTTTCCGTGATCGTTATGCGCAAAAATCTCGAAAAAAAAGCCGGGGAATAAGATAGACCGACTCCTTCGATGTCACGGTGCTGGCCTCCGGGAGAATGGATCTAAATCGGAATCTTCGGGGGCTCGCACGTGGATCTATAAGGTTTAGACCGGCTTAAAGGACGTCTAACGTGTGAGTCCCGCGAAGGGGACGCCATCCGCAAACTTTGATGAAACCGAAAAATCTATCGACACAAAACCCTCTAAAAGAGGAACGAAATACCATCCGGGGGAAAGGAAAACTTCTCTTTCATCCCGCATATCCGAAAAATTTTTCGGATTCCTCAAAAACGAACACGAGAGAAAAGTCGCAAAAACGGAGAAAGGATTCTTCCGCGAAAAAAGAAGAACTCTCTACTCCCGAAGAATATTCAAAAATCAGAATAAAGGAGGATTATATTTATATGATACAATCCCTTCTATTCTGATTTTAGAAGGAAAAAAAATGAAACAAAAAATATTGGGAACACAGCCCTTAAACGTCGATATCGCCTCGCTTCTGTTACGATTGATCTTCGGATGTATGTTCGTTTATCACGGATCTCCGAAACTTTTCGGTTTTGAACAGATCTCCGCAGTATTTCCGGATCTTATCGGAATAGGAGCCAAAACATCGCTCGCGTTAGTCGTCTTCGCGGAATTTTTCTGCGGAATTGCCGTTGCGATCGGATTACTCAGCCGTCTTACGGTGATTCCGATATTCATCACGATGTCCGTCGCTTTTTTTATAGCGCACGCAAACGATCCGTTTCAGGTGAAAACGCTCCCCTTCGTTTACCTGCTTTTGTCGAGTGTGATTTTCTTTTTAGGAAGCGGTCGGTATTCCGTCGATAATCTCCTATTCAAGAAATAAATCCGCGATGACTCCTTCCCGAGTTCGGTCGATCGAGCCGATCATCGTGGAAGGAGATCCTACGATTCACGGAAGAGGACAACCGAAAAACAATCGTCGTAATTCCGATCCGACGTATCCCCCAAACAATCCCGCTCCTTCGATCGAACTCCGACCTCTACTCCGAACGAATTCGATTTTCTAAACTGCGGAAGCCTTCGATCCACGAGGCGAAAACGGCATCACCGAACGAAATCTTAAAACCGAAAAAATCACGACGTTACTCGGGAGTTTCGACATATATCACAATGATTGCATATGGAAAATCGAGCTCCGAAATAATCGTAGACAAACTCTCTTCGACAACGTTCCGATTTAAGATACAACATCATTTGATAAAGACGATTCAAACTCCGTTTTTTTTTGGTTTCGTTCTCTTCGGACGAAAGGAGTTCCGCAGGAGGGGCGCCGGTTAGAACGATTGAACTTTTTTCCAACTCTCCCGAAGTGACTCCGTATCGATCGAAAAGATTCAAAACCGTCTGTAATCTATGATCTCCGCGATTTTTATGAACGACCTGCGCCTGCAATTCCTCATACGACATGGAAGTAAGTTTTTCTCCGAGAGATTCCATAGTTCGGTAAACGCGCGTTATAAACTTAGGATCCGGATTCTGCCATTCTATAAAATCCATGAGAACAGTAAGATCGTCCTGATGGTAAAAAACGTGACAATCGGAACGAGCGCCGTCCCTTCCCGCTCTTCCGATTTCTTGATAATAACTTTCCAACGAAGACGGAAGTTCGGCGTGGATAACGGTTCGAATATCCGGCTTATCGACTCCCATACCGAACGCGTTCGTCGCTAAGAGAATCGTATCATCGGAAGTCAAAAAATTTTTCTGGACGTTTCTTCTTTGATCCGGATCCAATCTACCGTGATAAATTCGATGTCGGATTTTTTCGACATCCAAACGTTCGCCGAATTTTTTCAGATTTTGAATCAGATTAAAATATACGATCGTACTTCCTTTTTTTTCACGGAGAATCTTCACGATCGCATCCGTTTTGGAAGGTTCGTCCACAAAGGTTCTTACGTCTAAAAAAAGGTTCGGCCTGCAGATTCCTTCGTTAAAGATCCTGATTTCGTTTTCTTCCAAACCTAACTGACGGATGATATCCTTGCGAATCTCTTCGGTCGCAGTGGCGGTTAACGCGATCACCGGCGGCTTTTTCAGTATTTCCCGAAACTCCGCGATTTTGGAATAATCCGGTCTGAAATCGTGCCCCCATTGGCTGATACAATGCGCTTCGTCGATCGCGAGAAGGGAAATTTTCCTTTGCACAAGCGCGTCCAAAAAATCGCGTTTACGAAAACGCTCCGGAGAAACATAAAGAATTTTGTATCTTCCGTTGCGAAGATTTTCATATCGATTGATTCGTTCCTTTTTGGACAAGGAGGAATTGATAAACGAAGCGTCCACACCCAGACGCTCTAGTTTGAGAATCTGATCCTGCATCAAAGCGATCAACGGCGAGATTACGATCGTAAGGCCTTCGAATACCAGCGCTGGGATCTGAAAACAAACCGACTTACCGCTTCCGGTCGGCATCACGACTAAGGAATGATTCCCTGCGATCGTATGCTCAATGATCTCGTTCTGAGAAAAACGGAAGGACTCGATACCCAATAACTTTTTCGCATCCGCGAGAGAGGACATACGGATCAGGATTCAGCCGGCCCCGGGAATGACAAGGGATTTTACTTACGATTTCACGAACGGAATTACTTGCCAAGCCGAGCTTTTACGGGAATGCTCGTATAAGGAAAGTATTTAAGAGGAACCGTTTGTCGATCACACACGTAACAAGTCTATCCCTTCACGACATCGCACGGGAACTTTCAAAAAATATAATAGAAGAACAAAGACGCGCACCGCTCCGCGCTCCCATCGTCGTGATCCCGAGCACGAATATGAAACTCTGGCTCAATCTGAATCTGGCCCGAATAGGCGGATTGACCACGAATGTACGGTTTCTGTTTTTGGAAAAAGCTCTCGAAGAATATTATTGTCGAAGAGCCGAAATGGAATACGAACCCGCGGAAAGACCGTTTCCCAGTCACGAAGCGAACCAAAGGAAAATACTATCCTATCTTCTTCGAAATCGGAACGAAAGCGAATTCAAATTTTTGAATGTGTTTTTGCGGAGTATGCCGCGCGTCTTTTCCCTTTCCTCCGCGCTCATTTCCCTTTTTAAGGATTACGAACTCAATCGATCCGGATGGATAGAATCTTGGGCCGAAGAAAAAGGCGTTTTAATACCCAAAATATCCCGTCGATCGTCGCCGCTACCCCAGGACAAGGATTACTATCGTTTCGAAAAACGCGTTTACCAGGACGTTTTTTTGGATTCGAAGAAGCCGTCCACCCTCAACCAATTTTTGTTAAGCGAAGTTGCCAAAAAAGCAAAACGGATCCCGGAAACGTTTCATACGATCCATTTCTTCTGTTTGTCGAACCTATCGGACACTTATTTGGAAATCCTAAAGTCGATGTCCGAAAAGGACGGAACTTCGGTGCATCTTTACCAATTTTACTCGGGGTCAACCGAGACGACTGAATCGAAAGAAGAAGCAGGCCCCGTACGATGGGCGGATCCTCAGGCCCATATCGTTTCCAGAATTTCCGGAGCGATCGAATATAACTTAAAAAAAATAGAATCTTCTTATATACATCCCCCGAAATTAGAGTCGCTTCGCTGTCTTTTGCGGGGAAATCCGGCACGTTTCGAATCGGAAACGCCTACCTCCGATCACTCGGTGCGATTTTGGAACGCGCCTTCTCCGTATCGGGAAATGGAGGCGGTGGCGAACGATATCCTATATAAAATGGATCGAAATCCGAAACTCACGTATCTGGACTTCGCCGTATTGGTGACTGACATGAAAACGTATCGCGGTCCCGTAGAATGGGTGTTAGACGGAGGAATTCTTTTGCAAAAGGAGACGGGCGTGGGCGATCCGACTCCGATTCGGAAAAAAATTCCCTATTCGCTTACCGACATAAAGGCCGACGAAGCATCGTTGTTGTATCGCGGTCTGAACAATCTCTGGGATCTTTGTTCGGGCCCTTTTATGAAAAAGGAAGACCTACTTCGTCTTCTCCGCAATCCGCTACTTCATAAAAAATTACAACTCGACGGCGAATCGGTTTTGGAATTGGAAACTCTGGTCGAGGAATCCGGAATTCGATACGAAGAAACGGGCAGGGAAACGGACCCGTTCCAGATATCCAACGGCATCCGAAGAATCAGATTGTCCTCAGTCTTGAGTCGGGAAAACGCCTGGGAAAACCACAAAATCCCGCTCATAAATCGTATCTCCGACGAACACTCTGCCTCGACCGCGATATTCTGGGAGACGATAGTCGAAACCAAAAGAGCGATCCTAACCGCATTCTCCGGAAGCCGATCCGGAATCAGTTTAGAATATTTAGATATTCTAAAGAATGCTCTGGAAAATCTGTTCGAGTTGGATTCGGATCGAGAACAGGAAGCCAAACTTTTCCGCACCTGGTTACAAGCCCTGAACGAATGGATAGGCGTGGAATTCAATTCGGAACGGGAAGGAGTGGAACTTCTTCGTTTTATTACCGATCAGATTTTCGACCAGATCCCTTACAGAAAAGGCGCGTATTTAACGGGTGGAGTAACGATTTCTCTTCTCCAGCCCATGCGCCCGATTCCCTTTAAACACGTTTACATATTAGGATTAGGCGAGGGAAAATTTCCCGGATCCCAGGAACGATCGGGGCTCGACCTACGTAAAGACTTCAAAGAGGACTGGGATCTTTCCAAAAAGGAAATTCAGGAATCCTTATTATGGGAAACGATCCAATCCGCGCAGGATTCGTTAACTCTGAGTTATGTGGGCGAAAACCTACAAGAGGACAAGACCTTCGAACCGTGCTCTCATCTTTTAGAAATCATGGAACATTTCGAAGTAAAACAGGCGTTGAAAATTCCTCTCCACTCCTATAGCGCCCGATACGAACACTCACCGCAAACCATGGAAGAGGGATTGGTCAGTTACGACTTTGCGCGGATTTGGGTGAATGAAGATCGCAAAAATTCTAATATACTAAAACGCTTTCAGAATCCCGAAGAACTAAAACCCTCCTCGACCGAATTCGGTTTTTCTTCGTTGGACGTTCGCGAACTTTCGCAATTTTTGGCCGATCCGTTGGATTCTTATCTCAAAAAAAGATTGGGAATGTATTTCGAGGAAGAGGAAGCCGAAAAATCCGAAGAGGAACTTTTCGATTTGGACGCGGTCGCGGAAGCCGACATCCTTAGGGAAATACATAACCTGATGTTTCCCGCCCTGACTTCCCTCGGCGAATGGGATTGGGACGAAAATAAAATCAAGTCCAACCTCGCTCCGTTATTGGAGAAGCGGAAGGCTTCCGCAAAATTCCCGCAGTCCGTATTCGCGAATCTAAAGGAAGCGGATCTGGTCGGTTATCTCGGGGAAACCGTAGATATATTAAAAAATTGGAATACTATTCTGCGAGGCGGAAGATATCACCGTTATATCAGCCTCGGAGACACGGGCCTGCCCGATTCGGTTTGCAAAAAACTCCCCGAACTACGGGTAAGCTTAAAGGACGGAAGGACTTTGAACATCCGCGGAGAATGGGAACACGTTGTGGAAAAAGACGGAACGTATTATTGGATTTTATCCAAAACGCTCGAAGAAAAACCGGAAAACGATTATCACGCGCACAAGGACTACTGGAAAACGATGAGTTTCCCCTTTTTGAGTTCCGTAGTATTTTCTTCCATTCATGAGAATTTTAAAATATACTCATTCAAATCCAGACCTTCCGAAAATTCGAAAAGCAAGAATACGATGATCTTGGAATACGAAATCCCGGATCCTCAGACCTCTTTGGATTATTTAGGAAAAATCGTCTCCGATTACGTCAAGGAAGAACCCGTCTTTTTTCCGAGAAAGGCATTCTTAAAATATTATCTTTCCGAAATACAAGTCGGCGGTAAAACCGAAACCCCCGATCGAATCCAGAAATACGAGGACCAATCCGCTTGGGAGAACTTCCTAAAGGAGGAATTGAGCTCGGTCAAAGAGGGACTTTCCTCGCTCCTGAAAATTTATCCCGAAACGAAGGATCTCATTTTAAAATCGCGCATAACGTGGGCCCGTGATTTTTATAAACCCTTTCTGGATTGGAGAAAAAAATCGTGACCCACTTACCCAGACCCTTTCCGCTTAAATCCTGTTTTGTCGAAGCCTCTGCGGGGACCGGTAAAACATATACGATCATGGAAATAGTGGGCGATCTGATCCAGCATCATCGTATTCCGTTGAAGGAAATTTTAGTTCTCACCTACACCGAAAAGGCGGCGGGCGAGTTGAAGGAAAGACTCAGAAAAAAACTGATCCGCACCGGATTAAACAAGGAGGCTCGAGAACTCGATCAGGTGACGATCTCGACTATACACGGTTTTTGTAATATGATTCTGCGTGAATATCCCGTGGAAACGGGAACCTCCGATCGGTGGATCCTAACGGATGCAAGGGAAAGAATGGAAGCCGCCCTTTACGAAATTCAACACGGCGAATGGGACGGACTGATTCCTACGGATCGGCTGGAAATATTACTGAAAGGATCGGACTATTTTTCCCGAAAGGAAAAGATTCTCTCGGCCGGAACAAAACTGCTCGGCGGAAAGGAGTATCCGTATCGGGACGACGAATCTCCGTTCGATGAGAATAACTTTCTTCAAAAGACGACCTTGGCCGCGAAAAAATCCGTAGAGGCGGAATTCGAAACCGGCGAATGGATGACTTACGACCAGATGATATTCAAAACCGTAAAGGCACTGGAAAATCCGCACCTCAAACAGGCGTTATACGATCGTTATAAAGTGGGGATTCTCGACGAGTTCCAGGATACCGACTCGAATCAATATAAGATTTTTCTAACATTATTTTTGGAAAACCCCGTACCGGAGCGCGCGCTTTATTTGATCGGCGATCCGAAACAATCGATCTACGGATTCAGAGGCGCGGATATAGGGACTTATCTTCGCGCCAAATCGGATCTGAAAAAATTCGACGCGGAAAACGTTTCGTTAAACGTCAACTATAGGTCCGTACCGGAATTGATCGAAGCCTATAACGAAATCTTTTCCGGAAAATTCGGAGAAAAAAGTTTTTTCCCGATTTTCGAAATCGGTTTCGAAAACGAACCCATCGAATACTCCGAAGTGGATCCGCCTGAAAAAGACGCTAAAATTCTCCTGAGCGAATCCTATGCGGAAGGTCCCGTTCAAATCGTTGACTTTCAGGGAAAAGATTCCTGGAAAGCGGACGAATATAGAACCGCTTGGTCGAAATTCGTCGCGGAGGAAATATTGAAACTCTGCCAAGGCCCTTCCCCGTTTCGTTACCGGATCAAAAACGAGGATGGATCGGCAATACATGAGAAAATTATAAACTACGATGAGATCGCCGTTTTGGTAAAAAGTAAAGCGGAAGGAAAACTCGTCGAACAGACGTTAAAACTTTCCGGTATTCCCTGTTCCTTTTACAAGCAGGAAGGGATCTATCAGTCGTCGGAATCGATTCAAATCTCTAATATCCTCGAATGTCTTTCGGATCCGAACAAACCGTCCTCGTATCGTAAACTTCTTTTGGGGGATCTTTTCCGGGTTCATCCGGATCGTCTAACGTTCTTCGACGAACATTCGATCGATTCCTACGAGAAATCCGTTTTGGATCGATGGAAAAAACTCGCTTCGGAAAGAAGGTTTGCCGAGTTATTTCGATCCATCGAGGAGGATAGTCGAATTTTTCTTACCGAAGAGAATACCGATATCGACTGGGAAAGAAAAAGGACGAACTACAGACAGATTTTCAGAAAATTGCTCCAGTTTCAAATCGCGAATCAATCGGGGCTCGAAGAGGTTTTACAGGAATTAATACGACTTCAAACCGAAAGAAAAAACGAAGAAGAGTTGCCGTTGTTCGAAAGGGAAACGGAAAAAAAAGCCGTTCAGATTCTTACTTTGCACGCTTCCAAAGGTTTAGAATGGCCGATCGTATTCCTGTTTCATCTATCGGGCAACTTCATACCGGACGTATACGAATACCCGGCAACGGACGAATCCGGAAAAAGAATCTGGAAATTGAATCTCTGGGACGAAGACGAAGAGGCGAAAACGACTGGCAAAAACCTGTATTCGTTTAACAATCTTAACGAGAACAAACGTCTTCTTTACGTGGGAATCACTCGCCCAAAAGTAAGGCTTTATCTTCCATTCTTCAATCCGACCAACCATCCGAAAACAAGAGATTCAGCATATTATAAAATTCTTTATCCTAGATTGAAATCCATTTTGGACAACGACCCCGATCCTAAATTATTCCATAGAATATTATGGTACCCGAAATCAACGGATCGAATTCGCGAGCAAAACGAAGAGCAGACGACGACTTACGTGCGTCCTTCTCCCTTGTTTTTAAAACACGAAGACGGTAATAAAACCGTAGGTCTGCACAGTTATTCCTCGATCAAAACGAGAATGGACGGAGAGAACGATTCCCTAACCGCGCTCGAGGAATCTTCCTTTTTAAAATCGGACGAAGCGGAGGATTTTTTATCGACGTTCGAGGATCCGCTCCCTTCTTCGGCGGCCGCCGGTTCGTTTCTTCATCTACTTTTGGAGGAATCCGATTTCGCGTTTTTCGGGAATAAAGAACCGAAGGAAATTTTAAAGGATCAAAAAATCGCGACGCGGATCGACAAACATTTGGATTTTTATCGGCTTATACCGCATAACGCGCGTAATACGGATGCGGAGCTGGAAAAACGACGTAAACGTGCGGTAGAAATCGTATGGAACGCTTTAAACGCCCGTATTCCGTTAAACGACGGATCCAACTTTAAACTTTCGGAATTAAGCGAAGAACATCGTATCGCCGAAATGGACTTTCACTTCGATCTGGATCCGGACGGAAAAACCGCGGGAAATTTCCTGAAAGGTTCCATCGATCTTGTATTTAAAGTCGGCGAGCGTTTTTATCTCGCGGATTATAAATCCAATCTTCTCGAGGATTATTCTCCCGTTTCCTTAAAGGAGGCGGTGGAGGCTCAGGACGCTCGTTACGATCTGCAACGTGATATTTACGCGTTGATTCTTCACCGCTATCTGGTTAATCTTTTTGGAGAAGAGAAAGCGTTAGAAAAAACGGGAGGCGTGTTCTACCTATTTCTCCGCGGCATGAAAGCGGAGGAAAGTCGCGGAATCTATTCGGACTTCGATTGGTCCCCGCAAAGATTAAATCGTATTTTCGAGTCCGTCAAACAACTAACGGAAATTTGGTGGGAGACGAAAAGATGAACGATGAACGATATTCGCCCTTTGCGGAAAAATTAAAAGAAGATCTCCTCGGCTTAATCTCCGACAGGAAACGCGGCAAAAGCGCGGAAAACCTCAAGGAATTCGAACCCGTTCTTTTAGAAATGTTAAACGAACTCTTGAATACAGGACGTGAGGGCGGTCTTTGTGTTCGAGTTAAACCCGAGTGGAAGGAGTTTTTGAAAACGAAACCTCCCGGTTTGATCGTCAGCAAATTCGAAGGCGAAGAATGGGCTTATTTCGAAAAGACTTATCGGAACAAAACCGAACTCGAAAATCTTTTAAGGAATGAAATCAGGGACACACCCTCTTTCCAAATCGATTTAGAAAACGCGAATGCGATTTTAGCGGATCTTCAATCCGCAAGTTTTACTCTGAAAAAAGGGCAGATCGAAGCCGTTTTATCCTGTCTCGCCTCTCCGTTCCGAATCATAAGCGGCGGCCCGGGAACCGGAAAAACCACCGTAATAGCCTTCATCCTGGAAATCCTAAAACGATTGGATCAATTACCTTCACACGAAGAGATAGCGTTAGTCGCACCGACCGGTAGGGCAGCGCAAAGACTCACCGAATCCCTGCTGGAAAATCTGGCCAAACTTTCCGATTCGAAAACATATTCGTTTTTACGCGGAGGTACCGTTCACGGGCTGCTTTCTTACAAACAACGATTAGGCGATTTTTATTACGGGAAAGACCGACGTCTTCCTCATCGTTTGATCGTGGTTGACGAAGTGTCCATGATAGATCTCGATCTTATGGTATCTTTGTTCCGAGCGCTTCCCGAAAAACGAATCTCCGACTCGGGTTTGCCGTTTCGCCTAATTTTGATCGGAGATCCGAACCAACTCCCCTCGGTCGAAAAAGGGGCGGTATTAAGCGACTTTCTCAACGCGTTCGATTCATTCAAAGGCTCATTCGTTTCCAAACTCGAGGAAAGCAACCGCCAAAAACCGGGGGCTGACGGAAAACCTTCGAAAATCGTTTCTTTAGCCGAGGAAATATTAGAATATTCTAATGATAATTTGAATCTGGGCGCCAGAATAGACGAAACATTCCCGCGAACAGATCGGATCGGCGACGACGTAGCCTACCAAAGCGAAGTGGTTTGGCTCCGAGGTTCGTCCTCTAAACGGCCCGACTTTTCCTCGCGAGACGAAGTAATCGAACTACTATGGAAGGATATGTTTTATCCCCAAATCCGACGGATATCATCTTGGAGGATCGACGAGGAGACTTTAAACGACGATTCCTTTTATGAGACCTTCCTTAAAGAAATCGGCGGATTCCGTTGCCTAACCCTTTACCGCAAAGGACCGCGCGGAGTCGAAACGATACAAAACAAACTGATGGGTTTGGCGGCGCGCGATCTTTTCGGCAAACGAGAATTAGGCGACGTGCGCATCCAATCGATACGTCTCGCTCAAGGATTATATTTTTCGGGGCTTCCGATTCTCATTTCGCAGAACGATCCTAGTCGTAAACTTTTTAACGGGGACGTTGGAATCGTTTTAAAAACGCATACCACCGCCGAACTTCGCGCGGTGTTCCCGATCGATCGTAGGCTTTTTCCGTTCGCATTAGATACCCTGCCGAAACACGAGCCCGCCTTCGTAACGACCATACACAAAAGTCAAGGCTCGGAATATGATACAATTTTAATATATCTCCCCGAGTCCCTATCCTCCGAGGACGAAAAAACGAAGGACCGTCTATTAAACCGCAATATACTTTATACGGGGATCACACGCGCAAAAAAACAAGTGATACTCGCGGGCGATCCCGAGTCGTGGCAGCTCGGAATCGAAACTCGAAAGGAACGAAACACCGGTTTTAGAATTTGAAATAGGGCTTTAAAGAACGATTTTCATTCGAACATACGATTCGAATTTGGCGAAATTCCGAAATTGAGGCTGACCGAACGGAAGCGTTTCCCTACGTTTGATATTTCAAGATCGTATAAGATCGGAATAAATCCGTTATGAAAAACACAAAAACGAAATCGTCCATCGTATCGGTGGTCAATCTTTCCAAGTCATACGCGAACGGTTTTCAAGCGTTAAAAAACGTTTCTTTGGAAATCGAAAAAGGCGAGATCATCGCCTTGTTAGGACCGAACGGAGCTGGCAAAACCACTTTGATCTCCGTTATCTGCGGAATCGTGAATCCAAGCGGAGGAACGGTGGAAGTCGCGGGTAAAAACATCCTAAAAGACTACCGTTTTACCCGCTCGCAGATCGGGTTGGTTCCTCAGGAATTAAGCGTTCACGCGTTCGAATCCGTCTGGGTTTCGGTCTGCTTCACCCGAGGGCTTTATGGAAAAGCACCTAATCCGAGTTATATCGAAAAAATTCTGAAGTCGCTTTCCCTATGGGAGAAAAAGGATCAGATGATCATGACCCTCTCCGGCGGAATGAAACGAAGAGTCCTGATCGCCAAAGCGCTGGCGCACGAACCGAATATACTTTTTTTGGACGAACCGACTGCGGGAGTGGACGTCGAATTGCGCAAGGATATGTGGAACATAGTGCGTTCCTTACGCGAAAGCGGAGTAACGATCATCCTTACCACACATTATATCGAGGAGGCGGAGGAGATCGCCGACCGGATAGGGGTCATCAACAAAGGAGAATTGGTTCTCGTGGAAGAGAAGCGGGAATTGATGCGCAAACTCGGAAAAAAACAACTCATCCTCGAACTCAGCAAACCTTTGAAAAAAATTCCTTCCTCCTTAAAAACGAAAGGTTTAGAACTCGGCGAAAACGGAGAACAACTCGTTTATACCTACGATTCGAATAGGAAGCAGAACGGAATTTCCGCGATACTGCACGATCTTAAAAAAGAGAAGATAGAATTCAAAGATTTGAATACTACACAAAGTTCTCTCGAGGAAATTTTCGTTCAATTAGTAAAGGAATCACAATGAATTTTCACGCGATCAAATCCATCTATGTCTTCGAAATGTCCAGAACTTGGAGAACCTTGTTTCAAAGTATCGCTTCTCCGGTTATATCCACGTCCTTGTACTTCGTGGTATTCGGCTCCGCGATCGGCTCCAGAATCCAGGAAGTGAACGGAGTCGGCTACGGATCCTTTATCGTTCCCGGTCTGATCATGTTGTCGCTTCTGACGGAAAGTATTTCGAATTCTTCGTTCGGAATTTACTTCCCGAAATTCACGGGAACCATGTATGAAATTTTAGCCGCTCCCATTTCGATGGTCGAAATCGTGATCGGCTTCGTAGGAGCCGCGGCCACCAAGTCGATGATCCTCGGAACGATCATGTTAGCGACGGCCTCGTTGTTCGTTCCGGTCACGATCGCACATCCCGTGATTATGGTTCTGTTTCTTTTATTAACTTCCGTATCGTTCAGCCTTTTCGGATTCATCATCGGGATTTGGGCGGACAGTTTCGAAAAGTTGCAAATCATTCCGATGTTGGTCGTCACCCCGCTTGTGTTTTTGGGAGGAAGTTTTTACTCGGCTAATATGTTACCGCCCTTTTGGCAGAAGCTCACGATGTTCAATCCTGTACTTTATCTCGTGAGCGGGTTCCGCTGGAGCTTTTATGAAATCGCGGACGTAAGCATAGGAATCAGCCTGACGATGATCACTCTCTTCCTCACCGCCTGCCTCGTTTTGATTTGGTGGATTTTTAAAACCGGATATAGGATCAAAAAATAAACGGAAGTATGTCGGAATTTAATTCCAAGAAAGTATTTATTTCCGGCGGTTCCTCCGGGATCGGTAAAGGCCTGGCTCTTGCGTTCGCCGAAGCGGGAGCGAGCGTGTTCGTATCCGCAAGAGGCAAAGATGCTTTGGAACGGACCGTAAATGAACTTCGCGAGGTCGGAACTTCGAACGCCAGATTCGATTTCGGAGTCGCGGACGTTTCCGATTCCAATAGGGTAAACGACGTATCGCAAAAGGCTTTGGATATTCTCGGTGGATTGGATATATTGATCTGTAACAGCGGTTATGCGAAAACGGGGACCGTGATCGAAACCGAAGAATCGGATTTTCGTTCTTTAATGGACGTCAACTTCTTCGGCCACGTAAACGTAGTAAAAGCCTTTCAGGAACATTTCGTTTCGCAGAGACGTGGGGAAATCGTTCTTTTATCTTCTATGCTCGCTACGTTCTCGATCTACGGTTACGGAGCGTATGCCGCCAGCAAATTCGCGATTACCGGATTCGCACAATCACTGCGTCAAGAAATGATGACGTATAACGTGCGCGTAAAACTTTTTCTCCCCCCTACGACCGACACTCCCGGGCTGGAGAAGGAGAATTTCGACAAACCGGCTTTGTCAAAAGAGGTGGAAATGGGCTCGCTCCTGAACGCGACCCATTCGGTGGACTCCGTCGTTCAGGCTTTTTTGGAGTGGTTTCCCAAACGCAAATTCGTCGGATACGCCTCTTGGGATTCCTGGCTTCAATACTTCGTGATACGACATTTTCCGGAATTGGCGTTAACTATCGCGGACGGCGAATTGAGATCCGCGCAAAAACGGTTGGATAAAAAATCGAAATTATGAAACGAGACGGTTCCCTCGGAAATTTTTCGGGGAACCGATTTTACGATTCAATTTCGTCTAACGTGAAAACACGGATTTTTTATTCGAATTCGAAAAGTTCTTATAGAGTTTTTTGTTTCCTCCGGGAGGTTTGCCGATGTCCACCCCCGCCTTGAGAAGTTCCAATCTAAGCTCCTTCCGAAACGCGTGGTAATCAACTTCGACAGCGTGGCGTTGTCCGCCGCCGAAGGTGAAATGTGGATGATCGATTTCGTATTGGATAGCCGCCTTTAAATCCTTAGGTCTATGATATTTTCCTAATATTTCCAAACAGGCCAATTTTGCCTGATAATCGGCCATAGGCCAAATACAACCTACCGGCTGAAAAAGCCCTATAAAATAGAGATTTTGATAGTCTTCGTGCATCATCTTGCGGAAAAGGGGAATTTTTTCTGCGTGTTGAAAATCGATGAAGGACTTGTCGAAAAACGGAAACGTCGTCCAAAAGCCCGTACACGCGCAGATGATATCGAAGGATTCCGTTCTCCCGTCAACGAATTCTACCTTTTTTCCATGAAGGGCTTTGATCGCCGGACGAGGTTTGATTCTTCCATGACGTATAAAATCCAAAAGATCCGAATTCAAAGTCGGATGATGACTGAGCGCCAAATCGGTGTTAATAGGCAATCCGTAATCTTTATAAGAACCTTGTAATATATTCAGCAACTTAGTAAGCGCGAATTGTTTGACGATTGAGGGAATCCATCCGGGGGTTTTAGCCGCAAAAACATCCGAAGGCATACCGAAAAGAAATTTAGGAAAAAACCACTGAGGACTTCTCATGGATAATTTGACGCTGTTGGCCACTCTGGCGGACTCGACCGCAACGTCACAAGCGGAGTTTCCCGCTCCGATGACAAGAACGTCCTTTCCCTTCCATTCGTTCGTAACTCCCTTAAAGTCGTGCGAATGAAGAAACTTTCCGGAGAACTTACCCGGATACTCGGGAACTTTGGGATTCCAGTGATGACCGTTCGCAACCATAAGAACGTCGAAAAGATCCGTCTTTTTTTTCTTCGATGAATCGAGGTAATCTACTTTCCAATCACCGTCCGAAGTTCGAGTTATTTTTTGAATCGTATGATTGAATTTTATCTTATCGTAAACTCCGAAGTGTTTCGAATACGATTCGAAATAAGCCTGGAGCTGTTTGTGATTGGGATATTCTGGATAATCTTCCGGCATCGGAAAGTCCTCGTATTCGGACCAGGCTTTGGAACTGATGATATGGGTATTCTCGTAAACACTGGAATGTCCGGTTTTAGAATTGAACACCCAATTACCGCCGACCTTATCGTTCTTCTCGAAAACGACCACGTCTAATCCGTATTCCACGCAATTTTTACCGGCGGCGATACCGCTCGGCCCGGCTCCTACGACACAAACTCGTATATTCTGTTTCATCCAATTCACCTCGAGAACAAACATTCATTGACACGATTCAAAATCCAACAAATGTTACATTTTTCGGGAGATCCTATTTGCGGTGAAACGGAAAGCAAGTAGTTTTTGGAAGAATTAGAATTTCAGAATATGATTCCTTTTGAATCCCTATTTCCGGTTGAACGAAAATCGTATTTAGGAGGGTTTATAGATAAACGATGAAAGAATCTTTTTCCACGAGAAAACGCTCTAAAAACGGTCGGTCCGTCACGAATTTACGGCTACGAACCCCCTCGCAAGAGCGTTCTCAAAATCGTGTAGCTTTGGTTTTGGAGACAACCGAACTACTGTTAGTCGAATTAGGTCCCGAAGAAATTTCGATCCCGGAAATTTCCAAAAGATCGGGGATTCCGAGGGCCAGCATCTATCAGTTTTTTCCGGATAAATATTCTCTATTTACCCGTTTGGCCGAAAAACATCTCTCTCGAGTAGGGGAAATTCTCGAGGAAAAAAGCGCGAAAAGCGCCCGCTTAAGTTGGAAAAAATTGGTTCGTCTGCTCGTAAACGCCGCTTCGGATTATTACGATTCCAATCCCGTTGCCAGCATACTCGTGTTAGGCGGTCCGTTCAGCCGAAACGCTTATCTCGCTCAGGAAATTACGATCGATCACATAGGAGCAGCGGTAAGAATCCAACTTTCGGGTTTAAAAGAACCGCTTATAGTTCCCGAAAAACCCGACGTGGCTACTTTGGGCGTCGAAATCGCCTTCGCTTGTATGAAACGAGGCTACTATTCGGAAAATAGAATTTCGAAGACCATACGCGACCATGCCGCGGACGCGGTAATCTCCTACTTCGAAAGTCAAATTTAGCCGTTTCTTTTAGGAATATTTTTTAGATTTTAGTCCGCCTTACCATCGTTATACGATTTGCATGAACAATCGAGCGAACACGCGTGCGGTTTTTTTCTTTTTAAAAACCAGACAAACGCCAGAAGCACCGCAATGGAAAGACCGAAAATCCCTACCTTCTCCGACACTCCGAACCACCAAGACAAGGTCGAAAGACCGGTTAACGCGATCACCAGCGGTGCCAAACAGCATATCCCACAAAGACTGATTCCAAATACTGCAAAACGAGTCGCCCAAGTCAAAAGTGATTTTTTTTCTCGTATCATTAAATTCTCCTAAATAACGAATTTGTTCCAGTCTAAACCGTGGACCATACTCCACTGTCAAGATCCGGAACAAAAAAATATGCTGATACGAGACTTAGAAAAAAAAACCGGCCTTCCCCGTGATACGATTCGTTTTTATGAAAAAGAAGGTTTGTTAAAGGATTGTCTGATTTCTCGCAGGGAAAACAATTATAAGGAGTATTCAACGGATGTCGTTGAGAGATTGGTGTGGATTAAGACTTTACGAAGGTTTTCCTTTTCTTTGGAAGAGATAAAAAATCTGAGTTTGTCTGACGAAAGCGATCCAAAAAAATGCGAGCCCTTGATTCATTCCGTAAACGATAAGTTACAACGAATCGATGAGGAGATCCTACAATTGCAACACATCAAGTTACAACTTGACAAAGTAAAAAAGAACTGCGGACCCTCTTGCACCCTAGAGGGAAAAATTCCCACCTGTCTACGGTGTTAAATTATAAGAAATGGTTTGCCCGTGTAATCTCCGAACCGTGTAGGATCTCCTAACAAAGAGAACGCTTTCTTAGCCGTACACGGTAGATAGAAAATTCGTGGAGTTCCTACAAACGACGCCAAATCTTCCCTTGGACAAGGAAATTCCATCCGATCCATAGGAAACTCTTCCGCGAAACCCGAAACGGAAAATTCCCGACTTCCGACAAACGATACGAAGTTTCAAAATAACGAAAGATCCACTTCTTCTTTTTCAAGACTCGGTAAACTCCAAAAATTGCCGGCGATTGATTGTCACAAAACGCGACGATGTTCGTCTTCTTTTTATAAATAAGGGTGAAAATGAAACTTAGAATGAATTACGCCAAAGTGTATCCGGAGGCGTATCAAACGATGATTGCGCAGGAAGATTTCGCTAAACGAGGAGGAATCGATCCGATTCTTTACGAATTGATAAAAATACGCGTATCGCAGATCAACGGATGCGCATTTTGTATTCGAATGCATACGAAAGATTTACGCGCGCTCGGCGAAGAAGAAAAAAGAATTTATTTACTGAACGCATGGAAAGAGACCGAGTTTTATTCCGATAAGGAAAAAGCCGCGTTGGAATTAGCGGAAACCGTTACGAAAATATCCGACAAAGGAGTCCCTGACTCCGTGTATCAAAGAGTCAGGGAATATTTCGACGAGAAGGAGTTTGTCGCGTTAGTCGTCTTGATCAATACGATCAACTCTTGGAACAGAATCGCGATATCGACCGGCATGTATGCAACGTAACTTCGATTAACGAAAACGCTAAAACGAAATAATTTTGTTTCGGTTTAATACTCTTCGTCGGACCAACCTACGTCTTTCAAAAAATCGTCGTATGATCCGTCGAAAATACTGATCATATCTTTGTCAAATACGATCAGCTTAGTAGCGACCGCACGAAGGTGCATCTCATTGTGTGTGACCATAATGACCGAACCGTCGAATTCATCGATCGCCTCGATTAAGGAATCGCACGATTGCATATCGAGGTGATTCGTAGGTTCGTCCAAATAAAGAATGTGGCACGGAGTTACTAGAATTTTACCGAGGAGTACTCGGCTTTTTTCGCCCCCGGACAACACCTTGATCTTTTTCATCGATTGATCCTCGGAAAACATTAACCCGCCTGCTATCGTCCTCGCCTGATACTCTGTGCAGGACGGATCTGAGCTCATTATTTCTTCGGTAATCGTGAAATTTTCGTTTAACGCGAGTTTGTTGGTCTGACCGAAATAACCTTCTTTTAAAACGGGATGTTTTTTAACGGTGCCTTGCGAAGGTTCCAATTCGGCCGCAAGCATTTTCAAAAGAGTCGATTTTCCTTTTCCGTTTTTTCCGATGATACAAATTCGATCTCGATTTCCCACACTAATCGAAAAATTCCGAATAAGCGGGCTATCCTGCCCCGGATAAGAAAAAGACAAATCCTCTGCGGACAACATCTGACTCGCGGAGAAAGGAGCGCTATTAAAGAAAAGTTCCAGGTCTTGTATTTTCTCGAGCGCTTTCATCTCGCCCTGTTTCTCCAATTTTTTCACCCTTGACTGGGTACGACTCGCGAAACTCGCCTTCGCCTTAAATTTCGCGATGAATAATTCTTCCTGTTTTCTTTTCTTAGCTTCGTTCAAACGAGTTTTTTCGTAGATTTCCTCGGATTGATTGATCTGATTATAAAGTTTATCCGTATCGCCCTGTACCTTGATCGCCTTCGTCCGATGAATCGCAACGGTATGAGTCACGACTTCGTCCATAAAACTTCTATCATGAGTTACTAATATGATTTCGCCTTCCCACTCGCGCAAAAATTCCTCAAGCCAACGGATCGTAACGATATCGAGATAATTGTTCGGCTCGTCTAACATAAGCATATCCGGACCGGAGACGAGAAGTTTCGCGAGGTTCATTCTTATCTGATAACCTCCGGAAAATTCGTTCGGATTTCGTTCCATGTCCTTCTCCGAAAAACCCAGACCGGAAAGAACTTTCTCGACTTGCCAAGTTTCGTATTCTTCCCCCTCCGGAAGACCCAAAGCGCATTCTTCTAAAACCGTAGGTTTCGTGAAATGAAGATGTTGTTGAAGATGCCCGATGCGATAGCCTTTCGGAACGGAGATGGAGCCGGAGTCGGCTTCGGCATTTCCCAAAATCATCTGAAACAACGTCGATTTACCGTGTCCGTTGCGGCCCACAAGACCGACCTTTTCCCCTCGATTGATGCTCAAATTCAAATCTTCGAACAGAACCTTGGAGTTGTACGCTTTGTATAGATTGGAAATTTTAATCATCGTCTAAATACTTGTTCCTTAAAAACCAAATTCGGGGAGGGACGCAGAAAGACCATTCTAAATATGCCTTTAGCGGCCGAAAACCGAATCGTAGTCTTATAGTTTTTTCAAAGAAAGAGAAATATAAAATGCAAAACCGCGCCTATCGAATATAATCATACCGATATGATCCGCGCGCTTGAATATTGTATGGAATACCCGCATAACGTGTTCGAACATGTTCCCGAAGATTTCGAAACGATAAGGAGCAAGCTGCCGCATTGGAGACGAAAAGAAATCGCTCGTTACTTCGGGTTCGACCCCGGTTCGATTCGCGCACTGGAAAAAATAACGGAACAAGCCCTACTCGCCGGACATCTCACTTCCTTCCAAAGGTTGTATTCTGATTCGATTTACCGGAATGTGTTTCACCACGTTCCGATATTGAACGAATTCCTATTCGAATTCCTGCTTTGTGCGTATCGGAAGGGATGGAATCGGAAGTGGGACATACTTTTGTTAAACGACATCGTTTTAAAATTTCCCGACGACAAAAAAGCCGAAGAAGAACCGGCCGCGGTGTTCTCGATTTACGAAGAGCTAAAACGAAAAAAACCGGAAAAAAGAATTCGTTCGGTGGAATCCCTTTATCGAGCCGAACGGAAACTGATACAAGACATCTCGGAAAAAGGATTTACGGGCATCGATCGGACCTATCCTCCTCCGCCGATCGGGGCCGAAGAGTGGATGAATCCGATCGAAACGAGGAAAGAGCTATTTTTGGAGTCGGTATCGCAACACAACTGCGTGTTCGATTACGATTCGGATATTATCGAAGGAAAATATTATATTTATAGAATATTCTTTCCGGAAAGATGTACGTTGTCTCTGTTTCAAGTCAACGGAGATTGGTATGTGGATCAGGTCGCCGGAAATTTCAACGGACAGGTGCACGTCGAAACTAGAAAAAAGATAGAAAACTGGCGCTTACAAAACGGGATATTCAGCTTCGGAGACGTTTTTCGTATGGGTATTCCGCCCGCTTGGATTTATGATCGGTAGTCGTTCTATAAAATTTCGTAAGGCGGGCGTTCCCCGCGCACTTTTTTCGCATTAAAGTATAAAATGTTAATACGAAATTTTTCTGATCCAGTGCGCGGGTCGGGCTGCTACGGACTTCGCTCCGCTCCGGACGCCGCGATATGCGACGAAAAAGGAAAACGCCAACTAAAGACGCGGGGTCCGCTCCGCGTCCTCCACATCCCTAACGCGGTTGCTACCGTTTACGAATAAAGTCCGCGCTTCGTCGGTATCCGATTGAAGACTAAACGAAACGGGATCGAATCGGCAAATAACAAACGATTCAATCCGCGTCGCGGACGAACCAAGCCCATGCGATGAAAACCAGTTGAAACGGAAGACGAACAAATAAACCCCAAAGAGGAACACCGAAATTTTCGCCGGAAAGAGCCGCTTGGAGCATATACACGTTCGCGGGAAAAACGAGGATCAACAGAAGAATGACGCCATAACTTGCAAGTTTCCGGGCGGAAGGAAATAACAAGGCCGCGCCTAAAACGATCTCCGCGCATCCGCTGATCCAGTTCAACCAATTATGAGCCGGCAGATACGGAGGCATCATCCTAAGATAAAAGGACGGATTTAGAAAGTGATTGATTCCGGCGAAAACGTAGAACGCGGACATGATATAAAGGAGAAATTTTTTCACGAGTTGCGAACCTTCCTTTTCGAAAAGAAAAACCTATCTTTGAAAAAAGGAAATCTTTTTTCGTAAAGAACGTTCGAAGGTCCGCGATAAACGCGGACCGAAACGTTATAACGTCTCTTTCAACTCTTAAGGAACTTTTCCGCCGTCCCCGAAACAGAACATACGGAAATAGTACGCTTTCGCGGAGCGAAGCGCCTCCGTATGATTCCTCCCCGCAAAACAATCGGCAGGTGGATATTTTTTTTCCATAGGACCGTCGTCCGGAAAAACGGTCACTTCGCAAATCAAACCTTTAGATATCGGAGGACAGACCAACGGATCAAAGGCTTGGCAAGTGGTGAAACATTCGGCCAACGGAATATTCGTAGTCGAATCAACGACCCTATCGCGCACTTTTTCGGATGTTTTACCGATTTGGACAACCTTAGAATCTTCAATCCCGCTTTTCTTATCGGGATTTACGGTTTCGTTCGGCGCGATCAAAGTCAAAATCGTCTTAGCGTTTCCCTCCGTCTTTTCCGTGTTCATCGACGTCGAATCGCATCGAACGAAAACCAAAGAAACAACGATCAAAATCGAAGGCAGCCCCCATTTATATCCAGTCATAAAACACCCCTTGTTATATAAATTTAATCTAAATTAGTACGTTATAACTTACTAACTTTTTACCAGAGATAATCCTCTAAAATCATAGAAAAACCCGTTTCGACCAAAAGCGCCAAGGAAGCGTCTTCTTCAAAACGGTTAAAATTTAAAATTCATCCGCCGATGATCATTCGGAAGCAGACCGAAAGATAAAGAGACCTCGCCCGATCCTCTTAACAACCTTGGATTAGATACGAGCTTCGTAGACGATATTAAAGGGAGATTCCGCCGCTCGACGAAAGCGTGTGAATCCGCCTTGGGTAACTACGTCGCGCATACGGGCTTCTCCGGCTTGTGCCCCGAGTCCCAGACCGACTTCCTGACTCAAGGAACTGGGCGTACAAAACATCGTCGAAGCCGAATAATAGATGCGACCTATCGGGTTTAGATTCTCCTCGAGATGGTCGTGTGCAAACGGCTCGACGATGATTACGCTGCCGTCTCCTTTGAGTGATTCGCGTGCATGAGCCGTGGCACCGACTGGATCTCCCATGTCATGAAGACAATCGAACATGGCTACCAGATCGAAATTCTTCTCCGAATAATCTTTAGCCGAAGCGACTTCGAAAGTTACGTTTTTCAATCCGGCTTGCTGTGCCGCATAACGCGCTTTTTCGATGGAAGGAGGATGTGCGTCATAACCGTAAAAATGAGAATTGGGAAATTCTTTAGCTAGAATAATGGTGGAAGTCCCGAAGCCGCAGCCTACGTCCGCAACCTTTCCCCCTTTTTTTAATTTATCGACCATACCTCCCTCGAGCGCTGGAATCCAAGATTGAATCAATTGAGAAAGATAGGTCGGACGAAAGAACTTGGCGGTGGCACAAAAAATATGTTCGTGTTGTTCACCCCAAGGAACACCTTTGCCGGATTTAAAGGCGTCGATCAGTTTGGGCACAGCCGAAAAAGCGGCAGAAACCGCGTAAAAACCGCCCATCAAATACGCGGGGCTATCTTCGTTGTTGAAAATCATATCCTGTTCAGGCGATAAGGAAAATTTTTTACCGGCAGGATCGTATTGAAGGTAATCCGCGGCGGCTTGAGCGGACAACCATTCCCGTGCATAACGTTCCGACGTGTTCGTTTTTTCTGCGAGTTCGGATGAAGTAAGAGGTCCTTTCGCAAGTTCTTTATAATAACCCAACATGTCGCCTATCAAAACCAAGGCACCGCTGTAGCCGGCCGAAATTTCTCCGAACAACCTACCAACAAGCTGCTCCATTTTCTGCGAATCAATCGTCATACAAATCTCCAATTCGTCTTTTAGATTACAAAAATATGATTTAAACGTTCGGATATCTTTCCCACGTTTTTGACACGATTAGGGAAAAGAATGGAAAAGGTCGAACTAGTTTTATGCACGAATACCTTCACGGAACGAAACCCTTCCCCGGAAACATCAACGTATCAAGATTCATAATTCATGTTTCCACGGGGGATACTTATTCCGACTTTATAATGTTCTTATGAAGAATACTCTGTATTTACACTTCAGGATAAGTCCGTTTTACGCGGCATCGATCATTTTGTCCGTAAAAACGGGTACGAAAAATTTGACCCGGGGATCAATTTGCCACCGGAGGTCAGGACCGATTCCCTTTTACGATTAGAAATGGATCGAACGATCAAACGGACACAATGATCTATAGACGTGATTTTGCGTTTGCCGGCTTTAGGATCCGATCACTACAGGATGACGCCGTTTGCGTCGAATTTTCTAAAATTCATTTTGATGGAAATCGGCCCTGGAGAACCGAATAGCGCGTCCATTCCGCTTTCCGTCAATTGGATCCGTAACGAAGTATCGAAACCTTGCGGCGAAAATTTAGAAGCGGCATATCCGGTTGATCTCTGAAAACCAGTTTTACCTTGTAAAGAGGAAACGTTACCGATCATTCCCTGCTATTTTTTGAATGCGGCAAGGAGAAATAAGAAGCTAAACCGCGCCAAGATGATTCAAATACATTAAGTTTTTATAATATTATAAAGAAGATACATCCGTTTAAACTGCGAGTGTTTGTGTATCTAGAAAATCGCACTTCTCGCCCGATCCGCAATCGCATAACGGATGCGAGAACGAGTCAAATTTTTGACCTGCGCACGACGGAAGGAACGCTCTGTCGATTCCCTGACTGGATCCCGTCACTAGGATGAATTTATTTATATCTTTCCGTTTCATCTTTTTCCGATCTTCCTGGACGGGCGACGCGCTCGGCGTTTTCTCCGGGTTACGAAAACGACACTCGAAACCCAAAATCAAGTTTAAGTTTTTATCGAACTTTACGACCTGATCCGGCGTTCATCGCCGTAGGTTATAATAGCTTACAAACCTTTTAAGGCAGAACACGAGTGTTTCGTGCGTTCGGAAGCTGGTAAACCGTTGGAAGTGGTCCAAACGCAAAAACTTGGAGTCGCGCATTCCAGCCCTTCGATCAAAATAGAAAAGCAAAAAGATTCCTTTTTATATAAAGCGAAATCAGTTACAAATAAGCGCAAAAATGCGGAGATAGAACGATCGGCCAAAACGATCCTCGAATTCATCCCATTCGGCGGCATTCATTCGTTTATTATAATATAGAAACGAGACAATGGAGAATCATAAGCAAGACCCGCCTTAGCAAGTTGTTAAATCGATGAGCGGCCCTTCTTAAATTAAAACGATTTACCCAGATAATCCCGGCCTTAGGAATCGACGAATGAATCCCCGGGAAAAAGATTTCGAAGCTCTGCTCTAAATTCAATTCTCGAATTCAAGAATATTAGAAATCGGAACTTGATCAAAACAGTTCCGTGATCGGAGATGGAATCGATGCGACTTTTCATTGTATTGTCTGTATACGGCTTTATTGGCTGTGCAAGTTTGAATTATAGTACGAAATTCGAAAAACCCGGTCGTGTGGTGGATACAACCGACGTCTCTGAAAAAGCGGAGAATATGAAATGGTCCGAAGCGTCGGATGTCGAAGCATACATCAGTCAGTATCCAGCAGGAATCTCTATCGATAGTCACAACCAAACTCTCAACGTAGACGATAAAAAATGGGAAATCATAGGGCACGTGAGCGCGGATTACAAAACACCTCCTCTAGCGGGAATATTCTGGTTTTATGATTATCCCGAAGACCAATCCTGGAGAAAAGCTCTCTGTTATTGGCAAGTGCCCATAAATTGGGTTACGCTGAGTTTCTGGGCTTTCCTTTCGCCCGCATACTGGCCCTGTATCGTTTTAGACAACAGTAACGACGCAGATCAAATAGGGAAAAGAAAAATGAGAGTCGTAAATAATCTAAAGAAAATTACGAAAGCAGTAGACGGGGACACGATCGTGATCACCTCTTTAGGAAACGTAAACGTGGTCAACGCTTACTCGGGGCAAACGATTGCAGGTGTCAGTTTAATCAACGGAGAGGGTTGGGCGTTGAGACGCAAGAAGGCAATCTCGAACCCCGTGAAAAATAAAAAATAAAACGGAAAGACCGCGCCGGCAATGTAAGACTCAAGATCGAAAGAATCAAAGACAGAGCGTCCGATTTACGTCCAACTCTTGAGTATGTCGAACATAGGCGGTAGTCATTCAAGTTTGTAAGCGGATTCTACTTGTCTTGGTGATCAGTTTCCCAATGAATTTCAAACGAGATCGCCAAAGTAAATTGAATACAAATTTGAAATTTCTATAATTTTAAACTATATTCGAAAAACCAATTTCAAGGCAACTCCGGTTTCCCTAACGCTTTCAAAAACTGGTTATGGTTCTTTTTTGCCGTTTGTAGTTTCTCTTCCAATGGAAACAGTTCCAGATTTACTTTCTCCAGATCTACCTCTTTATCCGCAATAGCCGTGCTGATATAACGAGAAATATTCAGATTAAAAGTGTTCTTCTCGATCTCTTCAAAGTCGACTCTTCGAGAGTAGCGCTCTTCTTCTTTTCGATACTGATATGTCGAAACGATCTTCTCGATATGTTCGGGAAGAAGTTGGTTTTGGCGTTTTCCTTTTTCAAAAGATTCGCTTGCATTGATAAATAGTATATCATCGAACTTCTTACATTTCTTCAATACAAGGATACAAACTGGAATTCCCGTAGAATAAAATAAGTTCGGCGGTAAACCGATGACGGTATCAATGTGAGAATCTTGAATGAGTTTGGTTCGTATCTTTTCTTCCGCCCCACCCCGAAAGAGAACT
>NZ_RQFA01000048.1 GCF_004770155.1 Leptospira gomenensis | reverse complement strand
AAAGCCTCTGAAATAGAACTCTTCGGTACGTTCGCCGCCAAAGAAGGAATTCCCGAAAGACTTTTAACCGCCGGAACTTATATCCAAGACTACAAAGCGGAAACCGCGTATGTGGAACCGGGAGCCTTCTTTTCGGAAGAACGAAGAAGAACGCGACCCGCAAAACAACTTCGACATCCTAAGGACGGAAAGGAAATGGTTTTCGTCTCCGGCGGTTAAAAGTCTTTCGGGAATTCCTTCTTTGGCGGCGAACGTACCGAAGAGTTCTATTTCAGAGGCTTTTTTCCCGCGAGTTGTCGGCTGGTATGAAATGGAAATTCTGCGTATAAAAAAAGAACCTATCTCTTTCTCGGGATCGGTTTGTAAAACCGAGTAGGAAGGTTTTCTTTCCAAAATCGCCTTGATTTCCTCTTCCTCTTTTTCGTAAAAAACGGAACCTCTTCGTATCCGGATTTTAACTTTTCCTTTTCCGCGATACACGGCTTCCACTTCTCCTTTCCAAAAGGGAACCATCCTTGTGTTTAAGGACGAGTCGTTCGTTTCCTGGGAGAATATCGAAAAAGATCCCGATATCACGAACAGGATCGGAAACAACAACGCTCGTTTACGTATAAAAAAAGGAAATGCGGTCATAGGTCGATCCTCCCTTCAAACGGAAGGATGGAATTTCGTTTTAATGATCGGCAGAAATT
Organism: Leptospira gomenensis; assembly: GCF_004770155.1. Lineage (GTDB taxonomy): Bacteria > Spirochaetota > Leptospiria > Leptospirales > Leptospiraceae > Leptospira > Leptospira gomenensis. The sequence goes on along the minus strand of NZ_RQFA01000048.1, from coordinate 183,417 downwards.
CGAATGCGGGAAATAGAATTTTATATCCTTATCCCGCTTTCAAACGGCGGAAATTTATTTTTTCTTTCGTTTGGGCGCAAATCCGCCGGGGGATTTTTTATCACGGCCGCCGTTCTTTTTGTCGAACTTGGGTCCCGAAGAACGGGAATTTCCGCCGCCACCGCCTCTATGTCCTTTCGATTTACCGGAGAAATTTCCGTTTCTAAATCCGCCGCCGGACTTTCTGGAAGATTTGTGTTCCTCGTATTTAAAATCGGATTCGAATTTCATCGATTCGTCGAAAGACACGCTTTCCTTATGGATCGTAAGTTTAAACAGTGCGGCGGCTATGTCGAGCGCGGTGTAATCCTCTCCCATCAATCGTTCCACTTGATTCACGTATTTTCCCAAATGTCCCGCGTCTACGATTCCCCTGACTTTGGAGGTATAAGAGCTGATTTTTGTTTCTTCGAGATCGTCTAACGTAGGTATTTTACCCGGTTCGATTTTGATTCCGTTGATGCGTTCTATTTTTTTGAGATTATAGATCTGTTTGCCGACGATAAAGGAGAACGCGATTCCCTTTTTACCGGCTCTTCCCGTTCTTCCGATCCTATGGACGTAATCCTCTCCGTCCCTAGGAAGATCGTAATTAAAAACGGCTTCCACGTTGTTTACGTCGATTCCCCTTCCCGCAACGTCGGTCGCCACTAGGATTTCTACGCTTCCGTTTCGGAAGCCGTTCATCACTTTGTCTCTTTGTTTTTGATTCAGATCGCCGTGTAATCCTTCCGCGAAGTAACCTCTCGACTTTAAAAGTTCGACGAGCGTGTCCACTTGCGCTTTTGTATTACAAAATACTAATGCAAGTTTTATGTTTCTGTGTTCGATCAGTCTTGCGAGGGCTTCTCCTTTCGCGTTCTCCTGTATTTCGAAGTAAATCTGCTCGATTTTTGGGGCGCTTAGTTTCTGATGAGTGACGTCGATTATCTGCGGATGTTTTTGAAAACGTTTCATCATGTTCAGGATATCGTCCGTCATCGTTGCCGAAAACATAATCGTTTGACGATCGGAAGGAGTGTCTTTGAGAATCACTTCCATATCCTCCCGAAATCCCATGTCCAACATCTCATCCGCTTCGTCTAAAATCACGATTTTGACGTCTTCCAATCGGATGGAACCGCGTCGCATATGATCCATCATCCTTCCCGGAGTGGCGATTACGATCTGCGGATTTTTTCTCAATGCGCGGAGTTGCCTGTCGATTTCCTGACCGCCGTAAATCGGAACGACTTCGAAGTTCCCTTTGTATTTCATGAGTTTGCGGAATTGTTCGCTGACTTGGATGACGAGTTCGCGGGTCGGGCAAAGGATCAGAGCTTGTAATTCCTTTTGATCCGCTTCGAGAAGTTCGATCGTCGGAATAGCGAACGCCGCGGTTTTCCCTGTGCCCGTTTGTGCATGGCCGATGATGTCCTTGCCTTTTAAAATGATGGGAATCGCTTCGGATTGGATGGGAGAGGCTTCTTCGAATCCCATGTCCGCGATCGCTCTTTGAATTTCTTCGGATAAGTTTAATTCGTTAAACTTTAATTTTTTCATTGGATGTTCCTTGTAAAATATCGAATCATCCCGTAATCCAGGGAACCTCTGATACTTTGAATTTTCAAGATAGCGAATCCGGAAGATCAAAAAGTCTGCGACGACGAAAGAGAGGAAGGTTGGAATAGAGATAATCTACGTCTTTTCTTGAAGAGACGTGCCGTATAGACGATATTTTTAAAACGGCCTGATTTTACAAGTACAAAAGACGTCTATATTCAAAATATCTGAATTACTTGAAAAACGAACGTTATCCTAAATTCGGATGCGAGTCTGGGTTTTCCGAAACTTCCTTCGTTAGCCGCCGTCTTAAACGGAATAGATCGTCTAAAAGTTCCGCTAAGTCGTTCTTTCGAAACGGTTTTCGTAGACTCGCCGAAAATCCGAATTCTTTCGGAGAGGATATGACCGGATCTTCGGAATAACCGCTGGATGCGACGGCGATCACGTCGGCGTCGTATTTTCTGATTTCCGAAATCGTTTTTTCTCCGCCCATTCCTCCTGGAATCGTCAGATCAAAAATGAGAGCGTCGAAAGGTTCTTCGGAATTTTTTGCCGATAGAAAAAGATCGATCGCTTCGTTTCCGTTTTTGGCGTTTACGGTTTCGTAACCCATTTGCCGCAGCATATCGGCGAAAATTTCCAGGATGAATTCCTCGTCGTCCATGATCAGTATTTTTCCCAATCCTGTGTGATCGTTTTCTCGGTTCGGATTCGAGGACGGGATTTCGTTTTTGGAAACAGGCAGAAAAATATGAAACGTACTTCCGATTCCCAATTTGGAATCCACTTCTATCGTACCATCGTGTTTTTGAACGATGGAATAGGAAGTCGCCAAACCGAGTCCGGTTCCCTTTTGTTTGGTCGTAAAAAAGGGTTCGAAAATTCTAGGTAAAAGATCTTTCGGAATTCCGATTCCCGAATCTTTGATCGAAATCTTAACGTATTTTCCTTCCTTTAAACGAAGCGAATTTTCGGAATTCAGAAAGACGTTTTTCGCGCTTACTTGGATGGTTCCGCCTAACGGCATGGATTGTACGGAATTGATGACTATATTTTCGATGACTTGGTGGATTTGATTTTCGTCGAAATCGCAGAGATACAAATCCTCTTCGATATCGAAACTACAGGAGACGTTCGAACCGCTCAACGCGAATAAAACACAATCCTTCAATACCGGAGCCAAGGTCCCCGTTTTGCGGATCGGTTTACCTCCTTTGGAAAACGTTAGGAGTTGTTGCGTCAAATCCTTGGCTCGGTTAAATACGTTCACCGCCTTGCTCAGATACTTTGCGGCCGGATCCGTAGTCGCGATTTTTTCCCGCGCGAGATCTATATAACCGAATATTCCTCCTAGGAGATTGTTAAAATCGTGCGCGATTCCTCCCGCTAAAACCCCTAAACTTTCCAACTTCTGCGCGTGTAACAAACGTCTTTCCAATTCCAAACGATCCGTTTCCGCTTGTTTACGGTCCGTGATATCCGTTCCGATGCTGATCGTTCCTATTACGTTTTGGTCCGAGTCCTGCAGGAACGTGTTGTCCCATTGGATCAATCTTCTTATTCCGGTTTTTGTCCTTAGATAATTTTCGTAATGAAGAGGAAGCGTCTTTTTATCGATGGCTTCCTTAAAAGTGGATCGTGTCTGTTCCTTTTCTTCGGGAAGTATAAAATATTCGAACCAACTTTTACCGATGATTTCCTCTCTGGTCCAACCGGTGAGATGTAGTAGATAGTCGTTGCAGAAAGTTATGTTTCCGTAAGCGTCCAAACCTAATCCGATCAGATTTATGTTTTCCAGAGTGACCCTGAATCTTCGCTCCGACTCGATCAACGCCGCTTCCGCATTTTTTTGTTCCTCCATTTCCCGTTTAAGAAGTACGAAATACCGGTTGAGGACGAAAAAAAGAAGCAGCGTGGTCGTTCCGACGAATCCCCATCCTTTGTATGTCTGCATCGTCGTAAGTATATAAGGATCGAACGAAAGAAAACCGATGAATCGATCGGAAAAAAAAATCCATGCAGATGCGGATAAAAAATATATCAGAGAAATGCGGGCTGGTGCGGAGATTGGTCGATCGGAAAGCATACCTTATGAAGATAAGATGATACATCGTTTTCGGGATCGGGAATCCAATTTTTATCTTTCAAATATTTATTTACCGATATTTTTAAAGAGCCGTTGCGGCTCGAATACGAAATTAATCTTGTAAAACAGGGCCGGGTTTTCTAAGATCGTGGCCGATGATTTCGCTTTTGCGCAGATTTTTACCCGCTCCTTCCAAACCGCGTTTACCCGTTTCCCAAATAAACGAACAATACCCTCGTTTCCGCTGGAGAATCTTAGAGGCGACCTTCCTCGGATACGCGGTTTTTTATCTGGTAAGAAATAATTTTCCCGTCGTTTCCAAGGAAATGGGAGAGGCTCTCCGTTATAGCCAGGAACAGGTTACGAACATTCTGGCGGTGACCGCCATCACTTACGGTCTCGGAAAATTCCTGATGGGCGCCTTATCCGATAGAAGTAATCCCAAATATTTCATGCCTTTGGGGCTTATTCTGACCGCCTTCTGCAACTTCGCTTTCGGGGCTTCGAACGATTACGACGTTCATTTTTATCTCTGGGCTCTGAACGGTTTGGTTCAGGGTATGGGTTGGCCTCCTTGCGGAAGGTCCTTGGGACATTGGTTCGGAGTTGCGGAGCGCGGTTCTAAATTCGCTATTTGGAATATAGCCCACAACGTGGGCGGAGGTTTGGTCGGTTTGGTGGCCGCATATAGCGCGTCTTGGTGGGGTTGGAGAAACGCGTTTTATATTCCTGCTTCGATCGCAGTCATCACCGCGGTTTATCTCCTTTTCCGTCTGGTGGATACCCCCCAATCCGTTGGACTTCCTCCTATCGAGGAATATATAAAAGATCCGGAAAAAAACCTTCGTATCGACGAAACCGAACAGGAAAGGGAACTTTCGATGCGGGAAATTTTCGTCGATCATATATTCAAAAACTATTATATATGGACCTTCGCATTGGCCAACTTCTTCGTCTACGTCGTACGTTACAGCCTGACAGACATAGGACCGACTTATCTTAAATTCGCCAAAGGAGCCACCTTGGAAAAAGGAGGGGTCAGTACTCTGATTTACGAGTTTGCCGGAATCGGATCGACTCTTTTGGTCGGTTGGGGTTCTGATAAGCTGGGAGGTAAACGTGGAATGGTCAGTTTTTTTTGTATGCTTCCCATTTTGTCGGCGTTGATCGCCTTGTTTTTTACGCCGCCCGGTCATCTTTGGTTGGATTTGACTTTGTTCGGGATCATCGGATTTTTTATCTATCCTCCCGTAATGCTGTTAGGGGTGGCCGGTCTCGATTTTACTTCCAAAAAAGCGGTCGGAACTGCGGCGGGTTTTATCGGTTTATTCGGATATTTAGGACGAACTTCGCTTTCCAAAGCGGTGGGTTGGATGAGTAAACAACCCGGATTTCGTTGGGAACAATCCTTGTATCCGATCGTCGGCGCGACGTGTTTGGCTTTGTTTTTGCTCGCGCTTACGTGGAGTTGGAAACCGAAAGCGTGATTTTTTTTTTCGTACTTCCGAAGACGCGACACGTTGTTCGATCGGGAACGTCTCTCCTTTCGTTTCTTTCTTGAAAGAAAACATCGGAACGTTTGAAACTTTCTTTTTCAACTTGCTTTTCCGCAAGACCGTCGGTTAGCATTCCGATATGGTACATCCTTGGCATGATATTTCCCCCGGAGAAGAACTTCCGGAATTCGTAAACGGCGTGATCGAAATCAAACGCGGTAGTCGCGCCAAATACGAAGTCGATAAGGAATACGGAATCTTAAAACTCGATCGGGTCCTTTATTCCTCCTTTTATTATCCGGCGAATTACGGATTTATTCCGCAGTCGTATTGCGGAGATCACGATCCTCTGGATATTCTGGTTTTGTCGCAGGTGGAATTGGAACCCTTGTGTCTCGTAAAGGCCAAAGTCATCGGAGTGATGAGAATGTTGGACTCGGGAGAAGAGGACGATAAAATCATCGCGGTTGCGGCAAACGATATGTCCGTAAATCACATCAACGATATCTCGGAACTTCCGCCCCATTTCACTCTCGAACTCAAACATTTTTTCGAAGACTATAAAAAACTGGAAAACAAGACGGTCGTTATCGAAGAATTCCAAAATGCCGAACTCGCAAGAAGAATCGTTTCGGATGCCTTGGAGTTTTATAAAAAGACTTTCCCGAAAAAGTGAACGTCATTATCCCCGATCGATTTCGTTTCGTCGGGGCAGGATGGTGTATTAGAGTATTACGATATTCGAATTGAGATCCGTATCGGGTTTTTCGGGGCGGTACTATGAAACGTATGTCTGCGAGTCGGAAACGAAACGCGGACCTCTGCGGACTTTCGTTTAAACTTGACCGGGAAAATCCCCCGGTTTGGTTCTCCATCTTCTATGAACCCAAAAGTATTGTTCCGGAAACAATTTCACTTCCTCTTCCAAAGCCTTGGTCCAAACTTCCGTATAATGACGGACGGCGGCTTCCCGATCTACAAACGCTTTTTTATCCACAAATCCCAAATCTTTGACTCGAACGAGAACCTTTCCCTTTTCCCCGCAAAGCACTGAATACAAAAGCATCTTCGCCCCCGTTAGATACGCCATCAGAGCAGGGCCCTGGTATGTGGATGCCGGGCGGTTGAAGAAGTTCACGAAAATTCCCGCCTTGCCCGCGTTTTGATCCGAACCGAAACCGATCCAGTATCCTTGTTTCAACATCTTCGTAACTTGACCGGATTCCTCCGTAGAAACCAATTTGATTCCGTTTTGGGATCTGAGTTTGTATATGAGTTTGTCTACGAGAGGATTTCTTACTTTCTTATAAATCCCTCCGCCTTTCATCCTCATTCCCATAAATTGAACGAGAATTTCCCAGGTTCCGAAATGTCCCGAAATCAAAACGACTCCGACTCCTTCTTCGTTGGTTTTCTTTTCCAAAGCGAGGGATTCCGCGTCGTAAACGAGATAACGTTCCATCCACTTTTGATCGATACGAGGAGCGTATAAGGTTCCCGCTAAAAGATTTCCGATGTGAAGAACACTTTTCCAAACCAATTCCTTCTTTTGGGAATCGGTATAATCCGGGAATGCGTACGAGATATTTTCATACGCGATTTTTCTGTGTTTTCTCGCCAACGGATACAAAAGGACGACGAGCATTCGTCCGTACAAAAGACAAACTCGATAAGGAAGAATCTTAAACGGAAGATAGAACAAGTAAACGAAGATGAATGCAGGTATATAGCGAATCAAAGGAGCCCCGTACTGGTTTTAATACAAAAAGAACCGGTTGTATCCGGATTGACAAGCAAAAGAAGGGGTTCAAAAAAATCCGACCCTCAGGAGTTGACCGCAAAGGGTAGGTTCGAAATTCTGGAATTTAACTTTTTATTTTTTTCACGATCCCGTAGGGGATCGAAAGAAAACTCTTGTACCGAAAAGAACCTATGGACAACCTGAAAACCTCCGTTCATGAAATATATCTTTCTCTTTCCGGAGAAGGAATTTCAACGGGAATTCCGACCGTGTTCGTTCGTATGGCGGGATGTTCCCTACGTTGCGGAATGGTTTCCGGAAGAAAACTCTGGTGTGATACTCCGTATGCGCTTTCACCCAATGCGGGAGAAAGTATGAACGTCCAACAAACTCTTCGCAGAATCCGGGAACTTAGTCCGAACGATACGCAGATTCTTTTGACCGGCGGAGAACCTTTGGAAGGAAAGAATCGGGACTTCAGTATCGCGTTGGGAAATGAAATTTTCGAAACGAGAAAGGCTTCCGGTTTTTTTCCGAGAGCGAGAGTGGAGACGAACGGCGCCGAATCGATAGAAGGATTGGATCGTTTCGTTTTCACGTTGGATTATAAACTACCGGGTTCCGGAATGGAAGATCGGATGAATGTGAAAAATCTGGAAATATATCGGGAAAGAAAAAACGATTTGGACGAGATTAAGTTTGTGATTCGTGATAGGGCGGATTTCGATCGATGTTTGGAAGTGATCGAAACATTCCAACTGAAGGGAAACCTCTTGGCTTCTCCGGTTCAGGGGGAATTGTCTCCTCGACTTCTCGCGGAATGGATCAAGTCCTCTCTTGTTTACGGACTTCGGCTTTCCTTACAAACTCATAAATACATTTGGGGCGATCAGAGAGGAGTTTAGTTGGAAAACACGCTACAACTCAGCCTCGACTTCGAGTCCGGAGCCCGTTCCGGATATCGGGGGGATTTTTGTTATCTCGTCAATTCTCCGGAACTGGGAATCGGTAAAATTCTTTCCTCGGAAGAAGGAAAGTTCACGATCGAGTTCGTTTCGGCCTCGATAAAAAAAACGGTTTCGGAAACTTCTCCGCAAATTCGGATCCTTCCGGGATATCCTTCCGCGTTGCGAAACAAAGAAACAATCTCGGGAATCATGGATCTTTCCCTCACCGCGTACGAGCTGAAATTAACGCACGCGTTCGACAAACTCTCGGCGCTTTCCAACTCTAGGACGAGGTTGCTTCCACATCAGATCGAATCCACGTATATCGTGGTCAACAGTCTTCGACCCCGTTTTATTTTGGCGGACGAAGTCGGTTTGGGAAAAACGATCGAAGCGGCTCTCGTTATGAAGGAATTGATCTTTCGGAGAGGATATAAGAAAGTTCTAATAGTCGCTCCTTCTCCGCTTTTGGTGCAATGGCAACAGGAGTTGAAGAATAAGTTCAACGAGGATTTCGAAATCGTAAAACGGAAAAACTTCCATACGGAAGGGGCCAAAAATTGGCGGAATTTCCAGCACGTCATCACATCCGTGGACTTTATCAAAAATCCGAAATACGCGGAAGAAATCCTCAAAACCAAATGGGACATCGTCATCTTCGACGAAGCGCATCGTCTTCGTAGGGATTATCACAAGATCACGCGCGCTTATCTTTTCGCGGAAAAGATCTCCAAAAAATGCGAATGTCTTCTTCTTTTGACCGCCACTCCGTTTCGAGGAAAACTGGAGGAACTTTTTTATCTGATGCATCTTATCGATCCGAATATCCTCGGACCGTATCATACTTTTGTAAACGATTATGTCTTAGGCAACAAATCGGATTTAAAGGACAAGATATCCAAGGTTTTGCTCCGGAGAAGAAAGGTCGAGGTCGGCGGATTCACAAAACGTTTCGCCAAAACGGTCCGTATCGAACTTTCTTCCGTAGAACGCGAGTTTTACGAGGAAACCACGAATTACGTGCGGAGGGAATACAACCTCGCGATGCGAACGCAGAACCGGGCGATCGGCTTCGTGATGATCGTATTTCAGAAGTTGTTGGATTCGTCCGTTTTCGCATTATTATCGGCGCTTACTAAACGGAAATTTCTTTTGGAAAACCGGTTCCATCATATCAAACAGATGGAATCCAAGTTGGAGGAATGGGATCTGGACGAAACCGAAGACGTGGAGGAATTCGTTTCCGGATTGGACGAATCGGTTCAACTCGATCTACAAAGCCTCAAACGAGAGCTTCTTTCCCTCAATCGTCTGATCCTTTTGGGGAAAAAAATCAAAGAGGATAAGAAATCCTTAAAGTTGCGGGAAACGATCCTGAAACTCCAAAAGGAAGGACATTCAAAATTTATAATATTTACCCAATTTAGAACTACACAGGATTTTCTCGCGTCCGTTCTTTCCGATTTTCAGGTTACTTTGTTTCACGGTTCGTTAAGCGCGGACGCCAAAGAAAGGGCGATCGTAGAATTTAAGACGAAAACCGAAATTCTGATCTGTACTGAGGCGGGAGGCGAAGGACGAAACCTTCAATTCGCCAACGTTCTTTTCAACTACGATCTTCCTTGGAGTCCGCTCAAGATCGAACAAAGAATCGGACGAATCCATCGTTTCGGACAAAAGGATAACGTGTTCATTTTCAACTTCGCCAGTAAGGATACCGTTGCGGAAAGGATTCTCGAAGTGCTTACGAACAAGATCCGTCTTTTCGAAGAGTCCATCGGATCCTCGGACGAATTGTTGGGAGCGATCGAGGACGAATTGGATTTTAATTCCTCTTTTATGCGATTCGTTACGGGCAACAAATCCAAGGTCGAAATGGAAGAGGAGATGGATAACCGAATCAAGATCGCGAAAAAAGGTTTCGAAAAACTCGGCGCATTGGTCACTCCCAAACTGATAGACTTTAATCTTCAAGATTATTACAGCCACACATTGGAGGAACGTTCGTTTAACAATACTCACTTGGAGGAGTTTACCGCTAAGTTTACGGAAATGTTCCCCGAGGAAGCGGGATTCCGTCTGATCAAAAAGAAACCGCAGATTTACGAGATAGATTCCCCGGTTTATAAGGGAAAATTCGGAACCTTCGACTCGGAGCTTGCGTTACAAAACGACAGTTTGGAATTTTTAGCGTTCGGTCATCCTCTGGTGGATAAGACCGTTTCACATCTCATCCAAAATCAAAGGGGATGGAACACTCGATTCCATTCCGTTTCCAATAAGGAATATTACGTATTTCTTGTAGAGTTTCAATTCACGCTCAATCGTACCGAACTTTTTTATTTCGAGACGAATCCTAAAACAGGAACCGTCCGTAAGATCGACGAACTTCCGGAAGATCTGAGAAATCCCCTTCGTTCCGCGGACGCAGGGTCGGATGAAATTCCTTTTTCTCCTAAATCGGAAGAGAATTTAATACGAACCTTTCTCGCTTTGGACGAGATCGTCGAATCTCGTAAAAAGGAATTGGGCGATCAGACTTTGGATCTTTTTCAGAAAGAGGAATTCAAAATCCGGACGAGCAATCAGAATACTCTTCGACAACTGGAAGAGAAACTGATGCGTCAGGAAGCCGCTTTCAAATGGGAAGGAAAACCCGAAAAAAAATCCGCCATGAATCGGACTCGGAATGAGATCCAAAAAGTGAAAGAGGATTTCGATCGCGAACTGCGGAAGGTTCGGAACGGAAAAACGATCCAACATCGATTTCAACTCTTTCAAGTTTATCTTCCTCGATGAATCCGCGCTGAGCGTCGTTTCCTGCTCGACATCCTTTTTCCGTCGAAGTTTCTGGATTTAACGATTTGGAACGGAGTTCGATCACGTGAAACTTTCCCTCGACTGGATGAACGATTTTGTGCCCCTTAAAGAGACCGGTCTCGACGCGATTTTAAAACGAATCGCCATTTCGATCTGCGAGATCGACGGAGCGGAACCGTTTCGTCCCGAGTTGGATTTCGTAAAAATCGTAAAAATCGAATCTCTGGAAAAACATCCGTCCGCCGATAAACTTCAGATCGCACAAGTCACCGACGGTTCCGTAAAATCCCAGATCGTTACCGGAGCAACCAACGTAAAAACGGGCGACTTGGTTCCGCTTGCGATTCCTGGCGCAAAGTTGGGAGATAAACAAATCTTAGAATCCGAATTACGAGGAGTCAAAAGTTCCGGAATGTTTTGCTCGGAAAAAGAACTTTCTCTGGCCGAGGAAAGTTCCGGGGTTTGGATCTTAACCGGCTTGGAAGGAGCCGATCCGGGAATTTCGGTCCGTTCTTTTTTACACTACGACGACATCGTATTCGACGTGGACAATAAATCGATCACACATAGACCCGATCTTTGGAATCATTTCGGATTCGCCAGGGAACTCGCCTCCCAATTAAAACTTCCCGTCGTATACAATCCTTTCGATTCCCTTTGGAATTTCGATTTGTCGCTGCCTCTTCCCAAAGTATTAGAAAATCAGAATGCACATTCCTACTACGCCGCGTCTATCACCGATATTTCCGTCGGGCCTTCCAAAAGGAAATTTCAAGCCAGACTTCAAAAGTGCGGTATTCGATCGATCAACAACGTGGTCGATGTTTCCAATTATGTGATGTTGGAAATGGGACAACCCACGCATTTTTTCGATAGGAAATTTTTGGAAGGTCAAGGAGGCGTTTCTCTCGAGGTTTCTTTCGCAAAAAAAGGGGAAAGTTTTTTACTTCTGGACGACACTTCGCCTGCGTTGGAGGAAGAAACCCTTTTGATCCGTAACCAGGGAAAACCGGTTGCCGTCGCGGGTGTGATGGGAGGCAAGGAATCCGCCGTTCAATCCGACACTTCCGAACTCGTATTGGAATCCGCGGTTTTCGCTCGCGAACGTGTTCGTAAGTCCATTCGCCAAACGGGGATTCGTTCCGATTCTTCCGTTCGTTACGAAAAAGGATTGGAGGCCACGACAACTCTTCCCGTCATTCGACGTGCGTTGAATCTCTTAAAAGAGAACGGTTGCCCTAACCTCAAGGCTTCCGAACCTTCGGGCTTTTTGCATTTTCCGCATAAGGAAGTCCGTATCCATACGAACATTCATTTTATTAATGCGAAGTTGGGAACGGCTCTTTCCAAAGGAGACGTCACTGATATTCTGGAAAGGTTACACTTTACCGTTTCTTGGAAAGGGGAAATTCTGGAAGTGTTGGTTCCCAAATTTCGTCACAATTACGACGTGACGGTTCCCGAGGATTTAGTAGAGGAAATCGGAAGGACCAGGGGATACGATACCATTCAAGTGGCTCCGGTTTTAGCGGAGGTCCGAACTCCGATCCGAAATTTAAGTCGGGAATTAGAACGGAAGTGTAAAACTTTTTTCGCGGGAACTTTGGGATATAACGAGGTATACAACTATTCCTTTCAATCCCTTTCGGAAAACTCCCTGGACGGAGACGTTTCGCTTTCGGTGAAGATCAAAAACGAAATGCCTGAAGAACAATCCGTATTGAGGAATTCTCTTTTACCTTCTCTTTTAAAAAACGTTAGAACCAATCAGGATCGATTCGATACGATTCGTATTTTCGAATTCGGAAGAGCGTATTTCGATTTGCCGGAACCGCAGAACGAAAAAAAATTCCTGGCGTTTGCGGCATCTTTCGATCGTAAAAGTTCCGATTCGGACGTGAAGGTTTTGGAGGAGGATTTTTTGAACGTCCGGAAAGGAATCGAATCCTTCCTTCATTCCATTAAGATTTACGAATATTCGTGGGAAGTAAAACGACAGACTTTTTTTCATCCCGGCGCCGCGTTATCGCTTTCCGTGGATTCGCGGTTCGTGGGGATTTTGGGTTATATTCATCCTTCGGTTTTGGATTCCTTCGAATTAAAAAAACGAGTGATCTACGGTTCCTTCGATTTCGAACCTCTCGTAGAACTCTGGAATACGAATCGCAAGATCTCGAAGTTTACGGCGCCTTCCCAGTTTCCGGAAGCCGAAATCGATCTTTCGATTTTGATCGGCGAAACGGAAACAACCGAACGATTTACGGATTTGGTAAAAAAGGAAACTATTCCGGAGATCGTCGATTTTTGGGTGTATTCCCAGTTTACGGGCGGAAATATTCCCGAAGGAAAACGCTCCGTAAGTTATCGTTTTCGTTTGGTGAATTTTGAAAAAACGTTCACGCAAGAACGGATCAAGGAAATTTCCGATCGATTGGTTTCTTTGGCCGGCAAAAACGGATTCGTTCTTCGTTAAGAGATTTCGAACGATTTGCTTTTCTCAAAAGGCGTTATTCGGTTTCGGATAACGCATTTTTGTATTTCTTTAAAATCATCCGATTGAATCGATATTATCCCCTGTCGCGATGAGTCGATCCAAGCGGGTTTTCTAATGCGTTTATCAAACTAAACCTGGGAGAATTTATTTATACGATTGTCCGAATCGTTTGAGCAAAGAAGTATAACGTATTGATAAAATAAACATGAAATCAAATTCACTTTCTACTTCCGTATCTTCTTCATCCTTTCAAAACTTCAGTTTTACTTCTTCAGAACTTCCCGCGATCGTAACCGATTCCGAAGGAAGAGAAGTTACCGTAGCTTCTGCGATTCAGATAAACGATCCATACGTCTTACTCAAAGGTTTGACTACGGTCGATTCCTCCGTTGCTTCGGGAAATTTCATACTCGATTTGGAGACCGGTCTTGTTACCTCGTTTACGTTTTGGCCCGATAATCCTTCTAGAGTTTTTGCGCCGGCAAAGATCGCGTATTATGTATCCGAAGGAAGTATCGTCGAGACGGATCTTGTTACCGGAAACACGACTACGGTTAGTAATCAATACAATTACTGGTAATATACCTTATCCGGTTATCCCAATTCAAATCTTTCCTTATGGACTACGCCTACTTGGATCTTCGTAGATGCAACCGGCCTTTATGCGATCTACGTCGATAACTTTAACAACGGTTATACGCAAGGGATGGGAGCAAGATTTATAAAAACGAACGGAGCCTGGGTTGACGATACCTCTTTCAATCAAACTTATCTTCCTAATATGCCGGCTTGGGTCGCAGATCAGATTCCGGGTGCTTCGTTGTCCAACAACGTTTGGATTCTGACCGATTCTACCAATCAATTGGTTTATCAAATACGAATGAATGGAACCCAGTTGACGGTGAAAAATTTTAACATTGCCTCTTGGATGGAAGGAGGTGCTGTTGCAGGTATGACGGCACAAAATTCGTTGAGCACAGGTACGACCTTTCTCGGATTTCAACCAAACATTCAAACTTCCATTGTAACCGACGGTCATGAAATCCTGAGATTTACACCGGGAACTTCCGGAGTTGAGATCACGGAAATAATCGTACCCGCATCGATTCCTGTGACTTCGATTATTAACTGGTCTTCCGGATATTCTCAGAGCACGAGTGGTGTGACCAATTGCGGCTCATAAACGGAAAGATTTATTATATCGATCCCGCCGATTCTTTGATTTATGCTTGGGATATGGATCCTATAAGCGCGCCGACGGCACAACCGATCGGAGATCAAAATACGATTAAATTTCTTTTTTATAGGATCTAATCGGATAAGACTTGGTTGTTAAACGATTCATTCTTCCTAGAATAGGCGAAATGAAAATCCACGAAACCGCATTCATTCATCCTCAGGCAACGGCGATCGGTTTGGTCGAAATGGAACCGTATTCTTCTCTTTGGCCGGGAGCGGTCGCAAGGGCCGACATGAATCGGATCACGCTCGGAGAAGGCGTGAACATCCAGGACAATTCCACCCTACATACGGATTCAAGTCGGGGTATCACCATCGGCGAATACACGTTAGTCGGTCATAATACTATGTTGCACGGTTGTACGATCGGGCGAGGTTGTTTGATCGGAATCGGTAGCGTCGTTCTGGACGAGGCGGAGATCGGCGACGGCGCGATGATCATGGCAGGTTGTATGATTCGGGGAGGAAAAAAAATTCCTCCCGGAGCCATGGTGATCCAAAAAAACGGAGAACTGAAGATTTTCGAAGGTAAGGCTAAACCGGTTATGAGCGTCGCCGGTTGTCTGGAATATATCGCGCTCGCCGAACGTTTCAAAAAAGGTTTTTTCGGGCCGTTTTCCCGCGAGGAAGAAACGGAGTTTCAAAATCGGGCGAGGATTCTTTTAGAAAGAATGAAGATTCCCTTCAAAACGTAAGTTTGAAAGTTTCCTTAGAATAAATAGTGATCGAAACATGTTTCGTATACGAGCTTCGTTCCGTATCCGGTTTTTAGTTTAGAAAAAGGAAATCGTTCACCAGGGGACATCGTATCCTGTTTGATTCGGATAGGTTCGTGTGCGCGCGTATTATAATTTTTCAAACTTAGAGAATAGATCCAGAATCTTAGAGCCTTTGCTTCCCAAGTCTTTTTCCAAAAAAGTTCCGGTAAAAATATGGGCTTTTTTATTTAGGATAAAGACGAGTTGGTAGTTGTGAAGTTTCAGATTTCGTTCGCCGAAGGTTTGTTCGAAACGGCTTTCCAAAAGTGCGGATTCCATTCCGTGAATCTTCGTTTTTTTAGGCTGTTGAATCATTTCGTATTTTTGAAATACGGTCGGATAATAGCCCGTCACCGCCGAAATATATTGATCCAACGTAATATTCCGAGGTTGCCGGGAAAGATCTTCGACGGCGTAATTGACGTTCGTATTAAACGGAAACGCTTCCGGACTTCCGACCGGATGTTCGAAAAGGAAAAAATTGATTCCTGCTACCTCCAATGCTTTTTTGATCGTGCCGGATTGATCCCCTTCGGCCGCGAGCTCCTCGGCTTGATGAATCAATTCCGGGTTATCACCGTAATGCCAGCCCTCGTAATTCAACGAAAGATTGAGTGCGGGAATTTCTACGATCTTGGAGTTGTGGCTTTCTTTTAAGCTCTTTTTGCAAGAGATAGAAACGGCAAAAGTTAGGAGTAAGATAAGAAAAATCGATGAGAAAGGTCGTTTCATAAATTTTCGTCCAGAAGGGAAATTCTGATCCTTATCTCTAAAAAGCCAATCAAATTAAAATAAAAAAGCCGGCTTTGAACGCCGGCTTTTATTCATCGAGTTTGAAATTCGAAACGGAGATCGATTAGAACGCGAACGAAATCAATACCTTGAATCTTGTGTAAATATCAGCCGCGGAAAAACCGAACAGAAGCAGAAGAAAAAACAATCCGGAACCGAAAATCACTCGGTTAAGAATCGTATCGTATTTCAAGTGCATAAAATAACCGAGAACCAAAGACGCTTTTACGGTCGCCACCGCCATCGCGATGATCACGTTCATGGCGCCGAAGTCGATTCCCGCGACCCATACGGTTACGAAAGTAAAAAAGATCAACGTCGCGAATATCAGAGAATAGGTTTTTACGGAAATTATATGATGAGAACCGTGAGCTTCTTCCGCGTGAGCCGTTTTTGCCGGTGAACCTTTGAGTTTTTCCTGCCCTCGTAAAACCGCCTCTTGCAACGCTTTTCCGAGTTTGTTGTCCTTATTTCGAGTAATAAAGTCTTGGAGTTTATTTTCTTCCAATACTTGGGAAAGAAAATTCACGGTAAAACCAGCGAGAGTCGCGTTGACGATCGCTCCTGCTCCGACCACAAATCCGGTGAAGGGGATCAGAAACCCGATACTTACGATTACATAGAGTGCGTAATTTAAAAACAGTTCCATTTTTTATCCTGAAGGGACCGCAGAAATTTCCGCGGATGGTTTTCCGGGCGGTTAGACCGCAACCTAAAGGACATCCTGACAAGGTCTATAAAAGCCTCAAGTACATTTCATAGAATCCGTTTTCTCCATTCGGAACGGAATCTCCGGATTACCTCCGCTATAGAATCGGTTTCGTTTTTAGGAAATTCCGCAAGAATCCAAGAAGTTCCGTATGACTTACCGGACAAAAAACGGTCGGGTGTTAGCGGTAGAAGATGGATCCCGATCGATTTTCCCCAAGTTGAAATCCATTTCGAATAGTTTGGAATGGGTCGCCTTACTGGAAGCGAAAGAAGCGATGTCCGTTTTCCGGTGAATTTCGTTTTTTCGCGGATCGAATCCGATCTCATAAACTCAAGAAGCATTCTTCCCATAGACCAGCGAAAATTCGCTTCGCTCATCCTTCTCCATTCGGTGGAATTTTGAGAACAAAACTCAAAGCCGTCGATGGAAACGGGTCCGGAATATTCGGCTGCAAACGTTTGCGAAAGAGAAGTTGCGATCGATTCCAATTCGGTTGAAATTCGTTCCGATTCTCGGGGAGTCGTAAGAACCGCCCCGAGATACTTTCCTTGGTCGTCGCAGAGTTGGATCGTAGATCCTAAGGTGGTCGGAACTCCGGACGAAAATTCATACAAACACGAGACGTCGGATGTTCTGATAAGCCAAGGCTCTGCTACGCAGGGAAAGAAAGAAGCCAAGGACGGGTTCTTTGCGAATTCAGAAACGCCGGATTTATCGAGCCAACGCAGCGGAAGTAGTTTATGTCGTCCAGAAAATCCGAATTCCGGTTTGAGTACGATCGATTCGATCCGGAGTTCCGACCATTCCCCGTATAAAACGGCAAGATCCGAAGGTCGCTCCAAAATCCGCGTCGGAATTTCTTGAAATCCCCGTGCGTCTTTCCATAGAGTGGATCGGATTTTAGAATTTAATTTTCGGGAACGTTCGAGAACGTTCGGGGATACCTTCACTTCTCCGGAATCCGTGATTTCCGAGACGGCCCCCCATTCCTCCCATATCGTTTCGGAAAAAGGCTGCGCGTCGTAAGAGGGGATTTTGATTTTGTTTTCCGAATCGCGGCGAAATAGGGAAACGTCTGCGAGTCGAATTCCCGTTTCGTTCCAATATCTTACCCAATCCGGATCCGGTTCTTCCCCCAAAAACATGACCGTTTTCGGAAAACGTACGGACTGAAAAAGATAAAATAAAGGTTCTAGGGTTCGATTCTTTAAATCCAGTTTTTCCGGTGCAATCCGTCCCGTTTTTAACTCTTCCTCAAAATATCCGTTGAATCTGCAGTAACGAGTCATAATGTTCGAAAAATTTTTAGTTTGTAAAATCAAGAACGGGGGATCAGAATTTCGATAATCTGATTAAGGGCAACTCTATGAACATCCGTATTTTATCATTTCTTACGATTCTTTCCCTATCGGGAATCGGCGCGGCGCCGAACAAGGTGCTGACCTTGGAAGAAAAGGAAGAACAAAGACAGATCGAAACCGTTCGCAAGGGCGGATTTACGGATATAGAAGTGGATAATCTCCATTCTTCCATTGCAGGAAATATACTCAGAATCAATAATCTTCTCACGAACGAAACATACAAAAAGGCGCTTCGTTATATCGAGGACGAACCGAGGGAAGCCGCGAAATTTCTGTTCCAAGACAAGGAAAATAAACAATATCTGGAATTGGATATGGGTTTGGGACAATCATTCGCGGATTATCCGAAAACGTATCTGTATCAATCCCGCATTTATATTTATCCTGGAACGGACGGACAATCCTTGGATAAGATCATTCTTCAATTTAAAAGAACGAATGCGAAAGGCGAGGTCTTTATTCGGGAGATGCGTCGTTTGATCAATAATTCTCCGAAAGGTCCGACCTTTTCCGGAGACGGAAAAAGAACGCCGAACAACAACAGCGAAATCCTTTTGGAATATTTTTCCAGTCACGATACGGATTTTCTTTGGCCGGACAATCCCATTCAACCGGTTCCTGCCAGTGTTACCACCAAATTACACGAGGCCGCCAACCCTCTTCCTTACAATAAACAAAGACAGATCATCCTTCAATACAAACGTTATCTAAGAAAGGTGGATAAGATGGTCAGTTTGAAACTGCATATGATGGAATTGGATCAAAAGAGAATGATTTCCAAAATGCTCGAATTTCGTTGATTGTTTTAATCAAACCTTCGTATTCGAAAAGCCGCAAATATTTGCGGCTTTTTTTATAGAAAACGAACGGAAGAAGGAAACATATTCGACTTCGCTTAACAACGAACGGCTGGAAATCGTCTTTTCCGATTTGGGATCGATCGTGTAGAATTTACTTCTTAATTAAGAAGTCGCTGATGACCTTTTCTTCCGTCAGGTATTTTTTATTGAGATACGAGATGGCGTGATTGATAAAACGCGGAATTTCCTTTCCCGCGTCCAACAAATCCAACTTAGTTTGCGTCAATTCGTCGATGGTCGATAACGCAAGTCTCCTTTGACTTTGGTGGGATTCGAATTCATCTTCCGTTTCGAAAGCCATGTCTTACGTTTACCTCGTTTCTAAGATATCCGAATCTTCGGGAAAAACAAGCGTTTCCTTCGGACTCGGATCAAGACGTTTTAGGTTTCCCGGTAATCGACCGCGGTTTGAATTCCCCGTTCCTCGTCCACGAATAGGTTGATCAATAGGGAAATGACGAAAAATACACAAACGACTAGAAAGGAATTTCTCAGATCGAACAGGATCTGCAAGCCTCCCACCGCTACCAAACCGAAGGCCGCCGCAACTTTTCCGGAAAGTCCCCAAAGCCCGAAAAATTCTCCCGATTTGGATTCGGGGGCGAATAAACCGACGATCGCACGACTGGCCGATTGTGTGGCGCCGAGTCCGGCCCCCGCGAAGACAGTGGTTCCGACGAACACCCACTGTTGCGAGGTCGGAACTCCGATTCCATTTAAAAAGGCGGTAATGTCCTTCACCCAGTAGATCATAAGAAGGCAGGCGATCCATAATAAAAGTGTGCTATTGAACGTCTTTTTAGCACCGATTTTATCTTGAATAAAACCGAATACGATCGCGCCGACCGCCGCGAAAAGCTGAATCAAAAGAAACATCGCGATCTCGTGTTTTTCTTCGGTTTTGATTTCCTGCGCTCCGTAGATGAACGCGAAACTGATTACGATTCCCAACGCAGCCATCGCGAAGAAAAGAGAAATCAAATACAATGCCATGTCGCGGAACTTGTGGATTTCCTTCATGGTGGAAGTGACCCGCTCGACGCCGATTTTCAAATACGACAAACCTTCGGGTTTTTCCTTCCCCGCCGTATATTCCCGTAAAAGAAGAAATGTCGGAATTCCCGCGAATAAAAAGAAAAACGCGGTGTAAGGTCCCACCATTCGAAGGCTGTCGAAATTCTCCGCGGTTTTCGGTCCCAAGGTGTTGACTAACGCAACTGCGGCGATTCCCCCGAAATATCCGATTCCCCACGCATAACCGGAAATTTTTCCCAAATCTTCTTTCGGTCCCAAATACGGAAGAAAGCTGGAAGCAAAGTTTTCCCCGGAGGCGAAGAAAAAATTGGAAAGAATGATCAGAACGAAGGCGAGCCAGTACTGACCGGGCGCGATTACGAACCAAAGGGCTCCCGTAGAAATGATACAAAAAACGTAGCTATAAAACAGGAACTGTTTTTTTCGAGCGGAATAATCCGTGATCGCACCGAAAATCGGTCCGGTCAAAACGACGATTAAGTAAGAGATCGCCAAGGCTATGGACCAAAGTAGGTTTCCGTATTCGTAAGGGTTTTCCTGATTCGAGGACGCCGGAACGACGAGCTGGCTGAAAACGATACCGTATGTGACGCTGATAATGACTGTCGTATAGGATGAGTTCGCAAAATCGAACATGCACCAACCGAGAATCTCTCGGAGCGGGGCTCTTTTGATGTCTTGCATAGGTTTCCTTTGTTTTTCGTAAGAAATTTCAAAAAAGGCTATTTTTAGGAAACTGGATGTCAAATGAAAACCGCAAAAAATTTCTCTTGCAGAGGATTTTCAGAGTACTTAATCTGATTGGAAAATCGGTTTCCAACTGTCCAAGTTATTAGAAGAATATGGATTCATCCTTTTTAAGCCAAGTCGATCTTTGCCAGCTGATGCGTCCCCGAAAAGTCTGCGTGTGCAATCAGATTTCGGAGGAGGAGATCGTAACCTCGATTCGAAACGGAAACGATACCTTGGAAAAATTGATGGATGATACGGGCGCTTCCACCGGTTGCGGAACCTGTATGGGTTCGGTCCGTAAACTTTTAGCTCGAGAACTGAACGTTCCGAGAACATGAATCCCCTCCCGATAGTTTCGATCAACATGGCCATGACCCTGGATGGAAAAGTGGCGCGTCCCGATGGTAGATGGTACGGTCTTTCCTCTCGAAACGACAAACGCAGAATGGACGAGATACGGGCCCGCGCGGAGGTTTTGATTCTCGGAAAAAACTCGATCCTCAACGACGATCCGGTCATTCATCTTCGTTATGTGGAAAACGCAACCGATCCTCGTCCGGTCATTCTTCTTCGTTCCGGAACCTTGCCGGAGGAAAAAAAAGTATTCCGTTTTTCTAAACAACCTCCTTTGATCTTTTGTCTGGACGAAAATTATTCCCTCGTCCGGAGTAATTTATCTTCCGTAGCGGAGATCGTGTTATTGCCGGGTAAGGACCTTGTTCCCGAAGAAGTTCTAAAACGATTGGGTGATATGGGATATCGGGAAATTCTTTTGGAAGGAGGACCTTCCTTAAACGATTCGTTTTTCCGTTCCGATTTGATTTCGCGAATTTACGTCACCGTCGTTCCGTTTTTGATCGGGAAAAAAAATCTTCCTTCGATTACCGGCGGAGATCGGGAATATCCCGGTTTCGATTTTAGAAGATGGAATCTCGTATCCTGTGAAACATTAGAAAATGAAGTTTTTCTAATGTACGAAAAGTCGCGATCAGGAGCGGAATCGGATTGAAAAAAAAGGAGATTTTACATTCTTTTTTGTGGAGAATTCTTCCGATTTTTTTCTGTTGTATCCTCGTCTATGAACAGTTTTATCCGGAGAGGAAAATTCAAGTCCAACAAGACCGTTTGATTTATCTTCCAGATCAAAAGGAATCCGTGATTTTGGAATCGGAATGGGTTCGTTTGTCGGAGATTCCCGAATCCTGGGTTTCCTACGCGGTTGCCGTCGAAGACCGCAGATTTTATTTCCATCAAGGATATTCGCTTTCCGATATACATTCCGCTTTGGTTTCGTCCGTTTTATTTTACCGTAAAATCCGCGGCGCAAGTACGATCACCCAACAATTAGCTCGGACCTTGTTTCTTTCCCGTGAAAAATCCTTCTCCAGAAAGTGGAAGGAAATTCAGATCGCTTCCGCTTTGGAAGAAGAGCTCGGTAAGAAGGAGATTTTGGAATATTACCTCAACGGAGTGTATTGGGGACGCGGTAGAAACGGAATCGTACAGGCATCGCGATATTATTTTCGAAAAAAGCCGATTCATTTGGAGGAGAACGAATTCAAAGCCCTCGTCCAGATCCTAAAAAAGCCTGACGCCTATTCGAGAGAAGAGGTGATCGAGTTGTCGAAAAATTTATAGTCGTTCGATCTTTCGCACAAGGGCGCGGATTTGTTCTTCCGACAATTCCTTTTGAAAGGAAGGCATTCTTTCGTTTTTTCCGTTCCGAATCGTTCTGAAAATCCCTTCCCGCATTTTATCTCCTCCGAAAAAAAATCCCATCTTTATACCGAACCCGTTCAACTTTTTCGGTTTAGGCTGGAGGAATTCGTTCGGAGTTCCGTCCAGTCCGTGACAGGAAGAGCACCTTTGTTCCCAAAGTTGGTCCGCTTCCCGTCTCGATAGATCTGTTTCCGATTCCGCGGAAACGGTCGTGCGGTTCGAAGCGGAACGACACGAAAGGATGAAAAGAAAAATGAGAATTCCGAATACGATTTTTTGAGGATGATTCCGGAGAAGAACGGATTCCGTTTCGTTTTTTCGATTAGGATTCACGGACGTTGGTCCCCCATCGTTTTAGGTTCGATACTACGAAGGACAACAATAGATTCTGGTTTTTTCGGGAGTCGTCGTTCGGAAGAAGTGGATCGCCGAATGTTATATTGATTTTTCTGTTTCGAAAAATTCTACCCAACTCCTTGATGATCTTTCCGTTTTCCCAAAAGTCCGTTCGAAGCGCCACCGGAATCAGAGGAACTCCAGCGCGTGACGCGAGTTTGACCGCGATCGAATTGAATTCCGCAGGATTAAAATCGGTCGTTCGTGTGCTTTGCGGAAAAACCACGACGGACATTCCGTTTTTTAAACGTTTCGTACCTTCTTCCAAGACCGTCGTCAAATCCTCTCTCGGATTGTTTCTTCCCACCGCGATCGGATTACGCGAGCGCATTATGGGACCGAACAAACTTCCACGCGTTAGACTCTCTTTGACTACGAACGTAATCGGCTTATGCTGAGTGATGAAGGTCGGAAGTACGAAGGTTTCCAAAGTACTCATATGGTTTCCCGCGATGACCACCGGGCCTTCGACCGAAATGATTTTTTCTATCCCTTCCACCTTAACTTTGCCGCCGCAGTTTTCGAGCAGATCCAAAATTCTTGCGGAAGATTCGCACCAAGCCGCATTGTCGTATGTTCCGTTTAACGCGAGTTTTCTGCTTTTGAAAATTTCCCTGAAATATCCGAGGTGAAAGGCCAGATCGGTTTCTCGAAAAACGGAATCCAGCCAGGAACGTTTTTTATCCGCGGGCGTTTCGTATGTTAAGACAAGTCCGCTTTCATACGGAACGGTTTTGCACAGATCCTTTCTTTGAAGAATTCTTTCGTTCATCGTTTATCCTATTCGATTCCGAATGTGCGCAATTTTATTTCGATTCGGATGGATTGAAACAAAAAATCCGGAATGCGGTTTTTAGGACGGGGTTTTCGGAATACTTATTGGGGTGAGATTCGTTCGGATTTCTATAGAAACTGGTGGGGAGGAAAAAGCGTAGTAGGGCGAGTACATAAAAAAACCCGGCAACGTCCTACTCTCCCATGCAGCGAACCACACAGTACCATCAGCGATGAGAGGCTTAACTTCCGTGTTCGGGATGGGAACGGGTGTGGCCCTCTCTCTATAGTCACCAGGAATCTTGAGGCCATTGTTTTACGGAATTCCGTTTTGTCATCTTCTATTCTTTGGAAAGACATTGTTTTTTGAAATTTATTTCAAGTCTTCGAAGCCGATCTTTTCCTCTTCTAATCCCAATCTTTCTTCGATCGCGGATTCCGCCGCCAACAGATCCGCGAATCCGGGGCTTTCCTTGATCCAGGGCAGCAGATGCCAAATTCCCAAAAGTTCTTCGTCTCCCGGAATGAGGTAATCTTTTAAGGGAACCGCTTGCAGGTTGAACAAAAATTCCAGAATTCCTCGTTTCGTTTTATTGGAATTTTTCTTTAATGCGACAATGAGTATGTCCTGGCCGTCCTGGATACGATTCGAGCGGACGTGACGCACAACGTGTTTCGGAAAAAATCTTTCAAGGTATAGGATACGAGAAAGGATCGGCAGCCAGGTTTTGTATCGGATCCGAAGTCCGTTCGAGTTAGAACTGAGTTCCAAGTTCCGGGTCATTATGAACGTAAGTCCTACGCTGAAAATCCCCAAAAAAAGGACCGAAAACGGAACGAAGAAAAACAAAAAGACGGGATCGGGTTCGGACAAGGAAGAGGCGATCGCTCCCCAAACTCCGTAGAAAATTCCGATCACCAATAAGATTTTGAATTTATCGTTTAAGGTTTTCGGTTTCGAAATTTCAACGATCGTTTCGGAATCGGATACGAGCAATTTTAGGAATTTGGAATGTATTTTTTCCGTTTGTGCGGAAAAAGTGAGGGGTGTTCGATCCGAATTCCACATTCCCGTTTTAGGATCGGCGGATACTGGTAAGGGGAAGATCGATCGGAACGAAGGCATTTCCTTTTTTAATTCCTCCAAAGTAGAGTAGGATTCCAGCAGGTAGAACGATCCGTCGTTTTTCACAAGGAACAAGTCCCAAAACTTTCTGTAGCCGTTATCGGAATCGTTTTCTCCTCGTCCGGACACGATACGTTTTCTGATCTTATAGGAAATATATTCCTCCAAAGCGATTCTTAATTCCGGACGTTCTGTTTCTCGGATCGTAAAGGTTCCAAGTCGCGAATCCAACTCCTCTACACGAACGAAGTGTTTCGTTTTTCGATACGCTAAAATCGAAGATAACAAAAGATATATAAACGAAAAACCGAGTAAGACGATCAGGCTCGGATACAGGATTTTCCCTTCTAAAAAAAGCGACAAAGAGTAACCCGTAGCGATCAGTGCGACTACGGATACGAACAAAAACAGAAATAGGATTAAACAACCGGAAACTCCCGAAAATCGATACGGGCTTTTCGTAAGTTTGTACATTTTTTCGTTTTCAAATTTCCAGTCGGACAAGATTTTCCTCTTTAATAATTTATTTCTTATTTGGGATTTTCAGGAGAATATCTTTTAGGAGTTGCGTTGGCAAGTATGAAACGTAGTCGTGATCGGGGTTCTATTCGTTTTTCTTAATTTCGAAGTTAGGTTCGTTGTTACTTCCTTTAGCATTGTAAAAAAGTTGTTTCCTATTTTCGTTAAAACGTTTTCCGTATTTCAACCGATTTAATTTGTTTCCACTCGCAGATTCTTTGGAAGTGTGGATCAATCGATCCGTTTTATGGCGTGGACTCGGGATTTCATTCCAGTTTTTCGAAACGGATTTCTTAAAGATGATGGAGGAAATGCCGCATGGCTCAGTCGCAGTTTGACAACGTTACCGTCGTAAAAAAGGCGAACGTTTATTACGAAGGGAAGGTTACCAGCAGGACGGTTCTGTTTCAGGAGGGATCCAAGAAAACTCTCGGAATTTTGATGCCCGGTGAATACGACTTCGGAACCGACGAAAAGGAAATTATGGAAATTTTGGACGGCGAGCTCCTCGTCAAACTTCCTGGAGAAAACGTTTGGAAGGAAATCAAGGGCGGCGAGTCTTTCGAAGTTCCGGCGAAATCAAGATTTCAATTGAACGTAAAAAAAATCAGCGATTATTGTTGTTCGTATATCGCGTAAAACGATTTAAGACTTTCTAATATATTGAAAAGGTCGTTTTGTCCGTGTCGTAATTCTTCCGGAGACCCGTACAAAAGCGGCCTGAAAGGACTTCAGAGATCCAGCTCGATTTTTTTTTCGCGACAAAAATCGTAGCTGCGAAACGGGCGATGCTCAAACGGCAGGATAACGATAAAGCCGTCCAAAAATTAAATTTTCGATGAAACGCGGGAAAGACCAAAAACATCGGAAGAGTCGGTAACACATACCAAAACGTATAAAATGCGTGGTTATCGATTTTAGTATTTTCTTGATTCTCCAATTTTAACCAAATCAAAGTAAAAATCGTAATCAACGGCAAAGAGCCGACGAACGCTCCTAACCTGTCCGAGCGCTTGGCGAATTCGGAAATCGCGGTAATCAGAGCTGCGCTGACTAAAAATTTTACGACGATAAACAGAAGTTTTTCCTAATAAGATAGTTTCGCCGTTGCGACCCGCAACGGCACTTTCGAATTACTGATAACTTTCGATCGGAAGACAGGAACAAACGAGATTTCTATCTCCGTAGACGTTATCCACCCGGCCGACGTAAGGCCAAAATTTATGTTCTTTGAGCCAGTTCGCCGGATATGCGGCGCGTTCTCTCGGATACAAATGATCCCAACGATCCGAAGAGATCATGGCCGCCGTATGCGGTGAATTTTTAAGCGGGTTGTCCGTCTTGTCCAACTTGCCGTTTTCCACGTCCAAAATTTCCCCGTGAATCAAAAGCATCGCTTCGCAAAATCTGTCCAATTCCTCTTTGGATTCGGATTCGGTGGGTTCGATCATCAAAGTTCCTGGTACGGGAAAGGACATGGTAGGAGCGTGAAAGCCGTAGTCTATCAGGCGTTTGGCGACGTCTTCCACTTCGATTCCTGCGGTTTTTTTGAAGGGTCTTACGTCGAGAATACATTCGTGAGCGACAAAACCGTTTTTCCCTTTGTATAGTATCGGATAGGATTTTTCCAATCGTTTGGCGATGTAGTTTGCGTTAAGAATGGAATATTTGGTCGCGTCGGTCAGTCCTTCCGTTCCCATCAATGCGATGTAAATCCAAGAGATTAATACGATACTCGCGCTTCCCCAAGGAGCTGCGGAAACTGCTCCGTGTTCGTTTCCGGTTTTGTTATCCACGAGAACATGACCAGGTAAAAACGGAACGAGATGTTTCGCGACTCCGATCGGACCTACTCCCGGACCTCCTCCTCCGTGCGGGATACAAAAAGTCTTATGTAGATTGAGATGACATACGTCCGCCCCGATCGCACCCGGACTTGTTAAACCGACTTGAGCGTTCATGTTCGCTCCGTCCATATACACTTGTCCTCCGCGGGAATGAACGATCGCGCAGATTTCCTTGATCGATTCCTCGAAAACCCCGTGTGTGGAAGGATACGTTACCATCAGAGCGGCGAGATCGTTTTTGTGTTCTTCCGCCTTGGTCTTTAAATCCTCCAAGTCCACGTTGCCGTTGGAATCGCAGGATACGACTACGACCTTAAATCCGGCCATTGCGGCGCTCGCCGGGTTGGTTCCGTGAGCCGAAATCGGGATGAGACAAACGTTTCGGTGTGATTCGTTTCTGCTTTCGTGATATCTACGAATGGCGAGTAAACCGGCGTATTCTCCCTGAGAACCGGCGTTGGGTTGTAAGGAAACTCCGGCAAAACCGGTGATCTCACAAAGCCATTTTTCCAACTGCTCGAAAACGATCCGATAACCTTCCGTCTGATTCGCGGGGGCGAACGGATGAATGGCGCCGAACTCCGGCCAAGTGACCGGATACATTTCCGTGGTCGCGTTCAGTTTCATCGTACAGGATCCGAGGGGAATCATCGAAGTCGTTAAGGAAAGATCCCTCGATTCCAGCTTACGGATATAACGGAGCATTTTCGTTTCGGTATGATGCGTTTGAAAGACGGGGTGCGTCAAATACGCGGACGTCCTTTTGAAAGAATCCGGAAGCGTCGCAGAGTTTGCGAAAAGTTCGTTTAGGTCGGTTTCTTTTACTCCGAAAATTCCGCATAGATCGCTTATATCGGAAAGGATTACGGTTTCGTCTAACGCGACTCCGATTTTTCCATCCTTATATTCCCGCAAGTTGATCCTTTGTGCGTGCGCCTTTTCCAGGATCGAAGCGGTTTTGTCTCCCGTCCGGATCGTGATCGTGTCGAAGTAGGAATCGTTGAGTATTTCGTATCCCGCCGATTTTAAGAGTCGCGACAGAACACCCGTCATTTTATGAATTCGGAAAGCGATGTTCCTGAGTCCTTCCGGTCCGTGATATACTGCATACATGGAAGATATAACCGCCAGAAGCACTTGCGCCGTGCAGATGTTGCTCGTCGCCTTGTCTCTTCGGATATGTTGTTCCCGCGTCTGTAAGGAAAGTCGTAGACCCGGATTTCCTTGCGAATCCTTGGATACGCCGATGAGCCGTCCGGGCATACTCCGTTTGAATTCGTCTTTGGTCGCGAAATAACCCGCGTGCGGACCTCCGAATCCCAGAGGAAGGCCGAATCTTTGCGACGAACCTACCGCGATATCCGCGCCCATTTCTCCGGGGGATTTGAGCAAAGTTAACGAGAGTAGGTCGGCGGCCACTGTGGAGACAGCGCCCACGTTATGCGCCTTTTGAATGAGGGAAGTAT
This sequence comes from Leptospira gomenensis, assembly GCF_004770155.1. Taxonomy (GTDB): domain Bacteria; phylum Spirochaetota; class Leptospiria; order Leptospirales; family Leptospiraceae; genus Leptospira; species Leptospira gomenensis. Next base: position 154,913 of record NZ_RQFA01000048.1, on the reverse strand, counting down.
AATCGAAAATCCTTCCGTCCGTAGCAGGATATTGAAGTAGTATTCCGAAAAAGTCCTCGTTAAGCTCCAAGGTTGTGTGGTCGCCGATTTGAACTTCGATTCCCAAAGGATTGGCCCTCGTTACCACGACGTCGATCGTCTGCGGATGACAGAGTTCCGAGACGAAGAATTTTTTAGCGGTCTCATTCTTACGCACCGAAAAGGCCAGAAACATAGCCTCCGCCGCGGCGGTTCCTTCGTCGAGAAGAGAAGCGTTCGAAATCTCCAATCCGGTAAGATCGATGATCATCGTTTGAAAATTGAGAAGCGCCTCCAAACGTCCTTGGGAAATTTCCGCTTGATACGGAGTGTAAGCCGTATACCATCCCGGGTTTTCCAGAATATTTCTTTGAATTACGGCCGGCGTAATACAAGCGTTGTAACCGGCGCCGATGTAGGAACGATAGACTTCGTTTTTGGAAGCGATACGTTTTAAGTCCTGTAGAATTTTGTACTCCGTCGATGCCGGAGGAAGATCGAGAGGTTTTGTTAAACGAATTCCCGCAGGAACGGCTTTTTCGATCAATTCTTCCAGGGAATTCAGTCCGAGTTCCTTCAGCATTTCTCCGGCTTGGCCGCGGTCGGGACCGATATGTCTTCTCGGAAACGTATCCAAAGGATCCGCTCCCATCCGTCGTTCCTGGTTTGTCTCGGTTTGATTTTGAAGAATGGAGCTCATGTGAACCTACTTGTAAATTCTTTGTATTAGACTTTTCTGTTATTCGAGTCCGCCCACGAGGGCCTTGTATTTTTCCGGACTCAGAAGTTTTTCCAGTTCGGAAGGGGAGAAACCTTTGACTTTTACCATCCACGCCTCAAAGGGTTTGGAATTTACGTCTCCCGGAGTTTTGGAAAGAGCCGCGTTGGACTCGACCACTTCTCCGCCGATCGGGGCATATAAGTCCTCGGCCGCTTTTACGGATTCGATCGTCCCGAAGGTTTCGAATTGTTTGATCGTTTTTCCCGATTTTGGGAGATCCACGAATACGATATCTCCGAGCGCCGATTGGGCGAAGTCGGAAATTCCGATAAGAGCCACGTCCCCTTCCACCTTAACCCATTCGTGTTTTTCCGAAAAAAGATAACCTGCGGGTGCTTGTGTTTCTGCCATGTCCGTTTCCTGATTTCTAATTAATTTTTTCTGATACTGCCTTCGATAAAAGGCTTCGTAACGATAATAGCTTGTTTGGGTTGTTCCCGAATTTCAATCTGAATCGGTTCCCCGTCCTTGATTTTTTCCGCGCGGATCAGCGCGAGTCCGATCCCTTTTTTGAGAGAAGGCGAAAACGTTCCCGAGGTCGTTTTCCCGATTTCGTTTCCGTCCGCGTCGAGTACGCGGAAATTTTCCCGAGGGACGCCGGCTTCCGTTAGGCAAAATCCGACGATCTTAGAGGGAGGTCCGTTTTTTTTCTGGGAAAGGATCTTATCGGACGCGAAGTACGGTTTTTTCTTTTCTTTGACGATCCATCCGATTCCGGATTCGACGGGGGTCCATGTTTCGTTGAGTTCGTGTCCGTAAAGGGCGTATTTCGCTTCGATCCGTAGGGTGTCCCTCGCTCCAAGACCGCAGGGAAGCAATCCAAACGGTTTACCGAATTCTAATAGACCGTTCCAAAGTTTCAGTCCAAGCGGAACCGAACAATAAATTTCGAAACCGTCTTCGCCCGTATAGCCGGTTCTGGATACGATGATATCTTCTCCTTCCCAGGAAAGCATTGCAAAACGATAATATAATATTTTGCTTAAGTCTTTGGATAGGTATTCGGAAAGGATTCGATCGGCTTTAGGACCTTGGATCGCGATCTGATGCCAAAGGGCGCTTTGGTCGTCGATGGAAACCCCGTTTTCGGGAAGATGTTTTTTTAAATGCGCGCTTACCGCTTCGTAATTGGATGCGTTGGAGCAGATCATGTATTTTTCCGGAGAAAATTTATAGATCGTTACGTCGTCCACCAGTCCGCCCTGTTGATTTAGGATCGCGTTGTATTGGACTTGGAAATTTTCGAGAGAAGAAACGGTATTACAACTAAGAGATTCCAAAAATTCCAGGATTTTTTCCGGTTGTCCGGTGACGAAAATTTCACCCATGTGCGAAACGTCGAATAAACCGGCGGCTTCCCGCGTGGCCGTGTGTTCGGCGATGATTCCGGAATATTGAACCGGCATATCCCAACCGCCGAACGGAATCATTTTGGCGCCGAGGCTACGATGGGTTTCATACAAAGGTGTTTTTCTGTCTTGGGACATAAGGCTTCCTGTTACCAGTTTTTACTAGATCGGTACCGGGACAAATGGATTTTTCGCGAAAAAATTGGGTTATAAAGCTGATTTACGGGAAAAGAGGAAGCGCTTTCGCTTCGGATCGGGGATCGATCTCGTGAAAAGGGATTCGCTTCATTCGGGAGTTCGATCCGTTTTGAAACGGCCCGTTCCCAGAACGTTTCCGGAAGTTTGCTGTGTGACCGGATCGGTTCTTAGATTTTTTGGAACGCCCCCGACGAATCCCCGTTTTTTAGACCTTAAATATTAGAATTTTATAAAGTACTCTTGTTCAGTTTATAACCGGGCGGGTTGTCGCAAGCGGAATGCGTTGACCCGTTTCGGATGTCCGGCATATACGAGATATGAATCGTATGCCCGTCTCCGTTTTTTGTGTCTTCTTGGGAATTCTCATCATGTCCTGCGAGAATTTTTCCGCTCGGGAAAAGTGTAAACGAGACAATACATGCGAAAGTAGGGCGCAGATGTGTTTCGAATCCTTTTCGGTCGTTCGTGCGGTGAATCAAACTCCGACGAATGAGGACGACGCGGTGAATATGGCCGTCACTTGCTCCGCGTTAAAGACTCTCTGCGAAAAGGATTGTAATCTACGATATCTTTATTGATGATTCGAAAAATCCAAATGTTTCGATTTGGAGCGGGGATTTTTTATGGTTAGAATTTTAAATTTTTTGAATATTGATCGGGCGATTTCCCCACGAAGGATTTAAAATCGCGGATAAAATGCGCCTGATCGAAGTAACCTAATTCCAGGGCGAGACCAACTCCGTCCAAAACCTCGCCTTTGTCCAAACGTTCGGCGGCTTCGTGAAGTCTGTATCTTTGGATCACCCATTTCGGAGAAACTCCCACGTATTTGTGAAATAATCGTTGAAGCGTCCGCTTGTTGACGTTCAAACGTTCCGAAAGTTTTTCTACCTTGCCGATTTCGGGATTTTCCAAAACGGATCGTACCGCCTTTTCGGTCCATTCGGCGGTCCGGTCCCGGACGGGAAGATTTTGGAAAAAAGTTTTTTCCGTTATTCGTATCCTTTCCGAATCGTTTTCCGCGGAAAGAATCGAGGTTTCGGTTTCGTTTACGTCGATCGGAAAAACGGATTCGATCGGTACGGAGCGGTTGGTGATCGAAGCGACCGATTTTCCGAAAAACGGATAAAACATTCCCGGTTTGAATTTGATTCCCCAAACCCTACCTTGGTCCTCCAAAAGATTGGAAAATCTACCTTCTATGATTCCTTGGATTCTTGAATTTCCGTTTTCAAAAACCATATGTATGCTCGGATGCGGAAGGGTTTCCGCCAAATACGTTCCCCTTCCGCGCAGATCCCAGGATACGGTCCAATAGTGTTCGATAAAATACGCCAGCGCAGGTTCGGGGAGATATCTGGAGTGTTCGGAAGGAAATTGAATATTCGAATTTTTTAATATTCCTCTCGGTTTGTCCCGTTTGATTCTCATGTTTGCGGACGATAGGAGCGGTTTAGGAACGAATCCGCGCCGATCTATTTTTAGTCTAAAAAAGAAGCAACCCTGTTGCAATCCGAATCGATTCCGATTTCGGAAAAAAAAGAAAAACGCGTTTAAAATATGACAAATTCCGGCAACTTTCCGCGACATGCGGTCTTTCGGAGGAAATCTTTTTTTAGGGAGGATTCTTTTGAACTTGAATCGATTTTCGTTTTTGTGATTCTGTTTTCTAAAATAAAATTCGTGTCATCAGGAAGTAGGTATGGCTCTTAAAAAATACAACGGCAGTTGTCATTGCGGTAAAGTGAGTTACGAGGTGGATTTGGACCTTTCCAAAGGAACCACCAAGTGTAATTGTTCCTTTTGCGCCAAGGTAAGAAATTGGAGCGCTATGGTAAAACCGGAGGCGCTCAAACTTCTTACCGGAGAAAACGAACTCGGTAATTATCAATTCGGAACTAAAAACGCCAAACATAAATTCTGTAAAAACTGCGGAGTAAGAATGTTCACCGAAGGTTTTGTAGCCGAGATCGGCGGGGCTTTTGTCAGCGTAAGTCTTGCCACGTTAAACGACATTGATCCCGTCGAGTTGATCGAGGCTCCGCTTTGGTTTGCGGACGGACTTCATAATAATTGGAGAAACAAGCCGGAAGAAGTACGACATCTTTAATCTTCTCGGCCCGAGGAAAAAATCCGGATATCATATCCGGATACCGTACTTTTCGGTCCAGTTTTTTACAAAAAAGACTTTCCCGGATTTCGAAAACAAAAAGAATCCTGCGTTACGATGAATTCCAAAATCAAAGTTAGATTCCTTCTCGAGACGTTTTCTCTGTTATTTTTTTGTTCCGTCGTAAATTCTTGCGCGAGCGTTCCCTTGGTAAATAAACCGTTATACGGATACGTCGATTTGCAAGGACATAGGGGAGCAAGAGGTTTGAAGCCCGAAAACACCTGGCCGGCTTTCGCGGAAGCGATCCGTCACGGAATGACAACTTTGGAATTGGATACGGTGTTGACCAAAGATAAGAAAATCGTAATACATCACGATTCCGAAACCAATCCTTTGATTTGTAAAAAGAAGGACGGAGGCGAAATCGTTTCCGTTTCCCTGTACGAACTCACTTTGGCTGAGCTGAAACAACTGGACTGCGGTTCAAAAAAAAATCCCAAATATCCGGAACAACAACCGGTTCCGGGCACCGAACTGATCACGATCGAGGAATTCTTTAAACTCGTCGCGGAAGAGGAAAAGAAAAATTCCGGTAAACCGAAATTGAAATTCAACATAGAAACGAAGTTTCCCAAAGACGATCGTTCTCCGGTTTCCGACGAAATCATGAAGGAGCACGTTACCCTTCTCGTGCAAGCCGTTGAAAAAGCCAAAGCGGTGGAACGTACTACGATCCAATCCTTTTATCTCAAGGTGTTGCCGTTCGTTAAGGAGAAAAATCCCGGACTCAAAACGAGCGCCCTTTTTTCGCTTACATACTTTCAAGGAGCGATGATGAAATTGGGTTTCGGAAACGGAACCAGAGAAACGGCGTTGCTTAAAACGATCGATGCCAAGGCGGATATCATTTCCCCTTATTTTTTATACGTGACCAAGGAATTCGTACGGGACGCGCACTCCAAAAACGTTTCCGTAGTTCCCTGGACCGTAAACGATATCGAAGAAATGAAACGTCTGACTGAAGCCGGAGTGGACGGAATCATCAGCGATTATCCGGATCGATTGAAACGAGCGGTTTCCCCCTGATCGTTTCTCCGGTTTACGAAACGGCGGAGTTCCTTTTCGACACGTTTTCCTTTTTCCACCAAATGCGTGTTTGACGAATTTCTCCGTTTCCATTGGATAGGAATTTCGAAGAAGGAATCCGGTCTTTTGAAGTGCGGTAGGCGCGTCCAACTCAGACGTCGATCGTTTGCAAGAGGGTATATATTCCGATTCCGAGGTAATTTCCGATCGCATATCCGATCAAACCGGTCAGAATTCCGACCACTAAAATTCCCCTGTTACCGATCGCCTGCGCTACGGTAGGTACGAAAGCCGGACCGTAAATACTCGACACGGAAGTGATGATCCAAGTATCGATAGGAATTCTGAATAAGATCCCCAGAAGCAAATGTAATAAAACCGATCCGGTTAAAATCGAAACCACAATGATCAGCACTGCACCGAAATCCCGTTTTAGTTCCTCCAAATTCGCCAGAAATCCGATCGCAACGGAAAACACTAATATCAGATACCTTCCGAACTCGTACGTCTTTAACTCGCGAACCTTGGAATAAAACGAGATTCCGATTCCCCAGGTCGTTATCCCGAGAAGAATCGAAGGCGCGTATAACGAGGAAAAAATCAAAAATGTAAATGCGATCGAAACTCCGAAACCCAGGATCGCGAGTAAAAGTCCGATTCCGTTTGAGAGGATTAGGTTTTTCCAAAACAAAAAAGTATTATGTTTTTCGAATGTGATTTGTTCTTCCGGAACTTCCGAGTTTTGTTTCGTTTTATCCTCTTCCGACGCGAGAAATAAGGAAAAAACTTTTTTTCCAAAAGTAAGCAGGAATAAAAGATACAATCCTCCGATCACGATGTCCACGGTGTTGACCAAAGCGATCGTGTCCTTGGCGGAACCGAGGGCCATTCCTATCGCGTTCAGATTCGGGGTTCCACCCGTGTACATTCCGGAAAGCATACCGGCGATTTTCTTCGTTTCCGGGTGTAGGGAAGCATAGAAATAACCCGCGATACCGGAGACGATCGCGACGGAAACGGCGGAAAGAAAAAAGGAAAACAGGGCTACACGAGCTTCTCCAAGACATTTTCGAAAATCGGTGGAACTTAAAAGTAAGGGAATCGCCAAAGGAATCGTGGCGTCGGCAAAGGTCAGGGGGATTTCTTTGGGAAACCATCCCTTGGGAAAGAAATTTCCGAGTATGATACCCGCTATGTAACATACGGAAACCGGTCCTAAAACGCCGATCCATTTTACCGTTTTGGTCAAACGAACGGCGACCCACGGAAACAGAAGCAAAAATAGGGAGAGAAAAAGCGCGCAAAAAATTGAAACGATCGATTCCATTAGAGTTCCTGAATATAAAATCTAAATTTCCGCGGATCCTTCCTCGAAACCGTTTCGGATTTCGAGAACGAACCCGAAAGTTTCCGCGTCTTGTGATCGGAACCTTTAAGGGACAGGTCGGACGAGGAATCGTCCGAGTTTCCGGGGTTTTTTATTTTGTGAAACCGGAACTAACTCTTAACTCTTTCTTTTGGGAAAAGTATCGAGAGTCGATTTTTAAAATTCAAGCAGAAAAGGATCTTATGTTTGGATTCATGTTTTTCTTATTGTACGAAATTCTAAAATTTTAGCGGAACCGTTTATTTTTTAGGCCAACGCTTTTTTAAAAATCAGGAACCGATTCGAAGACTTCGGTTGGTCCTACTACGAAATGTTTTTGAAATCTCGTTTTTTGTCCGTGTGGGTTTTATTTTCCATGCTACTTTTACCCGGATGCCCCGGCGCTCAAAATGAAATCGGAGCGAAAAAAATCTCCGAAATTCCCGTTCCTAAAGGAAGCGAACGGATTCCGTTTCCCAAGGATTCGTTTTCGGAATTCGTACGACATCTTCCTCTCAAATCAGAAAAGACGCTTTTGACGTTTCAAAAAAAGAACATCCTAGGACGTTACGATACGATCGGAGTTTTGGATTTGCCGCTTCTGTTTCGGGACGATTTGGAACAATGCGCCGATTATTCGATGCGCGTGTGGGCGGAATATCACAAACAAACCGGAAATCTGGATCGATTGTATTTATTCGACTATAACGGAAATAAAAAACGATTTCGACAAAGCGGACTTTCCTACACTTCCTTTTTGAGAAAGGCGTTCGCTTCCTCAAATTCGTTTTCGCTAAAACGAGGAGCCGCCCAAATTTCGGAATCGGACTTGCGTCCCGGCGATCTTTTCGTCCAGAACGAAGACGGCGGTATCGGGCACGTCTCGATGATTTTGGATTCCGTCAAACATCCGAACGGGAAAAAAATGTTTTTGATAGGGTTCAGCTTTATGCCGGCTCAGGAAATGCATATCGAACGCGCTCCGAGGGGATTCGGTTCCTCCGGTTGGTTTACGTACGAAGGTTTCGTAAATCATCTTAAGGAATCGTACCCCTATGGAACTCCGGTGTTACGCCGTTTTCCGGAATCTTGAACGTTGATAGGCGAAGATGGATTTCGAGCCTTTTGTTACGATTTAAAATTTTATAATTTTTGAATATTTTAATTTTTTAAATCGATTTCGAATGCTTTAAATTCGAAGATTCCGCTTTTTCTTCGTTTTTCCATTCCCTCCAGCCGATAGAGATTCCGAGAATATGACCCGTAAAAGCGAGGGGAACCATAAACAAAGGCAGAAAACAGACGGGGAATAGCGTAACTACGATGTTAGGCGGATTGGTAAATAGGATTCGGAACGGAAACGGAGCCGAAGTGATTCCGGTAAAGACCGTCAGTCCGAGAACCAAAACGGCCATACCGTTCCATGCCAGAATCCATTTTTTCGAAAGAATTCCTCTGGATACGAGAAAGTATAGGATCGGTGCGGTTACCGGAACCCAGAGGTCGAAGTTTCTGCCTTTAATCGTCATGATGTCGGAGATCAATCCTTCGCGGACCAATAGAACGATCAATATTTCGGGAAGAAATCTCCAGATCTGAAACAGACAAAGATCGACCGATCCCAGCCGCGTCAATTTCCGATGAGCCCGATCGGTAAAACCGAAACCTACGAATAGGATCAGAGTGGATAGGACTCCGATTAAAAGTCTCGGCGGAAGATCGAATCGAAAGAAAAAGTCCCGAAATCCCAAAAACCATTGTCCGATTAAAAAAGCTAAAACGACAAGGAATCCGTAAGCAGGTCCGTTGTACGGTTTTGAAACCTCCTTTCGTAAAAAAAAGATCGCTAAGATCGCGACTAACGTTCCGTAGGATGCGAGTACGAACGCAGAAATATAAACGGGGATTGAATTTGTTTCCATGGAAAACCTCCGTATAGGACGTTATCGGATTTGATGCGAAAAGGCCATGGTTCCGTCGTCACGAATCGGATTTTCGGTCGTGACGATCGTCACGGTTTCTTATAAGAATGCAGAAATACGGTCAACCTTTGGAATTTTTCTTTCCCTTCGGCATTCCTTTCGAGATCGATCGTCTTATCGTAAAGATTCACTAAATGATTTCTCAACGTTCCGTTGGCGATTCCTAAAAAGAATCCGATCTGTTTTCTAGTATAACCTTCCGCTATGAGTTCGCAGATTCGGAGTTCCTGTTTGGTTAATCCTTTTTGCGCCAAAGAAGTCAGATTCAGAAGTTCGGCCTTTTCCTTTTTGCGGAACAAACGTAGAACGATCCAAGAAGCCGCGACTCCGACCGCAGAAAGAAATATCGTTTGGAATCGCGCGGATTCTCCGCCGAAAAAAAGAACGGAAAGAGATCCGCAACCCAGAGCGACGCTCGCGCTCGCCAATAATTCGGCGACTTTGTGGAAGAACGATTCGGCTCGTTCCCTCGAAAGATAAACGGAAATGAAAACGCTAACGATCGTGTCCGCGCCCATTCCGAGCGGGAAAACGTTCCATCCGAAAAGAGGAAGAAAGTTCGTACCCAATCCGAGCCACCAACATACGACCAAAAACGGAATCCAACCTTGTACGGGAGCTTTGTCCGGTTTTACAAGAACGAACAAAGAAAGAATAAAACCGATTCCGAAAAAACCTCCCACTAAAATCCGAGTTTGAATTTCCAAAACGGGAAATAGGCCCCAAGAATAGGATTTCCATTCCCGAATCAATACTGACTTTTCGGGAACGAAGTAATCCCACTCGATCATAAAAATCAATCCGATCGAGATCGCGATCAATCCGACGGTCGTCGCCGATTCCGCTTTTCTTCCGGAAAGAATTCTACTCAGACAAAGTAGAAGAGGAGGAACGAAAAAAATAAAATGTCGAAAGACGTGAAAGAACAAATACGCTTGTTCGGACGAGGAAGAATGGAGCAGAAAAAAAAGGGAAAGATTGCCGCCCGCCAAAACGATGAGAAGAGTTCGAAAATAATTTCCGAACGAATCTTTGTCCTTCCACAACGCAAAGAACGCGGCGAAATTGGCGAACATCGCCGTAAGAGGGAATAGTTGAACGATTTCCATACGACCGATCTTTCATTCGAACGATTTGTGAATGATCGTATTCTTGAAAAAGTTTTTTTGCTGTAAAGATCTTTCCTTTGTCCGAGTTTTGATTTTGAAACGATAAAAAAAACGATCCGCACAAACGATCGAACCTTCGGAGTTTTAAACCAAATATGAAACGAACTATTTCGATTCTTGTTCTTCTGTTTACGATTTTTTCTTCTTGTTCTAAGAATTCGCAAGAAGTCGAAGACATCAACGAGGCAAGCCTGAATGTTTCCCTACATCTTCAAAACAGATTGAACGTTTTGATCTCTAAAATCTCTCCCGCGACCGTAAGCGTTTTTCCCAAAGGAAGTACGGCGGGCTCGACCGCGATCGGATCCGGGTTTTACATCGATGCGGAAGGACACGTATTGACCTGTCATCACGTGATTCGAGGCGGCTCCGAATTTCTGATTCAACCCGCAAGATCCGGAAAACTGATTCGTGCTAAGTTGATCAAAGAGGATCCGGAGTTCGATCTTGCGTTGTTGGAATCCGTAAACGAAGAAGGGCAAACCCCGTTTATACCGGTTCCTAAGATGAACGTGCCTCGGGAAGGAACCGTTTATCTTTCGTTCGGAGCGGCCTACGGTCTTCCCGACTCGCTTTCCAGCGGAATCGTTTCCTTTCCACAACGTTCGAAAGTGGATCCAGCTCGTCCGGAAAAGGGATTCGTACAGTTGAGTCTTCCGATTTATCCGGGCATGTCCGGAGGTGCCGTCGTGGACTTGCAAGGTAATTTAATCGGTGTTCAACGATTTACTTATAATTCCGGAGCGAATTTTCCGATCGGACCGGGCTTTGCGATTCCCGCAGGCCACGTTTCCAATTTTTTGGAATCTTCCGTTCAGCTGCGCGAGAATAAAATCAAAGTACAAAGAGGAATCGTTGAAATTCCCTTCGTAACTCCCTACCTGATCGAAAAATTAAAACTTCCTCATCCACTCGGAATGATCGTAAGTTATGTGCAAAAGGATTCGATCGCGGAAAAAGCAGGAATCCAACGATATGATTTTATAACGCACGTTAGTGGGAAAAAAATTAATACGTCTTCGGAGTTTTATCGAGAGATCGCTTCCGATTCGAATGCGGTTACATTGGAATTTTTTAGAAACGGCAAACCAATGAACGCAAACTTAGGCGCTTTGCCTTCTCAATAAAAAAAGGAATGAAAGGCATTTTAGAAGGAATAAAAAAACAAATTCGGTCATTTTATCCTATGGATAGGAAATTTAATATTTCCTGAGAAAAAAACATCGACTTGATGTCTTTCTTTCCATAAACAAGGGATAAACCCTTAAATCAATTTTTCTCGGAGAAAAAAATGAAGACAAACAAGAGTCTGATTTTGGCTTTCATTCTTTTGACTGCGTTTATCGCGTGTAAAAAGGATAAGAAAGACGATACCGCTCAAAATTTAACGCTGTTGGCCCTTTTGAATAACGGAAACAACGGACAGCTTACCCCGGAACAAAAATCCGTAAGTTCTACGGCAAACGGAGCCGTCAATGCGGCGACTGCAGCGCAGAATAACGGAGCGATGACCGCCTCCAATGATATTCAAACCGAACAGATGCTCGTTGCGCGCGTTTTTGAAAACGGAATGGATCCGATCGTAGCGAAAGAAACTTCCAATCAGATCATTGCGCTACATAAGAGCAAAAAAGAAAATCCGGTTCACCTAACTGCGATTACTCCTAGTGCTCCTACCGGAGCGAGCCCGAATCTTTCCTATACGTTCACAGGTGATGTTCCCGGGAACGGAATCAACGTAACTTCCACCGATGTGGGCGCTTTTCTGGGAATGCCAGGTTGTTCCATCGATGTCATCACTGCTTCCGGAGCGCAAGGAACGGCTACGTTCGCCAACGGAACTTTGGCGTATACCGGTAGCGGAAACGCAGGTGCGTTCAATGGAACGAGTGCGTTGACTGCGGATGTAACTTTCAATAACTACGGAGTTTTTTATTCGGATTGGCTTGCTTTCATTCAGCTTGCGAAAAATCCTCCTTCCTCCACCCCGGATATTTCCACTTGTGAAGGAATCAAATCCGCTTTCGGTTCGGTTTACAGCATCATGAACAAGTATGCGATCATCAACTCCGGAGATGCTTCCGTAGTTTACAACAGAACCTATTCCGGACAATCCTCGACTTCGAGTGTTCTTTCGAATTCCAAGTTTGACGCTACGATCAACTCGCCCGCCGGTCTGAACATGACCGAATATGAAGGCGCAGTTGCAGGAACCGCAAAGACGGTAACTTTGCAAAACGTGAAGTACGAGTACGAGTCTACCGTTGCGGTAAGTAATCCTTCCGCACCGGTTGTCAGCGGAAGTTTCAGCATCAGCTTCTCCGGAACCGTAAACGGAGTCGCAATCGACCAAATTTTCTCGTTTAACTTCTAATCTAAGAATTAAACGGCAAAAAACCGTTCCGGCCCTCCCTAAAAAGAGGGCCTTTTTTGTTTCAAAATTCCGAAAAAAAACCTGTTATTTTGTAACTAACGAGATTACAAGATGTCTAAGTTACAAATCTAAATTTTTTACTTTCGGAGTAAATCCCCATGAGCACTCAAACGAACGTTTCCACGGACCTTTTCGGTTCTGCCCGACTCGGTAATTTAAACCTGCAAAATAGGATCGTAATGGCCCCGATGACCCGATCCAGAGCGATCGGCAATGTTCCCAATTCGACGATGGCCGATTATTACGCTCAAAGAGCCGGCGCGGGTTTGATCGTTACGGAAGGAACTTCTCCTTCTCCCAACGGACTCGGTTACTCCCGTATTCCGGGGATTTTCAACCAGGAACAAGTGGAAGGATGGAAGTTGGTTACGAATGCAGTTCATAAAAAAGGCGGAAAAATTTTCGTTCAGTTGATGCACACAGGAAGAGCGAGTCACGTTTCTAATCTTCCGATCGGCGCAGAGGTTTTGGCTCCTTCTCCGGTTGTACTTTCCGGTCAAATCTGGACCGACGCCGAAGGGATGCAGCCTTATACACAACCGAAGGAAATGAGTGCGGAACAAATTCAAACGGCCATTTCCGAATACGTCCGTGCTTCCAAAAACGCGATCGCGGCCGGATTCGACGGCGTAGAACTTCATGCCGCAAACGGTTATCTGTTGGAGCAGTTTTTGAATCCGAATTCGAATCGTAGAAATGATTCTTACGGAGGATCGGCCGATAACCGAAACCGTTTTGTGATCGAAATCGCAAAAGCGGTCGCGGCGGCCATCGGAAGCGAGAAAACGGGGATCCGTATTTCTCCTTACGGAGCGTTTAACGAAATGGGTGCATTCGACGGAGTCGAAGAACAATACGAATCTCTCGCCGCGAGCTTGAACGAAATCGGTCTGGTTTACGTACATATGGTGGACCATAGTTCGCAGGGCGCGCCCGAGGTTCCGGAGTCCGTGGTCTTAAAAATCAGGAAACAATTTAAGAATACTCTAATACTCAGCGGCGGATACGATAAGGCTAAAGCGCAGTCGGTTTTGGACGATAGAAAATGCGAATTGATAGCCTTCGGAAGACCTTTTATCGCGAATCCCGATTTCGTCGATCGTTTGAAATACGACGCCGAGTTGTCGCCCGCCGATCCGACGACTTTTTACACTCCGGGTGAAAAAGGATATTCGGATTATCCCAATTTAAATTAATCCGAAATCAAGAATTCCGGTTCCGAGTCGGGAATCGGAATTCTTGTGTCGAAATCTCCGATACGGAGAAATCGAAACTCATTCTTCGAAATGAATCAGAAGTTTTCTCAGAAGTTTGGAAAGTTCCTGTTGTTCCTTTTCCGAAAGTGAACTCATCATCTTTTGTCCGCTTTTGACGTGATCCGAAAGCGTTTTTGAAATTACGTTTTTTCCCTCCGCAGTAAGACCGATCAAAATTCCTCTTCGGTCGTTGGGATCGGGTTCGCGTTGAACCCAACCCAAAGATTCCAAACGATCGATCCGATTCGTCATCGTTCCCGAAGTGATCATCAAGGTGGAAAGCAATTCTCCAGGAGATTTTTTATACGGTTTCCCGCTTCGTAAAAGCGCGGCCATGACGTCGAATTCCGGCGCCGCCAAACCGTGATTTTCGAAAACTTCCTTGTGCACGTTGTAAAAAAAAATCGAAGACAATCGATGAATTCGTCCGATCGTTCCCATTGCCGTCGTGTCCAGATCCGGCCGTTCTTCCGACCATTGACGAAGGATAAAATCGACGTGATCTTCCGCCTTTTTGGATTTCATAATCCCTTTTTTTGCGAATTTAACTTGACGTCAAGATAAATGTCATTTGATTTGACGAAAAGAATCTTGATATCAAGATAATATTTTATTTCAGGAGAATCTATGAAACTTTCCGCAATCGTTTCCCTTTTTGCGTCGTTCTTGATTTTACCGTTAACTCCGATACAGTCCCTGATTTGGAACGGAGCGAATTCCCCTTCCTACCTTTTGAAAACGCAGGAATTCGTTTCCGTTTTTTTAAGATTGAGGATGGACTACGCTCCGCACACTTCCGACTATTATTTTTTCGGACGAATGGCTATCCTCGTGTATATCGGAATTCTTTTCGGTTTATTCGAACTGGACCGAACGGGTTTTTTTCCCGCAGTATCGAGGAAGATTTTCCGGTCCGTTCTTGCGCTTTTTTCCATCGCGCTTTTCGGAGATTTTATCGCGTATTGGGGCGGAAATTTTTTCGGAGAATCGGTCGAAATCGTAGGTTTTTATTGGATCGAAGCGCCTTCGATTTTCCTACTTTCGTTCGCGTTCCCGTTTTTGGGATTCAAAATGCGTTCGGAAAGAAAAACGGAAGGCATCGTTTTTATGATCCTTCCGTTTTTAATGATCGCATCTATATTATTTTTTCGTTATGTTTCAAGCGGGTTTTTATTTCCGATTTCCATGGTCGTCACCGCATTTGTCCTAAACTCTAAAGCCGCGCCTTTGTTTCAAAAATCGAGTGAGGTGTTTTTAAAATTCACCTCCGCTAAAACGGTTCTCGTTTTTTTTATACTGGCTATGATTTGTGCGGGGACCATGCAGATTTTGGAAAAAGCGATTCCGATATCCGACGGAATACAACTTCCGAAAAAAATGGACTTCCGACCATTTTCCACAGCGCAGGATTTTTTCGAGGTATTCGGAGTTTACGGGGAATCGGGCAGGAGTCTATATTTTTGGATCGACGTGGTCGATATGGTTTTTCCGTTCCCTTTGATTTTTTGTTTCGGAGGAATTTATACGAAGGCCGCAGTTCGGTTTAATCTTCCCGTTTCTTTGAATCTTTTCTCCTACGGTTTTTTGGTATTCGACCTACTTGAGAATTCTCTTATGTTCTATTTTTTGAATGTTTGGCCCAAGGTTCCGGAAGGGATCGCCGCTTTTACGGGAGGGGTTACCGCGGTTAAACTTTTCTTTTTATTCGTAGGATTTTTTATGTTCGCGGTTTCGTTTTCGATGCTCGTTTATCGATGGACTTCCGAAAAAATCGGAAATCGCTGAAAGTTCGGTCGGGGGCGCGTTGTTAGTTTAAGTTTTGAATAGGAGGGCGGTCGGAACGAAAAAACCGCCTTCGTATTATTTTCGAATCCGATAAACCGAACCGATTCCGTTTTATTTTTTACTTTCGCTCGGCAATCGGATCGATCATAAGAAAATAGAAATTATCGTTTCTAATTCCTTTCCTTTTTAATCCTTTCCTTTCTTCGTACGTAAACGACCTTGTCGAGTTCGGCGATTACTTTTCCGGTTTTTAGATCGTAAACCTTGGTTTGGAAGAACGCATCCAACTTTCTTTTTTCGTCCGCTTCTTTTCTGATTCTTTCGATCTCGGATCGATCGATTTGAAAATCCGCGTAGACGGTTCCCGTGCCAGGGCTGATAAAACGGATCGTCGCAGCCTTGTCCCAGACGATGTAGTCTTCTCCCAAATTCTCCATTAAAATCAACATGTAGAACGGATCACACATCGAATATAAGGAACCTCCGAAATGTGTTCCCACTAAGTTGCGGTTCCACCAACGCAATTTCATCGTCAATCGAAAGTGTGTGAAGTCCTTGCTGAGACTTTGATAACGGATTCCGGCTCCGAAATACGGAGGATAAAAGTTGAAAAAATAAAATCGTAGTCTTTTCCAAAAATTCATATAGTTTGATTGCAAACTTTTTTTGCCGTTTATCATTTTCCTGAAAGATGGCTTTATTTTGAAATCAGAAAACGAGTCGTTCGAATGAAAAAGATCGAAATTCTTCGTTTGTGTCGAAGTTCTTCGATGAAGGATTCGGTATTCAGTTTGTCGGTGAGATCGAAAATCTTAAGCGGACCGTAAGTATCGATAAGGAATCATCTACCTCGACCGAAGTACGAAAGGAACGTATTCCACCTTATTCAGCAGAGTTTCGATCGATTCCTTATTGAACGGAACGGTTCGATCACGCGCTTCTAAGTTTCGTCAAAAATTTCTTGCTCTTAGACTTTCCGTCCTTAAAACCTTGTCATGCAAAGAACCGTCGCCCTTGTCCGTAAAAAAGGATCCTTAGAAAACGTAGAACTTGTTCGCGATCATTTATCCGAACCGAAAGACGACGAAGTACAGGTAGAAGTTCATTCCATCGGTTTGAATTTCGCCGACCTTTTCGCGATCCAAGGTTTATACAGCGCGACTCCGAAAGGAGAATTTATACCCGGTTTGGAATATTCTGGTACGATCGTCGCGGCTGGTAAAAAAGTAAAAAACTTGAAAAAGAAGGATAAGGTCATGGGAGTAACGCGTTTCGGCGCGTATGTTTCTCATTTGAATATCGACTCTAGATACGTTTTTAAACTTCCACCGAAATGGGATTTCGATCAGGGCGCGGGATTTTTGGTCCAGGGATTAACCGCATACTACGCGTTAGTCGCTCTTGGTGATCTGCAAAAAGGGCAAACGGTTTTGATCCACAGCGCTGCGGGAGGAGTGGGCATTTACGCCAATCGAATCGCCAAAAAATTCGGAGCATCTACGATCGGAACGATCGGTTCTCCCGCTAAACTCGATCTTTTGAAAAAGGAAGGCTACGACGGACAGATCGTTCGTTCCGTCCGTTTTGCGGAGGATCTGCGTAATTCGCTCGCAGGAAAAGACCTAGATCTCGTCTTGGAATGTATCGGCGGGAAAATTTTCCGCGATAGTTACGAAGTTATGGCTCCTATGGGACGTATGATCGTCTACGGCGCGGCGGATATGATGGGCTCCGGAAGCTCCGTAAATTGGCCCGCATTGGTTTATAAATATATTTCCAGACCGAAGCTGGATCCGATGAAGATGGTCTCGGATAATAAATCCGTTATGGGATTCAATCTGATCTGGCTCTACGACAAAGTCGAGAAATTGACGAAAAGTTTAAGCGGTTTAGTCAAACTCGACCTGGCGCCTCCTTTGATCGGCAGAAAATTTTCTTTCGAAGAAATAGATGCGGCTTTGAAATATTTCCAATCGGGAACTTCCGTCGGAAAGGTCGTCTTGAAAGTGAAGTGATAAACGGAGATTGCTTTACATTTCTAAGATTCGTTTAAGTCTGGAACGAACGTGAACCGTCCCGAATTTTCCGAGTTATTCCAATCCTATCGTTCTTCGTTCGAAACGTTTTTGAAGTCGCGGACGATTCCGCTGCTGTCGCAGAAGTCGGCCCCAGAACTTTTCGAAGCGATGAAATACAGTTTAACGGCGGGAGGAAAACGTTTGAGACCGGTTTTGGCCGCCGCTTCCTACGGAGATCCCGAGCAATCGAAAAAATCCTCGGACGTTCTTTATCTGGGTTCGGCTTTGGAATGTATTCATACCTATTCTCTGATTCACGACGATCTTCCGTGTATGGACGACGACGACTTTAGAAGGGGAATTCCCACGCTTCATAAAAAATTTCCTGAATCCACCGCGATTCTCGCCGGAGACGCCCTCAATTCGTTTGCGTTTTTTCTGATTTCTAAGGTGGAAGTAAAAGAAGAAGATAGAATATTACATTCTAATTTATTAGAAATTCTGCATGCCGGCTCCGGAGCGCCCGGGATGGTTTCCGGACAGATTTACGATTTACAGATGGAACGTGAAAACGAATCTACCTCATTTAACGGCGAACGGGATATGAAAGAGTTATTACATACGACACACCGTTTAAAAACCGGGGCTTTGATCCGATCTTCGCTGCTTTTGGGAAACAGACTTCGCCCGGATTGGAAGGATCGGGAAGAGTTGTTGTCGCGATACGGTGATGATCTAGGGTTGATGTTCCAGATTACGGACGATATATTGGACGTGGAAGGAACCCAAGAAAACCTCGGCAAAACGCCGGGTAAGGACGAGAAATCGGGCAAGATCACCTTTCCGTTGTTATACGGTATAGACAGTTGTAAGGCAATGGTGCACGAACTTCAGGATCGATTGTCCGAAACCGCGGGGAGTTTTTCGTCTTCGCCGGAGGAAAAAATATTCTTTCAGGAATTACCGGAATACATTGGGCAAAGAAAAAATTAGGCTCGATGCGCTTCTCCTTAAAAAAGGTTTAGCGGAAACAATCGAAAAAGCGCGAAGTTTGATCCTTTCCGGTTCGGTTTTGATAAACGAACAGAAGATCACGAAGGTAGGTCTGACGTTTTCGGTGGATTCCAAAATTCGGATCTTGAACGTGATTCCGGAATACGTTAGCCGAGGGGCTTATAAACTTCTTAAGGCTTTCGAAACGTTTCCGATTTCCGCAAAAGGAAGGTTGTGTGTGGACTTGGGCGCCTCGACCGGAGGTTTTACGCAGGTCCTTTTGGAAAAAGGGGCTTGGAAAGTTTTTTCCTGCGACGTGGGTTACGGTCAACTTGCCGAACGTCTGCGGAATCATCAATCCGTCGTCGTCAAGGATCGGTTTCATCTTAAACATCTTTCATCTTCAGAAATCGAATGGGAAAAAAATAGGAGGGAGGTTCCCGATCCGGATGCGATTCTGATCGTTATGGATCTGAGTTTTATCTCGCTTCGTTCCGTTTTTCCGGTGATCTCTCGTTTTTCAAAGGAATTGAATATTCCGAAAGTTGAATGTGTTTCTCTGGTTAAGCCGCAGTTCGAGGTTGACGAGCGGGATTTGGTAAAAGGAGTTTTGCGCGATTCTAAGATTCGATTTCGAATCGTACTTTCTCTCTGTAGATTTTTAAAACGGGAGATCGGTGCGTCGGTTTCGGGATTGGAATGGTCTCCCATCGAAGGGCGTGACGGAAACAAGGAAATATTACTCTACTGGAAACCCTAATTCTATGTTTTTAAAAGACACAAAGATTCAAAAAAAAATTTCGAACGTTTTAATCCTACTGTTTGCCGCGGTAATATTATTTCATTGTTGCGTGGTATTCGGTTTAGTTCCGTATTCGATCGTCTGGGGAGGACGGCTGCGAACGATTCGAGAAATGTATATTTTCGAGCTGATATCGATTTCGCTTAATATTTCGTTTATTTATATAGTTTTGATTCGCCGCGGAACTTTACACAAGAACCTTACGCCGAAATTCGGTAGGCTGGCGCTTTTGATTTTATCGGTTTTGTTTTCGTTTAATACCGCGGGAAATCTTCTGGCGGTCGATAGCCTGGAAACGATTCTTTTTACGCCGATCACTTTTTTGCTCGCCTTACTTTGTCTCTTGCTTGCTTAAAGCCAACCCTGTTTCGCAGGGATCGAATTTCGAGTGGATAAAATTCGATCCCGAATAAATAAAGGATCCGTAAATCCTTAAACAAACTCCGTGTTATTCGTTCCGTTTTAAGACGTTCAAAACGATTCGAGCAGGGAAGGGCCCCGATGTCGGACTTATTAAAAGATCTTTATACTCCACGTGTTCTCGAAAAAATCGCAACGACGTTCTCCAAAGAAATCAAAGGAATTTCCGCGGAGGATTGGATCCGCAGATTCAAACGAAAGGATTGGAATCAACTTGAACTCAAACAAAGGATTCGCAGGATCGCAGAGGTGTTGGCCGAGGAACTTCCGATATCTTTTCCCAAAGCGGTTCCGATTCTTCTTCGGATAACGGATCGTATCGATCCTCTTTTCGAAGGAAAGGAAGTTTTCCTTACGATTTTTTTGGGGGACGTCGTGGAACTCAAAGGAATGGATCACCCCGAAGAGGCGATGGTCGCCACCGAAAGAATTACACGATTGATTTCGTGCGAATTTTCGATTCGTCCTTTTTTAATCCGACATCCCGATCTCACTTGGAAACAAATGTTGAATTGGTCCTTGCACGAAAATCCTGCCGTTCGTCGGCTTGCTTCGGAAGGAAGTAGACCTAGGCTTCCTTGGGGAATGGGCGTGCCCGGTTTAAAGAACGACCCCGGAAAAACTCTTCCGATTTTAGAAAATTTGAAGGACGACTCCGACGAGGTCGTACGTAGGAGCGTCGCCAATCATCTCAACGACATCTCCAAAGATCATCCCGAATTGGTGTTAGATATCGCCGAACGTTGGATCGGTTTTTCGGAGGAACGGGACGCGCTGCTCAAACACGCGTTACGCGGTCTTTTAAAAGGAGGAAATAAAAGGGCTCTTTCGATTTTCGGATTCAAAGATCGTATCAACGCCGAGGTTCGCAATTTTAGGATCGAACCGAAAACGGTGCGTATCGGCAGCGATCTTCGATTCGGTTTCGACGCGGTGTCCAAGGAAAAAATTCCTCGTTTATTTCGCATCGAATATAAGATCGAATACGCGAAAGTTTCCGGCAAAACCTCCATAAAGGTTTTTCAAATCGACGAAAGGACGTTTTTACCGGGCGAATCCGTCCGTTACGATAAAAAACAATCCTTTAAACAGATGACCACGAGAGTTCACGTTCCGGGGAAACATCGGATCGAAGTTCATATCAACGGCAATCCGAAGGCTGCAATCGAGTTCCGGGTCGTCGAATGAGCCCGGGATCTTCTCGAACAATCGTATAACAAATATTAGGCGATTAACACTCCGTATACGATCACCAGAATACCCGCTAGGTTGGTCGTTACTCCCGCTGCACCGAACGATTTTCCTAAGATCGGATTTTCCTTAAATTCGTCCTTGATTCCCTGCAACCAATTTACCGTGTCTTTGAGTGCGAGAAAAGCCGAGGAAACGGCAAATAAGGCGGCACCGGCCAAAGCGAGGGTTTCCGATAAATTCGCGTAACGGAATGCGACTACGAGTCCTAAAAGCATTGCGCCTTGCATCAAAGATCCGATATGTGCTGCCTGCAAATATCGCGAAGGAAACTCCGCCTTTTTCCTCGCCAACGCATACGGAAATCCCGTAAAACTTCCGTATGCCAAATTTAATACACCCGCTATGATCAATATTTTTTCCGGAAGGAGCATCACAATACCTCTTTCGTTCGAACGCTAACGGATCGTTCGATTTAGTCCATAAATAAACGATCGATCGACGTTTTGTTCCAAGGGTTTCATTTCAGCGGGGAAACGTTTGATTCCGAACGGAATTGAAAAAACGTTTTTCGTAAACTTGCTGCTTTGTGAAACGAGAACGATGGACACGGATTTTTTTCCGAGTATTTTATGAACGCTAAATCCTCGTACGAATCCGATCGGAATTCGTTCGTGAAACGCGGATTTTTGGATTCATTGTTGATTGCCGAAAAAAAATTCCGGTAGGGCGATGGGGAAATAAAAAAACCCCGCCGTTTGAAGGGCAGGGTTCCCATTTCTTTTAGATTGAAAGAGAGAAGTTACGGTCTTACGGAAATCACTTCGTCCTTGTTGACAAGGTTTACGATGTGTTTGTATTCCGGAGAATCCTTTCCATATTTCAACTCGGTCGCTCTCAGAAGGTGAACGTTTTTCTTATAACGGTATTTGAACATCTGGTCTTCCGATGCTCCGCCGTATTTTTTGATCATGTTCTCCTCGAAAGCGTAACAGCTCGCAAGATACTTATGAGCGGGATATTCCTTCTCGTTTTCGTCGATCTCGATGTAAAGTTCGAGAATGGGGATACACTGAGGAAGATTTTGTAAATCATACTCGGTGAGAATCCATGATCTGTAAGTGTCGGATAAAAGTCTTTTGAACTCCGGTCTTTCTCTCAAGTCAGGATTTTTGATTTCATCTAAATGGTTGATCGCTTTAGTGAAATAGTTCAGAGCTTGTTGTTTTGCCACAAGTTTTTCGCGGGAAACGACACGGTCTTCTCTCGCCTTGCGGTCTACTTTTTGCCAGTACCACTTCTCATCGAGGCGCTTTTTCTCCGCTTCTTCTTTGCGGTATTGTTCCACGGATTCCCTCATTTTAAGAACCGTGTTTACGCCAGATTGATAATTGGATAATGCCAATCTGAATTTGTTGTTGGCGAATGCCTTGGAGAGTTGGTGGAGTTCTTGGAAATTTTTGTCATAGCCCTTAAAATCAGGGTTTTTCCACAGAGCTTCTTGTTCTTGGATCGCCTTTTTACGACGTTTTTGCTCTTCCGTGAGGTTCTTATCGTCGTCTTCGGGAACCAACTCGCCTTTTAACAGCTCGTCGATTTTTTCTACAGCTTCGTTGGCTTGCTGATTACCACCCTGATTGTTTTGCTGAGCTAAAACAGACAGGTTGAGTCCCAGCACGGCCAGAAGAATGAATATGCTTTTCATCACCTTCATAATGCTCACACCTTTTACTTCTCTTTCAATGGTATTAGGAAAAAGGTACATCCTGTGCCTTCTCTCCTGTAATTATCTATCGGACTTCGATTGCCGGATATAAACTAAGAACGAATTTTTTTTCCGCTTTCTTCCGAATAAGCGACATAAACGTCGATTTTCTTTCGGAGGCTCGAGGCCTTTTCTTGGATTCACTTTGATCGTTCAAAAAAAGCAGTTCCTACTTTCTTTTATTCCCCGCTTTTTTCCAGCAGATTCTTGTTTCAGAAAAGGTTTTCCTTCAACCTTTTGTCGAAAAAACTGGAATTCAAGTATGATTCTCAAAAAATACACTCCCGTTCGAGAAGGAAGCCCCGATTGTCCGCAATGCGCAGGAGTCGGATTTACGCTTACGGAACACGTTCCCGGTTCGAGCGCGGGAGTTCTTTCCATTTGTCGTTGTATTGCGGAGAATTGTCCCTGTCAGGGAAAACCTCCTTGGAGAGTCTACGACGACACTTCGAGGAAGATGGTTCCCTGTGTTTGTCACAACGCGAGAATGGAATTGGGGGCCTTGGAAAGTATATTCAAAAAATCTGGAATTCCTCCGAAATACCGTTATCGGACCCTCGATCAGGCGGATCACAGTCCCGCGGTGGGAATTTCGTTCACGATCGCACACGATTGGGCGGACGATTTGGTGAACCGTTGGGCGGACGCGGACGTACATTCGCAAGGTTTGTATCTTTGGGGCGGACCCGGCACAGGGAAGACGCTTCTTGCGTGTATCATTTTAAACGAATTGATTTTTAGATATAAGACGAATTGTAAATACGCCAAGATCAATCGAGACTTTCTCAACACACTTCGCGATACGTATCAGAAGGATTCCGAGACGCACGGAATGGAAAAAACGATCGAAACCATGTTTGCAGAAGTCGAAGTATTGGTGTTAGACGATTTCGGAGTTCAAAAGGAATCCGATTGGTCCAACTCGAAATTATACGATCTGATCGATGCGAGATACGAACAGGAAAAACTCACCATCATCACTTCGAACACTTCCCCCGCGGAATGGAAGGATAAAGCGGAGGGAAGGATTTATTCCAGGCTGAAGGAAATGACCAAGGAGATTCATCTGGAATGCGCGGATTATCGGTTGAAACTTTCCGAATCGGGAGGTAAGTTATGAAACAAGCCTTTCTTTCCCTCGGTTCCAACCTCGGAAACCGAACCGAGTTTTTAAGGATCGCGGTCCGTAAACTCAAAAACACGGTCGGAATCGAAGTGATCAAAGAATCGGAACCGTTGAACACCGCGGCTCTGGAAGTTACGGATCAACCCGATTTTCTAAATCAGATTCTGAAAATAGAAACTACGTTTTCTCCGGAAGAACTTTTGGAAGTTGCGCTTCGTATCGAAAAGGAAATGGGCCGGGTCCGAGAGATCGAAAAAGGTCCGAGGGAGATCGACATTGACATCCTTTCCTATGATACGATTCGGATGCACACGCGAGGTTTACATCTTCCGCACCATTCCCTTTTTACCCGTCCTTTTATCCGGGAAATCCTGAAACAGATCCAGGAAGATTCCCTATACGAACGTTTTAGCGGAGACGAATATGAGAAACGTACATAAGGTTTATTCTCCCGAAAAAAAAGGGAAAGAAAAAATTTCCGTCGTTACGTGTTACGATTATAGTTTCGCGAAAATTCTGAGCGAAACCGACGTGGATTCCATTCTCGTAGGGGATTCACTCGGTATGGTGATTCAGGGAAACACGAGCACCTTACCGGTGACTTTGGACGAAATGATCTATCATACTAAGGCCGTTCGACGCGGCGCCCCCGACAAGTTCATCGTCGCGGATCTTCCCTTTTTAAGTTATCAAACCTCGATCGAGGAGGGAATCCGTTCCGCGGGAAGAATGATGAAGGAGACCGATTGCGACGCGGTCAAAATCGAAGGCGGCTCGGATTTTATCTGTGAGTTGATTTCCATTCTGAAACAGATCGGAGTTCCCGTTATGGGACATCTCGGTTTGACTCCACAAAGTGTTCACGTTTTCGGAGGACATAAGATCCAAGGTAAGGGAGAAGAATCGAGTGCAAAACTTCTTCGGGAAGCCGAGGCGATTTCCGAGGCCGGGGCTTTTTCCATGGTTTTGGAAATGATTCCTGCGGAGCTCGGTAAAAAGGCGAGCTTGGAGCTCGGTGTTCCGACCATTGGTATCGGAGCCGGTCCGGATTGTGACGGGCAGGTCTTGGTTTTGTACGATCTGCTGGGATTGGATGCGAATTTTCAGCCTAAGTTCCTAAAAAAATTCGCGGATCTACATTCGATCGTTAAGAATGCCGTGGGAAATTTTCATAAAGAAATAAAATCCGAAGAGTTTCCCGGGAAAGATCATAGTTTCTGATGAATTCTTGACGATAATCAAATCGACAAAAGGTTGTTACTAAGGGAGAAAATCCCGTGCGGAGCGAAGTGTGGACATAGTTGAGTTGGAAAAAGGTCATCCGGATACGGAGACTAAAATCAAAGACCTCGCAAAAGAATGCGGGAATCAGACTGAAATCATCCGAGGAGCGGCGGTTTCCGATACGATTCATTTTATCGGAGATACGCGTAAGATTTCCGAAAAAGAAGGCTATGTCAAAGAACTCCCCGGGGTAGTTAAAATTTGGAACGTGTCCATTCCTTATAAAAATATAGCAAAGACCGCCGCCGGTAAAAACGGAGAGGTGGTTCACAGAGAAACGAGAATCGTAGAAGTAAAAGGTCCCGACGGGCTTGTTCGTAAATTCGGAACGGGAAAACATATCTTTATCGTCGGTCCGGATTCCCCGCAAACCTACGAACAAACGCTGACGATCGCAAAACAAGCGGTCGAACTCGGAAAAAAATACGGTATCTTGGATCGGATCATCTTCCGTGGAGGTGCGTTTAAACCGCGCACTCGTCCCACCGACTGGCGCGGTCTCGGTTGGGAAGGAATCGCGATGATGGATAAGGTTAAGGCCGAAACCGGTCTTCCCTACGTTACCGAAGTTATGGATCATACGATGGCCGAGGAAGTCGCCAAACACGCGGATATGATCCAAATCGGAACTCGAAACGCGCAGGATTTCGAACTTCTCGAAGCGGTGGGTCGGACGGGAAGACCCGTGATTTTAAAACGAGGTTTCGGAAACGAAGCGGTGGAATGGTTCTCCGCTGCGGAATACATCGCTAATCAAGGAAATTTGAATATAGTTCTCTGCGAAAGAGGAGTGAAAACCCTTTTTATCAAGGAAGGCTATTGCAGAAACACCCCGGACTTGAACGTGATCACTCACGTAAAAAATCAGACGATTCTTCCCGTGATCTACGATCCGTCCCACGTCGCCGGAGACGATAAAATCGTGATTTCCAATCTACTTGCTTCGTTGCCGTTCAATCCGGACGGTTCGATCACGGAAACCCTTCACGTCGAGGAATTCAGAAAGGAACAGATGTGCGACGCTGCTCAGGCGCTTTTGATGAGCATCTACGAAAAGGCCGTTCAATCCATTTTGAAATACGAGGAAGCGATCCGTCCGATCACGGATGACGTTGATTCTTATTTCGTAAAACGGAAGTCCGGTAAGTGATTTAAGGTCGGAACTCCGTATTTATTCTACGGAGTTCCGAAATATTCCAAATTCAGAATACGAATATTCTAAATATTCGTTTTCAGTCTCACTTTTTGACGTAATCCAATTCCAATAAATCGCATTGTGTTTGCGCGGTCGCGTCGTTATACGGATGTGCTCCGTCGGAATATAAGGAGATTTTTATATCTCCGCTTAAATCCTTGCATATTGCTATTTCGTTTTGGGAAGGACAAGGGCGTGCAGTTTCCCTCAATCCCTGTGATCGACAATACAAACTTCCGTAAGTATATTCTAATTCCGTAAACTCGACGCAAGATGACGAATTTACATCCTGACAACTCAACGTATCGGCGAAACTGTCGGGGCTCATTAAGGCGAACGTCGAAAGAATGTTGTCCGCTTTTCGCGGCTCGCAACTGCAAGCCTGCATCGGGAAAAGACAGAAGGAATACGCAACGAGCAAAGACGCAAAAAGTAGAATGGCCGCAAAGGATATTCTTTTCATTGAAATACTCCGAACCTTGCTGACTCACAATCCGATTTTGCTGAATTAAAATTCCAACCTAAGGGAGCCGACGAATAGTAGAGGATCTCCAGCTTTTGTTGGGAGAATTCCACATTGACTGTACATTTTCCGACGAGAGATCCGCGAGCGCATAACGCGGATTCCCGGAACGTTCCGCTTCTAACCTTACATAAGGTTCTCTCTTTGGAAATATGATAGTAGGGCGCATAATCGATACAAAAGGATTTAGAAGGAACGTCGCAGGAACCTACGAATTGATCGTAAGGCATTTGGACCACGGCCAACATCAAAAGTCCCCCGATTCCGAGCGAATTTTTATCCGGACAATCACAGGAACCTCCGGGGCCACAACTTGTGTGTACGAATAGGATCAAAAAAAATCCGATAAAAAATTTCATCATTGGCGGTAAGAGGTGTTTGTTTCTCGATTTTGAATTTTAAGTCGT
The DNA here is from genome assembly GCF_004770155.1 of Leptospira gomenensis. Taxonomy (GTDB): domain Bacteria; phylum Spirochaetota; class Leptospiria; order Leptospirales; family Leptospiraceae; genus Leptospira; species Leptospira gomenensis. The sequence goes on along the minus strand of NZ_RQFA01000048.1, from coordinate 127,652 downwards.
ATGAAAACGAAACCGTAAAAAGGGCTCGTATCGTTTTCGATCAAGGGATTCCGAATTTTTTTTTCAATTCCACACGGGTTTGTTCCCAGACGGAAGGCGACTTCAAACATAAGCCGTTGCAAGATCCGAAATCTCCGGCCTTTAAAAACTGTTCCGCTTCGGCGACCAAGGCGCGGAGATCTTCCAATCCGAAGTTCGCGGAGACGCCTTTCGTTTGGTGAAGTTCTCCTTGAAGCGAGGCTTCCTGTTTTTCTTCGGCAAAACGAACTATGTTTTGAATCCTGACTTCCATGTTCGTCAACAGAGATTCCACCATCTCTTTTAACCAAGCGATTTCCTCTTCATCGTCTCCCTGTTTCAGAGAATCCAATCTGTTCCAGTCCACAAGCATGGTTCAAACCTCGTTTCAACGTTCGTATCGTTTTCCGAATTATACAACCACTTTTGGGTAAAAGTTACGATCGTTCAGGACATCTTTAAAAGCTTGAACAAAAAAGCCGAGTCGATTTTTGTATTTTAGAATCGAAGAGAGGTCTCAATGAAAATACATCCGACCGCGATTATCGACCCGAGGGCCGAATTGCACGAATCCGTAGAGGTTGGCCCTTACTCCATCATAGAAGGTAACGTTTCCATTCAGGAAGGAACCGTGATCGAAAGTCACGTAAAAATCTGTGCGGGTTCGGAGATCGGAAAATTCAACCGGTTTCATCAGGGCGCCGTTATCGGAGTTATGCCTCAGGATCTGGGTTTTAATCAGCAGCTTCTTACGAAAACGGTGATCGGCGATCATAACATCTTTCGGGAATATTCGAACATCCACAAAGGTACGAAAGAGGATTCCCCCACCGTGATCGGTAACAAGAATTATTTTATGGGGAACTCGCACGTCGGTCACGATTGTATTCTCGGAAATAATAATATTCTCACCCACGGATGTGTTCTTGCGGGGCACGTTACTTTGGGGAATTTCTCGTTTATCTCCGGTTTGGCGGGAGTGCATCAGTTCTGTTTCGTCGGAGATTACGCGATGGTCGCCGGACTTGCCAAAGTGGTCCAGGACGTCCCTCCTTATTCCACCGTGGACGGAAATCCGAGCACCGTTGTCGGTCTCAATAGCGTGGGAATGAAACGGGCCGGTTTTTCTCCGGAGGTGAGAAACGCGATCAAACACGCGTATAAGGTCATCTATCACTCCGGCCTTACCACCAGAAAGGCTTTGGACGAATTGGAAGCCTCCGGAAATCTAATCGATCAAGTTAAGTATATTATAAAATTCTTTAGAGATAGCGATAGGGGAGTTACGGATCACCGGTGAGATTATTAATTACCGGCGGCGCGGGTTATATCGGTAGTCACGTCGTCGCCTTATTACTCGAAAAAAAACACGAACTTCTGATCGTGGACAATCTGGAAAAAGGGAATCGTGCCAACCTTTTTCCGGGCGTGGAGTTGATTCAGGGAGATTTACAGGACTTGTCCGTTTTGGAAAAGGCATTCCGCAAACCAGTGGACGCCGTGTTCCATTTCGCCGCGTGGAAGGCCGCCGGAGAATCCATGACCGATCCTTCCAAATACGCTTTGAATAACATCAGCGGTACTTTGCAGTTGTTGGCTTTTATGGAGAAGGCCGGAACGAAACGGATCATCTTTTCCTCTTCCGCCGCGGTTTACGGATCGCCGAAGTATCTTCCCGTGGACGAACAACATCCGCTTCATCCGGAAAATTATTACGGTTATACGAAATTAGCCATCGAAGACAATTTGCGTTGGTACGCTTCTCTAAAAGGATTTCATTTTGCCGCGCTTCGTTATTTCAATGCGGCGGGTTACGATCCTTTGGGAAGAGTTCGAGGATTGGAACGGACTCCCGCTAATCTTTTGCCGATCATCATGGAAGCGGCTTCGGGAATGCGTGAACGTTTCGAGGTTTTCGGAACCGATTACGAAACTCCGGACGGAAGTTGTGTTCGCGATTATATTCATGTTAGCGACCTTGCCAAAGCGCACGTTTTGAGTTTGGAATATTTGGAATCCGAAAAAAAATCCCTTACGGTGAATCTCGGTTCGGAAAAAGGATATTCCGTTTTAGAAATGATCCGTCTTGCGGAAGAAGTGGTCGGAAGACCGATTCCTCATAAAATTTCGGGAAGAAGGGCGGGAGATCCGGCCGAACTTTTGGCCTCCTCCTCTTTGGCTCGGGAATTGTTGCAATGGTCGCCCGAATTCAGCGACGCTAAGACTCTATTAAAAACGATGTGGGACGTGTATCAAAATCCCGCGATCGTCGAATGACGTAGTTTTCTTGTTAGGCGACATTCCGGAATTTCGGATTACTATCGCAAAGAACGCGACCGCGAAAACATAGGTGTTTCCGCTTCGTTTTGGAGAAGAGTCCGATTGCGGTGTCGGTTAACGGATCGATTTACAATCCGGATTTACGTACGTTACGAATTCCAAGGGAAGTTCGCCTAAAAATTCCGCGCCCAAAAATTTACCGTTCCATCCGATTTTTCCGTCCTTAAACAGGCGAACCCAATCTTCCTGCAATTTATTCGCGATCGGCGCGTACGACCAGTGCCATTTTTCTTCGTTATACCCTTTGTTTGATCGTAAGGATTTCACGGAGTAGGGTTGGCAGAATCCGAAACGTTTTGCGTGTTTGGTCATCCAGAGATAGAATTTTTCCCCTTTCCCGCCTTTTTCAAAATAAGAATTTTCTAATGCGTTGAGATCGACGTCGGTTCCCCAGTGATGTCTGGACGTTCCGGGAGCGCTGGAAAACTCCAAAATTAAAGAAATAATTTCTTGCGGAGTTTTTCCCTTAACCGGCTGGCGCATTTTCCGTTTTCCCGTATATTTTTCCTCCCAAATCCCTTTTTGGTCCTTAAAAGAGCGGAAGGCGGAAACCACGAACGGCTTTTGTTTTTCCTCCGGATTTTCCCTTTGATAGGCGTCGAACAGCTCCAAAAGTTTCTCCAAGGTTTCTTTTCTCAAATAATGAACCCTGGATTCTCCCGGATTGGAATAAGGAACGAGGAATTCTTCCTGTTTGAAATCGCCGAGAACGTAGGATTCTCCGGATATTCTGGCAACGTTCGCGGTTTGTGCGAACACGGAAGCGGTTATGAGAGAAAGTAAAACTGGAACTAGGAAAACTTTCATATCTGGATGCCAGAATGCAGGATTTAAACTTCTATGCAATGGTTTTTGCCGTTCGGAACGGATTCCTTCGTTTTGAAAAATACTTGAATGACCGATACGATAGTCGAGAATCCGAAATCGGCTCGGGTGCTAAATTATAAGATCGTAATCGGTTCGAATCGATACGTTTTTTTAAGAAAGGCTTTGCATCCGAATCGACGGTTGGATTTTAGTAAAAAAATTATTAAGGAGATTCTTTCGATGAAAAAGAGGTTTATCGCGTTTTCGATTCCGTTTCTGCTTCTCACAAACTGTTACCTTTTCGATACGATCGGTCTTACGATTCCCGATACCGTTTCCGGGACCGAGGCTAAAAACCAAATTCTTACGAGCGCGTTGATCGGAGCGATCGCAGGTCCCGATAACACAGCGGTAATCGCTGTTTTGGCGCCGCAGCTCGCGAAAGTGGACGAGGATCGTTATTACAAAAAGACGGACGTGGACGAGTGCGCCAATTCCGCTTTGATCATCAATTTGGCTACGGTGAATATCGGCGGATTTAATTGCGATTTGGAACCGAGAGAATACGTTCTCTGGTACGTTTATTAGTAAGTCGTTCGGCAGGAGGATCTTAGCTCCGAACCGAATTTTCATTTAATAGTAATTTAGTTTATTATTAAATTATTAAGTAGAAAGCGCGCTTTTCGGAGAAAGATCCGCAGAGCGCGCTTTTTTAATTCGAAAACAGAAGACGACCTTCGCTGAATCTTCCGCGGATTTCCGTCTTTTCCAGGTCGCCCGGATTTCCGAAAGAAGTCGCGTCCTCTCTCGTCAGTTCTATCAGGCCGGAGTCTTCCCGGAGGTCGGCGATTCTGAAGTCTGGTAGGCCGCTTTGTCGCACGCCGAGTAATTCTCCCGGTCCCCGGAGTTTTAGATCGATTTCGGATAACGCGAAGCCGTCGGAAAGATCGACCATCGCTTCCAAACGAATCTTTGCGTCGTCGGTGACTTTCGAATCCGTCATTAGAACGCAAAAACTTTCCTGATCCCCTCTGCCTACGCGTCCGCGTAACTGATGAAGTTGTGAAATTCCGAAACGATCCGCGTGTTCTATTACCATGACAGTAGCGTTGGGAACGTCGATCCCGACTTCGATTACCGTTGTCGATACGAGGATTTGAATTCCGTTTTTCGAAAATTCCTTCATCACGCGATCTTTTTCGTCCGCCTCCATTTTACCGTGTACGAGGCCGACTTCGAAATCGGGAAAAATTTCGTGTTTGAGTTGTTCATAGGCTTCGATACAAGACTTTAGATCGACCTTTTCGGATTCCTCCACCAAAGGATAAACGATATAACATTGTCTTCCGGAAGATACATATTTGCGGATCGACTTGTATACTCCTTCGCGCCGATCCTCCTGAAACCATTTTGTCTGGATCGGCATTCTTCCTTTTGGTTTGGATTTGATCGTAAGAAGATCCAAATCGCCGTATAACGTTAGGCACAACGTCCTAGGAATCGGCGTAGCGGTCATGGCTAGGATATCGGGATTTTTTCCCTTGGATCGGAGCGTTTCCCTTTGATCGACCCCGAATTTATGCTGTTCGTCGATGATCACCAGGCCGAGATCGGAAAAAACTACGTCTTCCTGGAAAACGCTGTGGGTTCCAATGACGAATAACGTGTCCCCTTTTTTGATTCGATATAATTTTTCGTATCGGTTTTTTTTCGGCTCTTTCCCCACTAGTAACTCGATCCCTAAGAAAGGCATATTGCCCATAAAGGAGAGAATCGTCTGATAATGTTGTCTGGCGAGAATTTCGGTCGGAGCTACCATACAAACCTGAATCTGATTGTCCAGATAACGGAGCGCAGTTAAAAGAGCGACTAACGTCTTTCCCGATCCGACGTCTCCCTGTAATAAAACCGCAGTAGGTTGTTCCTTTGCGGTCAACTCCGTGATTTTTTTCAAAGCCGAATCCTGATCTTCCGTAAGTCGAAAAGGTAAATTGGCGCGGACGTTCTCCGCCGTTTTCGATTCGGGCAGAGGCCAAAGTACACGTTTGATCTTTTCTCTTTCCTTTTTTTTGTGTTCGATCAGAAGATTGAAGTAGAACAACTCTTCGTATTTGAGTCTGTATCTCGCGTTTTCCAGCGATGTTTCGTCCTCGGGAAAATGTATTTCTCGATACGATTCCTCACGGGCGACTAATTTACGTTTGGTGACTATCTTTTCCGGAAGTATTTCCGGAATATTTCCACGCAGTTTTTCCAAAGCGAGGTAGAGGATTTTCCGGAATCCCCTGGAATCCAAACCTTCCGATTTTAAGGATTCACCCGAAGGATATAAGGGTATAATGCGGCCCGCGTGTATCATTTCCGGAAGTTCGGCCAGTTCTTCTTCCGGTTCGTCCGTTCCCTTTTTTTTGGAATCGGAAAGGTTGGTCGAGTTCGTCGGTTTGACCGCATTCGTGAGAATTTCATAATCAGGATGTATGAGTTGAAATCCCCGAAAGTATTCCAGTTTTCCCGTTGCGACTAACGTTGTTCCGGGTTGGAATAACCTCTGAAAAAAATTCACACCGCGAAAGAAAACGACGGAAACACGTTCGTTATTTCTGGTTTTTGCGCCGACGACCAATCTGGACTTTTTTCCGTGCGCGAGGTAGGCGTCTACGACCTCCAATACGAGTGTTACGGTTTCTCCCGTTTTTAAAAGTACGTTTTCCGTTAGGTTTCGATCCAAATATCTTCTCGGAAAGAAATTGAGTAAATCCTGGAGCGTAATGATTCCTATCGAAGAAAGCGCCGCGGCTTTGGCGGGGCCGACTCCTTTGATTACCGTTACCGGAGATAGAAGTCCGATTTGCGCGCTCGTTTGTTCCGTTTTAGAGACCGAGTTCTTCATCCTTGATTTGGGTGGGAGTTTGTTCGTAGTTTACGGACCGAAGATCCGCGTTCTTCGATTCGCCGGGAGATTCGGTCTCCAATCCGAGATAACAATATCTACATCCGAAAATTTTCGCGTGTCGTTTGATTCCTAATGCGGGCGGTTCCGAAATAACGGCATACAAATATTCGGTTTTTTGCAAGTATTTTCCGCAGATGGGACAGATTCTCGGTTTAGGCAGATCGGGATCCCAATTTTTTCCGTAAACTTTTTTGGGGTCCCCGTATTCCCTCGAATTCGGATTTTCGGCTTCCCTTTTTTTAGCGGCTTTATCGAGTCGCTTGTTGTCCACGGAAGAAAGAAGATGAAAAAAGACGGCGGCCACTCCCAAACAGAGCATAACGGTAAAAAATCCGGTCATTGTTTGAGGTATTCCTTGATTTTAGCCGCCATCGTCGAAGGAAGCCCGATTCCCTTATCCTGAAGTCGGTGCGAATATTTGTGAAACGAATAGGTATGTTGCGATGTCTGGACGATTCCGTTAAAACAGTTCTCTATGGATTGTTCCATTGCGTTGCTGAAAGGAATGTTCGCGCCGATTTGTTGTTCGTATTTTCTCAGTAGTTTGCGGTTTACGCCTCTGCAAATCGATCGATAAAAACAAAAACGTATTACTAATTCTGAATCTTCCTTATTTAAACGGATGTCTTCTTCCAATTGATTGAGATTGATGCAGTCTACGATTTCCAGTTTATAGGCGTGTTTATTGTGTTCGTACGTGACCAGATTCATAAACAGATGTTTAAAAAGGGAGATCTTATAACAATTCTCCATACCACACTCGCCCATTTTCGAATTTTCGCATTGTGTGTACATCACAATATCCGTATCCGATTCCGCTGTAGCCTGTCCGAAGTTGAGAGAACCGAGGATGTCGAACGCTACCACGTCCCCGCCGTAGTTTATGAGTTTGGAGAATTTTTTGAAATCTTCGATCCTTTCGCGGGAGACGCTCGTCTCGTGGGAACGGAAGTAACGTTTGAGACCGGTGAATTTTCGAATCGTCGGATTGTTTTTAAAACCTGAGATTGTCATGTCAGACTCTCACAAAATCTTCCGCCGACACCTCCGAATCCCGGCTAACAGAAACCACTACGGGTACGTTGCCTTTACAATCAATTTCCATTAACGGGCGAATTTTGTGGTCCACCAGTCTATTCAACTTTACGGTTTCTACAAGCCCATTTTCTAAAATTATTTCCGAGAAAAATCCTCCGGGTTGAAATCCGAAAACGGAATCCACCGCTCCGAAGTTGGAAGGATTTAAGAAGACGGTTTTTCCTTTTTTTAGAATTCCCTGGTCTTCGTGAACGTGGCCGGAAACGACCAGCGCAGGATGGTAGTCGTCCAAATATCTTCGAATTCCTTGCGAACCCACGTTGCCGTAGTTCGGAATTTTGTCCAAAAATCCGTACGGAGGATTGTGGATGACCACTATGTCCGGTTGTTCTTCCTTAAAAAAATCCTCGGGTTCGCTGTAACTTTTTCCGTTTCTCGTATATTCGTGGAATTTAACGGCGAGCTTTTCGGGAATTCCGGAAGTGACGATCGGAGCTCCTCCGTAACCTGCGAATTTATATCCGTCCTGTTCGAAGGTCTTACGATGAATGTCCCTTTCATAAAGCGCGCTGTATTGAAGATCGATGTCGTAGTTTCCCGGAAGAACGCGGACCGGAGCCCTTGAATATTTTTGGATGATGGTTTCTATCAGTTCGTATTTTTCCTTCATCGTTTTTGCGGCCTGATGAAAGAGGGTTCTGTATTCTTTCGATTTTTCCACGATGTCGGCGTTGTATTTTTCGGGGAATCGAATCGCGCGCGTCGCGTAATCGTACGCGTTGATCTCCTCTTTTTGATCTTTGGAGACTCGATACATCTCTTCCTGAATCGTACAGAATTCTATGATGCGATCCGTGCTAAAGAAGGCTTTGTAAATGATATCTCCGGAAAAAAGATAAAGATCCGCTTCGGTCTGTTGGAGAATTTCCTTCAAACCGCGTAGGCCGTCGTGAATATCAGTAAGATAGATGATTTTCATTTCATTCTTCCGAAGAACCACCGTCTCCTTTACGCTACAGTCTTTCTTCTAACGGAAAAAGGCGGTACACTCAGTTTACGAAACGGTTGCGAAATGTCCAACCTTTCTAAAGATTAGTCTCTCCAGAGAAGCAGAAGGGAATCCTCATTTTCGGAAATCGGTTCGATCCGGATATATTCCGGTCCGAAAAAATCGAGTAAGGGTTTGAGAATCGTTCCGGATCTGACGAAAAGAAATACGTTTCCTTTTTCTGGAATCACCTTTTGGATGGTGATCGCTCCGGCGAGATCTGGAATTTCGGAAAGAAAATAATTCATGTTTACGACGATAAGATTTCGGATTCCGGTCAAACGGAGAATCTCCGGAATTTCTTCGACGATCGTTTCCAAAATCAATCTTCTATGGAATTGGAATATTTTGGAAAAGATCCGGATCGGATCCAACTTACGCGGAGTATGGCTGAACAACCGGAAGGATTGAATCTGCAAACGCACCTGATTTTGTATAACTCGAACGGGAGTTAACGTCACTTTGTAATCCACGGAATCCGTTTTTAAAAGCCGTGACCAGAAAAGACCCTTGATCGAAAAATGGCCGGTGAGGATTAGAACCCCGTTTCCGGAATCGAATTCCAGGGATTCGAGCTGGTCCTGCGTTTCCAGAATTTTCTTTTTCAGGATTTTGTTAAGAGAATGGAGTTTGAGAGTGATCTTATAATTGCTCTTTTGATTTTCCTTATCCGAAGAGAATCCGGTAAAAATTTCCAGAGGATTAAAACCGATGAGTTTCCTCAAATTGAGCATGGGAGATCAAAAATAGTTTGCGGGTAAAGAAGAGTAAACTAAATTATTGATTCCAAGTCGGGAATGATTCCGTCGAAGGACGATTCGTTTTTTTTTCGAAGAAAGATATCGGAGAGGAGCTTGCATGAAAATCGGAGTGATCGGATCGGGAAGTTTTGGAACCGCATTAGGAAGTCTTTTGGCGGACAAGGGATATGACGTCGCTCTTTGGTGCAGAAACGATTCGCAAGTGGAAAGCATCAATCGCGATCATATCAACAACAAACACCTTCCGAATTTCGTTCTTCCCGAAAAGTTAACCGCGAACAAGGATTTGCGCGCGGTGGTGGAAGGAAAGGATATGATCGTGTCCTCTCCTCCTTCGCACGCGTTGACCGAAATTCTGCGCGAGATCAAGGGATATCTTCCCGAAAAAGTTCCCATCGTATCGGCGAGCAAGGGAATCGAAAACGGAACTTTGCGCCTTGTCTCGGAAATTTTCGAATCCGAATTGCCGGGAAAATTTCACGCGTATCTTTCCTATCTTTCCGGCCCTTCCTTCGCAAAAGAGATCATACAAAAAGTTCCGACGATCGTAAGTATCGCTTCCAAAAACGAAGCAACCGCGCGCAAAGTTCAGGAAATCTTTAGCTTCCTATATTTTAGAACGTATTGGACTCCGGACGTGGTAGGAGTGGAAGTCGGAGGTTCCTTAAAAAACGTGATCGCGTTGGCCGCCGGTGTGAGTGACGGACTCGGCTTCGGTCAGAATACGAGGGCCGCTTTGATCACGAGAGGTTTGAACGAAATCACGAAGATCGGTTTAAAACTCGGAGCGGATCCTATGACCTTTCTCGGGCCTTCGGGAATGGGAGATTTAATTTTGACCTGTTGCGGAGAACAATCCAGAAATAGAACGGTCGGTTTTCGTTTGGGTCAAGGGGAAACGTTGGAACAGATTCTTGCGAGCATGAACGAAGTAGCTGAGGGCGTTAAAACTACTAAGAGCGCGTACGAACTTTCCCAGAAGTTGGGAATCGAAATGGCAATCACCAACGAAGTTTATAAAATGCTTTACGAAGGTAAGAATCCGAAAGAAGTTGTGAAAGACTTAATGAAACGCGATCTGAAAAGAGAAGGCGTTTCCGTTTGATCCACTTTGAAACTCTTTTCGTATAAATTCAGTTTTTTAATCTTCGTAAACTGTTTCTTTATCCTTTCTTCCGCCGTATTCTCGCAATCCAAACAGGAATTCGGTTGGGCGAAAAGTTCCGAAGGTTTCTCCTTTAATCTAAACGGTAAAACCGTTTTTCAATCCGCAAACGAAGTTCGTCCTTTTCCGGATAACTTTTCCCTTTTGGAAAAGACTGATTACCTTTTTTACGCTGGAGAATATTATATTCTCAACAAAGACGTTAGACGACACGAAGCCTTGCTCAAACTTATTTCCGGAGCGGACGCGGAACCGGAACTGGTGTTGGGGGGGATTTTCCTGAGAATATTAAAAGAATTGAATTTTAGTTCCAAGGAATCTTCCCGTGCGCTTTTGACTCAGTTTATCAAAAACGAAAAATCCCCGTATTTAAAGGACTTGGCCGAAGGGTTCGATCAAACCGTTTTCGAAAAAAAAACCTCCGAAAACGTCAAGTGTTCGCGTAAGAACGTATATTACTCTCTTTGTAAAACGTTGCGTTTGAAAAAATATCTTTCCGATTTTAAATCGGATGCAAAGTCGCACGAACGGGAATATCTGAATTTAAACCGAACCCTTGCGCCGTTTCTCGAAGATCCGGAACTGAAATACATTCCCTTTTTAAGCAATTTTATTTTTAATATCGCGGATCAACTCGCGGAGCTCGGACTTTCCCGGGAAGCGGTTCATTTTCAAAAGATCCTCATCATCTCCGAAAATTTAAACGGAAGAATCGTGGGATATTCCTACGAGAAATTGGCTTATTATTATCTCATCGGAGGAGATCTTGTTTCCGCGGAAAAAGTGTTGGATTACATTCTCAAATATCATCCGGATCCCAAAACCGCCTATAAAAACCAGCTCTATCTGAAACTGGGAACCATCGCTTATCTCAATCAAGAATATAAGAAATCTCTGGAATACTATCTCAATCTGGATTTTTTGGAATGGTCTTCCTCCATTTTGAATCCGTTTTTGGGAGAACCGATCTCCATCAACAGCGCGCGGGATCTCATTTCGATGGCGATTTGGAGATCGAAGAGTTCCTTTAAGGCGGTGGACGCTTTGAAGTCCGTTTCCACTCCGAAAAATCTCACCGAAGACGATTTGTTCACCCGTCTGCGTATCATCCAAATTCTGATGAACGACGAACCCGACGTAGCGGGTAAGATGGCTACCGAGATCACCTTTCTCGCGCAGAGCAAAGGTTGGAAACGAGTGGAATACGCCTCGACGTTGTTAAACGGTTTTATCCATTACAAAAAAAACGATCTTAGAAAGGCGATCATAGAATTCACGAAGGCGTACGGAATTTTGAAAGGAGCGGATCCGGTTTATACGGAGGAATGGATTCGTCTTACGGGTTTGTTTTATTCTCATAAGGAATCCAGATCCCAAAAAACGGTCAAAGGCGCTTTGGATCAGGCGGTCGCGATTACGATTCAAAGAAGTCCGGACGACATGCTTCTTCAATTGAAAAATTATCTTCCAGCAGTATACGGGATCCGCGAGTTTACGGACGCGGCGATCAACTACTACATTCTTCACGGACATACGCTGGAACTTTTGGGGTTCTTATCCCGATTGGAACAAAAAGAAGTGATGGGCAACAACGCGTATCCGAACACGCTCGTTTCTATTCTGGATACGAGCCGGAGGATTTCCTCCTTTCGAGGGTTTTATCCCGGACCGAAGGAACATCTCAGCTCGAGCCGATCCGAAATCCGCAAAACGGAAGTGGCCCGTCTTATGGATGAGTTGGATCCGTTTCGCAATCAGGAAATCAAAAAATCGCATATTCCCGTTTTAAGCGTTTTTGTTCGGGACAAACGAACTTATATTTTTTGGAAACCGGCCGAATTCCACGAGTTGGAAGTAAAGGAAATTCCTTCCGAGTCGGCGTCGTCTTTTTCGGTCCAGGGAGTTTTGAAGTCTTTGATCGAATCGTCTTCGAAACGGGACAGCGTTCAGATTTATCTCAACGTTTCGGGAATGGAATCCTTCGATTATCTGAGAAAGGAATTTCCCGAAACGGATTTCCGCTTGTTCACGAAATTCTCCAGAAGGGACGACGCGGCAAAGTCCGAACGAGTTTATATCGGAGATTGTGGAAACGCAGGAAACGCGAACAAGCCGAACTTCGAAAAGACGGGCGCTCCCTATTTGGAAGGGAATAAACTTTTGACGGGAACGCGTTCGTTTTTGGTTTGGAATCTCAAGGTGGAGGACAATTCACCTGCGAATCTCAACGAATATTCGTGGAGTTGCGGAGAAGATACGATCCGCTTTTCGAGATTGCATCGGCGTTACGATTTTAGAAATACTCCGGAACGTCTGATTTTTACGCGGGATTCGTTGAGCGGCAATGGATGGAAAGGACGATCGGAGGATTTTCTGGATTGGGTTTCCTTTTGGATCAATTCGGGAGTGCAACGTATGTATTACACCAAGTCGTTGGATCTAAATTCAGAATCGGACATAAACCTTTTGGAAAAACTTTCGCAGGAAACGAACGATCCGGAGCCTTCGTTTCGAGGAATTCGAATCCGCAAACATATCGAATGATTCTTCCCAATTTCGAATCGGTACTTCGAGCGAGCGTTTTTTCAAAACGTTGATTCGATAAAATCCACGGTTTTTTTTCTTTTAAACGATCGACATTTTTCCCCAATTTGAGGACCCTATCCAGTAAACTCACATGGACCCCGAAGGTAGTCAGTTCTACATTCCTACATTCAAGACTTTCCGTTCTTCTCGGATTCAATCCGGATTCAACTCGCAAGGCCCGATTCTAAACTTACCGTAACTCGCATTCTCCAAATATGGAATTCATCGGATTTTTCATCATTATTTTGCTCATATTTGCGAACGGATTTTTCGTTTCCGCGGAGTTCGCTTTGGTTTCGATTCGTCCTTCCCGCTTGGAGGAATTGATCAAAGAGAACAAACCTCTCGCACTCGTTACGAAACGCGCGGCCCAAAAGTTGAACGATATGTTGTCCGTATGTCAGGTAGGGATCACGATCGCCAGTCTTTTGTTAGGTTGGGTCGGTGAAGGTTACGTATCCAGATGGCTTACGTTTCTTTTGGAATGGTTCGGTTATTCCACGAACGAGGCGACGATCCACGGTTTGGCGATCACCTTTTCGTTTACAATCATCACCTTTTTGCATATTCTTTTGGGCGAATTGCTGCCGAAAACGGTCGCGATCCAGAATACGGAGAAGATCGCGCTTTTTATCAGCATTCCTTTATTCTTCTTTTATTATATATTTTATCCGATCACCTTCTTTCTGAACGAACTCACTTCCTTTCTTCTCAAGCTCATGGGCATTCAGGAGAACAAAAGCAGAATGATGCATTCTCCGGAAGAGTTGATGATCATCATCGAAGAACAGAACAAACAAGGAAAGATCGATCAAGAAGAATTCCAGATCATTCAGAACACGTTTCAATTTTCAGAACATCAGGCCAAGGACGTGATGACTCATCGATTGAGTATAATCGGAATTCCGCACGATACGACGATGGACGCTTTGATATCGATCATTGCGGAACATCATTTTTCGAGATATCCGATCTACGAAGGAAACACGGATAAAATCATCGGAATCATTCACGTTCAAACGTATCTGACTTGGTTGTCCAATTCCAAAAAGGGTAGAAAGGAAAAAGTCACCGCTATTATGCAGCCTCCGATCTTCGTTCCGGAAGGTCTTTCGATCGAAAAGGTGATGCAAAAGCTGCGGGAAAATAAACAACATATGGCCATCGTAATCGACGAATACGGAGGCGTTTCGGGTTTATTGACTTTGGAAGACATCATCGAGGAAATTTTCGGTCAGATTCGGGACGAAACCGACGATCACGAAACCGATCCTTATCCGGCGCAACATTCGGACAGTTTTACGATAGACGGGGAAGCGGAACTCGACGACCTAAAGGAAATTCTTACGGGAGTGGAAGACGAAGAAATTCAGGACATCCGTACGATCGCCGGTTTTATCCTCGGTCGTTTGGAGGATATGCCTCAAGAAGGTTCCACCATCGTTCTTCAATCCGGAACCTTAACCGTGGAAAAAATGGACGGTAATAAAATTCTTTCCGTACGGTTTACGAGAGGAAGTCTGAGCAATAAGGCTCAGTCTAAATGATTACGGACGGTTTTTATGTCCAATTCAGACAAACAGATTTTGATTGCGGTTTCGGGTAGTATCGCTGCGTATAAAGCCTGCGAGTTGGTCCGTGCTTTAACCAAAGAAGGATATCCCGTAAGAGTGATTATGACTCGCAACGCGACCGAGTTTATCGGTCCGATCACCTTTGAGGCGTTAACCGGAAAAAAAGTGAGAGTGGACGAATATGAGGAAGGGATGGCTCATATCGACGCGAAAAATTCAGCCGCTGTGATGGCCGTAGTTCCGGCCACTGCGAACATCATCGGTAAAATGGCGAACGGAATTGCGGACGACCTTGTAACCTCGACGTATCTCGCCGCGAATTGTCCGGTGATCGTAGCGCCTGCGATGAATCCGTTTATGTACGCACATCCTTCCGTTCAAAGAAATTTAAAACGACTTGCGGAAGACGGAGTGATTCTGGCAGATCCTTCCGCGGGAGTTGTGATCTGCGGGGATGAAGGATACGGTAAGTTGGCCGATGTCTCCTCGATTCAAACTTTGATCGTTAACGCATTTCGTAAAAATTTATAACCGAGTAAAAAAAGTGGGATTTTCGAAAGCGATTATTACCTCGGGACCAACTCGGGAATGGATCGATCCGGTTCGTTATATATCCAACGCTTCTTCGGGGAAGATGGGTTTTCATATCGCGGAAGAGGTTGCGCGTTGGATTCCGGAGACGGTTTATATTCGAGGTTTGGTTCAGGATGAATATAAAAATCCGAATACTTCGAGACGGATTTCCGTCGAAACTACCTCGGAGATGTGTGCCGCCGTTTTGTCCGAAATCGGAGAGGATACTCTGTTGATTATGGCGGCGGCTCCTGCGGACTTCCGACCATTTCGGAGCGAGGATTCCAAAATCAAAAAAGAGGAAGGGAGCGAGACCTTGGTTTTGGAGTTCGTGAAAAACCCTGACATTCTTAAGACCGTGAGTTCGAAAATTGCCGGAGAAAAAATTCAAGGTTGTTGTTTGGTCGGGTTTGCGGCGGAGACGAATTCTCTGGAGGAATTCGCTCTCGGGAAACTGAAAAGTAAAAACCTCGACTTTATCGTTGGAAACTATGTCGGCAAAAACGAGAAAGGGTTCGGCGAAGCGGACACGAGCGTCGTTTTGTATTCTTCGTCGGGGAAAGTCTCAGAGTTTGGTCCTCTTTCGAAACAAGAAATCGCCTCGAAAATCGTAGATTTTCTGAAAAAGTCAGGTGGTGGTCGGAACTCCGGATAAAATTCCATTCTTGGCAGAGCCAAGAATCGAATTTTAAACTAGACCGGCTAATTTTTCCTGGTCTTGAGCCAGGAGGATGACTGATTCGCAATATGTTTCCCAATCGGTGCGTCCCGAAGCAAAATCTAAGTAAATGGACTCGAGCAATAGGAAGAACATGGCTTACCTCTTTCTATTAAGATCGATAGAAACTTGGAAATTCCTTGAGTTCTTTTTCTTGCAGAAGATACCGGGAAAAGGTCTTTAGTAAGTAGAATATGTCCCCTCCGCTTTCCGAATTAAGGATTCGAAATCTTGTACAAGATTTGGAGTCTTCTAAAATTCCATTTAGGTCGGAAGTCCGGCTTTCGGTTCTATCATCGTTTAAAATCGGGGGGGTTTGCCCTTTGGTAATAGAACCGGAAACTCCCGAACAGGTTTTGGAAGCGCTTTCGATTTTTCGTAAAACGGAAACTCCGTGGAAGATTTTAGGAGGGGGTTCTAATCTTTTGATTTCCGATCATCCGGATAATTTCGTTACCTTGCGTTTGTCCGGAGAATTCAAAAATTACGAATTTTTGGACCACGGTAGGTTTAAAATCGGGGCTGCAACGAATACCACGCCGACGTTTCGCCAAATATCTCAAAAGGGTTTTACCGGCGCGGAATTTTTAAGTACGATTCCCGGATGGACGGGAGGCGCTGTGATTCAAAATGCGGGCTGTTATGGTGGAGAGTTGTTTGATCTGATCCATACGGTTCAATTTTTGAGAGACGACGAAATTTTAATTCGCAGACCGGGCGAAATCAAACACGGATACCGTTTTACCGAGTTTTTAGAGTATAAAAATTCGATCATTCTCGGGATCGAAATTCAGCTGAAGGAAGGAAATTTAGAGGAAATCGAATATTCTTTGAACGACAAAAGAAACAAAAGGAATTCTTCCCAACCGGAAAATAAAAAAAGTGCGGGTTCGGTTTTTAAGAACCCAAAAATTTTCGACGAAAATGGAAAAGAATGGAAAGCCTGGGAATTGATCGATCAGGCCGGTTTACGCGGAAAAAGGAAAGGAGGTGCCCAAATTTCACCAGAACACTGCAATTTTATCGTGAATGTAGGAACTGCAACGGCGGCCGATGTGGATTATTTGGTTCAGCTCGTTTTGGAAGAAGTTTATAAAAAATCAGGCATTCTCCTTAATCGGGAAGTCGAGTATTTTGGGGACATTCCGTGATTGTTTTCCGGAGTTCCGACCATGACTTCCACGGTTTTATCTACTCTTTTGAAGCGTACATAGAGAGGTCCGCTTCATGAATCAACTCTTCCAGTTTTTGAAGAGAGCCAGTTGCCATTCCCCAAGTAAAACGGAAGGGAGGATCGTTTTCCTTACATTTCCCGCTTAAAATTTCCATGGCTTCGTGAAATCTACTTTGCGTCTGAGCGATTTTCTCTTTGTTTTCGTGTTGTACTAAGACTAAAAACTCATCACCGCCGATCCTAAAGATTTGATCCGTTCCCCGTATTACGTAACTTAGAATATTCGCAAAATGACATAAAACCTGATCTCCTGTTTTATGTCCGTAGTTGTCGTTGATATTCTTAAAATCGTTCAAGTCTAAAAGCGCGACGAGAGCCATGTGGTCCTCTGTTCTTCTTCCGGACCACTCTTCCTTAAGATGGTTCAATTTATTTCGATTGAATAAGCCTGTCAAAGCGTCTCGAAACGCCAGAGTTTTTGTTTCTTCGTATTGGTTGGAATGCGCGAGTGATATAGCGGTAA
The DNA here is from genome assembly GCF_004770155.1 of Leptospira gomenensis. Classification (GTDB taxonomy): domain Bacteria; phylum Spirochaetota; class Leptospiria; order Leptospirales; family Leptospiraceae; genus Leptospira; species Leptospira gomenensis. The sequence continues at coordinate 110,374 of NZ_RQFA01000048.1, read as the reverse complement.
AATCAGCGATCGTTTGTAGAATCACAAGATCTTCGGGACTAAACGAACTTCCATCAAAACGATTTACGAGTTCGATTACTCCGTGAACTTGGCCTCTAAAAATCATAGGAACTGCAATCACGGTTTCGGTTTCGAATCCGGTTCTTTCGTCCACTTTGCGTGAAAAACGAGGATCGTTTCTTGCGTTTTCGACGAAGATAGGAGTTTTAGTTTCTACAACGGAACCTGCAATTCCCTCTCCCAATTTAAGACGAATGTTTTGAATTCTATCGAGTTCCAGACCCTCCGCGATGAGAAAAAATAATTCACCTGTGTTCTCATCAAATCTCATTAGGCTCCAATTTTCCGGACTGAAGAATAATCTTACTTCTTCCATAACCGCATTTAAAACTTCCTGTTGCTCCAAAGACGAGGTGATGATTTTTCCTATTGAAGAATATAATTTTATTACTTCCGGTTGGGTTTCTTTCGAGGCCATAGTTCCGCTACTTTGTTAAACTGGTTTTTATTTTATGATTCGAATTCTTATTTTAAAATGTAAAAATGGTTTTTATCAACATATTTACCTTTCTTTCGATTTTTTTGTTCACCAATCCGAGATTAGTTCAAAATCGATTCGATTTCCTTTCACGAAGAATTTTTGGACAAGACTCACGATTCGAATTCTATTTCGGTATTGCTTTCCCAAAGGATTTCGTTTTTTCGTACCCTCTTGTTTTTCGGTTTCCATAAGTAAAATGAATGTCTTACACATTGAAATTCCAAGATAACGCGCTATGGCCCGTAATTCAGCCCAATCCAAATTTTCCGGACGAAATGAAAATCGAATCAATGATTGAGACCCTTTTTGATAAAGGGTTCTATCGCTTTTATGCGGTTTTTGCGTTCTTAGCGTTGTTGTTTTATAATTTTTAAGAAGAAGACTGAGATAGGTCGTCAGATTTTTGTTCTTCTTAATTTTGACAATCGCATATGAATAAAGTTCTTTCGGAATATACAGATCGGCCGTGAAACGTTTTTTTCGAAATTGCCGTTCGTGGGTGAATTTTCTTTTTTGGTTCATACCGAAATCGGTTCTCGGACACGTTCCGGCGGATCATAAAACGGAATTTTTTTTGTGCGGAGCTCCGACCACAACACGACTTTCACCGACGAATCCGGAGTAACCCAATACGACGAAAAAACGACTGAATTTGTTCCGTCGAATTGGGTTACTCCGGAGTTCCGACCTAAATCCCCAAAATCAAACCGACTCGATTCTCTAAACCTTGGACCCGATCCAAATACAGGGCTTCCACGGAGCAGGCCAAAACGAGGCTGTGGAGTAGATCCACACAAAGAGAAAGTTTTTCCTCTTGGCGGATAATAGAACCGTTACGTTCGAAAGCCACTTCGAGCAATCTCCTATATTGGCTTCCGTAACGCTCCGTATATTCGTTTTGCAGATTTACCGGTGCGGAATAAATCAAACTGAAAGGAAGTCGCGCCTTATCCGGATATTCCTTCGCGGTTGTGGCGACGGCTTTAAAGATGGAAACGACCTCCACGTTTAGGCCTTGATCGCGTACAATCCTTCTTCTAATTTCGTTTAAAATAAGAAGATGAGTTGCGACGAGCGCTTTTCTAAACAGATTTTCCTTGGACTGGAAATGGTGATAAATGCTCGGTTGTTCTAACCCGCATTCTTTGCTAATTTCTCTCAACGATGTTCCGTGAAATCCTTTTCTAGAAAACGCGATCGCAGCCCCTTCTAAAATTCTTTCACGAGAATTTTTATATTCCCTGTTCAGAGGATACAGGGGACTTCCGTCTTTTCTTAACACTTGCTTGGCTCCGGCCCTAAGACCTTTTTATGGGTCGGTTCGGTCCTAAGGCTTTATTTTTTCAAATATCTTAATATTCTATCGTTCAAACGTCAAAATTCTTTTTTAAAAACCTCGAAATAATTTCTAGTATCGTTGGGAAGTATCGAGGGAGACGGACCGAAGCCAGGGTTGTTTTGATTCGGATTATACTGACCTTTATTCTCTTTCCTATTCTTATTCTCCTGAAAAGTGACTAAAGTGCTAAACAAAAGTTCAAAGTTGGCGACGTTTAACGAAGAATCCTCCAAGGTCACTTCCACTAAAAAATGATTTCCCGAACTGGTATAATCGAATTCATAAAAGAACACCGGATCCGCATACGCCGAAAAAAGTGGGGCTACTTTGCGGTCCTTCTTATCACTCTTATAAATTTGGACTAAAAAGGCATGAGCCGCATCGTCGTGCGCGAGACCGATTCCCAGTTTGTATTTTTGAGTTCCTTCTTCCGAAATCGAAGGTAGATGAATTTTATAAATGACCGAGTTACCTTTAAAGACCGCACCGTTGAACTGATGTTTTTTTTCGACGCTGTATCCCGAGTCGCGAAGGTTTCTTCTTACTTCTTCCAAATAGGCTTTCAGTTCTTTTTTTTCTTCGACACCTTTTCCGGAAAACGAAGTTCCCGCTGGCGTTTTTTCCTGCGACGTAATCGGAACGCCAATTTGAAAAATCGAAAAAAGGACGAATAAGACCGGAATTTTGCGTATTTTAGAGGGCATAGATTTCATTTTGTTCTCTTTCCATCTAATGTACTCGAGGATTTACTTGATGAAAAGATTTTTTTATTCTCGATTCCGACTCTTTTGTTTTTTTCTCGAAAGCCGACATTTAAAGTAACAACCTATTTTGGCGGAACCCGATGAAATCAAAGATCGCTTTTATCATTTTTATTTTTCTTCTCTTCGATAATTGTGTATCGAATTCGAAATACGATTCTCTACTTAAGGCTTACGAAGATTCCAAACTGGATAACTTAAGAATTCTTAGCGAAAAAGAGGGACTCTCCCGATCTTTGGAGGAATTAAAACGCATTCAGGAAGAATCGGAGCAAAGAATTCGAGATTATAAGGGATTGATGGACGCGTTTCGATCGATGATTGATTCGGGAAAACTTAAGATCAAAATCATAGATGGGAGAATGGTAGTAGTCCTTTCCTCCGATATTCTTTTTCCTGTAGGTTCCGCATTTCTTTCTCCTGCTGGTGTTGCCGCGATCCGGGAAGTTACCGTTTTACTCGCGTCGTTGGAAGGAAAACGTTTTCAGATCGAAGGTCATACGGACGACACTCCGACCGGAATCAAAGGTTATACCAACTGGGAATTAGCGTCTTCAAGGGCGCTTAACGTGTTGCACACCATGGTCAAAGCGGGAATGCCGGAGGGAAGGATCAGCGCGGCTAGTATGGGAGCTTCCAGACCTGCGGTTCCGAACAATTCTCCAGAAAATAGGGCCGCTAACCGCCGTATCGAAATCGTAATCGTGCCGGACCTTTCCAATCTCCCTGGTATGGAAGAATTAAGAAAGTATTCGAACTGAATGAGTAAAATAGAATATTAAATAACTCTAAATCATACGAATAAGTATGCCCAGTATATAAGGGCGAATTGCAAGGGAAGCCTTAACAATAAGACCCATTTCGGGGGATCTTTTTTTCTTCTGGATTGAAAATGATATATGTTTGCAGGAAAAACCGCGATCAAAAGCAGGATGATTCCCCAAGCGCCCAATCTTCTCGTTTCAGGAAAAAGTAACGCCGCCCCCAAAATGATTTCGATCAAGCCGCTCAGATAAACTACGAACTTTGGATACGGAATATAAGGAGGTATTATCCTAAGATAAAACTTCGGCAAAACGAAGTGAAGGATTCCTGCGAGAACGTAGAGTGTCGCCATAAAATAAAGACTGACGATGATCGATTCGGACATGTTCTTAATTCCTTATTCGGATTTCGAGATGATACGAAGGAAAACTCCTTCGTTTTAAAAAGTCAGAGAATTCTCTTTTCCCTTCCTCGATTCCTTCTGGCGTATTTTCGGACTTTACATTGAAAGCCTGAAATACGAAGGGAACTGATCCGTTTTTGACGGAGCTCTTCCCTTCTAAAAAAGTCCTTTTTCCGCAAAAATCGATTCGAGGATAAATTCATAGGCAATCTTCTCCTTGCCTTGGAATTGCCCAGTCATTATAGAAAGAGCTGATAAAGTACAAGAAAAAAAAGTCTCGTCCGATTTTTTTTTCGATTCGTTACTCAGGATATAACGACGTTGCAAATTTTTCTTTTCGGTGACGGGAGGGGAAACAGTTTCGATTTTAATGGAAACGAATAAACCTCTTAAACAACTTATGACTAAACGAATCTTCACCGTAAACGAAAAAGATTCCATTGCGCGAGTGGGAAACATTTTTGATAAGCTGGAATTCCATCATCTTTTAGTGATAGACGATCAAAAACGATTAGTCGGAGTTCTTTCCGATCGCGATTATCTGAAATTCGTCAGCCCGTTTATCGGAACGAGAATGGAACGTGTTCAGGACGAATTGATACTTTCCAAAACAGCATCCCAAATTATGAGTTCGTTTCTGATTACTGTCAAAGAAGATCAAAGCGTTCGTCATGCTGCCGAGTTGATGCTTCGTTATAAAATATCCTGTCTTCCAGTGATGCACGATAACGGAGAGATAGCGGGGATCGTGACTTCGAAAGATCTGTTAAAGGAGATTCTTGCAGTCCCTGCGGATCTATAGTAGTCAGGTTTCAGCGATTCGCAACGCAGGAAAAACGATTTGTTTCGCTTTAGTATTTCCGTTAATAGGAAGAGAGAATTCCCCGTAAATATCCCGCAGAGCGCAGGTCACCTTTTCCCATGTGCAATTCATAGCGATTCTTCTCGCCTTGTCGCGTATCCTTTTTCTAAGAACGGAGTTTCCGGCGAGAACACAGGACATATCGACGAATTCCTGATCATTTCCGAAGCCGGGTAAAAAACCGGAAATTCCGTGTTGGACGTAACAGCCGGCGGCTGCGTAATCGTAGGCCACCACGGGTAATCCGCTAGCCATAGCTTCTAACACTACGTTTCCGAAAGTTTCCGTCATACTGGGAAATAGGAACAGGTCTCCGGACGCGTAATGTTTTGCAAGCTCTTCGCCCGTTTTTAATCCGACAAAAATCAAATCTGAATTCGATTTTTCTAATGTATTTTTTTTAGGCCCATCGCCGACGAGAATCATCTTTGCTTCGGGATGCGATTCCTGGATTTTGCGGAAAGTTCTTACGGCGAGGGTTACGTTTTTTTCCGCTGCGATTCTGCCGACGTAGATTACGGTTAATTGTTCGTCCGAAATCCCCCAACTTTTTCTAAGTTGCCGGTCTCTTTTGGCAGGATGGAATAATTCCGTGTCGATTCCTCTTGAAACGCGTCTAACGTTACCGTACCCTTTTTTGGAAAGGAGATCCGCTACATCCTGGGATGGAGTGAGCGTTATCGCGGTGCGATTGTGAAGTCGTTTTAAATAATTTTCCACCAAAATACGGGCGAAACCCAATCGATAATAATTTGTATACGAATGGAAGTTCGTTCTGAAATCGCTGACCACTGGAATTCCCGAATCTCGAGCCGCGCAAACCGCCGACCAACCGAGCGGTCCTTCCGTAATTACGTGAATGATGTCCGGTTTTTCGCGCTCGAAATGTCGCTTTAAAGTCTGCCTGGCCGGAAATCCGAAACGCATGTCCGAATACATGGGAATTCTACATCCCGACATAAGGATTTCCTTATATCCGCTTCGGCTACGCGCGTAATCCTTTAAGCCTTGTTTAGGACGAAAAAGTATGACTTCGTTTCCTTCATCTACGAGATCGTTTACCATACGATATAACGTTTTGGCGACCCCGTTTATCTCGGGAAAATACGTTTCCGTTACCACGATGATTCGGAAAAATCTTTTTTCTTTCGACGGAATCGAGGATTCGAATTCGAAACGGGATCTCATATCGGTAGAATACCCGAATGAAGGTAAGGATTCAATTAAGAGAATATTAAATTTTCATTACAGGGTCGATTCTCTGGATTTAGATCGGAACAGACCTTAAACTTTAATTTTAGAAAAATGGAATATTAAATCGAAAATTATTTTTTCCTTTTTTCCGGTTTTTTGGAAGGATTTTTCGCTTCCGAAATTTCTTTCCATTTTTCCGTAAGCCATAGTTTCGCCTCCACGGTTTTGCCGTCTTTCAAACGAACCAGATAAGGTTTTCCGGAAATACTGGACTTCGAGGCGATATGTTCGATAAAGTCGGAGATATTTCCGATTCTACCTTCTGCCGCTTTGAGCTTTCGTTCCATGTGTTCCCTCGCTTCCTTGGGATCGTGCTCGGATCCGTTTCGGATGAATTTGCACTGGCATACCTCCAAAGAATTCATCAGTGAATTTAGATCGTTTTGAAAAACGGAACCGTCTTCGGAAAAAACGGAGAAGAGAACGGAGTAAAAAAGAAAAGTGACGACTGAAAAGATTTTTTTCATCATATTCTCCTAAATATAGTTATACATCATACGTTTCGAGAAAGAAATTTACCGATCGAATAAAACGAAATAATTCTTTTTCGTTTATTCCGTTTTTAATTTCGTTTTGAAAAAAGACCAGATCTCCTCGGCGGTGTTTAATTCGCGAGTGGGTTTCCCCATGTTAACAAAAGGAATTTTTCTATTTGTTCCAGGCCAATTGTGTCCCGCACCGACGATCCGATATTGACGTACTTCCGTATTTTCGGCGCAATCACCGTAGGAGCGCATTTCAAGACGTGTATCGTCGTCCGTTTCGTCTTTGATTTTTAACGCGGCGGAATTTTTACAGGAATTCCATTCAAGCCATCTGCTGACCGATTCATCCACGCTTAGAATTTCGCCTCCGTCTCTCACATAACCGCCGTAATACGGAACGATCGGATCTTCGGTGCCGTTAAGGAAGGCGACTGAAACCGGAGAATCGGGACGGAAATTTTTCAAAACGTATTCCGAAATTTGGGATGCGACGCTCGCTCCCGCGCGGAACCGTTTCGGCATTTCGATCAGTATTCTCTGAGTCATAAAACCGCCGTTCGAATGACCTACGATGAAAACATTCTCTCGGGATGCGGAAAATTTTTCTACGAGATGGTCGATAAGCGTTTCGATAAATCGTACGTCGTCCACGTTTTCCCGGTCGGAAGGAGTGGCACCGCGTCCGTCCGCCCAACTCCTTTGTAATCCCTCCGGATAAACGGCGATGAAATTTTCCCGATCCGCGATCGAATTAAATCCTGAATCCTGCATGATAATTCTACCGTTTCCGAGACGTCCGTGGAGAATAATGACTAACGGGCGTTTTGCGATTCTGCTTTCGTTTATAGGTGTATGGATTAAAAAAGTTCTCGTAGTGTTTTCCACGGTTATATTTTGTTTTTGCGCTTCCTCTATCGAGGATGAATTTTTCCTCCAGATTCGCGTACAATCCGAATGAAGAAATATCGATACGATTTGAACCGCGATAATATGAATGATACGTATTCGTTTCATCGATTTTCTTCCAATAGATCGAGCGAATGCAAAACGGATTTTTCAAAAGAGGAAGAGGGCCAAAATACGGGCATGATAGGAATCGTTAACCATCCTCTCCACTGATCTAAAGAAAGGTCGTAGATCGATTCGTGTAAGATTCCGTTTTCGGTAAAAAATCTATATACGATCCTATGATCGGATCTGACATGGTAGGGGGCGATTCCGAGGGTGAATAGGGTGAGAAAAAAATTTAAACGGTGGATCATAGGATATGCGTATTCAGGCTGTAGCTCCTCCAATACTATTTCCAACACGGAATCGGATCGAGGATCCTCTTCGTATCCCTTTTTCCACAATCCGATTCGCAAAAGTTGCATTTCGTTTTTATAATATTCGAATCCTGTAAATTCGATTCTAAACTTTCCTTTGGGAGGAATCGATCCCGATTTTTCCCTTGTCTCCGGAGAATTGACGAAGGCAGCGCACCCGAATAAGAGCGATACGCAGATGATCCAGAGTAACCTCGATTTCAGTTTCATAACGGCGCCGCTTCCGTGACGTTTCTAATGAAGTCCTTGGTAAGGTCGGAATAAAGTTTCGGAATTTCCTCCCGATCGTCGAAAAATCTTAACCCCAGAGAAACCCAGCCTATGTATTGCGTTTTCGTAATAGGATACGAGTACTCGCGCAACTTCTCGTTTTTTTTCCATACTTTGAAAAGGATTCGGTCCTCGTATTTTTGTCGTATGGGTACGAGTAAGAACGTTTGAACCGAAAAAATTCGATTGAGAAGGTAAAGAGAAAACCTTCCGGGTTCCTGTTCGATCATCCACGAAACAGGTCGAGTCTGCTCTCCGAATAACAACGAATAGCCGGATGATTTTTCGAGTATGATCTGTATCTTTATTCGATTTTTCGATTTGGTATGGACGCTGATTTCGGAAAAAGCTCCGGAAATATGCAAAGTTTTTAATATTTCGGAAACGTTCCTTCTATCCGAATCTTCCTGCCAGCCGATCAATTCATACGATATTTTACGTTCGTCGATAACCGCCCCTTTTTGCGCAAACGTAGGAAAGTCGGTCTTCACGAATACGGAACAACTTTGGAAAAATAGAAAACAGGCGATCGTTCGAGGATCGATTCTCATTGTTACAGAGGATTTCCCCACGCGTCTATCTGGTGATCGACAGCATACAGACCGGGTGCGGGAAGTTTTCCGCTGGCGGATCGGTCCGCGATTCCCAACGCACAGGAAGCGAGTTGTCCGATGATCGCGTCCATTCCTTCGGTCGGAACTCCGTAGAATAGAAAATTAATCGGACTCAAGTCGCTTAACAAAAAGAAGGTCTTTTCGATTTCTAAACCGTCCTTTTCCACAAAGAAAGTGACCTTGCCACCCTGATCGATTCCCGATTGAGGATCCAGAATCCGATCGAATTCCAGTTTGACCGGAAAACCGCCGATTTTTTTGTCTTCGGAAAAGGAAAGTTCGTTTAGCCAGTCTATAAGATCCGTATATTCTGCCGTTTTGGTGGAGCCGGAAGCGATCAGAACCTTCGATTTATTTCCGTTAATAATCAAATCTTCAATATGAGATTTTTTTAATATAGAATTTCCGATCACTCCTAAGATCAAATCTCTGGAGTAAAATTCCTCCTTAGGAATTTCGTCCATCTTCGTATATTGTCGGTTTCCCGGATCGGAAACCTTGAGGTCCACTTGGATCGGGCCGGGGTCCGTTTCGTGAAGTCTGGATTCGAGATATTTGCAGAGAAAAGTTCCGATATTACCTTTTGCACCTAAAATGAGAAGTTTTCGCGAGGAAAGAATCATCCCTTGTCCGTTTAAGATCGCCTCGATCGCGTTGAGAATGGAATACGCGACTTCTTTCGATTCTTCCCGGACTTTTTGCTCCGAAATCGCGATCGAATACGAAGGTAAAAAAAGTTTACCGTTTTTATCCAGGACGAAGTTTAGTCGATCGTATCCGTTTCTTGTATGCTCTACGGTTCCGACTAACGTTTCGGACAAAAAGCGGGCGAAAGAAAGTTCGGGAACGGCTTCGTTTACCGAATATTCTTCGCACACTGAAGCGAGGTTTCTTCCGGAAAGGGCATATTCGTTAAAAAAAGGCGCAACGTATCCCCCGTCTTCCACGAGGATGGTCTTTTCCTTTTTTCGGTACGAATCCAAAAGGTCTTTCAGAAATAAATTTCCTGAAAGTAATTTCATCGCCTCGAAAAAACCGAGTTTTTCCTCCTCAAGTCGATCGTATAAGGATTTTAATCCGGAGGTTTCGCTGTAGATCGGAGATACGGAATAGTAGATCTTATTTTTGGGTCCTACTTTCAATTGTAACCCGGACATAAAAAAACGATCCGTCGGTACGTCCAGTAATACGTCCAAATACGCAGGAGGAACGACCCCTCCGTATTTTACGAACGCTACGGTAAGTTGTCCGCATCGTAAACGTCTGAACGTTTCGATCAATGCGACGATTTCGGAAGTGATATGATGTATTAGAAAAACGTTGAATCCGGAAAGATCTAGGGAATGTTTTTCCCGGTTCGCGATTTTTTCCAGAATGGGCATCCGTTTCAGATAGTGATTCATATCTAGAGTCGTTCGTTTTGCGTTGAAGCTGAAATTTAATACCCGATCGAGCCTGGATAGGTCGATATAGACGCAATGATTCTCGTTTAAACGTACTTTTACGGTGAATCCTTCCTTTAGGTGTCTAGTTATTTCATGATCTTCTAATATTAGAAAAATCTTTTTAAATAAAGGAAGTGCTTCCAGAGGGTCGGTTTTTACGATCGACTCCGAAAAACCCTTGTCCCAAAAAAGGCTGATCTGGTCCAATTTCCCGAGAGCGGTTTTTTCTATTTGTTCGAATACCCTGGAAAAGGAACGATTTTCCTCCACGTAGGAGCGTTCTCCCCTTTGCGCCGCGCTGAGAATTCCGTTGTTGATCGCCTCGGCGATTTTCGTACTTCCTGCGATGAATATCCGAGAGCCGATGTCGTCCACTATCGTGTGAGGCACCGCGGTCAAGTCTATGTTGGCTCGATCGAAATTCTCCACCGTCAAGCGGAAGAAAAATTCTCCGATTTCTTTTTGATTGGGAACCCGTTCGAGGATGAATTGATAATCGATGTTTTCATTCGGGCTAGTATGGTGAAACGGAAATACGAGCGCGAAAATTCCGGAGGTTTTCGGATTTTCTCCGTAAAACTCGGGATGAATCTTTTTCGCCCAAACCTGTCTTTGAAACGTGCCGAATACGGTTCTAAGGTGATCCTGGAATTCCTCTTTAAAAAGTAATACGTCCTTTAACACGCCGGCACGTGCATAAATTTGAATATACCCGATGTGCATATCCAAAAGTTCCCTGTTGATGTTCGGATTGATCTTGTGGAATATCGTAACATCGCCGATTCCGTTTTGAACCTGTTCGATCACTTCCTCTCCGAGGGTCCTCGATAGAATGGAAAGGCCGGTAAAGATCCGCAACGACTGCAGATCCAATTCCCAGATCCCGTCCTCTTTTTCCGTAAGAACGGATCCGAGCGAAGTCTCTACTGCCCTGAGTTTTCCGGTTTTAAGCATGTGTAATGATTACTTTGACGGCTTCGGGAGTGTGCGCTTTTTCAAAGGCTTCGGGGAGATTTTCCGGAGAATAGGAATGTGTCACCATGTTTCGTTCGAGGGCTTCGGTGACGGTCGGATTTTCCTGCAGCAGTTTGATTGCAAGATGAAAGTCTCCGCAACGAGACGTGTGAACGGATTTTCCTGCATTCAAAAATTCTAATAGATCATTTCCAGAGGATCGGCCTTTAAAAAGAATCGCGCTTCTTGGACGGATTAGCGAGTTTTCGTGGGAAGGATTGGGGCGGATAAGAAGATCGATTTCCTCCGCAGTTCCCGCGATTCCAAGATCGAAACGCGGAACGTGTCCCTTGAATTCCGGAGAAGCGAGGGTCGTTTCAGCATCCATTATACTTCCGTAATATGCTTTGAATCCTTCCGGGAGTTCCAATTTTCCCACGCTCGGCGCGACGTATACAGTGCGGTTTGTGCGGTCTTCGTTTTTCCAGCCGTAGCGAAGGTTTTTTTCGTCGAATTTCATCAGAGACATTTCGTCCACGACCAATTCGGTGAGTTTTTTTACACCCGAAACCTCCTGGCCGTTCGTCGTTTTTAGATGCAATTCTCTATTAGAAAGTTTTAATGCACTTTCGAATCCAGAGACGGTGCTGGTCGTGTCGTAAACGATCGAAAAACGCTCCGCCAAAGATTCGACGTTCCGTTTTCTAAGATCGATACTTTCGTCGGCTCCCAGGTTGAGCGCAAGTTTCAGTAGTTGATCGTGCCTCGCAAGGGCGAAAATTTTGAAGTCGATTTTCGAGGAAGCTCGATAAGCGGCTAACGCTGCTATGACGAGACTTCCCAATCGTCTCGGTCCCAATACGGCGACTTGATCTCCCGGTTTGGGAGGAGATGCTACGACCGCCTGTAAGGAAGCGGCAAACGGTTCGATCAAAACCGCGGTTTTGTCGGGAAGCCCCGTATATGGTATCGCCGCATTCTGCGGAGCCAAAATGTATGGACCGAATCCGCCGGGTAGCCTGTCGATTCCGAGAACTTTCCGTTCCGGACTGTGGGTCGGAATTCCTTCCTCACAAAATTCGTCCGAAGGTTTTTGCCCGCGCGCTTCAAAGGTATCGTTGATTTCGACTACATAGGTTTGTTTGACTCCGTCGATCGGTTCCGGATCTTCCGCGATCACCTCGTGCCCGATCACTTGCGGTAATGGGAAGGGCAAAAAACGGCGGGCTAAATCCGTGGAACAAACTCCGCAGAGTTTCGATTTGAGCAGTTTGTATCCGGGTCCGAGATGTAGGTATTCCTTTCCGTTTCTGGAAATATCCCAGCCGGTTTCCAAACTTCCTTCGAATTGATACTCCGCCGTTTCGAACGAATCGTCGGAACGATAGTCCATGGCCGCAAATTGGATTTTCATACGTTCGCCTTTGATTTAGACAATGGATTTTAGAATTACGGTCAGTGTAGAACTTGCAGGAATTCCGACAAACCCTTCTTACCGTTCGGAGAATACGATTCTTCCCTTTCTCAAAACCTGAATTGTCCCGGTTGAAAACGGTTCCATTGTTCGTTGGAGGTCAAGGGCTCGGTTGCGATCACGGTCACCTGATCGCCCTTTGTCGTTACTTTGCGGAAGTCGATGAGAGGTCCGCGTCCTCGAGGCGGCTTTGCCGAACGGAGATTGTCTCGTAATCCAGGAAAGTTTGGCGAAACAGTACGCGGAGAGATTTTTGGAATCGCTGAGAAGAATATTGGAAACTCCTTTTTGCTGGAGTTCCCACAGGAGGTTCCCACAGCTTGGAAAAGTTCCTTGTCGGAGGGGGGAGGATGAGGAAGTTTCTTTTTGAGTTTGCCGAGTAGCCAACAAAACGCGTGTTTTGAGTCCGTAGTTCCGACCAGAATAAATTCTGCCAGAGGTTCGGATTGGATTTTTTTGAACGGACCGTTGTGCGCGAAGGCTCGGTAGGAACCCTAGATTTCCCGGACAAAAGGGAGTGTGTTTCTTAATTCCACTTTGCCTCGATTCGCTTTACGAATATGACTGATTACGATTTCGCTTTTGATCGGAAGTTTTCGGACGAATTCGGCGATTTTCGATTCGATTCCCGGTTTCGGATCGTGAAAGATACGGAGCCCCTTTTTCCTTTCCTTCCTAAAATCCGATTCCCCAGTCGTCCCTGTGCGGACCGTTTTTCCACCCCGTTGGACGAAACGGTTAGGCTGAAGCAAATAGCGGTCGGTTCATTCGCAATTATTTCGAGGAGTTCCCACAGATTTGTTTCCTTATAGAAGATGATTTTATTATATTGGAATTATTTCTGTTATAAGGAAATGCGTCTGTTCCACGATTTTTTTAAGGATTCCTTGCAGAAATGGACCTTCCGTTGAAAACTGAGCGGGTGATTTTGCATATTGATACCGAAACCGGCTGGAGAGGAGGAGAGCGACAACTTCTCCTTTTGGCGGAAGGTTTAAAGAAAAAAAAGATTCCGCAACTCGTCCTCGGCAAACCAGGATCCGCCTTGGAGAAACGGTGTTCCGACCATAACCTTCCGTTTTACGCTTTGGAGATGCGGGGGGAATGGGACCTCGCCTCGGTGAAGGCGATTCGTTCCCTCGTTCGGGAAAAAAAAATCCGGTTGATTCATACTCATACGGCAAAGGCGCATACATTGGCCCTCTTTGCAAAATCCAAACTTCCGCAGATCAAACTCGTCGTTTCCAGAAGAGTGGATTTTAGCATTCGTAAGAATTTATTTTCTATCTGGAAATATAAGTCCAAACGCAACGATCTCTTTCTGACGGTTTCGAATAAAATCCGGGAAATCCTTCTGCGGGACGGAGTCGATCCGGCCAAAACCGTCACGGTTCATAGCGGAATCGATTTTTCCTTCGCCAAAAAATTACCCGATCCGGCGCGGTATAAAAAGGAATTCTCAATCAAAAAAGATACGATCGTGATCGGAAACGTCGCGGCCCTCGTCGATCATAAGGATCAAAAAACCCTTTTGAAGGCGCTTTCCGCATTGGATCCTTCTAAAAATTTCAAACTTCTCGTCGTGGGCGAAGGCGAACTCAGAAAAGAATTGGAGGATTTGTCCGCAACGTTGGGAATTTCCGATAAGGTCGTCTTTACGGGTTACCGCGAGGACGTTCCCGATATTCTTTCCGTTTTCGATATTTTTACGCTGACCTCCAAAGAGGAAGGTTTGGGAACGTCCGTTCTCGACGCGATGGCCGTCGGACTTCCAGTAGTCGCCACCAAGGGCGGAGGAATCGGCGAAATGTTGACCCACGAAAGCGGGGCTTTTTTGGCGGAGGTCGGCGACGTCGATGCTCTTTCAAAATATTATGAAATTCTAATTGATGATGCGAAACTCCGAAAAACCTTCGGGATATTCAACAGGGAAGCCGTCAAACGGTTTTCGATCAAAAACACGATCCGTAAAACGGAACTCGCTTATTATTCGTTTTTGGGTGAAGAACTTTTCGGAGAAAAAGAATGAAACGCCTCTTGATCATAGACGGACACGCTTTCGTATTTCGGGCCTATTTCGCGTTCGGAGCCTCCAACCTTACCAATTCCAAAACGGGAAAACCGAGCGGAGCAACGTTCGGTTTTTTTAAAATGCTTTTTAAACTGCTTCAGGATTATTCCCCGACGCACGTCGCCATGACTTTCGATCCCGGAGGACCGTTGGAGCGCGGCAAAACCTTCGAGGAATACAAAGCCAACCGAAAACCGATGCCGGAGGACCTGCGACCCCAGATCGGAGAGGTTATGGAAATCCTGGAAAAGATCGGTTTTCGCGTTTTGAAAATGGCCGGTCACGAGGCGGACGACATCATAGGAACGTTATGCGAAATATATCGATCCTCAGCTAAAGAGATCCTCATCTTTTCGGGAGACAAAGACCTCTATCAACTATTAGAAAAGAAGAATATAAAAATGCTCCGCGGAAAAAAGGGAGTCACCGAATTCGTGGAAATCGATTCGGCTTGGGTTAAGGAGGAGTTGGGCATCGACGTAAAGCAGGTTCCGGATTATATGGGAATCGTCGGGGACACTTCGGATAATATTCCCGGAGTGAAGGGGATCGGAGACAAGGGAGCCTCCAAACTTCTTCAGGAATACAAAACCCTCGACGGAATTTATAAGAACCTCGAAAAGATCAAAAATCCTTCGATGAAAACCAAACTTTCGGAGCAGAAGGAGAACGCTTATCTTTCGAAAGCGTTGGCTACGATACGACGCGATCTGCAACTTGGAATAACCGAAAAGGACATCGAGACCCCCGATTACAAATCCGATCAAGCGATCCTGTACTTTAAATCCCAAGGTTACAACGTTCTTTCCAAAGACTTGGCCAAGTCCGCGGGTAAAGAAGCACCGAAAGATCCGGAGCCTACGGAAACGAACGAAACCAAATCGGTTCCGGCCGGTGAAAAAGGAACGTATAAGTTGATCACTTCCGCGGAGGAACTTGCTAAAATCTGCCGGGGATTGATGAAGTCCAGAGTTCTCGCGGTGGATACGGAGACAACTTCGCCTAACCCCGTTATGGCGGAACTTTTGGGGATTTCTTTTTCCAACCAGGAAAAAACCGGGTTTTACGTTTCCGTGAAAAACAACGCTTCATTGTTCCAGGATAAATCCTTAAGTTTAGAGGAAGTAAAGGAACATCTAGGACCTATTCTCGCGAGCGAAATTCCCAAGGTCGGTCAGAACATAAAATACGATCTGATCGTATTGGAAAACCACGGTTTGTCGCTTAACAATATTCAGTTCGATACGATGCTTGCTTCCTATGTGCTTCAACCGGAAGGAAGAAGGCACAACATGGACGCCCTCGCCAAGGATCTCCTCAATTACGATACGATCACCTATGACGAGTTAGTCGGAACCGGTAAAAAAAAGAAAGAGCTGACGGATATCGATCCGGAACAAGTCGCGGAATACGCCGCGGAAGACGCGGATATCACTTTCCGATTGTATCAAATTCTGAGAAAGTCCATCAAGGAATCCGGAGTAGAACCGGTTTTGAAGGATATGGAACAACCTCTGATTCCCGTTCTTGCCAAAATGGAAAAAACCGGGATCGCTTTGGACGTTCCTTATTTCGAAGAACTTGCCCGCGATTTCGATCGTGAAATCCGTCATTTGGAAAACGAAATTCACAAACAAGCGAATGGACCGTTTAACATCGCTTCTACGAAAGAGCTTCAACGAATTCTTTTCGACGATCTAAAACTTCGGGTCGTTAAAAAAACGCAGACCGGTTATTCGACGGATCACGAGGTTTTGGAGGAACTTCTCGGAGAACACCCCATCATCGAAAAACTTCTGGATTACAGGAAATACACGAAGCTCAAATCCACGTATGTGGACGCGCTTCCCAGGATGGTCAATCCCAAGACCGGAAGAATCCACACGAGTTACAATCAGACAATCGCCGCAACGGGAAGATTGTCTTCGACCGATCCCAACCTTCAGAATATTCCGATCCGAGATAGGGAGGGTCGTCTTCTTCGCAAAGGTTTTGTCGCCGGTTCCGACGAATTCGAAATTTTGAGTTTGGATTATTCCCAGATCGAGTTGAGAATTATGGCGCACGTGTCCAAGGACGCTGCGATGTTGGATGCGTACAATCACGGATTGGATATTCATAAACGGACGGCCGCCGCGTTATTCGGTGTTTCCGAAAAAGAAGTCACTCCCGAAATGAGGGACAAGGCAAAGGTCGTCAACTTCTCCGTGATTTACGGGGTCACTCCGTACGGGCTCAGCCGAAATCTAAGAATTCCCCGAGAAGAAGCGAAGTCGTTTATCGAGCGTTATATGACTCAATATACGGGAGTAAAAGCGTATATGGACGAAACGGTCGCGTTCGCCGAAAAAAACGGATACGTCCAAACGTTAACCGGTCGTCGTCGTCCGATTACGGACATTCATAGCACGCATAAATCCGCAAAGGAGGCGGCGAAACGAATCGCGATCAATAGCCCTATCCAAGGGACGAGCGCGGATATGATCAAGATCGCTATGATCAAAATCCACGAAGAGATAGAAAGAAAAAAATATAAGTCCAGAATGCTTCTTCAGGTTCACGACGAGTTGGTGTTCGAGGTGCATAAGAAAGAAAGGGACGAATTTAAGGCGGCGATGAAAAAACATATGGAAGTCGCCATGCCTTTGGATCTTCCGATTCTCGTGGAAGGAAAATTCGGGATCAACTGGGACGAGGCACATTGAAACAATTGATTCGATATTATAATTTCATAGTATAGGGATATAAAAAATTTCCCAAATTCCGGTTAATTTTAGGGTCTG
Source organism: Leptospira gomenensis (assembly GCF_004770155.1). Lineage (GTDB taxonomy): Bacteria > Spirochaetota > Leptospiria > Leptospirales > Leptospiraceae > Leptospira > Leptospira gomenensis. The sequence continues at coordinate 93,028 of NZ_RQFA01000048.1, read as the reverse complement.
AAAGGTTACTTCTTATTGAGGAACTCTAACGTTTCCGGTTAACCGAATGACCCCTATTCTAAAATCGTTTCTTCTCGGCGAGGCTCATGGATTTCGGCCGAGGATCCTGTCAATTTTTTGCAGTCTTTTCTGCGCGTCGTATTTATTCTCTTGTACGGCATGGCCCGGACTTACCGCACTGGCGAAGGAAGATTCAAAGGCTTCGAATTCCGCTTTGTCCTTGGCGCCTTTGTTACTTGCGGCGGGCGAAGGAAATCCCGGAAATCCGAGCGGCCCGGGCGATCCAAGTACTCCGACCGTCGTTCCTTGTTTTTCTTCCGCTTCCGGTTGCGCGGTTTTTATGCAAGCGGTTCCCAACGGAAATCTAGGAGGAGTGAGCGGTGCGGATTCCACTTGCCAAACCGCGGCGATCGGCTTAAACGCACCCGGCGTCGCCACGGGCTCCGAATATAAGGCTCTTCTAATGGATGAAGTCGTGAGCAGAAGCCTTACCATAGATTGGGTGCTTTATCCGAATACGCGTTATTATTCGCTTAACAATTTCAATCTACAACTCGGCGTTACGAACGCTTCCGCGGAATTACCCGCGAATTACGACAACGCTCCCGATCCCGGATTGATCGCAATGTATACGGGGATAACCATCCTACCGAATTGGGCCCCCACTGCGGGAGGGACTTGTACTTCCTGGACGACGGGCGCGCCCAATCCCAACTTCGCCATGGTCGGAGTTTCGCACGTAGCGGCCGGTTATATAGACAACGGCGGCTTTTATGCGTGTAATCAGGCGATCAATATATACTGCGTACAAAGGTAACGATCGTATGATCTCGTTTATTCTTAGAAAAACTCCGCTATTATCCATATTCATAATCGCTAATTTATGGAATTGTCAACATGCCAGAGTCGAATTGGCTCCGACCGTAAAGACAAAAAAAACGAAAGAAGGCAGCGAAACGCAGGGAAAAACGATCACGTTTAAACAGGATTACTATCTGATGGGTTTGTTTCCGAGAAAGATTCAATACGACGAATCTTCGTTGTGTCCTAGTCGGGGGATCAAGGAAATACATCAGTATTCGACGCTTTGGAACGGCGTCTGCGAACAACTTACGCTCGGAATCTATTCCCCTAGGTCCATAGAAATATCATGCCATTGAATTTTTGCGAAACGATCCGTTTTCAAAGGAAACGTTTTTTACTTCCGGTTCTTATCTATCTTACGTATTCCTTGTGCGGTTGTCATCAAACAGTGATTATACCTTCTAAACTTCAGAGAATCGGCGACTCCAGCGAGGACGTCAGACATATTTCGAAAAGTTACATTCTCGGATATTTCGAAGGAGGACATGAACGGGCGGAGTGCGCAGAGGGAATCGAGAATATTAGCATCAAACGAGGGTTAGGTGACTTGTTCGTCCACGTAGTTATCGGAGGTCTGTTTAATACTAGAAGCGTGGAAGTGAATTGTATCAAACCTAAATCGGATTTTGTCCGAAACGCCGATTCTATGGTCTTAAAAGGTGTACATTTCCGATTGAATTCGGATCAGATCCGACCCGAATCCTTTCCCGTTTTGGACGGATTGGCCAATTATCTTGCGAAACGAAAATTCACCCGAATTCTGATATCGGGACATACGGATTTAACGGGCGATAAACGCGCCAACGAGGAACTTTCGGAAAAGAGGGCTTCCGCAACTAAGAAATATCTTGTTTCCAAAGGGATCGGATCGGGTCGGATCGAAACTCTCGGATTCGGATCGCGTCGTCCCATCGTACGCTCTCTGGACGACAACGCCTCCGTATTAAATCGACGTATCGAAATACAATTTCTTAAAGATCACGATAAAAACACCGATTTTCCCGAAGACTCCGAAACCAGCGGGCTGATTCGCGTTACCTTGAAAAACGGAACATACGAATTCGGTAATATAACCCAACAAAATGAAACCGAAATCCATCTGGAGAGGGACGGAAAAGTGAAAGTACTTTCAAAACGAAGTATTAAAAAGGTTGAATATAGATGGAAATCCAATTGATACGATTTTTTGATCGAATGCGCTGACGGTTCGTTTTTTACTTCCGATTTCGACCGCTTCGTCCTAAAATGGGATCCTTATTTAAGAAGTTATCGGAATGAAACAGATATCTCGCGGTCGATTTTTAAGGGATTCCGCAACGCTTCTTGCGTTTTTAAGCGGGTATATAAATTCGTTTTCCGATTCTTTGGGAAAGGAGAACAACGGAATGTTGCACAGGACCGTTCGTAGTTCCGGAGAAAAAATTCCCGCGATAGGATTGGGAACCTGGCAAACGATGGACGTATCCTCCGATTCTTCCTCGTTGACGACGCTTATGGAAGTATGGAACGAGTTCATCCGTTCCGGCGGAGGTGTGGTCGATTCTTCCCCGATGTACGGGCGATCCGAGGAGATCGTCGGTTTATTGTCTTCCGGGTTGTCCCCGATCGATAAAAAAAGAATCTTTTTCGCGACCAAAGTCTGGATTCGCGGTGAAACGGCCGGTAAGACCCAGATCGACTCCTCGTTTCGAAGATTCGGCGTCGATAAGATCGATATATTCCAAATTCATAATTTAGTAGATGCTCATATTCATTTGAAATATCTCAAAACTCTCCAAGAGAAGGGTAGTATTCGATACGTCGGTTTGACTCACTACGTTTCGTCCGCGTTTTCGGAAATGGAGGGGATCGCCAAAAAAGAAAAAGTGGAATTTTTACAGATTCCGTATTCGATCGTTACGCGTGAGGCGGAAACTAGAATTCTTCCTTTTGCCGAATCGAACGGTATTTCAGTTTTGATCAATCGTCCTTTCGAAGAAGGTCAGTTGTTTCGACGCGTAAAAGGAAAAGTACTTCCCGATTTTTTTCGCGAATGGGATTGCGAAAGTTTCGGTCAGGCTTTTTTAAAATTCATACTTTCACATTCGGCTGTCACATGCGCGATTCCCGCAACTTCCAAACTATCGCATCTTCGGGACAATCTAAAGGCTGGTTTCGGAAAGCTGCCTACGGGTAGGGATCGTGAGGAATTTAAAAAACGTCTTTTGCAGGAACTTTGATTTTTTTCGAATATAATAATCATTAGTTGGTAAATATGAAACTTGAAGAATGGAAACGATCCGGCAAATACCTTCAATATCAAAATTGGAGAATATTCCATAAAGTTGAAGGAAGCGGAAAAAACCTCGTTTTGATCCACGGGTTTCCGACGGCGTCGTGGGATTGGGAAAAAATTTGGGAACCGCTGTCGAAAAAATACAGGTTGATCGCGTTAGATATGCTCGGATTCGGATTTTCCTCGAAACCTTCCATCGACTACAGCATTTTTCTTCAGGCCGATATCATCGAAAAATTGTTAAACGAATTAGGGCTCGAAGAAGCGACGGTGTTGGCCCACGATTTAGGGGATACGGTGGCTCAGGAATTGTTGGCTCGTTTTATCGATCGTAAAAAATCGGGAGTTTCCGGATTTAAAATCCAAAGGATGATTCTCCTTAACGGAGGTATTTTTCCGGAATCGCACCGGCCGAGATTGATTCAGAAATTATTGCATAGTCCTCTGGGATGGGTTTTGTCCAGATTGATCAACCGAGGTTCGTTTCAAAAAAGTTTTTCCGCGGTTTTCGGGGAAAACACCAAACCTTCCTCCGCAGAACTCGAGGATTTTTGGAATTTGGTTTCTTCGGACGAAGGAACAAAAATTTCGCATCGATTGATCCGATACATCGCCGAAAGAAAAACGAATCGGGAACGTTGGGTGGGCGCTTTGTTGAACTCTCCGGTTCCGATCAGGATGATCAACGGTGTTGACGATCCGGTTAGCGGCGCCCATCTCGTCACTCGTTACAAACAGCTTGTACCGAACGCGGACATCGTCGAATTGAAAGGTATCGGTCATTATCCGCAAGTGGAGGCCCCTTCCGAAGTTTTGAAGGCGATTCCTTGAAAAAGTTTTGTCAAAAATTTATTTTCATAGTGATTAGAGCCGGGTTTTTCGGTTTTACGATCCGATTTACGACTCTGGATCGATTTTGCAAAGAATGAATTCGACACAAGCGATCGATCCGATCCGTTTTTCTTTATAGATCGATTCCGTCTTGGATCGGGGATTGTCCTTGAAAAAAACCGGTATTTCAAGATCATGATGGAATTGCGAAAAAATACGACCGCATATCGTCGTTTCCGATTTTTGTTTCATGTCTAAGTCGAGTTATAATAATCCAAGGTTTTTCGATTTCGTTTACGATGAATTTTTATCCGCGGCCGTAGACGATCCCTCCGCTTCCTTTCAGGAAGGAATTCTTTTTCATTCGCTTACTAAGGAAAACATTTTAGAACTTCTTGAAATAACCGGGATTCTTCCCGAGATCGTTAAGAAAGGATATCAAAACATTCATCTTGAAATTTCCGGTTTGGGTCAGGATTTTCAAAGACTGGTTTTGACTTCGGAAAAGGAAATTCTCCTGCATCTACGTTTAAGCGTTCAGGAATATAGATTGGAGATCAACGACTACTTCTTTAAGGAAAAATATCTCATCATCAACTGGCTTCAGACACGTCATCCGAAATCGCAATCCATGGATAAAAGCCGTCTTTATCCGGGCCAAGACGTTCCCGGGTTGGGGATTTTCCATCAGATTGCGGATTTTATAGGGTTTCTGATTTTATCTCTTCGATTGAACGGCGCCGTGATCCGTCCGGAATATTTTCATGACGCGGTTTTATTTTCCAAAAAATTCCATTTTTTAACGCCCGAAGCACAAGCGTTGTTTTGCGCGTTGTTGAGGGATTTTAAACACGAATCGATCCGGGGAATTTCCACATACCTTCATTCCGGAAAAATCAAAGATCATAAAACTGTAATACAGTGGAAAGCGGTCGAGATGATTCTGTTTTTGGAAAAAACGCTCAAACCGTTCGTATTCAATAAGAAATTCGATAAAAAGGTGAACAAACTTTTGGATTCGATGAAATTGAGTCTTGCCGAATCCTGAATTTCTTCGTCGTTCCGCGTTTTTTCCGTTCGATTTTCGTTAGGAGTTCCCACACTAACCCGTAGTACGTAGAATTATCGAGTATTCTTTCGATAAAAGAGATAATATTGTTTTATAAAAAGCTCTAAAAAGAACTTGTTTTTCCAAACTGTTGATTTCAAAATCTGAGTTCGTCGAATTCTACGAAAGGATGGAAATCACATGGAACAGAGAAAATTTCCGAGAGTCGTACCTGCGCGGAACGAGGTCATCGAAATCCAATTGATGGGTGTTAATTTCATCGATATCCTAAATGCAAAGGATATCAGCATCGGCGGTGTCGCTGTGGAAGTTCCCCACTTATTCGAAGGCTGCGACCTCCATTCTCCCATTCAGATGATTTTGACCTTGCCCGGAAAAAATCCGATCAAACTTTCCGGCAAAGTAAAACGCAAAATCTCCGGGCCGGAAGCCTCTTTGTTCGGTGTGGAATTCGGAGCCTTGGAACCCAAGGCGAAATATCTGATCGAGTCCTACATTCAATCGCGGATGCAGATGGCCTCCTAAAGAGAACGTCTCTTCGTTCGGAAATTTCTTTTTTCCCAACTGTTTCCAACCGTTTTCGCTTTTTTTCGAATTTGCAGTAATATTAGAATTTACTTTTAAATCCTTTTTTTTATCCTTCTGAGGCCGTGAAAAACGAGCGTTTTTCCGCCCGTAGAGTCACCGGATTTTATTTCCTATGTAATCTATCCGTAACGGGAACGAATAAGATGGAGGACAATCTAAAACCGAAGGATGACTCTATGGGAACAGGTTTCGTAGATAACAAGCTGAAGACGGAAAGAAAGTTAGAGGTTCGCATCGCTGAAAACCAATTGGAAATCGAAAGAACTCTGGCTCTTCGTTACGATGTGTTCAATCTGGAATTGGGAGAAGGTCTTCCCCAATCCGCGGCTACGCGCAAGGACAGGGACGAGTACGATCTCTTCTGCGATCACCTGATCGTGGTCGATAAAAATCAGGACGATAAGATCGTCGGGACGTATAGAATTCTTCGTAGATCCGTAGCAAAACAAAACATTGGTTTTTATTCCGATAACGAATTCGATATCGCCAAAATCTACGATCTGGACGCGGAAACCGCGGAGATCGGCAGAAGTTGTGTTCATCCCGAATACAGAGACGGTTCCGTGATCTCCATGCTCTGGGCCGGTTTAGGAATGTATATGCAGAAGCACAACGTTAGATACCTTTTCGGGTGCGGTTCGATCCATCAGACGGACGCCCAATCCGCCAATGAAGTTTACGCTTTTCTAAAGGACAAAAACGTATTGGCAGGAAAGGATTTCGACGTAGTTCCTCTTCCGGGTTTCGAAGTTCCCGGTTTCGACCCGAACTACACAGTGGAGGATATGAAAGTCGTTCAGAAAAGAATTCCGGCTCTGATCAAAGGTTATATCCGTGCGGGTTCCCAGATTTGCGGAATTCCGGCCTGGGATCAGGTTTTCGGAACGATCGATTTCTTTATTCTTTTCGATATCCGCGATATAGAATCCAAATACGGCAAACGTTTTCTGGACTAAAACCCTTCTCTTGATCGTCGGAAGGCCCTTGACGGGAGTTCCGGCGATTTAATAGTATCTTTTTTGGCTTTGCCGAAAGATATTTTTCCCGATGAAACAAAACGAGATTGATTTCCAGCATCCCAGCATCCGGGATCAGATACGATTTTATTCTTTTGTCGTATTAGCGGGAATTCTTATGATAGTCGCCTACAAACTGGGTTCCCCTTCCTATTATCTGGGTTGGTTCGCGTTTTTGATCAGCGCGTTTTCCGTCGCGGGCAACGACGCGGTGCAAACCGTGGGAACGTTCATCGAAAGTAAAAAGACGATTCACTGGATTCCCAAACTCGCCGTTTTGGGCGGTGCGGTCGTTCTCGTTTTTCTTTTCGCGTGGTTCACCGGGGGTTCCGAGGTTCACTTCGGACGTCTGGAAAGTTTTCCGGAAACGCGGGAATTCAATCTGATTCAACTATTGGCCCCGTTGATTTTAGTGGTGATTACTCGTTTAAAGTCTCCGATCTCCACCACGTTTTTGATCCTCGGTCTTTTCGGAGGAAGTAATATCGAAAAGATGCTCACCAAATCCTTCTTCGGTTACGGGATCGCTTTCGGCGTGGCGATTTTGGTTTGGGGAATTCTCGTCAAACTCGATCCGAAAGAATACACCGAAGATCACGTACCCGATCCGAGAAGCGAAAAACGTTGGGCATTCTTTCAATGGATCTCCACGATTTATCTATGGATCGCATGGCTTCGTCAGGACGCGGCGAATATCGTGGTTTATCTTCCGAGACAATTATCCGCTTTGGAATTCGTTCTGGCCGTCGGTATGCTCGTTCTCGCTTTGGGTATCATCCTTTATACGAACGGGGGAACCATCCAGGAAATCGTTACTGAAAAATCGGACATACAATGGTCCAAGGCCGCCACGATCGTGGATCTGGTCTACGGAACCATTTTGATCGTATTCCATCAATGGAGCAGGATGCCCATGTCCACAACTTGGGTTTTTTTGGGAATGTTGGCCGGGCGCGAAATCATTCTCAACTTTATGACGTATCGCGATTTACCGTATTTGGAAACGTTCCGGAAAGTGGGGAAGGACGTACTGCTCGCTTCCATCGGAATCGCGGTGAGTATTTTTATCTTCATTTTGGCTTCCCAGATTTATCCGGAAAACGCCTCCGGATTTACGAGATAAACCCCGGTTTTTGCGATGAGAATTTTCGGTCTTTTACGAAGAATCAACTTCAATACGTTGTATTTTAATTTCCGATATCTTCCTTGGAAACAGGCGTTGTTGTTTCCGGTTTTGGTTTCCGGAAAAACGAAACTCCGCAAACTTTCCGGAAACGTAATATTCGAATGTCCGATACGATCCGGGCTGGTTCGGATCGGATTCGGCGACATCGGTCTTTTCGATCGGGACGTCTCCAAAACCATTTGGGAAGTTTACGGAACCGTAATATTCCGGGGAAACGTTCACATAGGACACGGATCTAAAATCGTCGTAGGGGCGAACGGAGTTTTGCGTTTCGGGAAAAATTTCGGAATTTCCGCGGAAACTTCGATTTTCGTCTCCAATCGCGTGGAGTTCGGGGACGATTGCCTGCTTTCCTGGGAAGTTTTGGTGATGGACGACGACATCCATAAGATCAAAAACGAACGCGGAGAAATCGTAAATTTCCCGAGGCCGATCGTTTTCGGAGATCGTGTTTGGGTCGGTTGCAGAAGTACGATCCTAAAGGGCGCTTCGGTCCCGGCCGGTGCGATCATCGGCGCGGGTTCTACGGTCGTTTCCAAATTGGAAGACGAACGTTCCGTTTACGCGGGAAATCCGGCGAAAAAAATAAAGTCGAACGTGATTTGGGAGCCTTGAAAGATTTTTAGAATATTTGAATATTCTATTTTTATGTTTTAATTTTAACCTTGTCCCAATCCGGTGATCTCCGCCATTCTGAAATCGCGTATAATCGTTTCCGCACGGAGTACGATCTTTTCCAGGGCGACTCCGAATACGAGGTTTTGATACGATTCCGCGGCTTTCGGGAATTCCCTTTCGTCGAGTTTGACCGAAAGGGTCTGCGAAACCCTGTTTTTCTCCATACATTCCCGCACGGATGTGACGATTCCCTTAAGCGCGATACAAACCTCTTTTAATACGGCTTGTCCGTCCTTTTCCATCGCGCTTTGATTTCCATTGGCGTCTAACAACGCTTTGACGTGTTCGTTGATTCGGATGGAGGGTAATCCCCTTCGGCTGATCCCCATTCTTTCTAGGATGGGAATCGTATCTTTGAACGCGGAATATTCCGGTGTTCCCTTGAACACGTAGATCAACGCAGGAAGTTCCGTTTCCGCAAAGGAAAGAATGGCGCCGTAAAAATATCGGATTTCGGGTTTTGCCAGGGGATGAAAATCGATTCTTTGGTATTTTTTCAGTCTCGCTTCCTGTTCTTCCAGGATTTTGTTGATCGTGTCCCCTTTGGCGGCCTGCTTTTTGTCCTCCAACTCTTTGTGTTTGGCTTTGAGTGCGTCTATGAATTTTATTTCTTCCTTGAGAAAATTGGTCAGACTTCCCTTTTGTTGGAGGACCAACATCAGTCTCGACTCGAAGGCTTTCAGATCGAAAAGTTTCGGATTTTTTTTGGCGTTTTCGGAATATTCCGCCCTGAGTTTTTCGAGGACGGCGTTGATTTCGGTGCTTTGTAAGGGTTCCATAGGAGATCTCTCCTATTCAGTATCGACCCATCGTTCCAAAGAAATGAGCAAAGAAGATATGTCTTCGGAACAGTAAAGAAGTGCGGTTCTGGAATCCCGGAACATCTGCTGTTGGTTGTAAGGAAGTTGTTTGATATGGTTGTCGTTTTTGGTGTTTAGGACGTTCAGCGTATTCAAAACCATCTTTTTTAGTTTTTGAACCAAACCCAACGACATCTCCTGCATTTCCCAAAGTGTGACCAGTTTCAACTTTTCCGAATCTGAAGTTTTCGATTGCAGAATCTGTTTTCTGGACGATTCGTATTTAGCGGTGTAATAGTTGACCGATCGAGGATAGGTCGTGAGTTCCTTGTGGTAGTTTAGGATTTTATCCAGCTTTTGAAAGAACTCGATGTCGAACTCACGGTTCAAATTTCCGATGATGTTTTTATTTTCGGAAGGATCGCCCGTGATCTCGAAAATTTTAGAATTCGAAAGATTGTTCAACACGGAATGAATCCGGTCCTTGATCTTTGTAAGTTCGGAAATCCTTTTTTCGATGAGGTTGGATTCGCCGGACGAAGAAGGACCGGAACCGTAGTCCATTCTACCGGTAACATCGCTCATATCTCGTTCCCGTCTGGGTGTGGACACGGAGGAATCCATGATGTTCAGATCCATTCTTCCCAAATCCAATGCGGAATTGTCCTTGGATTTTCGATCCCACGCGGGTTCCTGAAATATGTTTTGTTGTACGGCGCCTTCGTTGACGTTCAAAGAATCGGTTTGTTGCGGAACTTTCGAAGAGGCGGCAGAAGCCTGCGTTTTAGCGATGATTTCCTGAAGCGTTAGTTTGGTCGTGGTCGGAACTCCGGACTGAGCCGTCTTTTTTTTGGAAATCTGAGGGGCAGGATGCGGGGAAGGAAGAGGAGGATGTTGTTTGTGAATCTGTGTCGCACCTTTGGTCGGAGATTCGAGAGTGATACGAACGATTTCCGCTCTTCTCGTGGTGCGGTTGAATCGAAGTCCGAAACGGTTTCCCTGTTTGTCGATGAACTTCTGATCCAGTTGATCCAAAGAAAGAGCGTTCGGATCCACGGAGGAAATGGAATCGACTACGATGTATTCGGAACGTTTGTGGATCATAAATGATACGATTCCAGGTATGCGTTTTGTAAAACTTCTTCCATTACGGAATAAATTGGACGAGAGTAACGTAGGCAATAACTACAGATTTGTAAATAAGAAGTTTCCTGAATGAAAAAAGATACGGAAATTCTTTCCGTTTCGGCGCTCAAAAAACAACTTCTTTCGTCCTCGAAATGTAACAAAAGATGAATCCCCAATTCCGCGAGTTCGGAAAGATTCACCCTCTCTTCCCTAAGTCGAAACAAAAAAGAAGATTCCACCGGAACCGTAAGAAACCTTCTGTCGAACCGATTCTGTCTCATATCCTTGCCTCCGAAAACGACGGTTCCCTGTCGTCTTCGAAGATCGTAAAAGAAGAAGGAAAGGAAGGAATTTTCTGAGAATTCATTTGACAGGGGGAAGGGTACGGAAACTCTGGAAACACTGATTCGATAGGAAGTGTAAGCCTTGGCTAATATTAAGTCTTCAGAAAAGGACATTCGGAGAACAAAACGCAGAAATGCTGCGAATTCTCAGAATCGGTCCAGGCTCAGAACTCAGGCGAAAAAAGTTCTGAAAGCCATCAAAGAAAAAAATCAGCAGGCAGCGTCTGCTCTATTCGTAGAGTATACCTCTCTTCTGGACAAAGCCGCAAAAACAAACCTGATCCACTCTAAAAACGCAGATAGAAAAAAAAGCAGAATGGCAAAACGCCTGAATGCGGTAACTGCTACAGCATAAGAACGGAATCATAAAGGGCGATTAGCTCAGCTGGTAGAGCGCCTGCCTTACAAGCAGGATGTCGGCAGTTCGATCCTGTCATCGCCCAATCCTTTTTCTTTCCAAAACAACACCATGAATACAAACACTCCGGTATTCAATCATCCAGATCTGATGGTTTCTGTTTCCGGAATTCGGGGAATCATACCCACGGGTCTTTCTCCGGAAGTGATCTTTGATGCGCTTCGTGCTTTTGGAACTTGGGTTTCGGGTTCTAAAATCGTGCTTGGTAGGGATTCCCGTCCTTCCGGACCGTTTATCGAAAATATCGCTTTGGGTTTGATGCAGGCAATGGGAAAAGACGTGCTTCCTTTGGGAATCGTTCCCACTCCGACGGTAAAAGCAGTGGTTCAACTTTCCAAAGCGGGTGGTGGAATTATGATTAGCGCCTCCCACAATCCTATCGTTTGGAACGCATTTAAGTTCGTAGGCCCGGGCGGTTTTTTTACGGGCGCTGCGGATCTGGAACAGATTTTAGAAATCGTTCGCAATCATTCTTTTCGACCGATTCAATACAAACCTTCCGCAAAGATCGTTTCCGGAAAGGAATGGTCTGAACGTCATATCGAATCCGTGCTCAAGAGGGTCGATGTTCCCGCGATTCGAAAGAAAAAATATAAGGTTCTTTTGGATGCGGTCAACGGAGCGGGAAGTTCTATCGTTCCCGAACTTCTGGAACGTTTGGGTTGTAAACCCATCCTACTTCATTGTAGTCCGGACGGAACCTTTCCTCGACCTCCGGAACCGACTCCGGAAGCCCTCAAACAAACTTCGCGCAAGATGAAATCTTCCGGTGCGGATATCGGGTTCGCTTTAGATCCGGATGCGGATCGGCTTGTGGTTCTTACTCCAAAAAAAGGCGCGATTTCGGAAGAATACACGCTTCCGCTTAGTTTTCTTTCTTTAACTCTCGATTCACTTCCTAAAAAAGCCAATCAAGTCGTAAATCTTTCCACAAGTTTTATCAACGAACACGTAGGGGATCGTTACGGAGTTGCCGTTTCACGCGCAAAAGTCGGAGAAGCGAACGTGGTTTCGGAAATGCTCCGACTCAAATCGGTGTTTGGCGGTGAGGGAAACGGGGGAGTGATCGATCCGGCGGTGGCTTCCTTTGGAAGGGATTCCCTTTCCGGAATCGCTCACATTTTGAATTATATGGCGGCCGGCGGACAAAAGATCGATTCGATCGTGGACGAACTTCCTCCGATTCATATGAAAAAAACCAGCTTCCGGATCGCCGGAAAAAATCTTCAGGAAATTTATTCTCAGTTTCGCGGCGAATTTTCCTCCTTTGCGGAAGATACTCGGGACGGTCTTCGTTTATCTTCGGAAAGCGCTTGGGTTCACATTCGTCCTTCCAATACGGAACCGATCGTTCGTGTCATAGGCGAGGCAAAGTCCAAAAAAGACCTCAATTCTCTGCTCGACCGTGCGGCGAGCCTCATGGAGAATGTCTGATATGTGTGGAATTGTCGGTTATGCCGGTAGAAAAAACGCGGAATCCGTTCTCGTAGTCGGTTTGATTTGCCTCGAATACAGAGGTTACGATTCTGCGGGAATCGCTGTTTTGGATCAAGGCGACATCTTGGTTCGCAAAGCAAAAGGAAAAATCAAGGATCTGGAAGCGCATCTTCGGGAATTTCCGGCTCCCGGAAACGTAGGAATCGGACATACTCGTTGGGCGACTCACGGCGAACCCAATCAAATCAACGCGCATCCTCATACGGACACGAATTCCACCGTGGCCGTCGTTCACAACGGAATCATCGAAAATTATCTCGAACTCAAAAACGAACTGAAGAAAAAAGGGCACGTCTTTCAGAGTTTAACCGACACGGAAGTGATTCCTCATCTTTTGGAAGAAAGTAAAAAAAGCGGGAAATCCAATCGGGACGCGTTTTTGGAACTCTTCGGAAAGATCCACGGTAAATGGGCGGTTTCCTCCGTTTTTGAAACCGAACCGGATCGGGTTTACTTCGCGCAGGACGGAGCGCCTCTATTGATCGGAAAAGGAAAAGCGGAATATTTTCTCGCTTCCGATATTTCCCCTTTGACCCGCAACTGCGACGAAGTTTATTACGTGAACGCCGGTGAATGGGGTTATTTCTCTCAGAACGAATTCAAACTCTTCGATTTTTCCGGAAAGGAACTGACTCCAGTATTCAAAAAACAGGAATTACGCTGGGAAGATCTCGATAAGGGCGGTTATCCGCACTACATGATCAAGGAAATCCACGAACAAGCCGGTATTTTCCGCAAGATCATTCAGGAAAGAATATTAGAAAACGGCGATATTGTTTTTCCGGAAATTAAACTCAACAAGGACGTTCTTTCCAGGGTCAATCGGATCATCATCCAAGCGGCCGGAACGAGTTACTACGCCGGAATGATCGGCAAACATTATCTCGAAAATTTTGCAAAGATTCAAACCGATACCGAGGCTTCCTCCGAATTTCGATACCGTAATCCCGTGGTCGAAGGCGACACGCTCATTATGGGAATTTCCCAATCCGGAGAAACCGCCGACACGTTAGCTTCCATTCATGAAGCGAAAGCGAAATTCATCAAAGTAATTTCCCTCGTTAACAACGTAAATTCCACCATCGCAAGGGAATCGGATTCTTATATCAGAACCGACGCAGGTCCGGAGATCGGAGTCGCGAGTACGAAGGCGTTCACCGCCCAGGTTCTCAACCTTCTTTTGTTTTCCATTTATATGGCCAACCTCAAATGGCTGATCAGCGAAGAGGATAAGAAAATCCTAATAGAGGAAATCCGTCTTCTTCCCGCTAAGATCGATCGTATTCTCGCGCAGGCTTCGCAAATCGAAGAGTTGTCTTCTCATTTTACGAACACGAAAGATTTCGTATTTTTAGGAAGAACCTACAATCACCCGGTGGCGATGGAAGGCGCGTTGAAGCTGAAGGAAATTTCCTACATCCACGCGTCCGGTTATGCGGGCGGAGAATTCAAACACGGACCGATCGCTTTGATTACGAACGAAGTTCCGGTGGTTTGTATCGCTCCTAAATCGGAGATTTATACCAAAATGGTTTCCAACATTCAGGAGATCAAAGCGAGAAAGGGAATCATCATTTCCATCGTTACGGAAGGCGACGTGGAAGCGAAATCGCTTTCCGATTATTGTTTTGAAATTCCCGAATGTTCCGAAATATTGAGTCCGATCCTGAACGTGATCCCTTTGCAATTGCTCGCTTATTATTCCGCGATCGCAAGAGGTTGTCCTCCGGATCAACCGAGAAACCTCGCCAAGTCCGTAACCGTAGAGTAATCCTATGCCGAAGGTTCAGAGAATTCTCATCGATGAAAGAGAGGTTCCTGCCGGTTTACGTTCCCTAACGCGGATCCGTTCCTTTTCGGAAATTCGAAACGGAATTTTCAATTCGATCGAAAGGATCAAAGGACAACATTCCGAAGCTAAGATTTATTACGTGCATTCCAATCCCGCGTTTCAGCAGGCTTTTTTGGAACGAAATCCTAAACTTCTTCCGTACGACGATAAGGACGTGGATCTAGTTCTCCAACCGGAATCCTGTCTTCCGTGGAATCTGATCAACGGTACTGCAAAGAATATCGAGTCGGATCTGGAACTCAGCGGAGAACTGCACAAGTGGATTCGAAAACTCAAAGTGAAATCCAAAAGTTTTCACGTGGTCGGTAAGTCCAAACATCTGCACGTTCATCCTACTGCGAACGTATATCCGGGAGTCGTGTTCGACACAACCTCGGGTCCGATCGTGATCGATAAGGACGTTAAGATCACTTCGTTTTCCTTTGTAGAAGGTCCGGTTTATATAGGACCGAATTCCCATATCGATAACGCGAGAATCACCGGCGCGACTACGATCGGTTCCACTTGTAGAATCGGCGGAGAAGTCGGAACTTCCCTCGTCGGAGACTTTACGAACAAACACCACGAAGGTTTTATAGGACATTCGATTTTAGGAAGTTGGGTCAATATCGGAGCTCTTGCGACGACTTCGGATCTGAAAAACAATTATGGGGTTGTTAAGATCCGGGAAGAAAACGACGAATGTATCACCGGTTCCATCAAGTTCGGTTCCTTGATCGCGGATTATTCCAAAGTTGCGATCGGGGTTATGCTGAATACCGGAACCGTCGTGGACTTCGGATGTAACGTGGTTTCTTCGAGAGTGAGCGGATATCTGGCTCCTTTTACTTGGGCGGAATCCGGGCAACCGTATATTCTCGATTTATTTTTGCGGGATGCACGCAAGATAATGGCGAGGCGAAACCGAGAACTCACGTTATCCGAAACCGAATTGATCCGAATTCTATACGAATCAAAAGTAAAAAAATAAAAATCCGGAGGGTTCTCTATGGAAATTATAGAATCCAAAATACGTACGTCCTCAGCGGAGTATAAAGAGAATTTTGAAGATCTAAAATCGAAAGTGGAATCGATCCGCGGACTCGTTCGTAAAATCGAGTTAGGCGGAGGAGAAAAGGCGATTCAACGTCATAAGGGAAGAGGGAAGTTGACGGCGAGAGAGAGAATTATCGCGTTGATCGATCCGGGAACTTCCTTTTTGGAATTTTCTCCTTTGGCTGCGGAGGGAGTTTATCCCGACGTCGTTCCTTCTGCGGGAATTTTAACCGGCATCGGAAGGATCTGCGGTACCGACTGTGTCATCGTTGCCAACGACGCCACCGTAAAAGGAGGAACGTATTATCCTCTTACGGTGAAAAAACATCTTCGCGCGCAGGAAATCGGGCTGCAAAATCATCTTCCTTGTATTTATCTCGTGGATTCCGGAGGGGCTTTTCTTCCGATGCAGGACGAGGTTTTTCCGGATAAGGATCACTTCGGGAAAATATTTTACAATCAAGCCAACTTATCCGCGTTAAAGATTCCTCAGATTTCGGTCGTGATGGGAAGTTGTACGGCGGGAGGCGCTTATATTCCTGCGATGTCCGACGAATCGGTGATCGTAAAAGGAAACGGAACCATCTTTTTGGGAGGACCTCCTCTCGTTAAGGCGGCCACGGGTGAAATCGTTACTCCGGAAGAATTGGGCGGAGCCCTCGTTCACAGTACGATCTCCGGTGTCACCGATCATTATGCGGAGGACGACGCGCACGCGATCGAGATTACGAGAAATATCGTAAGCACGTTGCACGAAGCCGGAAACGGAAATCGACGCGCCGGAATTTCCTGGGAAGAACCTTTGTATCCCGCGGAAGAAATTTACGGAATCATTCAAAAAGACATACGGAAGACGTATGACGTTCGGGAGATCATCGCGCGTATCGTGGACGGTTCCCGTTTTCAAGAATTCAAAAAGTATTATGGAACCACGCTCGTAACCGGTTTCGCGAAAATTTACGGAAAGATTGCCGGCGTTATCGCAAACAACGGAGTTCTTTTCGGAGAAAGCGCTTTGAAGGCGGCGCATTTTATCGAGTTGTGTAATCAACGAGGAGTTCCTCTTTTGTTTTTACAAAACATCACCGGATTTATGGTCGGGAAAAAATACGAGAATTCCGGAATCGCAAAGGACGGAGCCAAGATGGTCAACGCGGTTTCCACTTCTATCGTCCCCAAATATTCCGTCGTGATCGGAGGATCCTACGGAGCCGGAAATTACGGAATGTGCGGACGGGCCTTTAACCCGCGTTTCTTATGGATGTGGCCGAATTCCAGGATTTCCGTGATGGGAGGGGAACAAGCCGCTAACGTGCTTCTGACCGTTAAGATGGAACAGTTGGAAAAAGAAGGAAAGGCCTTGTCCGAAACCGAACAATTCAACTTTCGCAAACCCATTTTGGAAGATTACGAAACTCGTTCTTCCTGCATTTATTCTTCCGCGAGACTTTGGGACGACGGCGTGATCGATCCCGCTAAGACGAGGGAGATTTTAGGAATTACGATGTACGCCGATCATTCACAAAGACCGGAATCTCCGAAGTATGGAATTTTCAGGATGTAGAAAAAATTGCTTTCAAATTATATATTGATAGTTATCTGTTTGGTTACACGAGAGATGCATGTTTTCAAAAAATTATTTCCGCGTTTTTATTCCATTTCTGTTCTTGTTTCCTTCTCTTCTTTTTTCCGAGTCGATCATTTTTAAGGACGGCACCGTTTTTAAGGGGAGGGTTTCTTCACAAAACGCGCATACCGTAACCGTACGCGGGCAAGACGGAAAAGTTCAGGAAATCAGCAAGCTCAGAATTCTTAAAATCGTTTATAAGGACGTTTCCAACGAAGAGGCGCTTCGGATTAAAAAAGAAGAAGAGACCAAACTCGCCGAACAAGAGTTAAAAAGAAAAGAGCAGGCAGAGCAGAAAAAAAACGAAGAAGAAGCCGCTCAAAAAGCCAAAGCGGAAAAACAAAAACAGGACCTCATCGACGCCGAAACGAAAAAGGCGGAAGCAGCTCTGAATGAAAAGGAACGTTTGGCCCGCATTCAACAAAGAGGTTTGGGTCCTTGGAGTGTGACCTGGAGATCCGCGGTGCTTCCCGGCTGGGGACAATGGACCGACGAACGGAAAATTCCCGCAGTAGTTTATTCCGCGTTGTTCGTAAGTTCCTTGTATCTCGTATATCGGGAGAATCAGATTTATATCAATTCGGTGCGCGACCTCAATCATAAAAATAATCCGTATGAAACGTATCTTCCGATTCCCTCGTTTTCGGACCCGATCGCCTTGTATCTTTACAGTAAACCTTTCGAAGAACAAAGGGAAAAGGTGAATCAGAATTATCAAAATCTTCAGTTGTCCATCGGGGCCGCTTTGACGATTTATCTGCTCAATCTCTTGGACGCGTATTGGTTTCATCCGAGGTTTGCGAAAACCGCCTCTTCCTCCTTGATCTTTGATTACAATCCAATGGCACGGCTCGAATCCGGCACCGCTTTCGGTTCCCCGTCCGCTTCCGTCGAAGGACAGTGGAAACTCGGACTTCGCTTCTCTTTAGAATAGCAGCAGTTTTTGGATTTTCAGGGCAACTAATGTAGAGAAAAAGCAAAATGCTCGAATCTGCTTATTTTCTGGGCAAGTTGGAGTACTTTTTTCTGTTTCGTTTTCGGAGTTTGGCTTCGTAACATTCTTCTTGTTTCCACTTTTTCGTAAAATTTTTGTTTGAAACGGAAAAATCCCGGATTTAAAGGCGATTTTCTTATCCTTTGCGGGGGGATCCTTGGGTTCTTTCTTTCAAGTTTAGAATTCGTAAATATTTTTAGGTCTGGTACCAATTTTGCAATAAGGTAATCAAATTGATTTGGGATGAGAATGTTTATGAATTGGACCAAGAGATTACTCTTATTGCTCACTCTGCTTCTTCCAATGGTTTTATTTGGACAAGAAGCTACCGCTCCTGCTGAAGCGGCTCCCGCAGCGCCGGTTGCGGATAAAGCGGACACTGTGTGGATGGTTGTCGCCTCTGCGCTCGTGTTTTTTATGATTCCCGGACTGGCGTTGTTTTACGGCGGTCTTGTCAGATCCAAAAACGTTCTGTCTACGATGATGCATAGTTTTGTGGCAATCCTCGTTTTGACGCTTCAGTGGACGATTTTCGGGTACAGTTTTGCGTTTTCCGGAACCAATCCGTATTTCGGGAATTTCGATCTCGCTTTTTTGAACGGAATCGATGAAAACACGTTGGAAGCCACGATCCCGAAATACGTGCACTTTTTATTTCAAGGAATGTTCGCGTTGATCACCCCCGCTCTGATTTCCGGAGCGATCGCGGAACGTGTGAAACTCGGCGGTTACGTCGTTTTTATCTTCCTTTGGTCTACGCTCGTGTATGATCCCGTCGCTCACTGGGTTTGGGCCGCAGACGGTTGGCTCTTTAAAATGAGCGCTTTAGATTTTGCAGGCGGAACCGTGGTTCACTTGCTTTCCGGTATTGCAGGTCTTGCGGCCGCGATCGTTCTCGGTAAAAGAAAAGGAGAAGGTCCTGCGTTGATCGCTCCGAACAATCTTACTTATACTTTGATCGGTGCCGGTTTACTTTGGTTCGGTTGGTTCGGTTTTAACGCGGGCTCCGGTTTGGCCATCAACGGTCTCGCAGCCAGAGCGTTTCTCGTTACTTTGATCGCTCCCGCAGCGGCAGGCGTCGCGTGGCTCGTGATCGAGTACGTTCACACAAAAAAAGCGACCGCACTCGGAGCGGCTTCCGGTATCGTCGCGGGTCTGGTCGTCATCACCCCCGCGTCCGGTTTCGTGGGAGTTCAGGGGGCGATCATCATGGGTCTTCTCGTAAGTCCGGTTTGTTACGGAGCGATTCTTCTAAAAGGTAAACTCGGTTACGACGACAGTTTGGACGCGTTCGGGATCCACGGCGTAGGAGGTGCGTTAGGCGCCGTTCTTACGGGCGTGTTCACTCTTTCCCTCGGAGCCGGAGTGGCCACCAAAGGCGATCAGATTCTCGTTCAGGTGATCAGCGTCGTCGCGACCGGAGCGTATTCCTTCGTCGTTTCCGTGATCCTCGTGTTCCTGATCGACAAAACGATCGGATTCCGTATCTCGGAGGAAAAGGAAATCACCGGTTTGGATTCCGAAATCCACGGGGAAAAAGGATATATCCTTTAATTTACGTTAGCTGAAGAATTTTAATAAGGAGATTATATGAAATTAATCGTTGCCATCATTCAACCGCATAAACTGGAAGAGGTAAAGGCGGAATTGACAAAGAATGAAATTTACAGACTTACCGTGAGCGATGTTCAGGGATACGGTCAACAAAAAGGGAAAACCGAAGTTTTCCGGGGTCACGAATACCAGGTGAACCTCTTGAGAAAGGTCCGTCTCGAAATCGCCGTCAACGACGAGTTCGTTAAACCGACGGTGGACGCGATTCTCAAAGCGGCGAAAACCGGCGACGGAAAGATCGGAGACGGAAAGATTTTTATAACACCTCTCGAAGACGTGATCCGGATCAGAACCGGAGAAAGAGGAAGTTCCGCGATTTAAAGGTTCTCCTTTTTGTGGTTGGGAAAAATGAGGCCGGGCCGTTTGCGCCCGGCTTTATTTTTTGTAGTTTCTTAAATTTCGCAATTCGCCCGGTAGAACTTCGGCTTCGACGGTTTTAAAGATTTCGGAGTTTTTATCGGCGTTCGGCTCGAGGCGTCCGCACCTTTAACTTTGAGTTTTTTGACTCACTTCGGTCGTCGTTGGAGTTCCGTTTTCCGACGGTTTCCGATCTAAGTTGGCATATATGTTTTGCCGATTTCGTATTAAACGAGTTTTTGATTTCGATCGTTTCGATTTTACTTAGTCAAAACGACGAAACGTTCCTTTCCGGAAAGATCCTTTCCCACCGTTCCCTCTTTCCAGCCTTCCTTTAAAGACTTAGAAACCAAGGATTCCGAGATGGAAGGAAGGGTTTCCATATACAATCTTCCTCCGTCGATGAGACGTTCGTAACACTGAGAGATCAACTCGATCGAAAAGGTTTCCGGATTTTCCCGAAAAAGAGCCAGATGCGGTTCGTAATCGACCACGTCCTTCATCATCTCCGGTTTATCCGATACGGGGATATACGGCGGATTAGTCACGATCAGATCAAATTTCGATTGAGGAGGAAACGAAGTAAGGAGATCGCTTTGCAGAAATTCGACCGCGAGTTCCTTCCCCAAAATTTTAGAGGCGTTTTCCCGCGCCACGGAAAGTGCATCCTCCGAGATGTCGCTTAACAAAACGTTCCAATTTTTTTTGGCGAGTTTGAGGCTGATTCCGATGCACCCGCTTCCGGAACAAAGATCTAAAACCTCGATCGTTTCGGAATTTTCCTTTAAATCGTTCAAAACTTTTTCCACGAGTTCTTCGGTTTCCGGTCTCGGTATTAGAACTTTCTCATTTACGAAAAACACGGAATTGTAAAACGATTTTTGTCCGGTAATGTAAGCGGTCGGTTTATTTTTAGAGCGTTCCACGATCCGTTCGCGATACGCGTTCTTTTCGGTTTCGGTGAGCAACCTCTCGAAATTGACGTAGAGTTTGACTCTTTGTAATCCGAGTAGATCCGCTAAGAGAAGTTCCGCGTCCAGACGCGCGCTCGGTATTTCCTTCTTTTTGAGAAATTCCTCCGATTTTTTTAACAGTGTAAGAATGGAATCTGGATGCTGCATTGAAGTTCGGAGTTGGTGCCCCCGAGAGGATTCGAACCTCCGACCAAAAGTTTAGGAAACTTCTGCTCTGTCCACCTGAGCTACGGGAGCTTTTAAGAATTCGGTTTCCTTTTTTGTGAGACTATTCTCTGGAAGTCGGCGATATTGTGTATAACAATTTTATCTTCGTAGAGTTCGATTTTTCCGCTTTTGGAAAGGGTATTGAGAACCTTTTGCACCTCGCCGACCGGTTGAGCGCACCATTCCGCGACGTCGTGTTGCGATACGTTGAGAACTATTTCCTTAAAGTCGGAATGAGCGTGCATCTTTTCATAGAGCATCAGGAACACGTCCGCAACCTTGCCCTGAATATCGTCCATCAATAGGATCAACAATCTTCGTTTTGCATCGTTGATTCTTACGGAAAAGATCGTGAGAATTTTCAAAGCGAGCATAGGATTTTTGGTCATCAATAATTCGAAGTTGGCGCGGTTGAAGTTGAGAACCTTCACTTCGGAGATTGCGATGGCCGTGGCGGATCGCGGTTGTTCTTCTAAGATCGCCATTTCGCCGAAGATATCCCCCTGTTCGAGGATATCGAGGGTTTTGATGAGATAGTCCTCTTTTTTTGTCGGATTCGGAACCGTCTTTACGATCTTTACCTTTCCCGATTGAATCAGATAAAAATTATTTCCGGGTTCGTTTTCGCAGAAGACGATCTGATTCGGTTCGTATGTCTGACCGAATTTGGAGAACATGGATTCGAGCATCATATCCATATTAGGTGCTCATCTCCTTCGCTTTTAGCCTGGATTTTTGGGAAATGCTGTCCTTTTCGGGAGGTAACAAAGCGACTTTTCCGTACAACATTCTCGCCCTTTGACGATCGCCCTGCAATTCCGCGATTTCCGCGAGATGAAAGAGGGATTCTTTGATCGATTCTCCCGAAGGATATTTTTTGATGTAGGTCGAAAACGAGGAGTTCGCATTGTCCAATTCGTTCTGTTTTAGAAAACAACCTCCGAGCTGAAACAGAGCGTTTTCCACCAACTTTTTTTCGGAGTCGAATTTAAAGTCGGTGCGATTGAGAAGATCCTTGTAGATGACCATTGCCTCGTTGTGTTTTCCGACGTTGACCAATGTGTGCGCACGATTGTAAAGCGAAGTGATCGAGTTATCCACGCCTTGAGTGATCGCGGATTTTTCCACCGCAGGTTTCATGATATTTTGCAGGGTCTCCTGCGATACTCTGTTGCCGCCTTCGTAGACGAGAGGGGGCATGTTGAGAGGATACGGACTTCCCCTTCTCGCCAATTCGAGAAGTTCCGTGGCTCGGCCCGTGTACGTGCTTCCGGGATAGTGTTGGAGATATTTTTCGAACGCATAGACTGCGTGCGGAAGGTTGTTGTTTTTATAAAAAACTTCCGCGACGTTCATGAGTTCGAAGGCCGGATTTCTCGTGTCCGATTGTCCTAGGATTTCCTTTAACTTCTTATGAACCTGGCGGAGTTGGCTGGAAAACACCTTCATCATCTTGAGAATGAGATGTGTTTTTTCCGCGACGAATTGTTCGAATTCGTTGGGTTTAAAGACAAGAACCGTAGCGCTTCCGATCACTTGAGCGGTCTCTTCCCGAGGATACTTTCCTAACGCGGATTTTACTCCGAAAAATTCTCCGATCCGAACGTCTTCTTTGACTTCTTGTCCCGTATCGACGGCCGGAAACGTAAGAATGACCCTGCCGTTTCTGAGGACGTAGATATCCTCGGCTTTGTCCTTTTCGAAATAAATGATGGATCCGCCTTTATAATTTCTGATGATCGGACCGGCCAATGGAATACCTACTCAAAGTTATCAAATTCTTTCTGCGCGGGGAAAAATGCCAAATCCTTTTTATAGCCAAGCGATAAGACGAGCGATTCCAAAAGTGCGGCGGGAGTTCCGATCAGATATTTGTCGATTCCGTCGATTTTAATTTCTTCCACGGGAGCTCCGGACTCTTCGAAAAAGGATTGTAAGCCAGCGTCTCCGTATACGGGAACGCCGTCCTTTACAACCAAACGGATGCTATTCCAATCCGATTCGCAAAGGTTGAGGAACGGCTCTTCGGAATTGCGGCTGATCACGACCAAATCGGCCTTTTTTCCTTCCGCGATGGAACCCAATTCCTCATTCACTCGAAAGGCCTTTGCGGGATTGGACGTAACCATTTCGAAAAGGGTTCTCGGAGAAAGATCCTCTCCGTATTCACTTTGGTAAAAATTTCTCGCGGCTCGAATTTCCTCCAAAAGATTGAGAGATCCGCAGATGTTCGAATCCGTTCCGAGGCTGACGTTGATTCCTTTTTTTAAAACGTCCCGAATGTCCACCGTTCGTTCGTACAAATACAAATTCGCTTCCGGACACCAGACCAAATGCGCGCGTTTCCGGGCGATCAATTCGATGTCGGATTCGGACAAAACGACTCCGTGTACGAGAACGGTATGTTCGCCCAAACACCCCATTTGATCGAGAATTTTGAGAGAATTCCTGGATTCGGAATCGAATCCTTCCGCGATACGCGTGATGTACGGAATGTTTTCCTGAAGTGCTTTGGCATATTCTTCCTTCGGGCCTTCTCCCCAATTTAAGGAATACGTGCAGATGCTGTGGGAAAGAGAGTAACGGTTTAGGATTCGTACGGGAGACGACGCGACGAAAGGATCCTGCACGAAGTGAGGTATATGGTCCTGTACGGAAGTGGCGCCGGATACGATGTTCTTGTAGGCGCCGAGAAGATACAGTTGTTCGGGGTCGAGTTGTTGCCGTTCGGAAAAGACGATCGATGATTTTAGGTCGTTGTCCCAAGGAAGCCAATTTAGATACGGTTTGTTCGGAGCCACCCTAGGCAGATAGGAACTCAAAAGGTGATCGTGTCCGTTGATGAGGCCGGGATATACGTAAAGCCCGTTGAGATTCAGACGGATCCTTTTTCCCGGAGGAGGTCCGCCCGCGTTTACCGAGGATATGATTCCGTCTTTTACGACGATACTTCCGTTGGGAATCGTGCGGTTTTCCGCGACGATACAGGCGTTTACGATTTCGTATTCCATAATATTCTTATGTTTTGATTTTACCGGATATTTAGTTCGGGTTCTACCGCCGTCGAACCCCGGTTGAGTTGGAAATACAATCCTTTTCCGGATTCCAATACGCCGATGATTTTCTCCGAATCGACGGTTTCCCCTTCCGTCACCGATACACTTTTGAGGTTGGCGTAGACGCTCGAATAACCGTCCTTATGTTCCACGATGACATATTTTTTATATCCGTCCATTTGATCGATCACCGCGACCTTTCCCGCGGAGGCCGGCCTGACTTGGTTGTGTCTTGTCGCTTTAAAAAGAATTCCTTTGTGGGGAGCGAAACTGAGTCGGTTGTAGGGCGTTTCGAGAGGGGCTCTGGTTTTTAAGGGAAATCGAAGACGCGGTCGATTCGGATCCGAGTTTCCCTCCGAAATTTGGGTTCGTTTCGAGAAGTTCGTATTCGAGAGTTTGGCCGGATTCTCCTTTGTCTTTTTAAAAATTTTCAAATTTTCTCCGGGTATCAAAGGTTCTCCGTTTTTTTTACCGCTCCATTCCATGATCTTTCGATAATCCACGCCGAATTTTTTCCCCAAGGAATAATACGTATCCCCCTTTTGGACGGAGTAAATCGAAGGATTCTGCGAACCCGCGCCGAAGATTCGAAACGGAAACAGGAAAAAAAATAGTAGGATCGGGATCCGGATCAGTAGGCGGTCCATCTCTTTGAATATCGGCAACAACAGGGAAAACGGGAAGTTCGGAACGATTTGAAAATAAAAAAAAGAATCGGATTCGGAGACGGTCCAAAAATAACAAAGGAGCCTTTCGGCTCCTTTGTTCGAGGAAAGAATTTTCGTTTGAAACTCAATCTTCGTCTTTGTTGTTGACCTTGTATTTTTTCATCAACTCTTCCGCTACGTTTCTTGGAACCGGAGCGTATCGGGAGAATTCCATCGAGAATTCCGCCTTTCCTTGTGTTGAAGAACGTAACACGGTGGAGTATCCGAACATGTCCGCGAGAGGAACTTCCGCTTCCGTTTTACAGTAAGCGTCCTCTTCGGTCGTGTTCAGAATCATACCGCGTCTTTGGTTCAGAGATCCGAGGATCGCTCCTTGAAACTCGGAAGGTCCGTCCACTTCCACTTTCATGATCGGCTCGAGAATCTGAGGATTCGCCTTATTGAATCCTTGGCGGAACGCGTAACGACCCGCGATTTGGAACGCCATATCGGAAGAATCCACGTCATGGTACGCACCGTCGTTGATCACACAACGAACTCCGATGATCGGGAAGCCGATGAGAGATCCCCGCTCCAAACAGCTTTTGAATCCTTTGTCCACGGACTGTATGTATTCCCTCGGAATCGCTCCACCCACGACCTTGTTTACGAAATCGTAATTTAGGGTTTCTTCGAGCGGGATCGGTTCCATATAACCCGCAACACGACCGAACTGTCCCTGACCACCGGTTTGCTTTTTGTGGGTATAATCGAAATCCGCTTTGGAAGTGATCGTTTCACGGTAGGCGACCTGAGGAGCCCCCGTGATCAGTTCCACTCCGTATTCGCGTTTCATACGCTCGATATATACTTCGAGGTGAAGTTCTCCCATCCCTTTGATGATGGTTTGTCCGGATTCCGGATCCACGTGGGTTTGGAACGTCGGGTCTTCCTTGGTAAAACGGTTCAACGCTTTCGCGAGGTTGTTTAAGTGTTTCGATTCTTTGGCTTCGATGGTAAGGGAAATTACCGGAGCGGGAACGAACATGGATTCCATAGAAACCTTGAGTTTTCCGTCGGTGAACGTGTCCCCGGAAGCGCAATCGATTCCGAAAAGAGCGATGATATCCCCCGCTTCCGCGTAGTCGATATCTTCCATTTCATCGGAGTGCATTCGACAGAGTCGGCCTACGTTGTGCTTCTTATTATTCGACATGTTGTAGATGGTCATACCTTTGGAAAGTTTTCCTTGGTAGACGCGCACGTAAGTGAGCTGACCGTAACGTCCGTCTTCGAGTTTGAACGCGAGGCAAACGAGTGGTTTCTCGAAATTGGATTCGAGAACGATCATTTCTTCGTTGTTTGCTTGATCCAGCGCCTTGTTCTTAACGTCCACAGGGCTGGCGAGGTAATCCAAAACTCCGTCCAGAAGTTTTTGAACTCCTTTGTTTTTGAAGGCAGAACCCATGAAAACCGGAGTCATTTTGAGTTCGATCGTACCGGTACGGATCGCCTTTTTGATCATCTCTTCGGTAGGAGTTCCTTCGAGAAGGGCTTCGGTCAATTCGTCGGAGAACATGGAAGCCGCGTCCAAAAGTTCTTCGTGTTTCTTTTGTGCGAGTTCTTTGAGATCATCCGGAATTTCTCTTTCCTGGATGTCCATTCCGTCTTTTCCTTCAAAGTAGAAGGCTTTCATTTTGACGAGATCCACGATCCCTTTTAGGTCGTTTTCCAAACCGATCGGAATTTGAACCGGAACCGCGTTGTGTTTCAGCTTTTCTTTGAGCTGATCGATCACGCGGAAAGGGTTTGCGCCCGTTCTGTCGAGTTTGTTGATAAAAGCAACGCGAGGAACGTTGTACCGTCTCATCTGACGGTCAACCGTGATCGATTGAGATTGAACTCCCGCAACCCCGCAAAGAACGAGAATCGCAGAATCCAATACGCGGAGGGAACGTTCCACTTCTACCGTGAAGTCAACGTGACCTGGAGTATCGATGATGTTGATCGTATGATCTTTCCACTGGCAATAGGTCGCAGCGGACTGGATGGTGATTCCTCTTTCTCTTTCGAGGTCCATGCTGTCCATCTTCGCACCGACTCCGTCCTTTCCACGAACTTCGTGAATGGCGTGAATTCGGTTTGTATAAAACAGAATTCTTTCGGTAAGGGTCGTTTTTCCAGAATCGATATGGGCGGAAATCCCGATGTTTCTGGTTTTCAGAAGTTTTTCGCTCGGTTTGAATTCGGCTACAGCAGTGCTCATGGCCATCCTCTTATAAAAGATTGCAAATTTTCCGGTGAAATCACCGACGGGGAGCTTTGGAGAAAGTCCCTCAATTTACCAGATTCCAAAAAAGAGCGGTTTTGTAAACTCAAATCGGCCATTCAGCCGAGTAAGGCAGCATTTTTCATTTGCCCGGGAATGATTTTGAAAAATTATGATCTTTTGCGTCTCGAAGTCGGCGTTTTTTAGGAAGTTGGTAAACGTCGCTTTCGAGTGGAAATCGAATGCATCCGCTCAAACTCATCAAACGAAACGTTAATAGGATTGCGAAGGCGTTTCTTTTGTTATCGGTGGCGCGGACCCTCTGCTTGGGTTTTGCGGTCGCTATCGTGATCGGCTCTTTCGCCATTTATATCTCCGAATCCGGTCGTTTGTCCTACACCGTTTCCTTGTATCTCGCCACCTCTTCGATTTGTGTCACCGGACTTTCCCCGGTTTTATTGTCGGAACTCCACCGGTCCACACAGTGGATCATGATGTTTCTGATCCAGATCGGAGGATTGGGAATCATCACCTTTACCGTTTTGATCGGAGTGTTGGTCGTGCGAGGTTTGTCCCGGAGCACTCGATTGGCTTCTTTCGTCTACGAGGTCACGGACGCTCATTTCGCTAGGAGAATGATGGAAAAGAATTCCAATCATTCGGGAGCGGTTCCTTCCGGAAAAAAAAAGACGGAGGCGGAAGCGTCGTATGTACGACGAATGTTGCTTTCGTTGTTTAATATTTCTCTTACGATCGAATTTGTAGGAGCTACTCTTCTTTATTTTTTGATGCCGGAAACGGATCGATTGCCGGGAACTCCGAACCGTCTGTTTTTGAGTTTGTTCACTTCCGTTTCCGCGTTCAACAACGCTGGTTTTTCCATCGTGGACGATCTCAGTTTTCTTTCCAAGGATCCGATTTGTCTTTTGGTGATCCAGTTTTTGATCGTTATGGGCGGGATCGGATTTCCGGTGATCATCTTCATCGAAAAATCCCTTTTGGAAATTTTTCAGAAGTTTATGGGTAAGATCGAAACCGTGACCGAAACCTTTATGATGAGGAGAACCGTGTTGTTGGGAGAGGATCCTCCCGCTTGGTACATATTCGTGATCGCCACTTCCGTACGTCTGGAAGAAAGACTCGAAGTATATCGTAAGGAATTGTTCGGGGACGCGAACAGGATGCAGATGACGATCATCGTTTTGGGATCGTTGCTTTTGATCCATATCGGAGGAATTGCGATTCTTCTGATCGAGTACAACAACGTGGAAACGATCGGAAAGATGGGTTTTACGGAAAAACTCTTTAATTCGTTTTTTCTTTCGGTTTCTTCTAGGACGGCCGGATTCAACACCTTCGATATCACCGAAATCAGAAGTGCGACGTACGTTCTTTTGTGTTCGTTGATGTTCATCGGAGGAGGTCCTCAGGGCGCCGCGGGTGGAATCAAAATCACAACCTTCTTTATATTAATCTTATATTTGAAAAACGTAATCAGTCCTCAGGCAAGGGTTCAGATTTGGGGAGAAGAAGTTTCCAAAAACTCCGTCGCAATTTCCACTCGAATTTACTTTCTCGCGACCATTTCGCTCGTCATCTTTATGTTTTTGATCGGACTTGCCAACGGAAACAAACACGGAATTGAATCCGTCTTTTTTGAAGTGATGTCCGCTTTCGGTACCGTAGGTCTTACTTTAGGACTTACGCCTTATACCAACGACGTGGAAAAATTGCTCTACATCGCGTTGATGTTTATGGGAAGAATCGGAGCGTTCACGTTGTTGATCGCTTTTACGGGACATTCCGGTTTGGGTGATCTCGGAAGTAAGGACGACGGTCTTAAGATTCAAGTCGGTTAAGAATTCTTCACGAATCCCTTTTTCAAATTCAAAATACAACTTTTCAGTTTCGTTTTTTCGAAGAAAATTTTCCGCCATCCGAATTCGAATTCGTTTTCCGAGAACGTATCTTGAAGAACGGTTCTTGCCCTCGCGTTTCACAAAATGAGAATCCGATTTCCGGTCCGGGGTTTGGAAGAAGGGAGCAAAAGACGAAAAAAAAGTTGACGAGAGGGGAATGGGGTATATAAGTATATACAAAGAGAGAAGAAGTATATATGGCATTGAGCATCAAAGATCCGGAAACCGATTCATTGGCGAGAAAGTTGGCCAGTTTGACCGGCGAAACTTTGACTGAGGCAATTACAAATTCACTGCGGGAGAGGTTGGAACGTATGGAACATAATCTGAACG
The DNA here is from genome assembly GCF_004770155.1 of Leptospira gomenensis. Classification (GTDB taxonomy): domain Bacteria; phylum Spirochaetota; class Leptospiria; order Leptospirales; family Leptospiraceae; genus Leptospira; species Leptospira gomenensis. The sequence continues at coordinate 63,450 of NZ_RQFA01000048.1, read as the reverse complement.
TACATTATTCCTTGGATGAGATAAACGAGATTTCTCGTCGTTTTCGTGAGCGGATCCGACAACCGATTTCTTCTTTAGATCATGGGGACGAACTCTACAATGAAGAAGGGTTGCCGGATTGATAGTGGATACTTCGGCTTTGCTGGCGATTCTCCTCCAAGAGGAAGAGCAAGAGAAATTCGTCTTAGCCATCATTTCTAACTCGAATTCTCGAATGTCCGTTGCGAATTATTTGGAAGCCGCGGTTCGAACGGATCGACTTAAGGATCCGGTTCTTTCCCGTTTATTGGACGATGCTCTGGCTAAATTAAAGATCAGCTTAGAGCCGGTGACGGTCGAGCAAATTCGATTGGCGCGAGAAGCCTATAAGGATTTTGGAAAAGGAAGCGGACATCCGGCGGGTTTAAACTTTGGAGATTGTTTTGCTTACGCTCTTGCGAAGGATCAAAAAGCTCCTTTGTTATTCAAAGGAGAAGATTTTCTTCATACGGATGTGGAACGAGCGAAGGCTTATTGAAATTCTGGTTGCAGTTCGATTTAAAAAGAAGAACGTCTGGCCGTGGATTATCAAATTCGAATTCAAAACCGACACTATCAGTTTTCGGATCTGAAAGGCGTTCTCGCAAAGGCAACTCCGTTTCGCTCCGGAGATATCTTAGCAGGTATTGCCGCGTTGAGTTATGAAGAACGAGTTGCGGCTCAGATGATTCTTGCCGAGCTTCCCTTATCCTTATTTTTAGAAGAACTATTGATTCCTTACGAGGAGGACGAGATCACTCGTTTGATCCTAGACGGTCACGATCCGATCGCTTTTGCGCCGATTTCTTCACTGAGCGTAGGAGAATTCAGAGAATTCTTATTGAATGAGAAAACGGATTCCGAGGTTTTGCGAAAGATCGCTCCCGGGATCACTCCGGAAATGGCCGCCGCGGTTTCCAAACTTTGTTCGATCCAAGACATGATCGCGATTTCCAAAAAATGTAGCGTGGTCACCAAATTTCGAAATACGATCGGCCTTCCCGGAAGATTGGCGACTCGTCTTCAACCCAACCATCCCACCGACGATCTCAAAGGGATTTCCGCGGGAATTTTGGACGGTCTTCTTTTAGGAAGCGGGGATGCGGTGATCGGAATCAATCCCGCGACGGATAATCTTCCTTCGGTACATTCTCTTTTGAATCTTTTGGATGCCCTGATTCGGAAATACGAAATTCCCACTCAGAGTTGCGTCTTGAGCCACGTGACCACCACGATGAAACTGATCGATCGCGGCGCGCCGGTGGATCTGGTCTTTCAATCCATCGGCGGAAGTCAGAAACTCAACGAAAGTTTCGGAATCGACTTGAAATTGTTAAACGAAGCGAGACAAGCCGCGCTTTCCCTGAATCGGGGCACGTTAGGCGACAACGTGATGTATTTCGAAACCGGTCAAGGCGCGGGTCTTTCCGCGGACGCCCACTGGAACGTGGATCAACAAACCCTTGAAACGAGGGCTTACGCGGTGGCGCGGGAATTTTCCCCGTTGCTCGTAAATACGGTCGTGGGTTTTATCGGACCGGAATATCTTTACAACGGAAAACAAATTCTTCGGGCCGGATTGGAGGATCATTTCTGCGGAAAACTTCTCGGTCTTCCTATGGGAGTGGACGTTTGTTACACCAATCACGCGGAAGCGGATGGGGACGATATGGACACGTTACTCACTCTTCTCGGTGTGGCGGGTTGTAATTATATCATGGGAATTCCCGGAGCGGACGACGTTATGCTCTCTTATCAAAGCACTTCGTTCCACGACGCTTTGTATCTGCGTCAAACGCTCGGTCTTCGACCGGCTCCCGAGTTCGAAACGTGGCTTTTGCAAAGGGGAATCCTGGATTCCCGTTTGATTCCGTCGGATCAGAAAAATCGCACGGCTCTTCTACCGGACTTGGAAACTTTGGCGGGTTGATATGGATTGGGAAGAATGGAAACGTTGGACCACGGCTCGCATCGGACTCGGACGTTGCGGGGTTTCGATTCCCACGCGGGAAGTTTTGCGGTTTCGTTTGGATCACGCGCGGGCTCGGGACGCGGTTTGGGCCTCGGTCGATTTTCGGGACGTATTCGATTTTTTGTCGGATCGGAATCTGAGCTTCGTAGAAATCCGATCCAAGGTTTCTTCTCGGGAGGAATATCTGGCACGGCCGGATCTCGGGAAAAAAATTTCCGCACAGGGGTTTCAAACCCTCGAAAAATTCAAGGAATCCGATCCTAAGTTTTCGGAGGAATTCGATCTGAGTCTCGTAGTGACGGACGGGCTTTCCGCGAGTGCGATCCGAGATTCTCTTCTTCCGTTTTTGGAATTTTTTTTGAAATCCCTCCAACGTTTGCGGATCAAAACGGCCCCGATCACAGTCGTGAAAAACGGAAGGGTCGCGATCGGCGACGAGGTGGGCGCTTTTTGGAAGGCCAAAACTTCGATCGTTTTGATCGGGGAGCGTCCGGGGCTTTCCACGGAAAATAGTCTGGGTTTGTATCTGACGTATCGACCTTCTCCCGGTCTTACCGACGAACGTAGGAATTGTATTTCCAATATTCGCCCGGGCGGAATGTCGTTCGCCGACGCTTCCCGCAAGGCATCCTATCTTTTGAATCTCGCCCTTCAAAAACGACTTTCCGGAATCCATCTGAAGGACGAGGAAACTTCCTCGCTTTCGGACGGTTCCCGATTCGATCTTATAAAAGAAGAATAAGGTCGCGTTTCGGTCTGCGTCCGGATGTTACTCCGGATTCGACTGGGCTCTTGGATTTTCCTTGATGATTTGAGGGTCGGCGGCGATTGTAACCGAGTATGCTCCTCCAGTATCTGAAATTGCTCCGGCTTCATCAGTGGATCAAAAACGTGATCCTCTTTGCTGGAATTATCTTCGCAAAAAAATTGACCGACTTCGAATCCGTGCAAAGGGTAATGGCCGCGTTTTTTCTTTTTTCACTCGTGGCGAGTTGTCAGTATGTGGTGAACGATTATCTGGATCGCAAAGAGGACGCGCTTCATCCCGAAAAAAAACACAGACCTCTCGCGTCCGGAAAACTGGATCCTTCCTTTGCGTTATTCATCACCGCGATCATTCTTCCTTTGTCCTTGATTTTATCCTATCTGTTACATCCTTCCTTTTTCGGATTGGTGACGTTTTATCTGGTCTTTAACGTTTTATACAGTAAGTTTCTCAAACATATGGTGATCCTGGACGTAATGAGCATCAGTATCGGATTCGTGATCCGCGCCATCGCGGGAGCGGTCGTCATCCACGTGACGTTTTCCTCCTGGATGTTGTTGTGTACGTTTATGCTCGCCTTGTTTTGGGGATTCTCCAAACGAAGAGGGGAGCTTATCATTTTGGAAGGAAACGCGAAAGGTCATCGGAAAATCCTCGACGAATACTCCACGAGTTTTCTGGATATGATGCTCGGAATCGTCGCGACGATGACCTTGATGAGTTACGTCCTGTACGTAACGAGTTCCACGACGATCGCCAACTTGGGAACCGATCGGATGATTTATACGATTCCGGTCGTGGTCTACGCGATCTTTCGTTCTTTGTACATCATCTATATCAAAAATATGGGACACAATCCCACCAAAGCGATCCTTTCCGACGGATACGTATTGGTCTCCGGAGTGATTTGGGTGATTTTGGTGATCGTAATTATGTATTCCGATTTCGGTAAGGGAATTCGATTCGATCTGTGATTCGTTTGCGTCCGGCGAGACGTCCGCTGACTTCGAAAGGATCGTTCGGCTTTGCAAAATCTCCCGGGTTGAAACGGTTGTTTCACCTGCAAGGATCGTTCGGTTTTACAAAGTCGTCCGTTTCCTGGAAACGGCGGAGTTCTAAAAACGGAACGTTTTCGGATTGGAAACGCGGTTTCGCGTAACGTTTTCGGAACGAATCCGAAGAAAAGTATATGCAAGAAATCTTAAAAAAGACGGGAAGTGTTCTGGTTTGGATTCTTCTTTTTTTGGGAATTACGATTTCGCTTTCGATCTTTAAGGCTTCGGATTTACGGCCGGGTTTATCCTTGGAAACTTTGCGTCCGTATCAGGGAGAAAAATTCGAATCGGAAAACAAGGTTTCGATCGTGTATTTTTGGGCGACCTGGTGCGGAGTTTGTTCGACCAATCTTCCTTTGGTGAAGTGGTATGCGGATTTGCTGGAGGACAGCCAACGCTTTCGTTTCGTTTCCGTCGAAGAAGGGGAAAATCCGGAGGAACTCAAACGGTATGTTCAGGAGCGCAATCTTCGGTTCGACGTTTTGGTCGCCGATGCGTCTTTACTTCGGGAATGGAAAGTCGGGGGATATCCTTCTTTTTTCGTTTTGGATCGTACCGGAAAAATCCGCTTTGCCGATTCCGGAATGATGAATCCGATCAGTTTCTTTTTCAGAATTTGGATCACGTCCCTTTTCCTTTAAAACCCCGATCCGATTTTTCGTTTCGGTAAATAAATTTCGAAATTTTCCTTTTGCGATTTCCGATCTTGATTGTAAAACGGGATTTTTTCCATCTATATAAGTGTTGAGGAATCTGTCCGGAACGGAAAAATTATTTATGAAACTGCGGCCTTTTTTTTTCCACGTTGTTCGTCTTGTGAGTGCGTTTTCGTTCTTATACGTTTGGACGGCTTCTGCCGGTTGTAAGAATAAATCCTTAGATAACGCGTGTAATCCGGAATCCAAATCCTATTGGGAATCGGTGTTTGTCAGTTTAGGTTCCGGAAACACGATTCCGTATTGCGCGGGAAATCCGGACGCCCCCCGTAATTTAACGTATTCCACTCCGACGATCGTCGGCAACGGGCTTCCCTTTTCGATCACTCCGTCCGTAATCGGAAGCGGGCTTCGATATTCCGTTTTTCCTTCGCTTCCCGCAGGCGCGACGATCGACGCTCTCACGGGAGTTCTTTCGGGTTCGTACATCGGCTTTGCCGGTTCGGATACGGTTTATACCGTAACTGCGGTAAATTCCTCCGGTTTCGTTTCCGCCTCCGTCGAATTGGTTTTTCTCGGTCCTTTGCCGTTGAAGACAGGACAAACGACTTGTTTCGACCCTGCCGGAAATCCGATCGGTTGTACGGGAACCGGGCAAGACGGACAGTTGCAAAACGGATCGATTCGAAGTTTTACGGGACCGACTTTGGTAAGCGGAACCGATTATACGACGACAGACAATCGCACCGGATTGGTTTGGAAAAGTTGTGCGGAAGGGCAAGCGGGAGCGACCTGCGTCGGCGCCCCGAATTCCACCGATTGGGCTACGGGAAGCGCGGCTTGCGCGAATTTGAATACGATTTCCTACGCCAATCGAACCGATTGGAGATTGCCTACGGTGCAGGAATTGGGTTCGATTCTTTTGTATGACGGTACGAATCCGGCTACGTTTGCCGCCTTTTTTCCGAATACAAGCGGTGTGGGTCATTGGACGTCCACACCGGTCGCTGGAGCTCCGGGTGATTATTGGTATGATTCTTTTACGGAAGGGGTAAACGGGAAATCCGGCCCGGTCGGTCCCAATCCTTCCCGTTGTGTGGGAGGTCCTACATTGCCGACGCCGTTGTTTCGGGATAACGGAGATTCCACCGTAACGGACGTAAATACCGGTTTGGTCTGGGTAAAATGTCCCGCGGGTTTGAGCGGAGCGGGTTGTACGACCGGTGCCGCGACCGTTACGGATTGGCAGAACGCTTTGTTGGCTTGTAATTCCCTCAATCAATCCGGAAGAGTTTGGCGTTTGCCTTCCATAAACGAATTGCGTTCCATCGCCGACTTGACCGGAACGTTTCCGATTTCCGCCATCAACTCGACCTACTTTCCCAACACACCGGCCGGAATTTTTTGGACTTCCAGCACGGGGACCGTTCCCGCAAACGCTTGGATCGTCGATTTCGGGGCCGGAAATCTCGTCGTTGATCAGGGAAAGGGCGCCGGAGGATCGATCCGTTGTGTAGCGACCGGACCGTGACGCGAATTTTGAAAGGTCGATTTTAGAATGGAATCGTGAAAAACCGATATTGAATTTATGGAGCCGTTCAAACCGAAACCCCTTTTAAACAAATCCGAGCTCCGTCAGATAAAAAAATCAAGAACGCGAGTCGAGGGCCAAAAGGTTCTCACAGACGACGTAAAGAAGTTAAAGTCCTTAAACGTAACTCCGGATCTTCCGAAACGCGAACTCGTTCAATACTACAAAGAACCGATTTGGATCGAATATTATATTCCCCGCGAATCCCGTTTCGCCTATGAAATCAAATATCTGTTCGTAAAATTGGTGGATCCGATTCCGAGACCCGAACCAAAGGATACGGTTTTGCGCGAGGCGATGGCCAAGGGCGAATTCGTGGATTTAATCGACGTGCTTTTTTCTCATCCGGAAAAGGAAGATCTCATCCGGAACAGTTATCTCAATACCTTCTCCTTTTTGGAATCGATCTCGGCCAATTACAAACAATATCTGAAGACGCAGGACGCGTACGATCTTAGAATTCCGCTCTTTCATACCGAGGCGTTGATGAAGCGGGAACCGACCGTCGCCACCCTCGAGTTTTTGGGACAGTTTACGATCTACAATCTAAATTGGTTGATCCGGAAACTCAACGAGGCGGGCGAGGAATTTTCCCTCGAAGACGAAACGATTTCCATGTTGATCAAAAGAAGAAACGAATTCTGGGATGAGAATTCACTGCCGATCGACGAGGATTTCGAATTGTTCGCGGCGCTGTTTTACGAACAGGCGTTTCCGCATCGCGGCTCAGAATTCGAGGACTCCGCGATTTTGCGCGACGGGGAAGAGTTCCGTCTTTAGTCGATTTTCGCTTTTTCCATTTCAAAAAGCCGATCCTTCCATTTTAGGAACGGCATTTCGACGATAAGATACAAAATCCAAGCGATTAAGAAATTTATAATAAACGCGATACACGAAGCGACGGTGAAACTTACTTCGAGAATTCCGCTTTTGATAAACTTGTAAGCGACGGAAATCGTCACCGGCATTAAAAAAAAGTGCCAGAGATAAATCGTATAACTGATTCTTGCGATCGGTCGCAATCCTCCGAAGGAAAAGACGACCGATACGAGGTTCTTCTTTTTTTGAAACAATATAAGAAGTAATATCGCGAAAGAAACCGAAAGCAGATTCGGCCTTAAGATCAATGCGGGCAACGAATCCTTTTGAAACGAATGTGCGATAACGTAAACGAAAGCCGCCGCCGGAATTAGACAAAGGTGGACGAGTTTTCGGGAAAGTTCCGATATCGTTCCCGAAAAACGTTCGTAAATTTCATAGGAGGCCATTCCCGCGATCAGACCATCGAATTTGGAAAAGAAGAAAAAGTTCGTCATAGGATCGTTTCGGAACGCCATATAACTGCGGATACAAAACGCGACCAGTGTAAGAATTCCGTATACGATCATCCTTCCCCGAAATCCGAAACGTTTTAATAGATACAAACTTAAGAAAGGGCATACAAGATAAAAGTGTTCCTCGACCGAGAGGGACCAATCCACGTTCGTAAACTGGAATTCGATCAGATCGGACAAATAGAATACGCTGATCCAAACCTTGTCGATGTCGTTTTGAAGCATTCGAATCCATTCCGTATCGGCCGAGGACGGGTTTTGCGTAAAACGGTATAAAAGAATATTCTTAATAATGAATATTATTAAAAGTGCGAAATAGTATGCCGGAAAAATCCTAAGACTTCGTTTTGCGTAGAAGTCGCGAAAGCGGATGTCTCCGTTCTTTTTGAATTCGCGGAACAAGTTTCCGTAGATCAGAAATCCGCTTAAGACGAAAAAACAATCCACGCCCGAGGATAAATTCCCGAGAAAGCGGATATATACTGGGTTCATGTCACGGAGTAGGATTCCTCCGAGGCCCCAACTATGGAAAAAGAAAACCGAGATCAGCGCGAATGCGCGAACGCCGTTTAACGCGTCTATTTCGCCTTCCCTCTTTCGAAAAATCGAAAATACGTAATCTCGCATAACGCATCTTATACGAACAAACGCGTAGTCAGCTTATCTTGTTCTGTCCCCCGGTCAGTTTGTCCTTTAGAATCAAAAACGGCTGTTCGATCAATAGGAAGAAAAACCAGGATATCAAAAAAGTGACCAATACGAGATAAACGCTACACGCGAGAAACACCCAGACGTTGGGCGTGTTTTGGATCCAAGGAAGTATTTTTTTAGAAGCTACTGGAATCGCGAATATGTGCCAAAGATAGGCCGTATAACCGAGTCGGGCAAACGGACGGAATACGGCGGCGCTGAAGATTCGATTCAAATATCCGGGATAAAAGGAAAAATACATCAGAACGCCGAAGCCGAACGAAAGTGCGATCGGTCGTATCACGAGAGCCCACGCTTCTCCCGGATCGACTTGATGCGCTCCGATCGTTACGATCAACGCGAGCGACAACAGAAGATCGAGCCTTCCTTTATATTTTCGAATCCTCTCTTCGGTCAACGGGAAACGGTGAAAACATTCGTATACGATCATTCCCGCAAGGATAGAATCGAATCTCGCGTGAAAGTGATACGCGGCGTCGAGACTCGCGTCGGGCAACGCCAATTTCATCCTCACGAAAAATGCGGTCAAAAATCCAAGGAAATAAAAAACGAAGCGGGTTTTTAAATCGACGCGGAATAAAAATATCGAACAAAGAAAAGGAAGTATGAGGTAAAAATGTTCCTCGATGGAAAGAGACCAGCCTCCGTTATAAAGGGCGTGGGGTAAAAAATCGGAAAGATAAAAAACGTCCACCCATACGTGTTGTAGTCTCGTTTTCGCATCCGCCATCAAGGCGAGAATTTCAGGATTCGCTATATTCAGAGATTCTAATTTATGAAGTTGCTGGGATTTGCTATAGTATAACACCGCCAAGGCGAAGTAGAACGCGGGAAAAATCCGCAAAGATCTCCTAACGAAAAATTTTTTGATTTCGATTTCCCCTTTTTTTTCGTTTTCCCGAAATAAACCTCCGTATATCAGAAATCCGCTGAGTAAAAAGAAAAAATCCACTCCCGAAGAAAGGGAACCCAAAAAAAGGCGAAGTGGATCGGGATCGCCCGGAATGATCGTTTTTGCGGTGACCCAACCGTGAAAAATCACCACGGAAAGGATGGACAAGGCCCGTATTCCGTTGAGATTCTCGTATTCGTTTTCCTTTTTTTGAAATATGGATAAAAAGTAGCTCTTTAAATTCATTGTATTATAAATACCTTATATAAAATATTTCTAATCTATTCTTGGGTCTTCTTTTAGTTCGGAGATCTTATAAAAAAAGCCAGACCTTTCCCCTCAGTTTTTGAAACGGAATCAAGCCGTAATTCCTGGAATCCGTGGAGTGTTCCCTATTGTCCCCTAAAACGAGAAAATATCCGGGAGGAATTCTACCTGCGTCTCCGATCGGAACGTTTCCTTTGACTGCGGTCATCGGAATCATGGATAAGGAAGGGGCAAGCGTCTTAAAACCGGGTTTCAGAAAGGTTTCCTGGAGCGGTCCGTCGTTGATGAGAATTCGGTCGTTTTCGAAACGGAAGTAATCTCCGGGAAGACCCACGACCCGTTTTAAACTCAACTCCTCTTCGGCTCCGTCCAATACGAGAACGTCGAAACGTTCCACCTTTCCTTCGATGAAAGAAATTTCCCATTTTCCGATTCTCGCAGGGAAACCCAATTTCGTTACTAAAATCAAATCACCTTCCTTATAGGAAGGAGCCATGGAATAACCCGATATGAAATAAATTTGAAACAGAAAAATCCGCATCAAAAGAATCGTAAAAAGAGAAAGAAAGATCGGAAGGATCTGCAAAAATAATTTTCTGATCCTGCTGTTCGATTCCGAAGTTTCCATAATAGACTGGAACAGAATCCGGGAAAGTGTGTTGAAGGAAAAGTCAAAAATCCGAGTTCGAACGTTTACTTTAAAAATCCGCTCCAGATTTCGTAATTTCCTTTTTTGGATATTTCGAATTCAGAAAGGGATTCTTGCATTTTCGGGATGAGAATTTTTCTATCCCAGACGATCGGTTTTACGATCTCCATTCCCAAGGAATTCTTTTTCATCCTTTCTTCGGTCGCCGCGTTGACGGAGGAGAGATCGTATTGTACGAACGCGATCTTTTGACCCTTCCAGTAGGAAGGGCTGCGTTTCAGTATGGTTAGGATTTTTTCGGTGGAATCGGCGGTGAAGGTCACCTTATCGAGGTAATGCGGTCCGATCGTGTAAAAGGATAGGTAGTCGGTGTAGATCCAAATTTTCGCGTCGATAAATTCGATTATAGGCGAGAATTTTTTTACGTGAAGGCTTCTTCCTCTTTGAATTCCAAAACCTGCCAGGCCGAGGAAAAAAGAATAAACGAAACAAGCAGTCAAAAATCGTTTCGTTTTTTTTCTTCCGCTTCGGATAGAATAAAACCAAATCCTGCGGACCAAAATCGTATACGGGATGATCAGAGGCGCGAAAAATCTGGGCCCCCAATTATTGAATCCGTCGTTCGGGGCAGTGATCAGAACGAGAACTAAAAATAAAAAAGAGGATCCGAATAGAATCCGATTGTTGACGGATAGTTTGCGAAAGTTGAATATTAAAACGGGGAATAAAAACGAGGCGGCCGGCAGATATCCGAAAAAGCCTATCTTAAGCGGGCCAAACAACGTGAGATTTACGATCCAGTCCAAACGCTGGCCCAGGGAAACCTGAAATCCGTGCGCGTTTGCCAGATAACGGGTTCCCAAAGGATGTCCGTAGTCGTACCAGTTCCAGGCGCAGAACGAAACGAAGGGAATCGAAAATCCGAGACAGGCGAAAAGGAATCGCTTCCAATTTTTATATTTTATATTGTTTGAATATAATAAATTTATTATGTAAAAGAAAAGGACGCAACCCGAATAAATCAATCCTTCCAATCGAAACCATACGGAGACGCCAAGGAACGCTCCTGCGGCAAACGTCCTGACCGTTCTCGGATTCCCCTTGAAAAGCAGGGTTAAAGGGATCGCGGAGATCAGCATGACTAAATTGTTTTCCGAGAAATCGAGGGATAACGGCCACGCGAACGTACAGAAAAAGGAAACGAACAAAAAGAAAAAATCGAACCTCCAATATTTCCTGAGTAGGATCAGGACGCATAACGCGAATATTGCGGAAAGGTAGGGAAGATTATATATTCCGAAAAGATAATAGAACGGAGCGCTTATCGCGGCGAAGGAAACCGGAAACGCGCTTATCAACCTGCCTTTGTTCAGAAGATGGAGGTTGTGTGGTAAGTGAAAGAATTCCAGATTTTTGTCCATGATTCTTCCGGGATAAAACAATTCCTCCGAACGGAATCCGTTTTCGATAAGCGAATGGATCTGTATCGCTTTGTCGTGGCTGTCCTGAAATAAGGAATATGCAGGAATTGTAAAGTATATAGAGCCGAAAATTCCCGTTATCAGCAGAAACCAGGCGATCCCCTTTTGATGTCCCGAATCATGGATTGATTTTCGAATTCGTTCGATAAACATAAGAGCAACGTTTTCATTTCGCCGTGAAGAAGGAACCGATGGAAGTTTTTCCGTACGAAGAAAAGCACTCCTAAATTGTACAGTCTTTTACTGGAAGCAATCAGAAAACAAAATTGATTTACAGATACCCGTGTTTTTTTTTACATGAACTATTTCGTAAAAGCGCGTCTACGAGGATGTTATGAAAGCTGCGTTCCTGTCAATTTTCGAAAAGCGGACCTGGGAAAAAGATTCCTTGAACGGTCTTCGCGCGATTTCGATGATCTGTATCTTCGTTTTTCATTTATCCGATCCCATTCGATACCAACTTCCTCAAGAGGAAGCGACGCTCAATATCTTCATCAGCAATCTTACCTCTTCCGTGGATCTTTTTTTCATCTTGAGCGGTTTTTTGATCTACGGAGTGTTATATAGAGGTTGGGAAAAAACAGGAACGCTTAGTTTTAAGGAATTTTATCTCAATCGAAGTCTGCGGATTTTTCCCGCGTATTATTTTTTCGTTTTTTTAACTTTAGGCGTCAATAAATTATATCTGAAACTGGCCCAGGCTTCCCCTGATCCGAATATTCAGGCTTTGATTCCTTCCTACAAACAAACCATCGATCGCTGGATATACGACGCATTGTATATATCCAACTATAAAACCTCGTCTCATTTTCACACTTGGTCCCTGTCTTTGGAAGAGCAGTTTTATCTCGTTTTTCCTTTGATCTGTTATTTCATCCTTTTTAAACTTTCGAAAAAACCGAGGTTGATCTTTTTAACCGCTTTGTATTCCTCCGCGGCTTTGATCCGTTACTTCGTTTATCAATCGAACGCCGGCGATCAACCGTATCATACCTTCGATCTTCTTTTTCATAGACCGGCGCATACGCGTTTCGATTCGATCGTCGCGGGAATTTTGACTTTCGAACTTTATAAGAATTGGAATCTGATTCCTGAAAAACACGATCGGATCAGGGAGTTGTTTTTTCTAATTCCCGGAATCGTCTTTCTTACAATCGCCAGTTTTGTTCCGTATTCGTTTTCGGTTTATTACACGGTATTTCGTTTTAATTTTTCCAATCTAGGTTACGCGATGATTTTGACGGCCAGCATTCACAATCTTTCCTGGATCGGTAAGTTTTTGAGTCTCAGGATTTTTACTCCTCTTGCAAGAATCAGTTACGGAACGTATCTCTGGCATATAGTCGCGATTTTTGTGGTCAGTACACAGTTGGGTTTAAGTCCCGATCGAGCCGTGTCCTGGGGCGCTTTCGGTAAGGCGCTGGTGTTCGGATTCTTTTACGCTCTTCTTTTCGCTTTTTTCTCCTATATGGTCGTGGAATATCCTTTTCTCAATTGGAAGAACAGATTGAAAAAAGACTGATCCGCTTTCCGAGGGGAAGTATCGTTATTTAAACTTAGGATCGCGGGGAGAATTCCGTGTTTTCTATTTTAGAATTTTATGATATTCTACCGCGTAAAACCCTTTGAAGGGAGTCCGTTTGTTTTCTTGTCCGAAACGGCTCTCCAATGCGCTTTCCAATTCGATCGATTTGTTTCTGCTTAAAGAAGGAAACGAATTCCCCAATTTGAGAGTTTCCTTCTCGTCCATAAAAAAAAGAGAAACCGAAACAAGGGATTCGTCCGACGCGATGTTGGATACGATTCTATCGACGTTGGTATCGGGGTGAATGCAGAGGATTTTACGGGAGATATGATCGATTCCCGCCTGTCCGCATAAAATCGGATCGGTGAAGATCCAAAGCGAAGTGTCGTTTTGTGCGAAGGAATTCCGAAAAAATTTCTCCTGTTTGGAAACGTGCCGCATAATCTTCAACGTGATTCCAGATGCGGAAAGCGCGAACACTACCGAGAAGACGGAAATACTTTTCCAAAACCCCGCGCTGCCCGGATTCCAGCCGCTCCATAATACGAGGAGCGGAAGCAGCAATAAAAACAAGTATCTTCCCGTAATCGTTATACCGTCGTTAGGTGCCGTAAGAAGGACCGATAAGGAGTAAATTCCTCCTAGTTTCAAGAGGAACTTTACGTTTTCATCGAGTTTTTTTCCGAAAAAGAGATAATAGACGACCGGGAGAATCAAAAAAGGGGAGTAAAAGAAAAATCCGAACTTAGGAATTCCCTCCACGAAGTTGACGAATACGATCGAAAGAGAACGTACGATTTTTTCAGTAATCGAAATTTCTTCGCGTCCGAAATTGAAAATATATCTTACTCCGAACGGATGTCCGTATTCCGTTATATTCAAAAAAAAGAATATTATCAAAGGCGAAATCGATAGAGATATTAAAAATACGTTGTGTGTTCGAGTCAGTTTTTTCCGTTCTTCGGCACGGATCGGCAATTCGGCCAGGGCTAATCCGGTCAAAAATAAGACGGATTCCAACCGAAACCAAACCGCCGTAGTGAGCGCGGCCAAAGCGATACAAAACGAGGAAATACGTTTCGTATCGCGATACGTAAGCCAAGATACGAATCCGACCGTATTCAACAGAAAAAAGACGGGATATTCTCCGAAGTCCGAATTCAACGCCAATAAAATCGTTCCACTATATCCCAATAAGACCGTTTTTTGATCGATCCTTCCTGAGCGGGAAAGTAGATACAGCGCGATTAGGGACAACAACGAATTTACGAACGGAATAAACTTCCAACCCAGACCCGCGACACGTAACAGAGAGGAATAAAACGAAAACGCGATCGGATATTGTCCGATGAATTTTCCATTTACGTTTTGCGCGAATCCGGGTAGGAAAAACGCTTCGCGGAGCGGATCCAATTTTTGAGCCGGGTAACGTATTTCGTCGCTTCCGAATCCGTTCTCGATCAAAGACTCGGTTTGCATCGCCTTTAAGGCGGAATCCGCGATATAAAATTCTCCGCTGTCGATCCATAGAGAAACCGCAACTAGAATCATAAACGAAGAGAACAATCCCCAGTTCCGTTTCACAGTTTCTACGAAACGAGGAGAAACTTTTTCGTTTATTTTATAATTTCGTTTAACGAATTCATTAAAACGAAGTATCGATTCTTCTTTGTCGATCTCCCTTTCTTTCGTCCGCATGGACGGTGATACGGATGCGGTTCCGAGACTTCGCCAACAAAAACGGACCGAGGCTCCGAAAAAGTTCGTCGCATACGAAACGATGAAGAAGGTTATTACCGAAGATAGGGAAGATTTTCGGTTATTACGCTCCGCGCTCCGTTTTCAAAGCCGGATTTTTTTCAGGGAACGCGGAACTTGTGGAATCGAAACGTTTATCTTCGTAGTGTTTCGTAGTTTCCATATAGGATTTCGATCGATCCGATCCTTTTTTTTCCGGTAATTCGGAAAGAGGGTAGTTTTGAAATCGTTTCCGAATCGAACCGACTTAGGTATTCGACGAGTCCCGCTTTGGCTCCCGGATCATATTCCAAATTCTTCATGCCTTCGGTGTATTCTTTCGCGTACGCGAAATATTCGAAAGGAACGGTTCGTTTCGCGCGGCCGTCTTCGATTTTTACGCGCGAATATTTTTCCAAAAGGTCCGCGAGTTCGTCGATGTTCGTGGCTTGATAGACTCTTCCTTGAAAGTATAAATCCGGGCCCGCCATTCCTCCGATTAAACCGTTCTGAAAGATCAAAAGATTTTCCTTAGGTTCTTCCGAAATGAAAGCCTGAACCGATTTAGAATTTTTCGCGAAACCTTTGGTGGTTTTGTAATATATCCATGTCGGTATTACGGATAACGTTAAAATGAGATATAAGGCTATCTTTGCGGTTTTTCTTCCGCCTTCGGCGAAGGTTAAAAGCCGCGAAGCACATAGAAGTAATCCGGGAATTCCGGGAGTCAGATATCTCGCCCCGAATTCCGCGCCTCCGTCGTTGGGGGCCGTGGCTGCGGCGATCACAATTCCTAAAAAGGAAGATGAAATCAACGATCGTTCGGAAACGTCCTGTTTCTTCCAGATTTTGGAAAACGAATAAACGGAAAAGGCCGCGCCTATCAAAAGGAACGGGGAGTATCCGAAAAGTCCTAACTTTAGATTTCCATAAAATAATAAATTTATAAAATTCTTAAATAAATTGGATCCGCTCGATGAATCGTAGTTCGCGTTGAATCGAGGTCCCAAAACGGTACGGAAGAAGGAATAGTTAAAGGCGCAATAGAGCGTAAAACCCAGGACGAGCGCCGCGGTCCCGATCCAATAAAGTTTTTTTCTTTCCTCGGTTCTCCCAGCGGAAAAAAGAGATGTCACCGTTTCGTAAAACCAATAAATACCCAGAAAGATCAGATATTCGAGTCGAAACCAGTATGTGAGCGAAAACAACAGTGTTGCGACTAACGTTAAACTTAGGGATTCCTTCCTTCGAGATCTGCGATAAAGGATAGAGCCGGAGACGAACAGGAAAAGCGCGACTCCGACGTCCATAAATAGATATCCGTTCATTACGATGGGCGTGGCCGCCGAGAAGAGTAGGATTCTACCGGAAGGGATAGAAAATTCCCGACCCAAAAGATACAGACAAGAACCGATCAAAAACGCGGAAAGGAAATAAATTGCGTTCGCTCCTCCGAACGGAAACGCGGCCGCGTATAAAATTCCCAGTGAAACGGGAAACGCGATGATTTTGTGTCCGTTTACGACGGACATCTTCAATAAGCTGAACCTAAGCTCCGGATCAAAATCGTAGCCTGGATAAAATACGTCCAAGGATCGAAAGCCGCTTTCAAAAATCGATTTTCCTAAAACGAATTTTTCGTAATGATCCGCAGAGAGAAGATATCGAGGAGGGATCGAAAGATAAATGAAAAGGGGAAACAGAAAAGCGGCCAACGGAAGCGAGAACTTGCCCGTTAAGAACGTGTTCCAATAACGTTTCAATTTTGAAGTCATCTGTCTTAGTTCCGAAGGATTTGGATTTATCCCGATGTGTACAACGAAGTCAGGATACGCCGTACGCGTATCCGGTCAATTCGCTTTCTTTTACTTGGATAGAAGAGAATCGATGTTCTTCTTTCCCGTTGTTTTCCATAAATTCCTAAAAATCGAATTTGCTTTAATACCGCGCCCCGACTTTGCGAAAAATTTTTTCATTGATCCAGAGTTCGAATCGTGTAAAACTTGAAGTATGCAACAAGAGATTTCCGATCAAAATCCAATCGGTCAATTTCTTTCACAGTCACCCGTGAAAACTTTGATCGATCGTTATCGATCCGAAAAAGGCAAAATACGCGCCTTTATGGAAAAGCTGCCTTTGTATTCGAGCGGCCTAAAAGGCTCCGAATTTCAGAACACGGATTCGCTTTTACGTAAGGAACTCGCTTCCAAAGTAGCTTCGTTAAAAGAGCCGCTTCGTCGTATGGAGGAAGGTTTTGTCTCTGCGAGAAAGATGGATCTGATCGGAAGCAGCGAGATCGCGGTGGTTTTGATCGATAAACTTACGCAGGCGATTCAAGCTGCGGGTTACGGTTGGAACGGTCTCGGAAGCGGACTCAAAGGAACTCCGGAGGAATTGGAGCGACTTGCGGAATTCGATTTTTCCCTCTTCCAGGAAGTGGAAGGGATCGGCGAAAAGATCCGTTCTTTGAAAACTTCCGCGGAATCCTCCGTGGAGGAGATCCGAAACCTGGTCGGAGAGGTGCGATCCTCACTGGACGGTTTGGAAAACGCGTTCCGTTCCCGCAAGGATCTGTTTACGAAACTCTAAAATTCGAAACTAGGTCTTATGTTTCGAATGATTTCAAATAAAATCCAACACCCGTTCTAAACGGGAATTCAACCGAAGGATAAAAACATGGCATTGATAGACGTAATCAAATACGAAGGACAACCCGGCGAAATCGTTTGGAAATATCCGAGAAACGACATCAGTCATTTCGGACAATTGGTCGTAAACGAAAGTCAAGAAGCGGTCTTCTTTAAGGAAGGAAAGGCTTTGGACGTTTTCGGGCCGGGAACACATACGTTAAAGACCGGAAATATTCCGGTGCTGGAAAAACTCGTCAATCTTCCGTTCGGAGGTCAGACTCCGTTTACAGCGGAGGTAGTCTTCGTCAACAAGGCCGTGATCAATATGACTTGGGGAACTCCGGCTCCGATCCAAATCGAAGATCCCAAGTATCATATCACACTCGGTTTAAGAGCATTCGGAAATTATAATATTAAGGTAATCGATTCCAAATCTTTCGTAAACGGAGTTGTGGGAACACAACAACGTTTCAACCACGACGGGGTCGATAAACTTCTGAAACCGATGGTGGTGACCCGTCTCAGCGATTTCATCTCCGAAGTCGTATTAAAAAACGGAGTTCCGATCACTCAGATTTCGCAACATCTGGAAGAGGTTTCCTCTTCGGGAAAAACGAAAACGCAGCCGGATTTTCAGAAGTACGGTTTGGAGATCGTGGACTTTTTCGTACAGTCGATCAACTTCGATCAGAACGATCCCAACTTTCAGAAGATTCAGAAAATTCTCACCGACAAGTTCGAGATCGATACGATGGGAAACATGTATCAACAAAAGAGAATGTTGGATATCGGAGAAGCGGCCGCGAACAATCCGGGCGGTTCCGCAGGAGAAGGTATGAGTGCCGGTATGGGACTCGGAATGGGGATGAACATGGCCGGTATGATGGCCAACATGATGGGTCAAAATCAGCCCGGAGGAAAACCTGCGGGAGAAGACGCTGCGGGCAGATTGGCTAAACTGAAAACCCTTTTGGACGGGGGGTTGATCACTCAGGAAGAATTTGATACCAAAAAAAAGGACATTTTGAATTCTATCTAAACTATGGTCTCCACTCTTACCCGATATAAAGCGGAATTCGAATGTATCAACGATTCCTGCAAAACTCGATACGATCTCAACGAGGTCGTTTATGAATGTAGGAAATGCGGAAGTTTGCTTCAGGTTTCCCACGACTTGAACGCTTTGAAATCGATTTCCGGGGAAGAGTGGAAGAATCTTTTCGATTCCCGTTTTCGTTCGGTGAAGTTCCCCAACAGCTCCGGAATCTGGAACAAACGCGAATGGGTTCTGCCCCATATCGAAGATAAGAATATCGTAACTTCCGGAGAGGGATTGTCGCATCTGTTTTCTTCGGATCGATTGACGGAGGATTTGGGGCTCGGAAGTTTTTACGTCAAACAGTGTGGGATCTCCCACACTGGTTCTTTCAAGGATCTGGGAATGACGGTGCTTTTGTCCCAGGTCAAACAAATGATCGCTTCCGGAGTTCCGATCCGTGCGGTTGCGTGTGCGAGTTCCGGAGATACTTCCGCAGCGCTCGCTTCCTACGCGGCCAAAGCGGGAATTCCCGCGATTATTTTTCTTCCCGCGGGAAAGGTTTCGCAAGCCCAATTGATTCAACCCGTATCGAACGGTGCGAAGGTGATCGCGCTCGACACGGACTTTGACGGTTGTATGCAGATCGTCAAGGAAGTGACGCGTGAAGCCGGAATTTATCTGGCGAACTCGATGAATTCGCTTCGTATCGAAGGACAAAAAACGATTTCCGTGGAAATCACGCAACAATTGGAATGGAAGGTTCCGGATTGGATCGTCATCCCCGGAGGAAATTTAGGAAACGTTTCCGCTCTCGGCGCCGGTTTCGAAATGATGTTGTCTCTCGGTTTGATCGATAAACTTCCTCGGATCGTTTTGGCTCAGGCGGAACATGCCAATCCTTTGTATCTTTCCTATCTAAAGAATTTCGAAAGTTTCGAACCCGTGGTCGCAAAGACGACTTTGGCGTCCGCGATTCAGATCGGAAATCCGGTTTCGATTCAAAAGGCGATCAAAACGTTACAGCGGTTTCAAGGAATCGTGGAACAAGCCAGTGAATCCGAATTAGCGGACGCCGCTTCTCGAGCGGATTTGTTCGGTTTATACAACGATCCTCATACGGGTGTGGCTCTGGCTGCTTTGGAAAAACTTTTAAAAAAAGGGACGATCTCCAAAGGACAAAGTGTCGTAGTCATTTCCACTGCGCACGGACTCAAATTCACTGAATTCAAACTGAAATTCCATGGAGGAGAAATCCCCGGGGCCGATTCCAAATTGATCAATTCCATCCATCGGGTAGAGCCGAAACCCGGTAAAGTGATGGATCTAATTCGAAATTTGTTACATTTGGGATGATTTTTGAACGAGTTCCGTCTCTTTTTTAATTACTTTTTTTCTTAAGACTTTTTTTTTCGTCGAAACGGAGAACTTTTTCGTCATATTTCTCATCCATGAGGGATTATGACGATCTGTCCGCAAACTTTCGAATGGAAGTTGACTCCGCCATTTCTAGAGAAATCCCCGTTTCGCTGATCACCTACGTCCTAACCCCCCAGGGCGAAAGAAAACTGAAATACATCATTCAGGCGATTTTGACCCATTACGATCGTTTGGATTTGACGGAATTACTTTATACTTCCTCGAAAGAATTGATCGTTAATGCGACAAAGGCCGCCATCAAACGGATCCTTTTTAAGGAATCCAGACTCGATATCGAGTCTTCGGAAGATTATCAAAAAGGAATGGAGTCGTTTCACAGCAGTTTGAGCGATAAAAAGTTCCCATTTTATAGAGAGAAAATGAAGGAACACGATCTTGCGATCAAAGTGACATTCTATTTCAATGAACATCGGATCATTTTGAAGATTTTGAACAATTTTCCGCTTACGGATCAGGAAGAAAAACGGGTTCGGGAAAAATTCAGAATATCAAGGGACTTCGACAATCTCTTTGAGTTTTTTATGAAGTTCGGAGATTCGACAGAAGGAGCTGGGCTCGGAATTACGATGGTGGAAATTCTAGTTGCACAGAGTGGATTTGACAGACACTTGTTTACGATTTACAGTAGAAAAGGTATTTCTCAAACTGTAGCAAGAGTCGAAATCCCGTTGCGTGAAGATTATATTCCGCGAAGATGGAAATTTGCCAAGGATCAAAACCTTGCGGCTAATGTGTAGACGAGGATGAATGGAACCGAGTAATCAAGTCAATAAACTTCAGGAACAAGCGAACATGATGAATCTTGCGCTTGAGTCCGTACTTACGGAAGAACAAGCGGTCGAGTTGATTCAGGGAAAAATCAGGGACGCTTTTTTGCTGAAAATCCGTATCGATATAGAAAACAGAAGCGGAGCAGTGGTGGCGCTGGTCAGCAAATATAAAAACGACGTAATCGAAATCTTCTCCTTATTTTCCAATTCTTCGTTGATCCGTAAGATTAGAAGTTTCGAGGATTCCGCAGCGTTCGCTTTGGACATGGTCGAAGCGGCCAAGTCAGAACCGTTTGATCCGGGACTTTCCGACAGCATCGGTAGAATCGTTTATTCCAAACTTACGAAAGCGGTTTTGGAATCCTCCTACGCGAACTGGGAAAGAAACGACGCGTCGAGCCTCGTCAATATTCTCGAAAATCAGATTAAAACATCATTAAAAGTGAATATAGTTCGCATCCAAGCGGATGTCGAATACGTTTCCAGCGTGAAGTTTCGCGCGAAGAACGTTTTTTCCGGAATTCTGCCTGCGGTCAATCGCCCGGCCGAAGAACCTTCACTCGGACAAATTCCAGAGACTCAAGAGAAAACTCCGGTTCAAAGACAAATCGACCAATTTCGCAAGCCGTTCGGTAGGGTCGTGCAGGCGAAAACGGTTTTGTCCCCGGTCGGTGGAGTGGATTTCGACGATCTCAACGAAGGCGATAAACTTTTGTTTCAACTTCCAATGGGCACCATGGATGAAAAGGCTATGGCGAAGACTTTGGGCGGTTATGATGACGCGGGAAATCCCAAGAATGTCGTGGGTGAATTTATCGGGATCGCCGCCGGGAAAGGGGAATATCATATCTTTGCTAAGGGGCCTTCGGGGGTTTTGCTTCAAGCCTTTGAAGAGCGGCCGGTTCGTCTCGCAAAGCTGAAAGGTAAATCGGCTCCTGCTACGGCCGCTCCTTCGAAAGTGGAGGCGGGCGGCGGTTCTTTGGGAATGATTATTGTAGCCGGCGTTGTCGTTGTTCTCGGCTTGCTTGTGTTTTTAATCTTAAAATAAAGGAAGTGTGGGAACTCACACGGATTCAGCGCTTTCTCGGTGGAATGTTTCTTTGTAAAACGAAGCGGTGTGGGAACTCACACGGATTCAGCGCTTTCTCGGTGGAATGTTTCTTTGTAAAACGAAGCGGTGTGGGAACTCACACGGATTTAGCGCTTTCTCGGTGGAACGTTTCTTTGTAAAACGAAGCGGTGTGGGAACTCACACGGATTTCAATGAAAACAAAATTCCGATTGAACCAACCTACGAAATGACTAGGTTGACGAGTTTACCCGGAACGTAAATTTCCTTTCGGACGGTTTTGCCTTCCAGGATCCCCCGGATTTTATCCAAATTTTTCGCCATAGAGATCGCGTCGGATTGAGAGACGTCCTTAGGAGCCTTGAATTCATCCCGCAGTTTTCCGTTGATCTGAACCACGATGAGAATTTCGGATTCGACCAAATATTGCGGATCCGCCGTGGGAAACGGTTCATAAGTCAAGGACTCGGTTTTCCCGGTGCGTTTCCAGAGTTCCTCGGCCAAATGAGGTGCAAACGGAGCGACAAGAAGGATAAATGGTTCCAAGATTTTTTTAGGCCGTCTTTCCAAAGGAGTGAATTCGTTCACAAAGATCATCAACTGTGAGATCGCAGTATTGAACGAAAAGTTGGGAATGTCATCGCTCACTTTTTGAATCGTTTTGTGAAGAACCTTCCATTCTTCGACGGTGGGCTCGAGTTCCTCCAAACGGAACGATTCTCCTTCGCCTCCATGAAAAAGTCTCCAAATCCGATTCAAAAAACGGAATACACCTTCGACACCGCGCGTACTCCAAGGTTTTACCATTTCGAGCGGACCCATAAACATTTCGAAAAGACGTAAACTGTCGGCGCCGTATTCTCGGATCACGTCGTCCGGATTGACTACGTTTCCTAAGGACTTAGACATCTTACGTTTGTCCTCACCGAGAATCAAACCCTGGTGCACGAGTTTGGCGAACGGTTCCGCGGTCGAAACGACGCCGATATCGTATAAGAACTTGTGCCAAAAACGGGAATAAAGAAGGTGAAGCACGGCGTGTTCGGAACCGCCCACATACAAATCGACCGGCATCCAATTTTTTTCCAACTCGGGATCACAGAATAATTTTCCGTTTTTAGGATCGATATAACGTAGATAATACCAACACGATCCCGCCCATTGCGGCATCGTGTTGGTTTCGCGCGTTCCGATTTCTCCCGTTTCAGGATCTTTATATTTCAGCCAGTCTTTGGCGAGGGCGAGAGGGGATTCACCCGTTCCGGAAGGTTTGAATTCTTCCAGATCCGGAAGCACTAAAGGAAGCTCCGATTCGGAAATCGGCTTTGTGACTCCGGAAGGATAATGAACCAAAGGAATCGGCTCGCCCCAATATCTTTGCCGTGCGAAAAGCCAATCGCGCAATTTGAATTGAATTTTCTTTTTACCGATACTTTTTTCTTCCGCCCAGCGTATGATCTTCGAGGAAGCGGATGCGTAGTCCAACCCGTCGATGGAAATTTCTTTCGAGGAGGAATTGATACAAACGGATGTTTTGGAATCGAAAGCGGCGTCTCCGATTTCTCCTTGGATCACGGGAATGATTTTCAAATCGAACGCCTTTGCGAATTCGAAGTCGCGTTGGTCGTGTGCGGGAACGGCCATGATCGCACCGGTTCCGTATCCGTATAACACGTAGTCGCTGATCCAAATCGGAATTTCCTGCAAAGGGTTTGCGGGATTGATCGCATACGCACCGGTAAAAACTCCGGTTTTGTCCTTGTTCAACTCCATTCGATCCAAATCACTTTTGAGAGAAGCGGATTTTTGATACGCTTCCACGTTTTGTTTTTGTTCGGCGGTGGTGATCTTTGGTACGATCGGATGCTCCGGAGCCACGACCATATACGTCACACCGAAGATCGTATCCGGTCTCGTGGTAAAAATCCGAATTCCATCTAAATCGGAAATCGGTTGTTTCAGCGGAAAATTGATTTCCAATCCTTCGCTTTTTCCAATCCAGTTTTTCTGCATTTCCAAAGTGGAAGTAGGCCATTGAACCAAGGAAAGATCTTCCAAAAGACGGTCCGCGTACGCGGTGATCCGCATCATATATTGACGCATCGGTTTACGAACGACTTCGTATCCTTTTTCTACCCATTCCTCAACTTCTTCGTTGGCGAGAACGGTTCCCAGAGCTTCGCACCAATTTACCGGAATTTCGGCCTGATATACCAATCTGAAATCGGAAAGAATCTTTTCCTGTTCCGCAGGAGAATAGGAATTCCATTCTGCGGAGCTAAATTGTCTGTAATCCAGGCCTTGGGAACCGTCAGTAGCGAAACGAGCAATCAGGTCCTGGATCGGCGCCGCTTTTTTCCGCTCCGTATCGAACCAGGATTGGTAGAGTTGAATGAAAATCCATTGTGTGAATTTATAATATTCAGGATCCGTCGTGGAAAGTTCTCGGGACCAGTCGTACGACAAACCGATCAGTTTGACCTGACGACGGAAATTATCGATGTTGTTTTTCGTAGTGATTGCCGGATGAATTCCGGTTTGCATTGCATAACGTTCTGCGGGAAGTCCGAATGCATCCCAACCCATGGGATGCAGAACTTCAAAACCTTTCATTCTCTTAAAGCGAGAGAGAATGTCCGTTGCAGTGTATCCTTCCGGATGACCGACGTGAAGTCCTGCGCCGGACGGATAGGGAAACATATCCAAGCAGTAGAATTTGGGTTTGGAAGAGCGGATGTTCGTCTGAAAGCTGTGATTATCTTCCCAGAATTTTTGCCAAAAAGATTCTACTTCCTGAAAGGGATATTGCATTTGGATCCTTACTTTCTTACGGAGTCGATTACCTTGACCAATCTTTGGAAGGTCTTACTCAAACAAGATTTGCAAAGATCGTATTGGTAGAGTTGCGTCACTTTTGCTCTGCATCCTGAGCAAGTCAAAAGATGATTTCCTTTAGCTTCTGTTTGTTTTTCTTCGAGTGCCTGCATTTTGCTCCCAGACTTATCCATGCTGATTGTGTTTATTTACAGAGTGTCAATAAATCCGGAAAGAAACGTGATCCAACAACATCCTTCCCGGCCCGATCGGAGATTACGTTATAAAAATCAGGTTGTTTAGAGTCAAAAAAAATTAGCCGACAGTCGCGGGAAATCGTCGGAATTTTTTTTAAAAAAAGGGAGATCTTTTGTTTTATGTGGAATGCTTTTTTATCTGGACGTTTCCAATGGTTGATAGACAAAAAATTAGAAATTTATTTCTTCGATTGTTTTTATAAGGTTAGGTGAACGATTTGCTACAGGTAAAAAATCTCAATAAGTCCTATTCGATTTCCGGAAAAAAACTCGATGTACTTAAGGACGTTTCTTTTCGGATCGAAGAAGGAGAATTTATCGCGATTATCGGTCCTTCCGGTTCGGGAAAATCCACCTTGCTTGCCATTTCAGCCGGTTTGGACCGTCCCGACGAAGGGGAAGTGATCTTGGACGGAATTCCGCTTTTGGAAAAAGACGAAGACGATCTTGCAAAGTTAAGAGGAGAAAAAATCGGTTTTATCTTTCAGAATTTTCAGTTGATCAAATCGCTCAACGCTCTCGAAAACGTTTCTCTTCCTCTTGTTTTGAATTCCGATTTTGGTTCCGCTCGAATTAAAGAGTTGGCTCTGACTTGGTTAGAAAAAGTTTCGATGAAGGAAAGGGCGTTGAACTTCCCCGGTCAACTTTCCGGAGGAGAAGAACAAAGGATCGCGATCGCACGGTCGTTCATCCACAATCCTAAAATCTTATTCGCAGACGAACCTACCGCAAACCTGGATAAAAAAAACGGAGAGATGGTGATGAACCTTCTTGCCGAATTGAATCAAAAAACCTCCTCCACTTTGATCGTGGTAACACACGATCATTCGGTCGCAGGTCTTGCCGATCGGGTTTTGGAAATGAGCGACGGTAAAATCGTCCGCGAGATCGTCGGCAAAACGAAGTCGAACAAAAAAACTCCGGTCAAAAAGAAGACCGCAAAGAAAAAACGATGAAGTTACGATTTTTCTTTCTTTCCGTCCTACGCGACATTCGATCCAGAAAAAGTTCCGCGTTGCAAATCGTACTGGCGATCGCCATCGGCACCGGTTCCGTTACCGCGATTCACGCGTATAGGGAAGAGTTGAGCCGTTCCATTTTGAAGGAGGCGCGGAATTTGATGGGCGCGGATCTGCTCGTTCAGAGCTCGTCTCCGTTTACGAAAGAACAAAGGGAATTTATGTCCCGAAGCCTTCCATCCGGTTCCGAAACCAGCGAACTCGTGCAGTTTGCTTCGATGCTTCGTAATCCCGAAAACGACGAAACCTCCTTGTCGCTTATCAAAACGATGAAAGGAAAATTCCCGTATTACGGCGAAATCGTCACGGAACCGCCGGGAATTTATCGCGGTTTAAAGGACGGAGAAATCCTTCTCGAGGAAAGTCTGATTCTCAATTTGAAATTGAAGATAGGCGCCTCGGTCGTGTTAGGCGAACGCGAATTCGTATTAAAAGGAAAAGTTTTAAAGGAACCGGGAATCGCAGGAAACTTTCTTTCCATGGCGCCCACTTCGATCATTTCGGGCGTTTCTTTGGCTTCGACGGGATTGGAACAAAGGGGATCGAGAATCAGTTATCTGGTTCCCGTCAAATTGAAGGATCCTTCCGTTTCCGGAAAATATAAAGAGGAAAGTTTCAAAGAGTATATTCAAAAAGACTTAACTCTTTACGATTCGACCGAAACCAACTCCGGATCCAGGAAGTTTCTTACGAACACGTTGGATTTTTTCAGTCTTTTGGGTTTGTCCGCGTTTTTTCTGGGAGGAATTTCGATTCTGCTGGCAAGCCGAGCGGGAATCCGCGAAAAATCCGGAACTCTTGCCGTTCTAAAATGCCTCGGAGCCAGTCCGAATACGGTCAGTCTGATAGTTTTAGGGGAATTGTTTTTCTTTTCCGCTATCGGTTCGGTTTTAGGAATCCTCTTGGGCGCGTTGTTGTTGGGGTGGATTCCCGATCTTGCCGGAGAAGATATACTTTCGTTTCGACCGTCGATAGGCGCTTCTTCCTTTTTTTGGGGAATTCTTATCGGTGTTTTGGTTCCGTTTTTTTCCTCCATTGAATCTTTGGTCGAGATTCGGACGTTAAAACCGATTTTAGCCGTTAAAAACGAGTTTCAAGAGGAAACCAACCGAATCTTTAGATTCAAAATTTCGCAAGTGTTTGCGTATTCGATTTTGTTCGGTTTGTTTTTTCTTCTCGCTTGGTGGGAAACGGAAAGCCCCCTTAAAGGAGCGCTCCTTTGTTCCATTCTGCTGGGGCTCCCGTTGATCGTATTTTTCGTATATTCTGGAATTAGAATATTCCTTTCCGGATTGCGTGATAGGGGAGATCTTTCTCCGTTTTTGCGTTTTGTCCTGGGGAAATTCGACAGACCGGGAACGACCTTGTCTTTGTCCGTCATCGGTTTGACCAGTTCTTTGTTTATTCTTCTTTTGTCGTTGATCGTCAGTGAAAGCCTACTCGAATACAGCGGTTCCAAGGATAAGGAAAGAAGACCGAATGTTTTTGTTTTGGATATCCGCGCCGAACAGAAGGAACATTTTGAGGAAGTTGCGAAAGATTTCGGCGCGGAGAGGATGATCGTTGCGCCCGTGATCGGAGCGAGATTGGCGAAGATCAACGGAGAACCGGTCAAAAAAGAGGAAACCGATTCTTCCGCGTTTCGAAGGGATTGGAGATCTACAGCGAGAACAAGGGAATACTTTCTTTCCTACCGCAACGAGCCGTATCCGACGGAAAAGATCGTAGACGGGGATTTTTGGAGAAAGGGGGAAGAGGATCAGATTTCCATCGAGAAGGAATTTTCCACTCATCTCAAAGTGCAACTAGGGGATAGTCTTACGTTTTCGATCGGAGGAGTGGAGGTCACGGGGATTATCCGCAACTTTAGAGCAGTGAATTGGTCCGATATGCGGCCGAATTTCGTGGTCTTATTTTCCAAAGGAATTTTGGAAAAGGCGCCGGGTTATTATCTGAGTTCTTTGCGAATCGAATCGGAATCCAAACGGTACGAATTACAGAAAAGTCTCGTTTCCAAATACCCTAATTTGACGATCATCGATACGGACAAAGCGGTTCGATCCTTTTTGGGAATTTTGGAAAAAATTTCTTTCACTATTCGTTTGATGACTTGGCTTATTCTCGGCGCCTCTTTGCTTTTGGTTTTGACCGCTTTGAATTCCAGCAGAAAAGAACGAATCGAAGAAACCACTCTTCTTCGAATCATTGGAGGGACTTCCGGTTTTCTAAAGAGAATCTTTTTGTGGGAAGGGATTCTGCTTGGAACGTTTTCTTATTTATTGGCGCTTGTTCTCGCCTGCGTCGCGAACGAGCTGATCAGTGCGCAGATTCTGGAAATTCAACCTTCTCATCCGATTTTTGAATACGGAATTGTTTACCTTTTTACGATCGTAGCGACGAGCACGGTTTATTATTTCAATCTTCAAGGAGAATGGAAAAAACCTCCCGTCAGCTTTATGAAATCGATGTGATTTTTTCGAAACGATTCGCTCGGAATGAAGTGGTCCGTTCAAAATAAAATCGTAAAATCGCCGTCCGGTCTTTGATCGATTCGGTCGTGGCGGGAGCGGTTTTTTTATGAGAGTTTTTTCGAATTTCGACGTTTATTTTTTCTTTACTTCGTGTTCGCTCGTAATCGGGAAGGAACCGTATTCGGTATGGAAACGATATTCTTAAATACCGAAGAAAAAATTCAATCTGCGATGACGGAGAGAAAAAATAGGGTAGTTAGCCTTTTGATTCCGGAATCGTATTTCGTAAAATTATCGAACGAGGATCAAAGGTATCTCGTAAAACGCGTTCCGGAACTTTTGCGAAGATATGCGAAGTTTATGGCCTCTCGAAGTCGGATTAACGATGAAGGAATCACCACGCTTTATCAAAAGAATCAAGGAAAATTAAAAAAATTGAATGTGCGGATGAATACCGGGTTTTGGAGTTTGTTGGGAGTGCTTGCGAATGCACACGGCGTTTCCCGATGTTATCTTTTTAATTTTTTGTTGTTTTTGGATCGGGTCGAAGTCGGGGATTCTATCGCAGAGAGTTTGAATGAAGGAGTTCCTACCTTTCATGATGTTTACAGTTACATCTGGGAGCTCGACCTAATTCACAATACGATAACACGTTTTCTGCGATTTTCCCCAAATCCTATTCATCCGCTCTACGCACATGTACAGTTTCCTTGGGTGATACAAGAGGATAACACGTAAAAACGACCAACAAGAGGATGAAGAGAAAATTTCCGGGTTCGTTCCAAAATCATCCCGAGCAAATCGTTGCTCGAAGCGATTCTCGAAACGAAAAACCGTGCGACTCTTAAAGGAAATTATCTTCTGAGAGAAAGGAAGGGGCTTGTACGGTCGATATTCGATTTCGCCGAGCAGACTTTGTAATTGGAAGCGGAAGGACAAGAGGCTGTTCCACCCACTTTACAACCTCGATCCTGGCACTTTTTTCTATTATCAAACGAGTCGGATCCGACGTAGCGGCAATAGTCTCTACAAAGATCCGACGATCCGCTCGTACATATATAACAGCCGTCGGCGGAAACCGATTGTACGAAAGCTAATAAAAATAAAAAACAAAATGAAACGAGTAAAATCTGAATCTTTTTCATCGTTATTTCCCGGTTCCCGATCTTAGAATCGAGAACTTCTCTGTAAAGGTTAAATTCGAAAACCGCAAACCGATCAGTTCAACATCGGATCTTTCGTGTGTTCCACGAAGTAGCGGTAGATTCCACCTTTGCTTCGTAAGGCTTCCTGCCAAGTGGTTTCCGGATCCTGATTCAAGACGAAATCTTTGGGCGCTTCGTGAACGACCCAGGATTTGCGGATCATCTCCCCTTCGAGTTGCCCCGCTCCCCAACCGGAATACCCCTGATACACGTGAAACTTGGAAGAGGATTCCATCAATTCCAAAAGCGTGTCGAAACTTCTCGCGAGAAACAATCCGGGAATCACTTCGATTCCAGGTTGGGTTATGTTCGCGTTTTCATGAAGAACGGAAATGAACGTGGGATCTACGGGCCCGCCGGAATAGATCGGAAAATTTTTGCTGAGGTGATCGGGAACTCCCTGAATCACGTCTCCGATAAATGCCTCCTGGCGTTTATTCAGAACCAAGCCAAACGCGCCTTGTTCATCGTGTTCGACTATGAGTATCACCGTCCGATTGAAATAATCCATGACGATGGAAGAGTTGGAGATCAATATTTTTCCGTTGTAACTTTCTTCCATAACTTCGGTTCCCGTTTAGACCGATTTACTTCTTGGAAGTTCCGTGAATTTCGGAAAGAATTTTATATGCGATCTCCAAGGTGGAAACGTCGGAGTTTCTGTGAACGATCGGATCGGATTCCTTTCGAATACAACGGATGAAATGTTCGTGTTCCTGTTTTAACGGGTTATCCTTGTGGACGAAAATCTTTTCCACGATGGATTCCTGACGATATTTGATCTCTTCCGACAATAAAAGTATGTCGGAAGTCGCCTGTCTGTGAAGTTCGATTTCCTGATCCGTAAAATCCAGCATAATATAAACGTCTTTTTGGGTGATGTTTAACGTGCGGATTTTCGCTTGAGTGGCACGCGAGGCAGTGATACTCGCAAGACATCCGTTTTCGAATTCCAACAATACATTGGCTATGTCTTCGTGATTGGATTGTACCCTGGTTCCGGAAGCGGAAAGTTTTTTTACTGGAGAATTGACCAGGTTGAGAACGATGTCTATGTCGTGGATCATCATATCCAAAACCACACCGACGTCCTTGATTCTCGGATTGTAAGGAGCTAATCGTCTGGATTCTATTAAAAGCGGGTCTTTTACGATTTTTCCCAATTCGAGAACCGCTCCGTTAAAACGTTCCACGTGCCCGACGAGTAGAACCAGATTTTTATCCGCCGCCATTTTTACGAGGTCTTTCGCTTGTTCTACGGTTTCGGCGATCGGTTTTTCAACTAACACATGTTTGCCGGCATCCAACGCTTTTTTCGCAATTTCGTGATGGAGAAACGTCGGAACGGCGATGACGAGTCCGTCCACCTTGGAGATCAATTCGTCGATTGAAGCGAACGCGGAGGTTTTGTGTTTGTCGGCCATTTGTTTGGCTCGTTCGGTATCAGCGTCGTAAATTCCGACCAAAATCGCATCGTTGAGCGTTTTTGCGACGTTGACGTGGTATTGACCCATGTGTCCGGTTCCGATTACTCCGAGTTTTACTCTTTCTGTCATTTGATTTCCTTTGGTCTTCGACGTCTTCCGCCGGAGGGAAGAAGTATGTTCTAATTTTATAATAAATTAATGTATCGCGCCCGCTTTGCGGGCGCGATACATCGCCCATCGTCTTTATTTCGTGAAAATTTTCCCCTTGGAACCGGGGATATTTTCTCCGGATTCGCGGGCGAATTCCTCGATGAGTTCCTTCTGTCTTCGGTTGATCTTCTTCGGAATTTCGATCTTTACGATCACGTGTTGATCGCCCTTTCCGTAGGCGCCGAGATACGGCATTCCGTGTCCTTTTAGGCGGAATACCTGTCCGGATTCGGTTCCTTCCGGGATCTTCATCTTCGCCTTTTTACCGTCGATCGTAGGCACTTCGATTTCTGCTCCGAGAATCGCCTGTGCTAAAGTGATTTTACGAACGAGAATCAGATCGTTGCCTTGACGTTCGAATAATTCGTGTTTTTTTACGTGGGTTACCACGTACAAATCCCCGTGGGGACCGCCGTTCGGTCCAGCTTCCCCTTCGCCGGTAACCTTCAACCGCGAACCGGTTTCTATTCCCGGAGGAATTTTGATATTGATCGTTCTACGTTTTTCCTGTAATCCTTGTCCGCCGCAGGACTTACACGGATTGGAAATCGTGGTTCCTTTTCCCCTGCAGGTTGGGCAGGTCGTGGCAACGGAAAAAAAACCTTGGGTTCTTCTGATCTGACCCGCTCCTCCACAGTCTGGACAAGTGGTAGGGGAACTTCCCTTTGCGGCTCCGGAACCGTTGCAATCTCCGCAGGTTTCGAGTCTGGGAATTTCGATCTTGTATTCTCGTCCCATCGCGGCGTCTTCGAGGGATACGTCCAAGTTGTAACGAAGATCGGAACCTCTCTGCGGTCCCGATCTTCTTCCTCCGCCAAAACGGCCTCCACCGCCGCCGCCAAAGAAATCACCGAAGATATCCCCGAAGTCTCCGAAGATATCGGAGAAATCCGTGTAAGCTCCTTGCCCGTATCCTCCCGCACCCGCGCCGACTCCAGCCTTGCCGAATTGATCATAGGCTTGTCTTTTTTTCGCGTCGCGCAGAATTTCATACGCTTCCGTCGCTTCTTTAAACTTCTCTTCGGCTTCCTTATCACCCTTGTTTTTGTCGGGATGATATTTGATCGCTAACTTACGATACGCGGATTTGATTTCCTCGTCGCTAGCGCTCTTGGAAACTCCAAGAATATCGTAGTAACTTCTATCGCTCATCGGTTTTTACTTTTTCTCATCATCCACTACGGTATAATCCGCGTCCACGACCTTTTCCCCGTTGTTCGCCGAATTGTCTTCCGCACCGCCTTGTCCGGGACCACCCGCGCCTTGATCTCCACCCGGCGCTCCGCCTTGGGAATAGATCTTGGTCGCGATGTCGGAAGCTATCTTGGAGATGGAAGCCTTTGCGGATTCGATTCTCGCCTTATCGTTACTCTCGATCGCTTCTCTTGCGCGTTTGATTTCGTCTGTAGCGAGTTGTTTTTCGCTCGCTCCGATTTTATCTCCGGCTTCGTTTACGGTTTTTTCGAGAGAATAGGCGAGCGTATCCAATTCGTTCT
The DNA here is from genome assembly GCF_004770155.1 of Leptospira gomenensis. Taxonomy (GTDB): domain Bacteria; phylum Spirochaetota; class Leptospiria; order Leptospirales; family Leptospiraceae; genus Leptospira; species Leptospira gomenensis. The sequence goes on along the minus strand of NZ_RQFA01000048.1, from coordinate 30,952 downwards.
TCGCTTCGATGACTTCTCTTTGCGCTTTGTCGGCCGCGGCGTGTGCTTCCGCGTCTTTGACCATCTTTTGGATTTCGTCTTCGGACAATCCGGAAGAAGATTCGATGCGGATCTTTTGCTCCTTACCGGTTCCCAGATCTTTCGCGGATACGTGTACAATTCCGTTCGCGTCGATGTCGAAGGTAACTTCGATTTGAGGAACTCCTCTCGGTGCGGGCGGAATTCCGATCAGATCAAACCGTCCGAGCGTTCTGTTTGCGGAAGCCATCTCGCGTTCTCCTTGAAGAACATGGATCGATACCGCGGATTGATTGTCCGCCGCAGTCGAGAACACTTGCGATTTTTTGGTGGGAATCGTTGTGTTTCTTTCGATCAACTTGGTCATCACTCCGCCGAGTGTTTCGATTCCGAGCGAAAGTGGTGTTACGTCCAACAACAGAACGTCGGAAACTTCTCCCGCCAACACACCGCCTTGGATCGCGGCGCCGACCGCAACGACCTCGTCCGGGTTTACGGATTTATTCGGTTCCTTGCCGAAGATCTGTTTTACCAGCTCTTGAACCGCCGGAATCCGGATTGATCCTCCGACCAAAATCACTTCGTCGATTTCGGAAGCCTTGAGGCCCGCGTCGCGAAGCGCGTTCTCGCAGGGAATACGCGTGCGATCCACGAGATTTTTAGTCAACTGATCGAACTTGGCTCTGGAAAGAGTCATATCCAAGTGTTTCGGACCGGATGCATCCGCCGTGATAAACGGAAGATTGATCTGTGTGGACATCGTTCCGGAAAGTTCGATCTTCGCTTTTTCCGCGGCTTCTTTCAGACGTTGTACTGTGTTTTTATCAGCCGAGATGTCGATTCCGGTTTGATTCTTAAACTCGGAAATCATCCATTCCATGATCGCCATGTCGAAGTCGTCCCCTCCGAGATGTGTGTCACCGTTGGTTGACTTCACTTCGAATACTCCGTCGGCCAATTCTAGGATCGATATGTCGAAGGTTCCGCCGCCGAGGTCGTAAACCGCGATTTTGGAATTTACGTTTTTCTTATCGAAACCGTACGCAAGAGCGGCGGCGGTCGGTTCGTTGATAATCCGCTCCACTTCAAGACCTGCGATTCTTCCGGCGTCTTTCGTCGCTTGACGTTGTTCGTCGTTGAAGTATGCAGGAACCGTAATGACCGCCTTGGTCACTTTTTGACCGAGATAGTCTTCCGCGGTTTGTTTCATCTTCATCAGGACGCGTGCGGAAATTTCCTGAGGAGTGAATTCTCCTGCGGAAGTTTCGAACTTAACACCTTCGTTTCCGGAACGGACAACTTTGTACGAAACGTGTTTCATTTCCGATTCGCATTCGCTGAGTCTTCTTCCGATAAACCGTTTTGCGGAACGGACCGTGTTTGCCGCGTTGGTGATCGCTTGGTTTTTGGCGAATTGACCGACCAACGTTTCTCCTTTTGCGGTGAAAGCTACTATGGAAGGGGTTGTTCTGGCTCCTTCCGAGTTTTGAATGACGACCGGGTCCCCGCCCTCCATGACGGAAACGACCGAGTTGGTGGTTCCTAAGTCGATTCCTATGATCTTTTCTTTGGACATGTTGTTCTCCTTTAATACTTCCCTGAGATTCCTAATGACTGCCTACGCTTTGGGTTTTCCGATCCGTACTCTTGCGGGCCGCAACGGAAACTTATCCTCGTTTTCCTTGTAATAATAACCGGGTTGATAGACTTCGATCACGGTTTCTTCCGAGTATTGTTCTCCTTCCTCCGAAGAAAGCGCTTCCATGGACATCGGATCGAAGGATTCTCCCTTCGGATCGAATCGAAATACATTCGATTTTTCTAATACAGAGTAGAGTTCCTTGAGGATCATTCCTACTCCGTCCACGAACGGTTTCAATTCCTCGGTTGCGGGGGCGCTCGCTCCCACCCGTTCGAGGTTGTCGATCGGATTTAAAAACCCCGAAATGAGGGATTTCACCGCTTCCTTTCGGATGGACGTAAACTCCTGCGCGGATCTGCGTTTGAAGTTTTGAAACTCCGCGCGTTCCCTCGCCCAGGAATCCTTGAGGGTTTCGATTTCCTTTTTGGCCGCTCCGAGTTCGTCGGTTTGGGAAGTCGTTTCCTGGGCGGGCGCTTCCGTTTGCGGTTCTGTGGTTTGTGCGGTTTCTTCCGGATTCATTGCTTCTGTATTCATTTCCTTTGTTGCTGTTTGAGAATTTTTTCCGTCGGCCTTTTTTTCCTTCGAAGTTTCTTGTTTCGAGTTCGACGATTCGGCCATACAGTCTCTCCTTTTTTATTTACTGATGCGAGTCACCATTTCCGATACGAGTTTCGAGGTGAAATCCACCAAAGGCAGGGCTCGATTGTAGTCCATTCTCTGCGGACCAATGATGCCTAACGCGCCGATTTTCTTTTCTCCCATTTTGTAGTTGGAAGTGATAATCGAAACCCCCGACATAAACTGATCGCCGTCCTTTCCGATGATCGTATAAACGCCGTCTTGATCGATGTATTCCGAAAAGAATCCGCGCAAAAATCCCTGATCGTCCAAAAGCGAAAGTACTTGGGAAAATTGTTCCTCTTCGTCCTTGAAATTGGAATAAAGATTTTTGAATCCGTCGATGTACAAAGATACTTCAGAATTATCCGGGGTCATCGCCGACGAGATCAAAGGGGCGATTCTTGTAAATTCTTCCGGCCCGTCCCGACGGACGCTCAGTTTCGGTATAACTACATTCTGAATTTCGTATATATCATATCCTTTCAAATTCTCGTTGAGATATTTCGAAATCTGATAGAGAGATTCCTGCGAGTAATTGCGATCCAGGAATATGTTTCTGTGAAGTACCGTTCCGGATCTCATTACGAGAATCATCAGAATTTCGTCTCCGTGCACGTGAATCAATTCGACGTGTTTGAGAGTGTCCAAGTTTCTCGCCGGACCGATTACGATTCCCGCCGCGTTCGAAAGCGAGGAAAGTACCGACGCGGTCGCTTTTAGAATCTGATCCAGTTTGAATTGCATCTTCAGGTATTCTTCCTGAATCCTTTGCTTTTCTTTGATCGTGAGTTCGTAAAGGATTACGAGTGAATCCACGTAAAATCGATATCCGCGTTCCGTCGGAATTCTTCCTCCCGAGGTATGTCGGGAAGCCAGATAGCCGTAGTCTTCCAAATCCTTGAGGACGGACCGAATCGAAGCCGGCGAAAGGCCGATATCGTGTTTGTCATACAGGGTTTTGGAACCTACGGGTCGGTTTTCCTGAATGAACTCGTCCACAAGGGCTTTCAGAATTCGTTTGTGACGTTCTGTGAGATCCATCGTTCTTTTTTGGCACTCTGAATGTTAGAGTGCTAAGTTATACAATAAGTTTCCCGATATCGAGAAAAATTGTCAAGGAAGAAAGTGGATATGGGTCGATCGGAATGGGAATTTCTCCATTTTTTTGGCAATCTCAGGGGGTAGAGTGCCGAAGAATTGTGGGAACTCATACGTTGTGGCTGATTTCAAAGTCAGATTTCGTTGTTCTAAGAATTGTGGGAACTCATACGTTTTCGCGGGTCTGCGGTTTCCTTCTCTCGAGAATACGAAAATTGCGGGAACTCCTCCGATTCCTCGGCAGGTTTATGAGCTTTCGAGAAAATCCGAGAAAAAATTTGCAAACCCGGTTCCGATCCTCCAATTTAGACTTCCTGTTGATAGACCGGCCAGGCCCCAAGCCCGACGGAAATGGCTTCGATTCTCCCGTTGAAAGTGCGATTTTGCGAACAAAATCCGGATGTGTACATTGGTCGGAGATTGTTGGTACTACAAAGTGTGCGGGAACTCACACGCCTCGCAAGATTCACAGAAAAATTAGCGTTGGCCTACCCTTTACCAACACGATTCCGTTAAAACAGAGAAAGTCTCTTATGTGAAACGGGTTCGGCAAATTCTTAGAAAAGAAAATCTCCCTTTCTCCTACCAAAACAGGACTTTTCGAAATCCGGTTTTTGGACGATCTTATCCAAGAAGAATGAAATCCCGCAAAACCAGACTTACGATCCTATTTTCCTTTCTTTGTCTCCTTTTTTGTATTTTGATCGGCCGGGTGATTTTTCTCACTTTCTTAAACGAGCGCGAGACGGTTCTCAAAACAGGGGACCGGATCATGCGCGGGGCGATCTATGATCGCCGGGGGATCGAACTTGCGATGACCGTAGATTCGGCGACGATCGGAATTTATCCCGCCAATATCTACGACCCCACGTTTACCGCGGTCCAACTCGCGCCGTATCTCGACCTGTCTCCGGATAAAATCGAAGCGATGATCCGAGAAAAGAGCCGTTACTTTCTTCTCAAACGAGAAATCGACGAATCGCTCGGAAATAAGATCATGGATCTTTCCCTTCCCGGAGTCAGAAGGGAAAAAGAATACAAACGCGTTTATCCGCACGGAACCCTCGCCTCCAGCCTCGTGGGGTTTACGGGAATGGACGATGACCGGGCCCTTTCCGGATTGGAAGTACAATACAATCAGGAACTGATGACCTCGACGGAATCGGATTCGTCCCGGGGAAGCAATCTTCATCTTACGATCGACGGACTCATCCAATACAAACTCGAGAAGGCCTTGGGAAAACGATTCGAGGAAACCGGATCCAAAAAGGCGATCGGAATTTTGATGGAAATCAACACCGGAAAAATTCTCGCCTCGGCATCCTTTCCCGCCTTCGATCCCAATCAATACAACGAATCGGGAGAGGATTCCCACACCAACTGGGCGATTCGTCACGTTTACGAGCCGGGTTCCACTATGAAAATATTCCTCGCCTCGATCTTATATAACGAAAACCTAATACGTTCCGACGAAAAGTTTCATTGTCCCGGTTACGTCGAACTCGGAAAAACCAGGATCAAATGTACGGAAGCGCACGGTCATCTCAATCTGGAGGAGATACTTCAGTATTCCTGCAACGTAGGAATCATCAAGGCGACACAAAGAATTCCCGAATCGCTGCTTTACGATTATATGAAGAAGTTCCAATTCGGAGAAAAAACCGGATTTCTTCCGAACGAATCCGCGGGTTATTTTCCTCCTCTGAAAAAATGGACGCCCGCCACTTCCATGTTTATGGCGATCGGCCAGGGAGTTTCGGTCACACCGATTCAACTCGTCGCCTCCGCTGCTTCGGTCGTAAACGGGGGAAGGATGCTGACTCCGAGAGTGGTTTCCCACTTGAGCGATTCTTACGGAGAAATATTACACGAATTTAAAACGCAGGAAACTCCGATCGGAATCCGCGATTATACGACCGATCGATTGATCCGAGCGATGACGAGGGTGGTTCAATCCGGAACCGGAAAAAACGCCTACATTCAGGAATATTCGATCGCTGGAAAAACGGGAACCGGACAAAAGGCGGTTTCCGGAAAAGGGTATGTCGAAGGTTTGTGGTCCGCTTCCTTTCTCGGTTTTTTCCCTGCGGAAAAACCCAAGATCGTCGGTTTGATTCTGTTCGACGAACCGCAGGGAGGGACACATTCGGGAGGAGGTTTGGCCGCTCCGGTTTTTAAGGAAGTCGTGGAAAACATCATTCCCATCATCGAACAAGGTGAAAAAACCGTGGACGTTTCCCTCAAAAGGTTCCAACGGAAAAACCTCAAATCGAGTGCGGGAGAAATTCCGGATCTGATCGGCAAAAGCAAACGCGAATCGCTGGAAATCCTCGCTCCATTGGGAATCCCCGTAAAATTCCACGGCAGCGGATTCTGTTATCGTCAGGAACCGTCTCCCGGAAACAAACTCGGCGACGATCGTTTGAACTTATATTTTAAGTAATTGGAATATTCCATATTTATGAATCCGTCCGCCGACGAATCCCTGTTACAAAAAAATCTTCGTGCCCTCGAAACGGTCGCTGGCGAAGATACTACGCTAAAGGACGATTTTCGGGGAAGGGAAGTTCGAGGAAAAACCTACGGTATCGCGGAAAGGATCGAAACCGCGGAAAACGAAAGCGTCTTGGAAGTCCGGATTTCAAAAACGGGGCTTCCGGTTTTGGAAGCGGACGGAATATATCTTCACAGCAGAATGGATCCGATCGTCGAAGCGAAACGCCTTTTGGAAGGACTCAAAAAAGAGGACGAGGAAAGGGTTTTCCTTTTTTTCGGAGCGGGTCTCGGTTACGGAATTCAGGAAAGTTTAAAGTATAAAAACACGACCGTTGTTTGGATGGAAGCGAGGCCCGCGGTTCTACGTTATGCGCTTTCTTACTTCGACTATTCTTCTTTTTTGATTTCGGGAAAACTTAGGATTCTTCTGACTCCGTTGAACGAGCCGGAACTTTATTCCGCCTTTAAAGGAATCTCCGGATTTCCGGTGAGTTTTATTCCGCATCGGGGAAGTTATCAATGGAAAAAGGAAGAATACGAGGAGCTTCGTTTTATCTCGGAAAGTTTTTTCCATAAAAAGGACGTAAATCTTTCCACCTTGACCCGTTTCGAAAGAATATGGACGCGTAACTTCGTACATAATCTTCCCGAGATCTCCGATATGAAACCGGTTCGGAATCTTTTCGGAATTTGTGAAGGAACGGCGGACGTTCTCGTGTGCGGAGCGGGGCCTTCCTTGTCGGATTCCTTAGAAGACATCAAACGATATCGCGATCGTTTCGTTTTGATCGCCGTCGATACCGCGTTGACGGTGTTGTGGAAGGCGGGGATCGATCCGGATCTGACGTACTCGGTGGATCCGCAGGCCCTCAATTCCAAATATCTGGAAGGTTACGAAGGGGAGGCGAGGATCGTATTCGATCCGACGTCTTCGTATCATACGTTGCGGCTTCCGGGAAATTTCAAAAAAGGATATTATACTTCTTCTCCGTTTCCGTTGATTCGTATTCTTTCTAAAATTCCGGAAGAGGAAATCGGAGCGGTCGATTTCGGAGGATCGGTTTCGACGAATGCGGTCAGTCTCGCCGAAAAGATGAAGGCGAGAAATCTGTTGCTCGTCGGACAGGATCTTTCCTTTCCTTCGAAACTGGCGCACTGTAAGGGTGCGGTTTTGGAGGAACGCCTCAATCATCTCGAATCCAGAAAATTCAGAAGGGAATATCACAACCATAAACAGATGACCGCGCTTCCCGCGAAATACACTACTTCTTTGAACGGAGGAAGTCTGCGAACCAACGAAAAACTTCTGATCTTTAAAAAATGGTTCGAGGAACATCCCAAACGGATCGCGTGGTTCAATCTCGGAAAGGAAGGGGCGAGGTTGGAAGGAATCCCGAACGTCTCCGCCGATCAATACATTCAAAAAAATGAATTCGATTTACGATTCGTCCAATCCGTTCGGGATCGGATTCGGGCGATAGCCGATTCATCGGAAACCGAACCGCAAGACCGTTCCGAAGAAAATCGTTTCGGCGCGATTCTCGACGAATTGCTGGCCCTTTCCCGAGAACTCAAAGCGTTTTCCGAAAAGGTTGCGAAAGGAAGAATCCTCTCCGATCGTCTTTATGCGCAGGTCAAAGCGGAGGATCGTTTTAAGGATCAGATTCTGAAAAACCTAAAAGAAATGGACACGATCGACGAAGAGGTTTCCTCCCGAAAAGGTTTGACCGAAATTTTAGGAATGAGCATTCAAAGGACGGTCCTTATGATCACCGAAGGTTACGAAGGCGGTTTGACTTTGGAGGAAAAGAAAAACGAACGACTTGGGATCGCCAAAAAAAGTCTGCTTCTTTACCAAGGCCTGGAAGAGGCTTGTAAACTTCACTCCAAACTCATCGGAAAAACGATCGAAAGGATGCGGGCAAAATCCTGATTCCGCTCCGTTTCGGCCTCCGGGATTTAATTTAAAAAGTATAATATTATAAATTTATAATACAATTGTCGTGATCGAAACGGCGTTTCTTGTGGATTTTGAGGCCGCGTTTTATGAGGATTTTAACCGCGCCCCTTGTGAGGACGCGTTTTGTTGGGTCGGTTTTCGAAGGATTCACCCCTAAGTCCGGCCGTTTTCGATTTGGATCGTCCGATCTGAATCGTCAAATCGTTGTTCAACGAAAAAAAATCCTCATGGCCCGTAGAGATATTCCACTACGAAACCTTCCCCTCCGTATAGGAGAAAATTGGATCTTCTCCAAGCGGCTCTTTCCTCTGGATTGTTCCCCATCCCATTTTGGCCTACCGGATCGTAGAACAAATTCGAAACGTGGGAAGCGTCGTTTACGAAAAGTCCCGCCCCGGTTCCCGTTACGTAAAAATCGATTTTGTCGGTTTCCGTGGCGGTAAACGGAACAATCAACGCCGCTCCGTCGATTTCGGTGTCGTTCGCTCCGTCTATGAAAAACTCCAAGTAGGCGAAGTATTCCTTACCGGGAACGGTACGAAACGTGGGAACTCCCTCCGTAATCGTGACTGGTGCGATGTCTCCTGCGAAACCGCTTTGTTCCCTCACATAAACCAACAAACCTCCGCCGACCATCGTCCCGTCACCGATCAGTCGAATGGCCGTATGTCCGTCCGAAGAATTGGTTTCGTTGGTAGGATTGGTCGGAGTTTTTCCGGCATCGGTTTCCCTTGTCGTAAGACCGCCGTTGCGATTTAAGTCGTTTTGGACTTTTACGACGCTTGTGCTCGTTCCCAAAAGAGCCAAAAATTCGGTCGTAGAAGTTTCGTTTTTCTCCGTGTTACATTGAATCAGCAGGAGCGAAAACGCTAACGCGAGAACGCCGGGAATCATTCGGTCGGAAGTTTTGATTTTTGTTTTTGTGGAATCTGTCATTTTTTACTGAATCTCAATCTTTTGTTTTTAGGGAATCGAAGAGCGCCAAGAACTCCCTCGTTGAACAAAAATAATTTTCCAAAACGAAGGATTCGAAAGCGGCAAACCGGATGAATTCTTTTAAAAAATAAACCGCCTATGCGATTTTTGATGAAAGGAATTCAATTTTATCTCCTATCTTAAAAACAAGGGCAAACTTCCTTTTTTCCCGAAAATGAAAGTTTGCCAAAATTTTTTCTTTTTTGGATTGACAAAAATTGTGCGGCGCAATACAAAAGGATTGTGCGATGCACAACGAATCTCAAGGAGAAAAATCGAATGGAAAAGCAAATTCTAGATGTTCTGAATGCGGGTCTTGGACTCATCAAAGCTGGTCAAGAAGGTCTGGGCAAAGCGAAAGCTGATCTCGAAAAAACCTATTTGGAGCTGGTTACAAAAGGAGCTTCCGACAATTCCGAAGCGACCGTAAAAATCCGCGAAACCGTTGATAAAGTAATCAACGACATCAAGGAAGTGACTTCCGTTGCAGGAAAGAATTACGAAGAAACCAGATCTAAGATCATCGAGAACTACAACAAAATCACCGATGAGATCAAAAACAAAATCCCTGAAGGTCAAATCGAAGCTGTAAAAGCTAAAATCAACGAAGTGGCTGAAGCGATCAAAAATACCACTTCCGGAAAAACTCCCGCTTCTAAATAAGATCGAGTTACTTTCCCTCTCGGGCGGGATCGAAAACCCGCCTGAACCCTTTCTTCCCCTTCCTTTCTCTTGACAATCCCTCCCGATTTCATAAACTTTTCGTCCTATGGAACCTTTGTACCGCCGCGGAAGTTCGACCGCGCTCAAACGAATTTTCATCTGCATTCTTCTGCTCGTTTCGTTTCAGGCGACGTTTTCCCAAAACATCACTCCCGCTTCCGCCCCGTCTTCGGAAACGAAGGAATCGAATTCCCAAGGGAAAGATGAAGTCGAGGATAAATCCCCGTCCCAAAAAGAAATTCGAGGAAAGAGAAAGTTTTTTTTCGGAGGAGGTTTTTTCAAAGGATACGGCTCCGGAATCGTAGGCTGGAACGTTTGGGAAAAAGTCGCGATCGGTCTTCAATACTACCAAAACTCGTACGTGATCAACGGCGATTTCGACAGTCGTTACGCTTATTTCGTCCAATACGCGGCGGCAAGACAATCCGATCGGGAATGGAAGAACGCGGGAGGAGGTGTGTTCTTGAATTATTTTTTGGCGGATTCCTCCTTATACATTCCGATTCATGTCGGAGCGGAATACTTCCGTCAAACCGTTTACGATCAGTTCGTGGATCTGCGCGGTCCTTCTTCGTATCGCTCGGAGCGCATCCATTTGGATTACGGACCGAGATACTACGTCGGAACCGGTATCGGTTTTAGACATCAGTTGGAATCCGGATTCTTTTTCGGTTTCGAAGTTGTGGTTCGAACCTTCGGCCGTTACCACAAAAACGTTACGGTTCAATCCTTGGAATATGCGGACCATTCTGCCACGGTTTCGGACTATTGGATCCGTAAAGAGGAAATCAAACGGGATCACGGTGGAAAGGTTTCCGACGCGGGTTTCGATTTTGCTGTGGGTTTGTCTCTGTGACCGGACTCGGCGTAGAAACGGTTTGAAGCGCCTCTTCGGAAAAACAATACGTTCCATTTTTTGAATATTTAAAAAATATAATATGATTGAGAAAGTTCGAGGCCCTAAAAACCTGAAACGCCCTTTGGTGTTCGCGCATCGGGGAGCCAGCGGGGAATATCCGGAAAACACAAGGATCGCGTTCAAAAAGGCGATTTCGAGTCGAGCGGATCTGATCGAACTGGACGTCACCCTTTCGGCAGACAGAAAGGTCGTGGTCATTCACGACGACGACCTCGATCGAACGACTCGATTGGTGGGCAACGTGCGCGATTTCGAATCGGAAATTCTACGCGAACTCGACGCCGGTTCCTGGTTTTCCCGTAAATTTAAGAAAGAAACGATTCCTTTTTTAAAGGACGTACTGGATATGATCCGTAAATCGGAAACGGATTTAAACGTGGAAATCAAATCGACCGCGATGGACGATGTCGTTTCCGGAAATTCCATAGAATCGCTCGTGCTCGATCTGATTCGCCGGGTCGAACTTAGGAAACGAATTCTGATTTCCTCCTTTTCTTGGAAATGTTTGGAACGGATCCGTACGATCGATCCCGAAATCAAATTGGGAGTTTTGGTCGGAGAGGAAAGCGGGTCCGTCGATGAAGCGATCGGATTCGCGGAAAAAGTCGGCGCGTGGAGCGTTCATCCCTCGGTGTCCGAGGCTTCGAAGGAAAATTTGGAGAAAATCTCCGCAAAGAATTTACTGGGAGTCGTTTATACGGTCAACGAAACCGCCGATATGCGAACGTTTTTGGATCGCGGTGCGGACGGGCTTTTTACGAACTTCCCGGATCGGATGAGGAAATTATTACGAAAAGAATATTAGGATTTCGGATTATTACGAAACGTAACCGTTTCGTAATAATCGTCCAACGGGAAACATTCAAAGTCGATACGGTCAGATTTTTATAAAGAAATCGGTCCGCATTCAATGCGGATCTTATACAAGGTTAACGAAGAAGTTATGAAACATTTTTTTTCGGCGATTCGATTCGCTCTCAATACGCGCAGTAATTCCTCAAAAGGAATTCAAGAAGAGGATTTCACCGTTTCCCTTTCGGGAGAATCCGTCGGAGTTCTGAAATTTTTTCCCGCCAACCGAACTTCCTTTCAGGGAACGATTCTCGCCATCAACGGAATGGCGTATCTCGGTAACAAGGATCCGCGTTTTCAAGCGGTGTGCAGAGGATTGGCCTCCTGCGGTTTTCTCGTGTTTTGTCCGCAAATGCAGGAAATCAGCGAATTTAAGATTCGATTGGAAAGTATCGAAAAGATCAAACAGTTGATTTTGAAGTTCTCCTCCGACGCGAACGTTTGTCCCGACGGTACGATTTCCCTGCTTGCTCCTTCCTTTTCCGCGAGTATGGGTCTGATCGCGGCTGCCGCGCCCCAGTTGGAAGGAAAGGTGAAATCCATTCTTACGATCGGAGCCTACGGTAACGTCCAGACAACGTTGGATTATCTGATGTCCGCGGAGGGTTCGGACGAATACGGACGTATGATTCTCCTCTGGAACTTCGTTCATTTCGGAATCGGAGAAAACGAAGAAATACGTAAGGCGTTGCACGCGAGCATTTTGGACGGCAGTTTTTTACGCGAAACCCCCGAACTTCCGAAGGTTTTAGATTCCATCCGTCCGGACAATCGCGAACTCTTTCTCAAACTCAAAGAAGATCGGGAATTCCGCGCCGAAATTTGGAACAAGATCGTTCGTAACGCGGGGCCGTTCCGTTCGTTTTTACAGGACCTTCAGGTTGATAATAAATTGGAGGATCTACGCGCGCACGTGGCTTTGATTCATGGTGTTTCGGATAACGTGGTTCCCGCGTCCGAATCAGGTTTGATTTTGGAACGTCTGCGTGAAAGGGACGTTCCCAAAGATAGATCGAAACTTGTTTTGACCCCTTTGATTTCGCACGGGGATATCGGTATCACCTTACGGACGTTGCCCGCCATCTTTAAACTTCTATCGGGTTTCGCCTTTTTCTTTAAACACGCGTCCAGAAGTTAACTTCTTACGGTCTCGATCGATCCGGGACCGAATCAGTTTCTTTCGACCGGATCGATGTCCGTATTGATCCAGTATTCGTCGCCGTAATCGAAGAACAATTCCTCTCCCGCCTTGACCTTGCGGATCGTTTCGAAACGGGCCGTTTTCCAACGTACGGAAACCACAAGTTTTACGTTGGGTTTCGTGCTGTGATTCATAAATCGGGTATAATTGCTTTCTTTTCCTTCGCCGTAAATCCAATGATCCTTACAGATCCAAAGGAGATATTTCGATTCGCAGTACTTGGAGGAATTGGCGGTCTTATCCGTAAGAATTTTTCCGGTATAATAACCCACCGTATCTCCTTTGGAAAGGGTTTCTTTTGCGAAAAGGCCCATTCCGATTCCCGGTATGGAAGATGGTTTTACTTCGAAATCCTTTTCCTTAAAGATGCGAGAGCGGGAAGATTGTTTACGTAACTGCATTGTAGGGATTCGAACTCCGACCGGTGATAGTATTGAGTATCATTCCTTAGAGAGTATAAATTTTGCAACTGAATTCTTATCGTTCGTCGATCGTACGATAATTCGGTTTAAATCTTCTTGTCATTTAATCCCTCGACCCGAAGTCTATTCGTATGGAAAAACCGTATCGAAAGAACGTCGGGATGGCGGTGTTCAACGCGCAGGGAGAAGTGTTGGTCGGAGAACGATTGAACTTTTTAGGATCTTGGCAATTTCCGCAAGGAGGAATCGACGATGACGAAGATCCTAAAAAAGCGGCCCTTAGGGAATTGTACGAAGAGGTAGGCATCGATACGGGTATCGTAGTTTCCGAATACCCGGACTGGATCGCTTATGATTTTCCGGACAATCTTCCCCTCAGTCGTAATCTCCAAAAATACAGAGGTCAACTTCAGAAATGGTTTCTGATTTATTGGAACGGAAACGCGGAGGATTGCGATCTGGAAACGCACGAACGCGAATTCGAATCCGTACGATTTATTCCCATAGAAAAAACCCTGGAGACCATCGTGTCCTTTAAAAAAGACGTATATAATAAAATCGTTAAGGACTTCGGTCCTAAGATCCGTTCTTATCTGGACAAATCGGGCGCAAAGCCATGACGGAACAGCGCCCGTTTTACGTTCCACCCGGCGGTCCTCCCGGCCCGGTTCCCGGTTTACAGACGGTATTCGCCGCGGTAGGTGAGATTTCTCTGAGAAAACTCGTTTCGGATTTTTACGATCTGATTCCCGAAAGCCCGATCGCATTTATGTTTCCGGAAACCTTGGAGGAAAGTAAGATTAAGTCCGCGGATTTTCTGATCCAGGTCACCGGAGGCCCGCCTTTGTATTCCCAAAATTACGGTCCTCCTCGGATGAGGGCGCGGCATCTACCTTTTCCCATCGACGAAAAAGCGAGAAGGGTTTGGCTTTCCTGTTATCGAAAGGCCCTTGATCTTTGGGACCAAGGAGAAACTCAGAAAGAGATTCTATGGAATTTTCTGAAAGACTTTTCGGCGTGGATGGTCAATCTGGAGAACAGACCGGAGGAATGAAAGATGGGATCCAAAAATAATTCAAGAGCAAAAATTTTGGTGCGAGGTAAAGTACAAGGAGTCGGATTCCGGTATTACATTCTGCAGCGCGCGCAGGAATGCAGGTTGAGCGGTTTTACGCAGAATCTTCCCGGAGGTGAGGTGGAAACGATCGTGGAAGGCGATAAGATGTTTATCGAGGATCTGTATAAGGCCATCCAGAGGGGGCCCAAAGGCTCGGAAGTCAAAGAGGCGCTCATTTCCTGGGAAGAGCCCAAAGGCAACTTCAGAACTTTCGAGATCAAAAAATAAACGGATCGGAAAGGAAGCCGCACTAATTCGATTCCATTTCTCCGAGCCAGACCGATCGGATCTTTTCGAACTGCTTCTTTCGATTTTCCTTATATTCAATTTCTCTTGTTAACTGCTCGAACTGCGTGACGGATTCCTCGTGATCCAGGGAGGATTCCAACATTCCGTAAGCGCCCAACACCGCGAAGATTTTCGAAAACCAGGAAAGGTGGTTTTTGTAACACACGTATTTGAGTCTTAAAATCGCGTTTTTAAATTCGGGTTTTTGATACAAGGGTCCGATCGCGTTTTTTTCCTTTTTCACGAGAAAAAGAAAGTTCTTGATTAGGTCCGTTTTAAACGGATATTTTTCGGTCATACTATGGATCAGGGAGAATAGGATTTCCTCCTTTTTGTAGCAGAGGCAGGTGATTTTTTTCCCTTTTTCATACCAGTCGCAGACGATACAATCCGGATCCCTTCGGAGATTGTCCACCACCGAATGAGTAAATTCCTTGTCTTCCTCCAGGTTGATCGTTACAAACTGGGAGAGAGTTTCGCTTTTCATGGACATCATCGTCTTCAACATCTTGATGGATTTCAATTCCTCGTTCGTGGACCGAAGAATCCTTTCTTGGTCGTTTTTTTCGGAGATATAATTCGCTAATATTAGAAAATCATTGTATGAATTAGGAATCATTCCCGTCAGATTTTCGCCGAGAATCCTCAGTTCCTCCGAAACGAATTTTTCTTCGATTCCGATCAAGGAACCGGATTCGTCCACGCGGAATTCCTTTCGGTGATTCAGGACGGATTCCCAGGCGTTCGGGTATTCCTGTTTCAGTTTTCTCGAGAATTGATTGAGGTAAAAACTTTTCAATACGTCGAACGCCTTTCCAGCGAAATCGTGCGTTACGTGAAATAGGCCGACGGTTTTTGTCACAGCGACGTGCCCGTTTTCCCGGATCGTTTCCATGATGATTTCGCAGGAGTCCTCGATCGTTTCCTCTTTGAGAAGTTCGGAGAACGTAAACGAACGGATCCATTTTTTCACGTTAAACGAATCTCGTACGAAAGTGCCCGCCCTTCCCGAAATCAGATATTCCAGTACGGAGATCAATTCGCTGATCTGAAACGGTTCACTTCCCAGGATGTAATTTTGAATCGCGAAGGACGATTTGCTCAGGCTGTTGAGATAGATCTCCTTGAGATTCTCCCGATTGGATGGTTTGAACGCCTTTTCGGATACGAGACAAAGACATACGTTTAGTTGCCCCGTTTCCTGTTGAAGTCTGAACTCCGGAAAAACGAAAATCAAATTGAGTTCCGAAAGTTTTTTAAGCACGTTCACATAGATGGGTTTGGAGCCTTCGTCCTTCCAAATTTTCAGGATCTTGCCGGAAAAAAATCCCTCGAGCGTGGTGTGGTTGCGGATTTGATATAGGATTTCTATCTCTTTGGGATTGAGAAATATCGCTTCCTGATCCGTCGCGTCCGCCTCGTTTCTGAGATAGAGATACGAGGGCATAAGCGTTTCGTATTTTTGCGGATCATACAATGAGTCTTGATTCAAAAGTCAACCTCGTTTAGACGGCCTACTGAATTCGAAGTTTAACGATTCTACAATAGATCGTTTTCATAAACAGCAAAAAACACATTACGAACGGAAAATACGTTTTGCTCGAATGGTCTTGATTTCGCCGTTTAAGATCCTATTCTGGTCCTTGTGTACGGGGGAACAAATTGAAAAAAAGAAGACTGGGTAAATCGGGGATGGTGGTTTCCGAAATCTGCATGGGAACGATGACGTTCGGGTCGAGCTGCGACGAAAACGAGGCGTTCCGGATTTTGGACAAGGCATACGACGCGGGAATCGATTTTTTCGATACGGCCGAAATTTATCCGGTTCCACCTGACGCGAGTTATGTGAATGAAACCGAAAGAATATTCGGCAAATGGTTGAAAACGAAACCGAGGGATTCCGTCCTCATTGCGACCAAGGTTTGCGGTCCGGGACACGGTTGGTTCGTTCCTCCCGTTCGAGCCGGTAAAACCTCTCTGGATCGTAGAAATATTCGAACGGCGATAGAAGGAAGTTTACATCGTCTCGGTACTGATTACGTGGATTTATATCAGACTCATTGGCCGGATTCGGATTTCGGTTACGAAGAGACGATGGAGGTCCTTACCGAATTGATCGACCAAGGTAAGGTGCGTTATGCGGGATGCAGCAACGAAACCGCGTGGGGTTTGATGAAAAGTCTGTCCGTTTCGGAACGTCGCGGCTTTGCGCGTTACGAGTCGATACAAAACAACTTCAGTATCCTTAATAGAAGGTTCGAAGACGCGTTAGCCGACATCTGTAAGCGGGAAAACGTCAGCCTCCTTCCGTATTCCCCGTTGGCGGGCGGGGTTCTTTCCGGAAAATACAATTCGCCCAATCCTCCTCAAAACGCGCGTTTCAGCCGTTATTTACGTTCGGGAGAAAGACAAAAAAAAATGGCGCACCGGTTTTTGAACGAAGCCACGCTCGCTTCCGCGGAAAAGCTGATGAAAATAGCGGACGAAGCGGGGATGTCGCTCACTACGCTTTCGGTGGCCTGGTCCAAACAACACGACTACGTCGCTTCCACCATCATAGGAGCCAACACCGTGGAACAACTCGAGGAAAGTCTTAAGGCCAAGGAAGTTTTGTTAAACGAAGAAGTTCTTAAAAAAATTGACGAGGTTTCGAAAACGATACCTTATCCTATGGGATAAACTTCGGTAAAACGTTTGATGCTGTCGGACGTTCCGAAGAGTATTAGAATTTCATTTTTTTCGAATACGATTCCGGATTCAGGGAGAAATATCCCGTTTTTTTCCGGATTTTTGTTCGAAGTTTCGGATTTACGAACCGCGACCAGGTTGAGCGCGAACTTTTCCCGAAGACCCAACTCTTTCAGTTTTTTTCCGATCAACAGAGGAGACAACTCGACTTCGAATAGACTGTATTCTTCGCTTAACAAAGTGGCCTGTTTTACCCCTTCGTAGCTGAGTTGTTCCGCCATGGAAGCCGCGGCCTTTTCCTCGGGATTGAACAGATTTTTCACGCCGATCATTTCGAGGATCTTACGGTTCACTTCGGAATGATAACGGACGTGGATGGATTCTAAATTCATCTCTTTAAGATGATACGCGGTAGTGATCAACGCCTCGAAGTTCTCCGCGAGTGCGACCACGATTTCGTCCATATCCTCCAGATCCAATTCTTCGAGCGCTTGTCTGTTGCTCGTATCCAGACATACGGCGAGCGCGCAGTGATCCTTGATTTCCTCGACGACTTTCATGTCCTTATCTACGGCGGTAACTTCGTGTCCGTTTTCATTCAGATACCGTACGAGTTTTTTGCCGAACTCTCCGAGTCCTACCACCGCGATCCGTTTTTTGCGAATTCCGTTTTTTCTTTTTACCGCCACGAGTTCACCGCCTTTAACCTACTATGATCGATTGTTCCGGATACCGAAGCCCCGACTTTTTTTCTTTGGGTACGAACGCGATCAGAATCGTCAATATCCCCACTCTTCCGCAGAACATCATAAAACAGATCGTAAGTTTTCCGTAAGAAGTCAACGAAGGAGTGATTCCCCGGGAAAGCCCGGCGGTTCCGAACGCGGATACGGTTTCATAACAAAGATCTATAAATTCGAAACGTTCGGTGCAGGTTAAAATGAAAATTCCGAAAAAGATCAGAAAGAGGGACACGAGCACTCCGGCGGAAGCCCTCGATACGGATCCTTGCGATATTCTACGTCCGAAAATTTCCACCTCGTCTTTGCCGCGTATATGACCGAAAAGATGAAGACCCCCTACGGCGAGCGTCGTCGTTTTGATTCCCCCTCCCGTTGAGTTCGGCGATGCGCCCACCCACATCAGAAACAAAGAAACGAAAACCATTGGAATTCCCATTTTAGAAATATTGAATGTATTAAAACCCGCCGTTCTAGTACTTACCGAATAAAACAGGGAATGAAACAGCCGATCGCTTTCGCCCCGATCCGAGAGGGAATATTGAGATTCCAGAAAATAACAAGCCGCGGCGCCGAATAGTATCAAAAACGCCGATACGTTTAGGATCAGTCTCGCCTCCAACTCCATACGTTTCGGCGAACCGCCCTTTCCGAAAACGAGACCGATCAAATGATGCACCGTCGGAAAACCCAAACCTCCGAATACGATCAGGATCATCACGATCGAAAGGAAGAATTTTTGTTCCACGATCCATTCGTTTTCGAATCCGCCCGGAAAGACGGAAAATCCGGCGTTGCAGAATGAACTCACCGAATGAAACAAGGAACCGAAAATTCTTCCTTTAAGATCGGTTTGTATCGTTTTCGGATAAGATAGGAACAACAACAAGGCGCCTAACGCTTCGATTACGAACGTCTGCACCGCCACCTGTTTGAGCACGGATGCCGCACGTCCGACGCTCTCTTGACTGAATAGATCCTTAATCAATAATTTATTGGTGACGCTCACCTGACCCGCGAGAAAAATCGCGAAAAAAACGGTGAGGGTCATCAATCCCAATCCTCCGATTTGGATCAATACCATGAGGATCGTTTGTCCGGTTCCCGTAAGCTGCGACGTCACGTCGATCGTACTCAATCCGGTTACACAAACGGCGCTGACCACTGTGAAAAATACGTCGATGAGCGGAATCGTTCCGGTCTGCGCTTTCGGAAGTGAAAGGGCCAAGGTTCCCAGTAGGATCAACGTCGCAAAACTTCCGGCGATCACCAAGGACGGACTGATTTGTCTGTAGTTGAGAAGATCGGTTTTGCGGATCAGTCTGGAAAAATTGCTGAACAACAGAAATATCTGACTTAGGGAAAGGAACGCAAGGCTTGCGTCTTCTCCGCTTAGAGAATTGAACGTTAGAATTTCGTAAATTTCCCTGCTGATGATTTCCTGAAAAACGAGAAGGAAAACCACCAGCGCTTCCACCTTGTGCGCTCCAAGATATTCCTTGAATTTTCCGATTGCGAAAAAAAAGGAAAGCGCCTCGTAGACGACGAGCGACACGACCAATCCGTTTACGAGCATTCGGATCCAGTGAGTCCATTCGTGCGGATAATAAAATCCGTATATAAGAACGAGAAGAGCGAGCGACAGTACTCCGCAGAAGGAATAATAAATTCTAAGATAAGGTTGTACGGTTTGCGCGTAGACGACGGACGCGTTATGACGCGCTTTCAGGAAACCGGAAAGGATTTCCTCGAAACGTTCCATTAGAAACTGATTTGAAATACGGAGATATCGATCTTGTATTCTTTGCCCGGAAACAACGAAACTCCGGCGGCGGACATTGGAAACGAGTTTCCGAAACCGAGAGAATCGGAGGAAGTGGGTTCGACCGGAGGAGAAGCGGGTTGATTTTCCCGTTTCATGGATTCGTATTCCTTCATGTCGTGCCATGCGTTCGCAAAGGCCAGTCCGGTTCCGAACGTGAAAACGAATATCGATCCGCCGAACGTCTTTTGGAATTTTCCGATTCCGGGTATTTTCGCCGCGGAAGCGATCGCGTATCCGATTCCCAAGGTGATCGGTAGCGTCATAAAAAAGATGATCGTAAAACGGCGGAACGTGGTCTCGGTATATTTTTCCTCTTCCACGATTTGATTTTGTCTTTTTTTACGTTCGGCTTGTTGTGCCTGTCGTTGGAGAATGGCTTCCACGTTGATTTCGCCCGTGAGAGGATTTACGAGCGCTTCCTGCGTCCGTTCGTTGTTCGGACTTGCGGTTCTGCGTAAACCTCCCGTGGTGGGGAAGGGACTTTCAAAAGGAACCTGCGCGTTTTTCGGAGATACGAGATACGGCTTTTTTAAATTCGGAGGAATCGTGTATTCCTGATATCCTTCCCTTCCTCCGGAGTCCTTATAATTTCTAAGATTGAAGTCGTACGGATCCGCAAAATCGCTCTGACTTTGCGCATTGGTTCCGCTCGCGGAAAGAAAGGCGAGAACGAGAACCAGGGCAGTAAACTTGCGGATTTCCGAAAACATGAGGAGCCTTTCCTCTACAATCTTCGCGGCGCGGGGCGAGGCAAGAAATTTTAGCCGAATTTAGGGTGCGGTTTTTCGACCGCTCAGAATCTCCGAAACGTATAAAAACGAATTCCGTCTCACTTCCTCCAGAATTTCCGAGGACAATCCTATTTTTTCTGCTTTGGAATATTCCTCTTCGATGGTGGTTCCGAATATTCCCGGATCGTCCGTAGAGATCGTGAACCTCAATCCGTGTCGCGCAAATCGTAGGATCGGATGCGAAGCGGGATCGCGGACCATGCCGATGTATTCGTTCGAACTCGGACAGGATTCGATGATCGCATTCGTTCGTTTGATCCGATCGATGCAATAGTTTTGAAAGCCGAGACATTCTTCCCGATGGGAAAGTCCCCCGTTTAATTCCGCGATTTCCCTGTGTTTTAAGGAATCGATCTCGTTTCCGATCCGTTCTCGAGAAGGCACGTCGAAGTAGGATTCCAACTCCTCTTTCCGATCGTAATACAACCGTAGCTGATCGAGTCGTTCCGATTTGGGTTCGACGACGGTTGGTCGGATCCTTTCGGAAGGATCGATGCCGAGTGAGATCGCGTGGCCCAGACGATGCGCTCCCCATTCCGCAGATTCCAAAACCCAACGACACGCGGAAAGTAAGGATTTATCCTGAAAACTTTCCCCCACGTGATAGAGTATGGCGAGCGCGGTTTCGCGCGAAGAGGTGTTGTCCCGATTCACCTCCTCGAAGAATTCCTTTTTTTCTTTGGGGGGAAATCCTTCTTCTATATAACAAAAATCTAATCCTACGAGATACTTGCGTATGAGCGGATCCTTTTCCATCAATCGTTTTAATAACGAATACGAACGGAACACGTCCCCGTTTCTATGAAGCGAAACGGCCAACTTACCCTCCGCTTGCCCGTCGGTTTTTTGTTCGCCTAACGCAAGACCTTCGCAGGCGGCCAGGGTCTTTTCGTAAACTCCTTCGTCGGTTTCCGAAGGAGAATACATGATCCTATATTCTCCGTACGATACTCCTTGGCGGAATTGATCCTCCACGATACGAGAGGATACGCGCGATATTTCCTCCCGATCGAATCGGGAGAGAGCGATGATAAGATTGAACTTCGCCTGGAATTCGGGAAACGGTCCGTGATGGTTGAATTGATATAATCCGCGAAACGCAGCCGGGTCCTTGTAGTCTTCGAAAAAGGTCTCGGTGGAAATTTTTTCTCCGAAACATTGTAGATACGAATTCGTAAAAATTTCCCAACGCGGAGAGGGATTGGATCTTCCGATCTCGTATAAAAATTCCGCCGTAATGGAACCGTAAAGATGATTGTGTAAATCCGCGTATCGTTTCATAGGAGTTTGGTCGGCATTTTCGTTTCGGTTTTACGGATGCCAGTTCGCATTCGAATAAAGAAGACTCCAACGTGAAAGAAATTTTTTCGTAAAAGGGTAGTTTTCTGCCCCCTCGTTATAATTTTGGATGAACCGTGAAAACATTGCGTCATTTAGCTCATACGTTTTATAGAAACATTCGACCTAGTCTTTTGAATACGAAAATTCTAAAGTTGGCGGTTCCCGTCGTATTCGGAATGCTCAGTCAGACCGTCGTTTGGGTTACGGATACGATGATGGTGGGACGTCTCGGAAAAAATTCCATCGCGGCGATCGGGATCGGGGGCATCGCTCATTTTACGGTTCTCGCGTTTTTGATGGGCTTTGCGATGGGAATTCAGGTCATCATTTCCAGAAGGTTCGGGGAGAAGAACGATTCCGAAATCGGAAAAATCGGCCTCACGTCCCTGTATCTTTGTTTAGTTGTGGGGACACTGATTTCGTTCGGAGGCGCGGAGATCAGCCGGCCTTTGATGGAAGTTCTCAATAAAGACAAGATCGTTTTAGATCTTTCGAGCGGATATCTTTACTATCGATTTTTAGGAACGGTGTTTTTCTTTCTTCTTTTTACTACCCGCGCGTTTACGGACGGTTTGGGAATCACCACGGCCGGCCTGGCATCCATGATTATAACATGTTTTGCTAATATATTTCTGAATTGGGTTCTGATTTACGGCAATTTGGGTTTCGAAGCGATGGGGGTTACGGGTGCCGCGATCGCGTCCTCACTCGCCGGAGGGGCTGGGCTTCTCGCGTTTCCGTTTTACTTTTATCAGAAAGGTCTCGGGAAGTATTTCCGCGGCATCTCTTGGGGATTCAGCTTTTCTCATCTGAAGGAAATTCTCCAGGCCGGGACGGCGCCCGCGTTCGCGGAACTTCTCAACAACATTTCTTTTATGATTTTTACGGAATTCGCCACGGTGGTCGGAACTACGGCCTTGGCGGTTACGAATATGTTGTTCAGCACATTGAGTCTTTCGTTTCTTCCCGGTTATGCGTTCGGGGTCGCCGCTACGACTATTTTAGGTCAAGCCATCGGAGCCGGTAAGGCCAAGCTGGCCTATCACGGGGCGTTTCGTTCGGCGTTTTTCGCCGCCTGTGTCATGGGAAGTATGGGATCGGCTTTTATTCTATTCGGAAAGGATATGCTTTCGGTTTATACGAACGATCCGGAATTGATTCGGGAAGCGTATGCGCCTTTAGTAATATTAGGAATCGTGCAAGTTGCGGACGCGTATCATATGGTCATCGCATGCGCGCTCCGCGGTGCGGGTTTGCAGGGCTTCGTCTTTCGGGCGTATACGACGGCTTCTTATCTTGTGTTTTTACCTACGGCGTATTTTTTGGGAATTTATTTAGGGCTCGGTTCGGCGGGTTTGTGGTCCGGAATCGTAGCCTGGGTATTTGTGCTTGCAGTGACCTTTTTGATTCGATTTAGAAAGCGGGATTGGGCGCAGAATCAGGTGTGAGTTCCTGCAATTCCCGCAAACGGTTGGGCGCGGAAAGTCCGTCGTTAAAATCGACGGACGGGCTTGGATGGGGAATTGTCGTACTAGGCAAGGGATGTGGGAACTCATACGGTTCGTCACGGCTCGACCGAAGGAAACCGCCGCGTCCAAAAAGGCAGATTCGTGTGGGAACTCTCACGTTTTCAGTTTACGAAAACGTTTCCGAGTTCACATTCGTTATCCCGGTTCGCGTGGGAACTCATACGCCGATACTGACAAGGGAACAAATCGTTCCTTTCACGGAGCCGATGGTGGGGAGTTCCCACAAAAATCACCGAATGAATTCGATTTCAGCGATCACAATCGCAAACGATCCCCCGGAAAATCCCCTTTAAACGTTCTTGCCAGATCCGCTTTTGCGGTTTTTTTGGTCTGAAGATGAAAAAAGCGCTCATAACCGGGATCACAGGCCAGGACGGATCCTATTTAACAGAGTTTCTCCTCGAAAAAGGCTACCAGGTGCACGGGATCGTCCGTAGATCCAGTATGTTCAACCGCGGAAGAATCGAACACATTCGCGGGAACTCCAACTTAATCTTGCATTACGGAGATCTGACCGACTCGAGCAATCTAAACCGGATCTTGGAAAAAGTGGCTCCGGACGAAATTTATAATCTTGCGGCACAATCCCATGTGGGAGTATCTTTCGAAGTTCCGGAATACACCGCCGAAGCAGACGCGGTAGGAACACTCAGAATTCTCGACGCAATCAAACAAATCGGAGTCAAAAGCCGATTCTACCAAGCCTCAACTTCGGAACTTTACGGAAAAGTGCAGGCCATTCCGCAAACCGAAACGACCCCGTTTTATCCGCGTTCACCGTATGCCGTCGCCAAATTGTACGCGTATTGGGCGGTCGTAAACTACAGAGAAGCGTTCGGGATCCACGCTTCCAACGGAATTCTTTTCAATCACGAATCTCCTCGTCGCGGTGAAGGTTTCGTAACCAGAAAAATCACGATCGGAGTCGCAAATCTTTTGGCGAAAAAAGGCGGTCCGATACAACTCGGAAACATGGATGCGAAACGGGATTGGGGATACGCACCCGACTACGTGGAAATGATGTGGATGATGTTGCAACAACCGGATGCCGACGATTACGTAGTGGCCACGAACGAAACGCATACGGTTCGTGAATTCGTCGAAAAATCCTTCGGATTTACGGGAATACAAATCCGCTGGGAAGGAAAGGGCGATACCGAAAAGGGCTTCGACACAAAAAGCGGACAACTTCTCGTGGAAGTGAATCCTAAATTCTACCGACCCACGGAAGTGGATATCCTGATCGGAGATCCCGCCAAGGCGAAACAGAAACTCGGCTGGGAACCTAAGGTAAAATTCGAGGAACTCGTCAAGATCATGACCAAAGCGGATTGTGAGCTGGTCGGAATCAAACTCTAACCGACGAATCGTAGCCGGCGGGCCCGTGACCGCCTAACGGCTAACAAGGAACTAAGAACGCGTTCGACCTGCGTCTCCCACGAGAACGTTTTTCGAAACGAATCGGTCGAACGTTTTCTTTCTCTCTTTTTTGTTTTCTCTTATTTTTTCTTTTTTCAAAAAGGGTTCGGGTAAACGTTTCGGGCGTCTCCTCGCGGCGCTCGGCCGCGCCGGTTCCGCGCTCCGGCTTTCGCCTCGGTCGGATCTTCGATCCGACTGCTTCGCACGCTCCCCGTCGCTGACGCGGAATTTTCCCTCTTCGTTTAAACGTTTTATTTAGAGATTCCGATTTCCTTTCTTACTACCTTCATGTTCATTCCGAAAGGGACGTTATTCGTATCTCCTTTCATCATAAACGAAAGATTTTCCAAACTGGACTTAGTCGGATCCGTATCGATTATATTAGACAAATCGAAACCGATTTGAATGTCGGTTTCTTTCCAAAGGAATCTTTTCTGTTCCAAGTTCGTTTCCCCTTCGAAAACGATCGTAATCGGACCGTCGAACGGAATCAAAAGAATATTCGTGCGATACGTAAGCGGATACGATTGTCTCAACATCGAAAGGACGAAGTCATTTTCGGAGTCCGTTAGCGTTCGGCTTTTGTATCCGACGTTCAGATAATTTCCCGGATGAATATAGGATTCTTCCGTCAATTGAATTTGAGCCGGAGCGGTCAGAACGTCGTTTCTGATAAAGATGACGGTGATCGAAGCGTCGGTAAGAAAGGTATTTCCCGGAACGTCCTGCAGGGAATGGAATCCCGGAAAATCCAATTTAGCGGTATGAATCGGAGCATCGCTCCATTGTTCGTATTTAAACAGCGGATGTTTGCCGTTCAGCGCGGTGGAATCTGGGCCCCAAGTCACGCCGAAATATTCGTCATTATAAACCAAACCCGGTGCATCGATGGTAAGACTAAAGGCGTCTATTTCAAAATCCCTTTTACCGGAAATTCCGCCGAGACGATACCAATCCGGATGAATTTCACCGCCGATTTTTAAGACGTTATTCATCGCCGATTCGTATACTTCCGTTGAAGGGAAAAAACCGGGAGGAGGAACGACCAACCAATAACTCCAATCGGGTGCGTTCACACCGTATTCTTTAACGGATTCCTGCTCTTCTTCGTCGGGGCGGTAGTCGAAAGCGGTCGCTTCTAAATAATTGATAAAAAGTCCCTGGACGTTATCGTTCGAAATCGCGGCTGCTTGTCCTCCGAAACCGACTTGGTTCGGTAACGAAAAACTTTGTGCGGAGTTGATCGAATTGGAATCCTTCAGAGTCGTATTCAATTGAAATCCGCTTCGACTTCCGAGCAAAAATAAAACGGAGGACAAAAGTTCACTTTGATTTCCCCCGCTTTGATTACAATTCGTTGAGGAAAAAAAACCGATTAAAAGAGAAAGAAAGATACGAACCGAGTAAGGAACCACTTTCGATTTCTCTAGGGTCGTAACGACGGAGCGTTGTTTTATTTGGGTTAACATGGGGAACCTAGCCTAATATTTTCTCATCTATATTAAGAAATTCAAAAGCCTTCTTCGCCAAAATTTCGGTTCCTGATCCTTGAAATCGAAAAAATTCGTACTATAAATTCCATGAAACGGAACGAAACACATCCCGCAGGGAATGAAATTTCGTATTATAATAACGTTACATACTTTAAGGAAAAAATTCGAAAACGTTTCGGGCGTCTCCTCGCGGCGCTCGGCCGCGCCGGTTCCGCGCTCCGGCTTTCGCCTCGGTCGGATCTTCGATCCGACTGCTTCGCACGCTCCCCGTCGCTGACGCGGAATTTTCCCTCTTAACCCCAACCTTCTCCGCCGTCCACGTCGGCCCAGAGATACCAGGAAAGAACGGTGCGATACGGAGAAAACGACTTTAGAAATTCCTGAATTTCCTTTTTATCGTCTTTTAGAATTCCGTAATGTTTTTCGACCGCTTTTCTTAAGATAAGATCGTTGATCGAAAAATGGTCCCAACGATCCAGAGCGAAGATCAAAACCATTTCCGCGGTCCAGGGCCCCACACCTTTTAAGGAGCAGAGAAGTTCCATGACCGCAAGGTCGTCCGATTTACGCAGTTTCGAATCCGATAGAAGACCGACTTGGTAGGCTTCCGCGACGCGTTTTACGGTTTCGGTCTTCGCTTGGGAAACGCCGATCTTTCTCAATTCTGAATTAGGAATTTTTACTATTTGATCCGGGGAAGGGATTTTTTTGGTTCCGGCCAAAGCGATCAATCTTCTCTCGAACGTAAGCGCGACCTTGACGGACAATTGTTGTCCTAAAACGGATTTGATCAAAACTTGATACGGGGCGCCGATCGTTTTTAGACCGCAAGGACCGACCGAATCGATCAATTTCCGGGTGATCGGATCCTTTTTCCGAAGCCAAGACGTCGCTTTTTTCAAACGAAGGTCCCGATCTGAAACAGGACCTTCGTTCCGAAACGAACCCGGGGGATTTCCCTTCGAATTTTTTCGTACGGTTTTATCGGAGGGGGAATTTCCCGAGTTCGAGGATTTTTTCGGGGAAGTCATCTTAAGAAGCCGCGTTATGCTCTTTTCTTAAGTTTGTTTTCCATCTGGGATTTTTTTCTGTAAATATGAACGAGTTTTTCCAATTCTACAAGATCGGTACAACTGAGTTTGCCCTGGTCCAACTTGATCCATTTGTTTTTCGTAATCAGATCCAGAACTAGGTTTTCGTCCTTGGGATAGGAAAGCCCCACCATCTTGATCAAGTCCTTGGTCCCGATTTCGAAGTTATAGGAGAATTTCGGAGAAATTTTGATCCTATTTTTTTCCACAAGAGTGAGGAGAGTATCCGCGATTCTTCCCTGCGGATCGTTGATCATCAAGTTGGCGAGTTGTTTGTAAGCGGTCCAGATTCTTTCCGAAAGAAGAGTGATCAGACGAGTCGCAAGTTGAGGCTGCGCTTTCACCATTCCTTCGAAGTTGGCTTTGTTGATCGCGAGTAGTTGAACGTTTCCCCAGGCGATCGCCGAAGCGGAACGCGGTTTGTTGTCCAGAAGGGCCATTTCTCCGAAGATGTCTCCGTTTTGAAGAACCGCGAGAAGCACCTCGTTCTTATCGACGATTTTTGTGATTTTTACCTTACCGTTTTGGATGATATACAATTCGCGGCCGGGCTCGTGTTCGCAAAAGATCATCTCGTTGTCGGCGTACATACGGTTGAATTTCGTAAGATCGATCGCCGGCGCCTGCATCGGCTGATTCATCGTCTGCAGTTTCAGTTTTGCCTGGGTTGCAAACGGACCATTGGGAAGATATTGCAGATACTTTTGGAACGCGTATGTAGCGTGTTGGGTATTCTTCTGATTGAAGTAATTTTCCCCGATGTTATAAAGTTCGTTCGGATCCTCTTCCACGGCGGAACGGAAGGTCAAACGGGTGATGGTCTGATCGAACTGCCGCAGTTTCATCGAAAAATAGCGGATGATTTTCATCGCTACGGGAGTGTTTCTTTGGATGAGGGTCCCGAATTGATCGTAACTCACTTCGATCACGGAAACATCGGTGAGAGCCACCGCCGATTCGATCTGTGCGTGTTGGCTCATGGCGGCAACGACGCCGAAAAAGTCGCCGGGTCCTTGCACCGAGTTCGGATCTTCTCCGACTACGGGGTTTTCCCGACCGATTTTCACCTTCCCTTCGCGAATGATAAAGAAACTAGGCGAATCCTTTTTTCCCTCTACGATAATGTAGGAGCCTTTTTGAAAATTGACGATTTGGAAGATGCCTGTGGACATGCTGTTGGGTTAGTATTTTTTTTGAAAATCAGAGTTCAACTGTTTTCATTATCGGTTTTTAGGAATCAAAACCTCAAAAAAAGAACTACTTTTCCGCACATTCCTGTATTTCAGACTTGGATCCGGTTAAAATCTCCCATTCCGAGAGTTCTAAAGAGGCTTTTTCGGCCAATTCCCTGGAAAAAGATTGGCTACAGATGGATTGGAACACTTTTTTCGCCTTTTCTTCTTCTCCGATTTCCAAATACAATTTACCGGCTTCGAAATAGGAATTGAGCCCGAGGGTGGAAGTAGGTTCTTCCGCGTACTGACGAAGGCTGATTTCCAGAACCTTTTCGGGACGACCCAAACGTGAATAATTATTTTTTAGGACTTCGTAGGCGCGATTTTTGGATTTGCTGAACGGATATAAGATCAGGAAACTTTTTATTTCTTCTATGGATTTGTGGAATTTGCGGTCCTTGTAGGCTTCCTCCGCGATTCGAAGAAGATTTTCCGCCTGAGTTTCCAAAAGCGACTTCGGCGAGGTTTCCGATCGCAAAGGCCCGGAAAGGATAACCGCCGTTAGAGTCGGAACGAGTAAAAAAAGAAAATAAACCTTCGCCTGCAAGATAAACCTCGAGGGAATGTTCTTCCCTACTTACGATTATCTGCAGGTTTTTCGAAAAGGTTGATTACTTTTTCTTGTCGATCGTTTTGCGGTGCTGTTCGCAAAGTCTGTAAAGTTTGCCGGAAGACGGGTTCTTTTTGGCGACTTTGGTTCCGCAGATGATACAAAGGCCGTTGTTTCTTCTTCTTTGATACAGAAGTTGGACCCTTTCCGCGCCGGAAAGATTGTATTTACTTACCTGTATTCTGAATCCTTTATATAGATAATTACCTACTGCTTCGAGGGACTGGGTCTTTACTCCCGTTACCAGGGATTCAAGATCTTCGTTTGAGATTTTCTTTGGTTTCATACTTTTATTTGAGACGAAATCACCTAATTAAAATTACACAAAAAAATCGTTGTTAGGTTTTTTTTTAAAAGCGGAATCAAAACGACCGACGGTCGTTGAATTTCCTTTCATTTCGTTTCTTAGGTTTATAATTTTTTTCCATTATGCGTCCTTTCGGATTCTCCGTATTTCCTCAACGAATCGGTTTCGTCTTATCCGAAAGCGCCGACCATCGGTCGGTGGATTCCTCGATTCTACGGCGTCCAAGATGCGGAAAGAAGGAGTTTTTCCAATCGGCGAAAGGCTTGCCAAAGGTCGCAAAACGGATAAAATTTAAGAATCTTCGTTTCAGAATCAAGAAAGGACGTTTCCTATGAAGAATTCAATTCAAATCAAAATGATCAGCCAGGAGAAGTTTAGCTGTGCACGTATGTTTCCGATTTTTGCCGCTTTTTATTTCGTACATAGGGTGTTTCACCCTATACGATCTATGATCGCCAAACAGCGTTTTGACGACTCGAACCGTTCGTCGTCTTTGGCCATTTTTTGTTCTTCGTTTTGTCTTTTATTTTTTTGTTCGATCGGATGTAAGCAGAATCCGAAAGACGAAATTCAAAAAATCATCGTTAATCCGCGCGTCCCCGCGGAGGAAAAAGTGCGTCAGGCTTCGTTTTTGCTTTTGGGAGATCGTTTGAAGGAGATCGAAGTTATTCCCGATATAGGAGTGGACGGAACTCCGAGCGGTAAACTGAAGGTGAGTTTGTCCGTGGGAGGAAATTCGGCGCTTACGTTTTTGGGTCAAAAAGAATATAAGGAAAGAATGAAGTTAGAGGTGGCTCTGATGACGTTTCGCCTGTGGCAAACGTTGCAGAAACTTCCGATAGAAAGTTTCCGAATCAGCATCGTTAAGCCGTATTACGTTAAAAATTCTCCTACGGAATCGATCGAAGAGTTCGAGGTTTTTCGGGCAAGGGTGGAACGCGTTTCTTTGGATTCGATTCGCGGTTTTCGGAACGTGGATTCGTTTGCGGCGGATTCTTATGATTCTCCCGATCCCGAGGTTTTGGATGTGATGGTTCAGATCGTTCATTCTTGGAATGTGGAGTTGGACGAATTGAATCGGGTCGAAGTCAACTGAGTTTCGTTTTGTAGGAGCTCTTACGGGTGCGCTGTGCGCTCTGGTCCGGTTGTGCGAAGGGGAGGTTTGGAACGAAAGTTTTCCCTACAAAGAAGCGCGGGAACTCACACGAAACCTCTCCGGTTGGAACGAAAGTTTTCCCTACAAAGAAATGCGGGAACTCACACGAAACTTCTCCGGTTGGAACGAAAGTTTTCCCTACAAAGAAGTGCGGGAACTCACACGAAACCTCTCCGGTTGGAACGAAAGTTTTCCCTACAAAGAAGTGCGGGAACTCACACGAAACCTCTCCGGTTGGAACGAAAGTTTTCCCTACAAAGAAGCGCGGGAACTCACACGAAACCTCTCCGGTTGGAACGAAAGTTTTCCCTACAAAGAAGCGCGGGAACTCACACGAAACTTCTCCGGTTGGAACGAAAGTTTTCCCTACAAAGAAGTGCGGGAACTCACACGAA
>NZ_RQFA01000028.1:47500-194703 GCF_004770155.1 Leptospira gomenensis | reverse complement strand
CGACATCGGCTCTTGCCCCTTCGCCGGGTCCTGATCTTCCGACGAATCCTGTTTTCTCGACAAATTCTGTTCTCCCGCCGGGTCCAAGTTTTCCAGCGAATTCTGATCTTCCGGCAAATCCCGTTCTCTCGACAAATTCCAATTCTGCTCCCCCCACAATCCGTTTCGCTCCGTTCGAAGTGCACGAAGCTCTGGACTGACGCCATCTGCAGAATCGCCAGTCGCCTGGTCATTGTTAGGTGGCGCATCCTTAGCTCCCTCTTCCGGCGCCTCAGAACCAAACGAAGTTCGACGGCGGTCCACGGCCGCCGCCACAGCAGACGCTGAAGCAGAGGTAGAAGGCTGATACAACGTCGTTCCCGCTTTCTTGCCCAAACGTTTGGTCGCGGTCAAAAACTTGGCGTAGGTTCGCAACAACTCGGGAATTTTCTTCGGAAGACGACGCGCGGCAGCCTCCCCATATCGCTCTCCATACCGAAGCCAGGTTTCTTCCGGAACGAGCAAGGTCACCGTTTCCTTTCTGTCATTTTGTAAACGAGAGGAAATTTCTTCTTCGTTGTTGAGCAGTAAATATCCCATACCACACTCGGTTCCACGGCTTGCACGAATGTCACGCTTCCGATGAAAAAAAGTCGCGGGCAAGGCGCCGACAAACACCAGCACAAACGAAATTTTCTTTAAAAAGACGAACTAGATCCCAAATCTTATCCATAACGCAACAACGCAATCCATGTATAGAACTCACAATCAAGGGCCCGAAAGAATGTAGTTTTCGTATATGTAATCAGATTCATACTCTCTTCGGCAGAGAATACGAACAATATTCAAAGTATGCGAATGAGTGCGAACGGATGTGAACAGTTGAAAAACTGGATAAAGCGCAACCAAAACGAAATTAGAAATATAAATCAGATTCATAAAGAAACCGAAGAATCCGATTTTACTCCTGATCCATTCCAATTAAATGATACGAAAAATACTTTAGAAAATCATAAATATTTAAATCGTTTTGACTGCCTGCTTAAGATCGACCAAAGGGTGAATCATCGAGCCACGATTCCGTGGTACCGCTCGGATTCATTTTTCCACGAAAGTTTCGCTTTTCGGAGCGAGTATCTGGATGTTTCGCCTGATAGATAAATGTGATCTCATTTCGCGTATCGGAGGAATCAAAAATTCAAACGTGTAGAATCAAAACAAACTCGAAAACTTCGAAAAAACGTTACGATGGGGGAGGTATTGTCATACAAAGTTCGAAAAAAGGACTCTCCGCTTCCAACAAAATTCTCTGATGCTTCGTTACTTTCTTCTGCTCCCAGAGTCGGTCCAAAAGAGATCCTGAACCTCCTCCGTCTTCCCAGTTCGTAGGCGCATACTGGAGAACCGGATCCGACTACCGTATTTCGCCATAAAACACAAAAACCGGACGTAACAAAACGGATATTTGATTGAAAACCTCGATACGCGTTCAACTCTGAAAGCGCGTGGTATATCTTTTTATCGTAGAATCCCCTTCCAAAGCGAAGACGATCGCTGGTTACTTAGGGAAAGAATATAGAATTTTATCCACTTTAGGACATGTCGCCGATCTTCCTAAAGCGACCCTCGGCGTGGATCTAAAAAATGCATTCGAACCGGAATACGTTCCTCTTCCTGGAAAGAAAAAAGTTATTTCCGAAATCATAAAGGCAGCAAAAGAATCCGACGCCGTTTATTTGGCGACCGATCCCGATCGAGAGGGAGAGTTCATCAGCTCGTATCTACTCGAACGGTTCAAAAAAAAATCGAACGTCTTTCGAATACGTTTTACGGAAGTCACGAAGAATGCGATTCGAAGTTCGATCCAAAACCCCACATCGATCAGTCAATCTCTCGTGGACGCGCAAAAAGCGAGAAGAATCGGGGACCGTTTAATCGGGTATTTCGTAAGTCCGGTTTTGTGGAAGGAAATCGGACCCGGTTTATCCGCAGGGCGCGTGCAGTCGGTCGCGCTAAAATGGATCTGCGAACGCGAGAATGAGATACGCGTTTTCCAACCCGAAACATATTATAAAATTTTAATTTATACGAAAGATAAAAACGGTATCGAGGGGATTTTCCAAAGAAAAGGAGATCGTATCGATTCTAGGGAAAAAGCGGATTCCATTCTGAAAGACATCGAGGAAGAAAAAGAATTGATCATCGCGACAAAAAAGGAAAGCGCGGGTAAGAATTTTCCTCCTCCTCCGTTTCAAACGGCTAGTCTTCAACAAGAGGCGTTTCGGAGATTCCATTTCAGTTCGAGAAAAACGATGAACTTGGCGCAAACTCTCTACGAAGGCGTGGATTTAGGACAGGGACAACGGGAGGGATTAATCACATATATGCGGACTGACTCGGTTCGCCTGAATCCCGAATTCGTATCGCGAACCTCGTCTTGGATCCGTTCCCGTTACGGAGAAGATTATTTTGTTCCCTACGAAAATCGAACGAAAGTGGGAAAAAAAAATACGAAAAATATTCAGGACGCGCACGAGGCGATCCGAGTTACGGATCCAGGTTTTACTCCAGATTTAGCGGGAAAAATTTTGAGTAAAGACCAAACATTCCTCTACGAGCTGATCTGGAAAAGAACCGTTGCCAGCCTGCTTCCTCCGGAAGAGTTTCAAAAAACAGAATATTCTATTTTTGTAAAAGACGAAATTTTTTCCCTCGAAACGAAACGGACGACCTTTCCGGGTTTTAAAATTCTAAACGAAATCACGGAAAAGGAAATTCCGGTTTGGAAAAAAGGGCAAACGATTTTCCCCGAAAAAACGGAAGCGCTGACCCAGACAACGGAACCTCCGCACCGTTATACGGAAGGTTCTCTCGTATCTCGTTTGGAAAAAGAAGGGATCGGTCGCCCGTCCACGTACGCAGCTGTCGCCGAAACTCTTCTCAAACGAAAATACGTCGATAAGGATCGTAATTCTTTTTTTCCGCTTCCCTTGGGGGAAAAGGTGAATTTTTTTCTTCAGACCGGTTTTGGAGAATTGTTCCGCGAAAAGTTTACGGCGGAATTGGAAAACTCTTTGGATCGGGTGGAAAAAGGAGAGGCGAATTCTCTCGAGATATTAAACCGACTTTGGTCGGATTTGAAGTATCAGATAGAAACTAGCAAACTGAACTCGAACGACTTCCGAAAAAATTGGGCCGTCGTAAGAGAGGAGAAAAAAAAGATCGGTTGGGGAACTTGTCCTCTTTGCAAAACGGGCGCTCTTCAAAGGAAGAAAACCGCGAAAAAGAAGGAATTTTATCAATGCGATCGTTTTCCCGATTGCGAATTCGTCAGCTACGATCTTCCGTCCTCGACTTCGGTTTAATCGATCTCTTTTCGTTTTATTCTAGATTGGACTTCGAATTCCTTTTCCTCTCCTTTGGGAATGAGGCCCGAAACGCGGCGATTTATTTTTTCACTTTGTTCTTTCCGGAATTACGGACCAAACTCCTTCGGTTTTTTGAACACGCAGTTTTAAGTCGTATAATACTTCTAGAAACTCTCTGCTAAAACAAACTTCGATCGGTCCTGTGATCACGGTTTTGCCGTCTTTGAGTAAAACGGCCTTCGTATAAAATTCCGGAATTTCCTCGAGGCGATGTGTTATGTATAAGGACGTGAAGTTTCGTCGGCTGTGATATTCCCGTAGAAATCCCAAAAAGTCCTCTCTTGCGGTCAGATCCAAAGACGAACAAGGCTCGTCCAAAATCAGAAGATCCGGTTCCGCCACCAAACTCCGTAAAAACAAAATCTTCTTCTTCTCCCCGGAAGACAATGTGGAGTAGAACTGATCCTTCTTTCGCAGGAGATTCGTTTCTTCAAGAATATGAACGGCCTTATCCAGTTCGTCGCGAGTCGGATCCCTATAATAACCCACGGTATGAAACAAACCGGTTAAGACTACGTCTAACACGGTGAGTTTTTTTTGAAGCGCGTTCTCCTGTTGGGAAGAATCCAATATTCCGATCCGTTTTCTCAGATCCTGAATCGCCGTCTCTCCGTAGGTTTCACCGAAAAGTCGGATTTTTCCGGAAGTTGCCCATATCATCCCGTAGATAAGATTTACCAGAGTACTTTTTCCGGCGCCGTTTCTTCCCAAAAGAACACAGTGCTCGTGTTCGTAAATTTCGAAGCTGACGGATTTCAGGATGTCGTTTCCGGAAGGCCGATAATCCACGTTCTCCACGGAAAGAAGGGAAGTTATATTCAAAAAATCTAATTCTCCATTCTTGCGATATCGTACAGTTTTCTCAGTTTTTCGCCGGTTTCTTCGAAGGTCTTTTTGTCCGCGAGATCGTATTTCTGCAACACTGTTTCGTCGATCGTAAAGAAAGACGCCTTTTTGTCGATGCAGTCCACCATCATATTCGCCAGATAAACCAATTCAACCAAGTCGTGATATACGCTGTCTATACACATGAACGGCCTATGATGGAATTCGATCATTTGCACAAGGTCGGGCGGAAAATCCCATTTTTTCGCGAGAAGACCGCCTAACGTAGGGTGGGAGATCCCTATCGAAATCTCCTCTAATATCGTTGAGCTTCCGAAGTCGCGGTCTTTTTGATAATTGGAGAGTTTGACAAAAAGTTTTCTATCCAAGGAGAGTAATATGAATTTGCCGAGATCGTGGAGAAGGGCGCCGGCCGCGGCGATATCCGCGACCCTTGTCATTCCGCCGCGGCCGGCGATATTTCTTATAAAAAAACTGCACATATTCGAATGATTCCAGACCTCTTGCAGTTTCGCATAACGTCCATCCATGATCTTTCTAACTCCGGAGACGTAGAGTAGGTTCCTCACGTTTTTAAGTCCCACTACCTTCACCGCTTGGACGATCGTGTTCACCTTGTTTCTACTGGCGAATCCAGCCGAATTGGAAAGTTTCAAAAGGTCCGCGCTCAAAGCCGGATTTTTCTCGATTTCATTGGCGATGATTCCTAAATCGGAGTCGGGATTGTTGCAAAGCGAAATGATTCGAGTCAGGGTATTCGGAAGAGGGGGAAGGCCTTCTATTTCAGCTAGGATTCTTTCTTTGAGTTTTGTGGTGATGTCTATCGGAACGATTTGTTGCGGAACCAGAAGCGTAGCCCTGGTCAATTTACCGTCCGAGTCCACCTTGAATTTGTCTGCCCCGATTCCGGAATTTTTGAGGAGCAGTTGTACGAGTACGAGGCCGAGCCCGGCGCTTTCCTGGGAATCGGAAATGTCCATAAACGCGTCCGAAAGGTCGTTGTATTTTTTTGCGGATTCGATTCTTTTTTTGATTCGTTCCACCTCTTGAGGCAGAAGCGCAGCGTCGTTCTCCACTAAAATGGCCAAGCTGTTATTGATGATTTTTGCGCGGAAATGAATTCCGAAACTGCTGTTCTGCAACGTTTCCCTTTGATCGTCCCAGTGGTGTGTGATCTCTTCCTGAAACGTCCTCATTCCTTTGGAATAATGATCTGCGTTGTTTATATCGAGGCTTTTTTTTAGGAAAAAAATCCGTTTCGCATTCGCCTTATTGGCGTTCATTAGAATTTCTTTAAGTATTGTGGATAAGACTTCCGTCAAAAAAAGTCTGTCTATTTTGCCTAAAATACTTAGCAATAAATTATAGAGTTGTTGGTGATCTTCTTCCGTTACGAATTTATATTCTATATCTATGTCTTTTCCGTTTAGAAGTGTTTCGGTCAGCTCCGTTATATTTAACATTTCTTCCGCCTTTCTCCTGCAAATTTTTGGTCGTTTCGGAAATAAATCCAGTCTTTCCGAAAATTCTTGTCCGGAGTGGCTGGTAAACTCTTCCCAAGACTCCGGTGGGGAGGGGGAATATGGGATTGATTCAAAAAAGCGAGAGTGAGATGGAGCGACAAATTCGATATTTTTTAGAGGAAAAACTCGAAGGAATTCTCCAGGAGGCGCAGAAACTCAAAAAACGTCGGCAAGAAGTGCTTCACGGAAAAAGTTGGGAGGAAAGAAAACACGCTCGTTTCCGGGAAAGAGCGAAATATAATGAAAATCAACCGACTCTCTGGGGCGAAGAAACGGTCCAATGAATGCGAACATAATAAAAAGAATGGACAACCGTGGAACCCATTCTTAGGATTGAACCAATGGACAATAGCTTCTTTTCGGAAAGCGAAAACGGCCAGGGTTTCCCCGTAAAACGGGATATTCTCGATATCATGGACTCGTATCGGTACATGAATTCATCTTATTTCTTCGATTTTCTTTCCGATGGTCGTTGGGACCACGGAACCGGTTGGATCGAAAAAAACATGAGTGGGGCGGATTGGTCCACTCGCTATGTTCCGGAAAGCATTGAACGGTACAAGAAACAATCCAAACGTTCTCGAAAGTCTTTTTGAGATAAACGAAACGTCTTTTTTCGAACTCGACAATTTCGCAATTTCTTATCTCCGTTTTTGATCGTTTCGATCGTTTCCTTTGTTTTCCCTTTCCTTCCTTTGTTTTCAAGCAGCTTCTATTTTGCTAAATCTTGTTTGTTTCTTTGCCCTTGGGGAATAACGTTTTTTTACTCGGAATTGCGGGAGGTACCACGTGGTTTGTAGGTAGAACAAAAGCCCGCGTCGAGCGAATTTTTCAAAAGGGGAAATAGGAGAACCGTGTTGTCGCGCAGGCGGAAACATTCCCGCCTGAACGGATTATTGTCGGAATTACGAGAAATTCTAATTGAGGAGTTTTAGGCCGGTCACATCGATGAATCTTCTGTAGACCAGTTTGTTTTTTTCTTTCAGAGGATTAAAAATCAAAATCACGACCTTGTTGTAAGTAAGATATCCCGGTCTGTATTCCGTATAATGGTGAGACATCAACGTCGCCTTGTATTTAGCGTTGTAGATCGTATATGTGTGTTTGTTGAGAGTTTCGTGGGCCTGTCTTTTCTTTTCGTCTTCGGTTTGATCCACGAAGTTGCTCAAAAGCACTTGGTCCTTTTTTGGTCCTTGTTCTCCAAAAATCGTAAACTCCAGCGCATTTTCCGAATGATTGGTCAAATACGTAATCATTTCAGTCAAGGCGGGATTTCCCATCTTTACGCTCTCACCCCGAGCGATCTTATCGTCGTATTCTTTTTTGACCTTATTGAATTTTTCCTCTCCCCAAACGGATTTTGGATCGAGTTTGTTCGGCATAAGATTTTGAAAGTTCACGATAAAGGTAGAATTTTCGACGTCATAGCCTCTCCATTTCGGGAAAGGAACCAGTTCTCGTTTATCGGGATTGATCGCAGACGATTCGTTCACCGCTAAGACGTACACCGAAAATTTTGCAGGTTCGAAATCCCGGTTCTCCATCTCCACCATTACGTCCAAAAATTCGCCCTTCCCGTTGTCCGAATGTCTACGAAAGAAAGAGATATTTTTTACCGTTAAACGTTCGTCGTAATAGGCGAGAGGGTAATAATCCGTTCCTCCGTCCTTTTTGTTTGGATCCGGTTTTTCGGCGTTTTGACTAAACCCGGCCTGGCCGAGGAAAAGAAGGATTAGGCAAACAGAAATTCTCAAAAAAGATTTCATAATGATTTGTTCCGATGGAATTCTTACTAATTACTATCGGCCAAGAAAAGCCGGAAATTAGGAGGGAAAGTCGTTTTTTGTAAAAATTACCGCTTCCGATTTTTTTCGTCCACATGAACGATTTTCGGACTGTAATCTGTAGGAAGCTCGGATTCTTCGACCTGCGCATACGTTATGATGATGACTTTGTCGCCTTTCATTCCCAAACGAGCCGCCGCTCCGTTGAGGCAAATTTCTCCGGAACCCCGTTTCCCTTCGATGATATAGGTTTCGAAACGGGCGCCGTTGTTGACGTTGACGACGGAAACCTTCTCGTACACGCGCATTCCCGCTGCATCCACGAGATCCATATCCACGGTCAGGCTTCCCTCGTAATTCAGGTCCGCATCCGTTACCGTCGCCCGGTGTATTTTCCCTTTCATTACGGTTATCTGCATCTTAGGATCCCGTTATTCACTGAATAGTACCTTAAAAATTTTACCGGAGATATTTAAAAGCGTTTTCCGTTTAAAAAAGTGAATTTTGGTGTTCAGAGTATCCATACTAAACGGAATTTCCGCGAAAAGAGGAGAAATAATGTAATTTTCGTAGAGATTGGGATAAACTCGATTTTCATCATAAACCGCGTTCTTAAAATTCTCCAGAACCTTCCTTAGAATCCGTTTTTCCTGACGATTCAAGTCCACCGCTTCTTCTCCCGGCTCCCCCGTCCAAACGATTTGAAATCCGGAAATTCCCTTTTCGGTCAATCGGGGGCGTATATCGATTAGACCGTTTTTTCGGAGATGCAGCAACGCAGATTGAAATTCCAAAGCACAAGGAGAATCTTCCAAATGAATGTAGGTTTGGTTGGTGATCAACTTCGCGTTTTTTTGGAAATATACGCCATCCGCATAATAGATCAATTTGGAAAGGGATAGGCGATCCCTTCCATTCGGAGACTTTTGCAGGATAAAAGAGATGACTTCTAAAAGTTTTTCCATATAAAGAATCTAATGAGAATGATCGAACTCGAGGGAGAATTTCCGTACCTTCGTTATGTGGAATTGCAGGAAAAATTTCGAAAGTTCCGGAAAGAATCCATTTTGTTTTTGGAACACGCTCCTACAATCACCGCGGGAAGCAATTATAATCTTGAGAATCTGCTTTTCGGAGAGGAATTTCTCAAATCCAAAGGCATCGACGTTCATTTTATCCAAAGAGGAGGGGATTTTACGGCGCACGAACCCGGACAGCTCGTCATCTACGCGCATGTGGATCTCAAAAAGAGAAGTCTTTCCATTCGCTCCTATTTGGAGAATTTTTTGGGAGCTCTGACCTCCGCCGCACTACAAACCTGGAACCTTGCGTTGGAACTCAATCCCGAGGCCTTCGGTCTGTATTTGGCCTCGGATCCTACGAAAAAAATCTGTTCCATCGGGGTCAATTTCAAATCCTTTTTTACGAGTTACGGAATCGCGTTTAACGTAAACAACGATTTCCAAACCTTTCGTCGGATTCATCCCTGCGGGAGAAATTGGACGGATATGACCAACATTCGAAACCTGGGCCTCGACTCCGGTGTTTCCAAACGCGCGGAATTTATTTCCAACGTGCGTAAAAATTTGGGCGCGTTTCTCGATTCCGCCGCAAACGGAATCGTTTCCGTTTAAAAGAGGGCATTCGTCCCTATTTTTATCCTCAAGAGAAGACCTCGTTTCTACCGATTGAAAGAAAGAGGTCGTAGAGTGAAGATTTTCAAAAACATATTCTATTTTTTCCTATTGCTGATCGTCTGCGAAGCGGTAGCTCTCGGAGCCGTGGCCTGGTCGTTTTTGGAATCTTCTTTGGCTTCCTACGAACTTCTGAAAATCGCTTCGGACAACCGGGCGAGGGATACTCTCTCCACACTCGCTAAAGCCGCGGAAAATTCGGGAGCGGATCGTTCCTTCGAAGATATGAATTTCGTATTTTCCAGGATGACGAAACTTTCCGCAAAGGACGCGGACGGTTATACGATTCGCGAACTTTTTATGACCACGGAGGACGGGACGGTTCTCGCACATTCCAACCCGGAATACTTGCAGGAAGATCTGAAAAAAAGAAAACCGACCGCTTTGTATCAGGACGTTCTGTACACGCGCGCGTTTCGTCTTCGAAAATGGCAGATCGGAATTC
This sequence comes from Leptospira gomenensis, assembly GCF_004770155.1. Classification (GTDB taxonomy): domain Bacteria; phylum Spirochaetota; class Leptospiria; order Leptospirales; family Leptospiraceae; genus Leptospira; species Leptospira gomenensis. The sequence continues at coordinate 185,004 of NZ_RQFA01000028.1, read as the reverse complement.
CGGTTCTGCTCGGACAAAAAAAGGAATCGGTTTCAAAAAACGGAATATTCTCCAAATTGGAATCCTACTTCCCCGAAATCAACGAACCGGAAATCCTACTTTCCGCCGCGGTCTATCATCCCGTCAAACTGGAGCGAGTCGCCTCCATTCATATGATCTACGATCGGGGAAACTTCCGCAAATTCGTCGCGAGACAAACGGAATTGTTGGAATGGCTTTCGAGAAATTATTCCCTGATCGCTCTCGGAGCGGCCTTATTTTTGGAATTTATTTATTTATTACTTACTCTCGGAAATTCCAAAAAGGAATCCTTTCCCGACCTTTCATCGCGTCCTTTGGTCGAAAAAGTTTCGGTTACAAGCGCGACTAACGTGCCTGTCGTTTCCAAACAGTCCAGTCCCTTGGATTCGGTGCCGTTTCCCGGAACTTTAGGAAACTCCTCTCCTTCCGTTTCCGGTGAATCCGAAAACGTTCCCGTTTTGACCGCGGCTTCTATTTCCGAACCTCCGATCGCCGTTTCACAACCGCTTGAAAACGTGTCCGCGAACTCCGTTTCAGCGGGAACCTCCGTCTTCGTTTCTGAGAATCGCGAGAATTCGGGTGTGGTCGAAGTTCCGGTTTCGCAAATCCATTCGGCTCCTTATGCCGTTCCAACTCTTACGACCGGTGCGGCTTCTCCGCAGGCGGAAGTGCTCGACGCCATCTATTTAGGGTAACGGAAAAAACGTGGAAATTCGATCCAGACTTACAGGCAATATCCTCAAACTCAAACTCAAAGGAAGATTGGATTCCGGAAGTGCGGAGGATTTCTATTCGTATCTGAAATCCAAGTGGGAAGAGGGAGTCCGTAAATTTTTATTTTCCTGCGAGGAGCTTGAATATCTGGAAGCGGAGGGAATTTCCGTTCTCGCCAAGTTCGAAAATTTTCTGAAAAACAGAGGAGCTTCCTCCGCCTATTGCGCGTTTAACGAAGAATGTAAAACGCTTCTCAGCTTTTTGGGTTTCGGAAAACGGATCGCCTTTTTCGAGGATCACCATCGTGCGGAAGAATATCTCAGTCTGATCAAGATCCTGGATCAAAGAAATTCGGAAATAAAAACTTCCCCGATTTCCAAAATCAAACGGAACCAACCGGTCCAGTTTTACTCTTCTGGTCCCAAGGATCGTTCCGGCTCGGGCGGATCACATTCGATTTATATTCCTGAAATACAAACCTTGCCCGATACGGAGGAAATCGCTTCGAAACCTCCGGAAACGAAATTTTCCACGGGTGCGACGTCGTCGGAAAACTCGGCAAAGGAATCTTTGCTCGGCTCGGAAATCGTTTCCGTTGCGGAAGTTTCTTCCCTTTCTCCGGAGGGAATTTTGGCGAAATCCGAACGTATGAGCGGAGAAGGTTATTCCGCCAAATCCGTCCTGGAGAAGGCGATTCACGAGATACACGAAGAAAAAAATTTCCCGAAACGAGTCATTCATTGCGAAGCCTGCGGAACCAGGGTTCGCGTCTCGAAACCGGGGCGTTATCTTTGTCCCGCGTGTCGGATTGAGTTTGACCTGAACGCCATGGGCGGAGTTCGATACCTGGAAAAACTTCTAGGAAGTCCTTAGTTGTCCGACGCAGCATCGCGAAGTATCGCATTATCGTTTTATACCTTCCTATCCAGAATTCTGGGTCTTTTACGGGACCATTTTATGGCGATTTCTTTCGGAACCGGAATGGTCGCCTCCGCGTTTTCGGTAGCATACAGACTTCCTAATATGTTTCGAAATCTTTTGGCCGAAGGAACCCTTTCCCAGTCTTTTATGCCCTTGTATTCCGAATCGGGGAAAATAAGCGACGAGGAAGCGAAGGTGATGAGCGGTGCCGTACTTTCGTTTCTGTTTTTCGTACTTTCGTTGTTAGTCGCCGGGACTTTTTTTTTCGCGCCTTTTTTTCTGCCGATTCTCGTCGGCGGTTCCGAAGAATATTCGAATCTGGTGGTAGAACTTACGTATATTCTGTTTTTCTTAATCGTTACCGCCAGTTTGTCCGCCATATTCATGGCAATTTCCAATTCCAAAAACCGATTTTTCGTTCCGTCTCTGTCTCCTATCCTACTCAACTGCAGTTATCTATTCACTTTCTTTTTCCTCTTCCCGTTTATCGACGAGGTGCACGATCGTGTGATCGTACTTTGTTCCGCCATCGTAATCGGTGGATTTCTGCAATTGGCGGTCCAGGTCTGGTATGTACGGAAAAAGGGGGATCTGCCAAAGATCAATCTGAATTGGAAACATCCTGCGATCAAAAAGATATTTCGTTTGATGTTGCCCGCCGCCTTGGGAGGAGGGTTTTATCAACTCAGTCTTTTGGTGGATATCTTTTTGGCCAACTGGGTTCAGAACCATAATCCCGGTTTGGGGGCCGTCGTGAGTTTGGACTATTCACAAAGGTTGGTTCAGCTTCCTACGGGAATCATCGGAGTCGCTCTTGCTACGACGATTCTTCCCGCGTTATTACAATCCCTAAAGCGGGAAGAGTTGGGTTCTGTGGGTAAGGAACTTTCCGGAGCATTGGAGTTCGCCGTGTTTTTGACCGTACCCGCGGCTTTGGGAATGACGTTTCTTGCCGGTCCTATTTTGGACGCAATCTATTACGGAGGGAAATGGGATCATATCGCGACCCATACGGCCACTCTTCCTTTGATCTTTTATTCGACAGCCATTCCTTTTTTTAGCGTTAATAAAATTCTAATCTCCTCCTATTACGCGTTTCAGGATACGAAAACACCCTTGAAGATCCAGTCGGTTTCTTTCGCGATCAATATCCTACTCAATCTTGTCCTTGTTCTGTTTTTAAAACACTCCGCGATCGCCCTTTCATCCGCGATTTCCGCTTCGATCACCTTTCTTTTGTTAGGCGTTTTTCTAAAAAAACACAAAGTGGAGTTTCCTTGGCTCGGTTTATTCAAGAAAATTTCGAAAATGGCCGTACCATTTCTCCTTTTGGGAAGTTATCTTTTCTCTTACAAAATATTTATATATTCAATTTTTCTAAACTACTTGGAATCTAGCGGAATCGGTTATGCCATGTCCTCGAGAATCGATTTAAGCGCCGCGATACTACCCGCGATTTTGGTTTTTTTCGCGTCGAGTTTCGTGTTTAAGGTGGACGGCGTCCGTTTATTGATCGGGAAAATCGGAAAAAAACGCGGAAACGTCTGAAGTCGGGGAATGAAACTTACCGTAAAGGTTAAACCGAAATCGAAAAAAACCTTTCTCAAAAAACAAGAGGACGGTAGTGTTACGATTGCGGTACACGAACCCGCACTGGAAGGAAAGGCGAACGAGGCGGTGATCGCTGCACTATCCGAGGAATACGGAATCGCAAAGTCCAAGATAAGGATTTTATCCGGAGAAAAATCGAAAACCAAACTCGTGGAATTAGATCTGTAAATGAATCCGATAAAATCCCAAAAACGATTTTTTGAAGTTTGTATTCTCTTCTTGTTTTTGATTCCCGGTCTGCTATTTTCCCAATCGGAAGAGGATCCTTTTGACGAGTTGATCCGCGAGAAAAAGGAGATTTTCGGAAGCGAAAAAGAGGAAAAGTTTCCGATTCGCGCGATCGTTTACGACCTGGAGGATTGGCCGGGTCATTCCTCTTGGCACGCGTTTTGGTTGATACGCAAGACGGATTATCCCAAATTCAATCAATTTAGAATATTCCCTTTTTTTAATTCGATTTCGGCGAAGTCCGGTAAGGCGTCGATGAATTATCTTTTCCCTTTTTACTCGTATCGCTTCATCGAAAGGGACGGGAAAGAGGACGTTTCGTTTTTATCCCCGCTTTATTACTCGCGTTCGATCCGGAGTTCCTCGGATTCGGGAGGTTTGAAGGAGGACACGAAATTTTTTTGGTTGGCCTATAATTCTTCGGCTTCCGGTGCAGGTTATGAAAATAACTTCCTGATGATACCCGGCTTTTTTCCTCTGTTTATTCGGAAAACCGAAAATGAAAACGGAAAAAAATCCTCTTCTACGATGATTCTCCCCGCGTTGTTTTTTCATAAGGGTTCCGTCGAAGAATCCGCAACCACGTTTACGTTGTTTCAATGGGGTAACGATTCGGAAAAAAGTTATTTCCGAGTGTTTCCGTTGTTTTACTATTCCGAATCAAAACATAACGGAGGATACACGTTCGCGTTTTTTCCGCTGTTTTACAGATCCAAAGGCCAGTCCGATTCGGTGAGAACCTCCTCGTTGTATTCTCCGCTGTGGTGGGAAACGGAGGAATCGGGAGCGGGCTACTATTCGAATTGGGGATTTTCTCCGATTCTATTCTATTATTGGAATAAGTCGATCTCCGTCACGGGCGAATCCTCGCGACGATTTTTTTTACCCTTACTTTTTTATACTGCTGACGAAGGAGAAGAAAAGAGTTCTCGAAATCTTTTCTTCTTTCGGTGGGGTAAGGAATACACTCGGAGTTTTTTCAACGTCTTTCCTTTGTATTTTTCGAATTACGAGGAGACGGAGAATCGTTTTCGAGTCTGGGGACCTTTGTATTATTATTCCGTCGATCGCCGGAAAAGGACCTTTTACGCGATCAATAGTTTCGCCGAATTCGATCGTAGCTCCGGACTGGAACGATTGATTTTCGCTCCGTTTTTGTTTTACAAGAAGGATTCGCACTTCACGTTTCTTCCGTTTTATCACCGATCGTATCTGGACGACGGGGATTCGCTTCTTCTCGCACTTCCTCTGATTTATCGTAGGTCCGGTTCTGAATATTCTAAAAATTTAATATTAAATACTTATTGGGAAAGGGAAAACGGAAAAACCGCGGCTTTGACCGTTTTTCCGTTTTGGTTCGAAAGGGAAGGCAGGTATTTTCATTTTGCGCCGTTCTATTTTTCATGGAGAGGGGCCGGAAATTCCGCACACAGGGCCGGACCTTTTTATTATCAATACCGATCCGAAGAGATCTATCGGGATTATTATTTCAACACGTTCGTTCAGAGGGAGAACGGAAAGGGTTGGACCAAGTTCTTTAGTGTTCCGTTCGTATTTTACGAAAAGGATTCCTACCTACATTTTCCAATATTCGGGTTTTTCCATTTTCAAGACGGGAACGCCTTCGAAACGATCGCACCCCTTTATTATCGTTATCGATCCGACACTAAGAAGGAATTCTTTCTATTAGGATATCACGATTATAAGGACGAAAGTAGTGCATTCACGCGATTTCATCCGTTTTACTATTCTTCCGAAGAATCGGACGGATCCGCCTTTTTAGGGTTAGGCGGACTTTTTTATCGATGGAAGGATTCGTCAGGTGATACGAACGCACGCATGTTTCTTCCGATTCATTATTACCGGAAAAACGAATTCAATCTTTGGATTCCTTTTTACTTTCGATTCGGACAGGATCGGGATCGTTACGTTTCTTTTAGTCCGATCCATTTCAGACAGAGAAGCGCTACTACGGATCGTGATTGGTTGTTGTTCTATTATTCTTCAGAAAATCGGGAGGAGAAAACGAGTTCGCGATACGTCGTTCCGTTTTATTTCGAATGGAAGGGTAAAGAGTCCTCCGGGGACATACTGTTTCCGTTTTATCTGAAGTATTACGAACGGAACAAGAATTTGGAACTGTATTTCGGAGGACTTTCGGTTTCCCAAGCGGGCGGTTCTTTTGATACATCCGTTAAATCCGGAGAATCGAATAAACAGTTCTACGTGGATCTGGATTATTCGTTCGCCTACAACGTATTCAGCGTTTCTCTTCGTAAGGAAATTTCCAATCCGCTGAATTTCTTTCAGCAAGAAGTTCGCGAAGAAGTTCCGTCTTCCGTTACGGACAAGAGCGCGATAAAAAATTCCGTTTCGACTAACGCGCGTTCGTCGTCCATCGCGGAAGAGAGAGGAATTTCGGATTCACGGGAAAACGGTTTTGCTTCCTATAAAAAATTGGCGAGGGAAACTTCGCGTAATTATTTCGGTTGGGAATTTCTGTTCGGAATCGCGAGTTATCAATCCGGAGACGAAAAAAAACACTTCCGAATTCTTCCGTTAGGCTGGTTTACCTGGGGAAAAAATGACGACGATCGTATTTTCGCCTTCCCTTTACCCTTGCCCACCTTTTGGGGAACCGCAGGGAAAGAGGAATATCGTGTGGTATTTCCCATTTATGCGGAACAACGAAAGGGTCCGGATTTTATCCGTTCCGTCGGTCTTTTTCTTTTCGTTCAGGAAAAGGAAAAAGATCGGGAAGAGTATTCGGTTCTTTGGCCTTTGACTAAGTATTCCCGATCCAAAGACGAAGTCGCTTATCATTTTTTTCCTTTATTCACACATCGAGAATCGGCGGAATCGACTACGACTAAAAGTCTACTGTATTACCGTTCCAAAGAAAGGACCGGCATGAGAGAGACTTCCTCCTTTCACGGAATTTTATTTCCGTTGTATCATTCTCGCGCGGACAACTACGATAAAAACGGAGTATCAGCTAACTCCGGTTATTCGCTTTTTTTTCCGTTCTATTATACGAATTTCGAGGATCGATGGTCCGGGGGAACGGCCTCGTTCCGACGGAAAAACATTTATACTCCGTTGTTCCTGTATAGAAATACCGAAGACGCTTCCCTGCGAGTAAAGAAGGTTGTTTGGATCAGTCCTTTGTTTTATTCTTCCACACAAGAAACTATGGAAGGGAATTCGATCGTTTCCGAATCGGATCTTTTTCTTCCGATTCCGCTTTTATACAAGTATGACCGAGTCGTCGAAACGCCGAACTCGACTTCTCCGGAGTCGAAGAACGTCCGTGAAATTTCGGGTTGGAATTGGATTTTCCTGGCCAATTACGAGCGGAGCCGATCGTCGCTTTCTCTGGAAAATCGGATGAACGTTAAATTGCTGTTAGGCGGGATTTTCGGTTTCGACCACGAAACGTCGTCACAACGGGAATCGTATTCCTGGAACGCGTCCTTATTCTATTTTCGCAAACGTATTTTCGAAGCGGGAGTATTGAAGTATTCTTCGGATGTTATCCCGATTCTGTATTCTAACGAAGAAACCGAAAACTCTTCGGAGACGACGATATTATTATTGGCAGGAACGAAATCCGATCGGAGCTCCGGAATGAAACGCGTTATGTTTCTTCCTTTTTGGTACGAAAAAGAGGAAACCTCTAAACGAGGTTATACGGATTCGAAGATTTTCACTCCGTTGTTCTTTCAATCGAAATCGCAACAGGAAAGTGCGGACGGGAACTATTCCGTCGATCGGTTTTATCCGATTCTTCCTTTGCCTTTGTTGTATACCTTCGAAAGCAGAATCAGGGAGGATAAGCTCAAAAAGGACGTATACGGTTTCGACTGGCTCGTTTTTGCGAATTACAAAAAGACCGGATATCCGGGCGAAGGCAACGAGTCCGTTTCCTTAAAAGCCGCGTTCGCTTTATTCGGATACGAAAAAGAAGTTACTTCGAAAGAATACGAGTCGAGTTGGTATCTATTTCCGTTCGTGTTTTATAAGAACTCCAATCGAAACGGAGTAGATTCTTATCGGACCGTGATTCCAGTCCTCGCTTATAGAAGTTACCGCGAATTCGAAGGTAAAGTTCAATCGAGAACCAATCTTTTGGGAATTTTTCTGGATTATCAAAGAAACGACTACGACGGTTCGTTCAGCTTTTTTCTTTTTCCGAGTTTGTATTTTTCCAAGGAGGATGCGACCGGAGATAAAACCTCTGCTTTTCTGCCTCTTTTTTATTATTCAAGAAACATGAATAATCCAGAATATTCCTTTTTTTTAATGGGGTTATACAGGGGAAGGTCTTCCGAGTATGTACGTTCCAATTTCCTTTATCTTTTCGATATCAAAAACTCGATCCGGGAACAAAAGACTGAGTTGTCCTTGTTTCTGGGAGTTTTTCATTCCGAATTCGAAAAGGATCGAACCCGTTGGGCGGTGTTAGGCGGAGTTTTGGCGGGTTACGAAAGTTCTCCTGTTATGACCGACTGGAACTTTCTCTGGATCCGTTATCTCAATTCTCCTCAGGAGAGGATTCAGAATTTTCTGCCGATCTACCGTTATAGTGAAACGGCGGATTCTTCCTCATTGTTGGCTCCGCCGATCCTTACCTATCATTCCGCAGATAAGGACGGTTCGTTGACTTTGGCGGGTTTGGGTCTTTTGTATTATAAAAATCGATCCCGGATCGACAGGGAAGAAAACACGAAAATACTCGGCGGTCTGGCCTTTTTTTCGGAGTCCAAAGCGGAACGCGGTTATCGTTCTATGGGAAGTCTCGGATTACCGTTGTTAGGCGGTTTGTTGTGGCAATACGAATTCGAAGACGAGACCGGTTTCGAAAAGTTCTCCCTACTAAAATTCGTGTATAGCAGGACGACGCATAACGGAAAAACCTACAATCGTATCTTCGGAATCAAACTATGAGAGGTGTTCGTGTATCAAGTTTGTTTCCAGTGGATTCCTATCACCGAAATGTCGTCCTGTTTGGGAACCCCAGATAAAAAACGTTCCTGTTCTTTTAAGATCGTATCGATTCCTTCGCGTATCGATCTCGAATAAAACGTTCGAACGATCGTTTCCACCCTGTTTTCCCCGAACTCCTCCTTTTCTGAATTCCACTGTTCCACGAGACCGTCCGTAAAAAGAATCAGCTTACAACCGGGTGCGATCTTTATATCGTTAGAGCTGTACGAGGTTTTGGAAATCGCTCCCACGATCCTTCCCGTTTTTTCCAACGTATACATTTCGTTTTCTGTGACGAGATACTGGGGAATATGCCCTGCGGACGCATAACGCACGTTACCCGAATTAGTGTCGATGTCTACCACTATACACGTGAAGAACTGATTCAAATTCTTGAACGTATGTAGAAACTCGTTGTTTAAGTGATATAATATCTCCGTCACGGTGTAGATTCCCCGTTTTAAAGATTCGTAAATCGCCTTGATCGCCATCGTTATCAACGCGGCTTGGATTCCGTGACCGGTAGCATCGGCCAAAAATACGCGAGTCAGCCCGGGTTTCAGTTCCATGATATCGAAAAAGTCGCCTCCGATTTCGCTTAACGGGAGATAACTCACTATGACTTCCAATTCACCGATATTCCTATCTTTTTGAGAGAGTATTCCCGATTGGATTTTTTTCGCGGTGGATAGGTCGTTTTGAATTAGATTTAGATTTTCCTCGAGTCGTTTGGTAAGAATTTCCTTTTCTCTCAGGTTCATCCTGATTTTTCCTAACACGAGATTGTAACGTTCCGCGATTTGTCCCACTTCCGTAAACGGCTCGATGGAAAGGTCCTTACTCAGATCGCCGGTACGTTTTTGGTATTCCATCTCTAAAAACAAATCGATCAATTCCGTAGTGGCTCTGTGTTCGGTGTAATTCAATCCTTGGTATTCGTTTTGTTGCGAAACTCGGAAGGCGAAAAATCGGTTGATCAGACTGAATACGGAAAAACTCACGCCGAAGGCCAATATTCCGCAGACAATGATTCCGATCGTTTGCACCTGAATCTGTTCCGTCCTATCCAGACCGGTACCGATAATATTAAGATCTCCGAATATTCCAACGGCGACGGTTCCCCAGATCCCCGCGGCTAAGTGTACCGGAACGGCGCCTACTGCGTCGTCCATTCGGATTTTGTCAAGGAAGGATCGTGTTTCGAACATAAGGATTCCTGCAACTAATCCTATGATTACCGAGTCGAAGGAAGTTACCGCGTTACAGGATGCTGTTATCGCGACTAATCCCGCCAAAGCGCCGTTTAACGGTAAGGTCGCTTCGGCGTATCGGAGGCGGATCCATCCGTATACGAGGGCGGACGCCATTCCTCCGGCTGCGGCGAACATCGTATTGACGATGATCTTAGGAACGAAAGAAGTGAACGCCAAAGTACTTCCTCCGTTGAATCCGATCCATCCAAGCCAGAGAATCAGAGTTCCGAGCATGGCAAGGGGAAGGTTGTGTCCCGTTATGTAACGAACGCTTCCGTCTTCCTCGTATCTTCCGGATCTATTTCCGATTATTTTCATCGCTGCTAAACCGACCCATCCGCCTACGCTGTGAACGACGGTAGAACCCGCGAAATCGACGAAACCTAATTTACCGAGCCAGCCCGTCGTAACTTCCCATTGTTGAAGGTCTTTTCCCCAAACCCAATGTCCAAAAACCGGATAGATCACGGAGGAAATGACCGCGGTCACGGCGATATAAGCTCCGAATTTCATACGCTCCGCGACCGCGCCGGATACGATCGTGGCGGCGGTTCCGCAGAACATCAATTGGAAGAGAAAAAAAACCGCGATTTCGGGATGATCCGTGGAGAAGGCCGGAAAAAAATTATCGACACCGATCAAACCGTTTGCGCTCGCTCCGAACATAGTTCCGAAACCGACGGCGTAAAAGATCAAAGTGGCGATTCCGAAATCGGTGATGTTCTTGATCGCTACGTTGATCGAATTTTTCGTTCTCGTTAAACCAGACTCTAAACAAAGAAAACCGGCCTGCATAAAAAATACGAGTCCGGAAGAAAGTATGATCCAGAGTATGTCGAAGTTGGTCTTGGGCATCTTGGTCTTTTGTCCTTTCGACGAATAATGTTTGCAAGAATCATTTCAAAGGTTCCGCTTTTATTATCGAAACGTAATGATATGCGTTCTAGAAAACACGTTATGCTATGCTTATAAACCGGGCATTCTGGGTTTTAATAAATCAGAATGATCGTTTTTATGTTTCGAGGACGTCGGCTTCTAACGCGTAGGATTCGGGTCGTTTTTGGATTTGCGGAGTCGGTTTATAAATAAAAAAACGTAGAAACCGCTTCGTTAATAATTGCATTTCCGTTCGGATGATAGGAGTTGGAACGATATGTCGAAGGTCGAACACAAACCTCCGGTTTTGGATTTGGAAGACGTTTTACCGGATTCCGCAGAACCTAAATTTTATGTGGGAAGATTGGAGGATCTGCCTCCCGATTTTCGAGAGTATGACAGCTCGCATAGGCATACGTATTTCGCGCTTTTTTTCTTTTTGAAAGGAAAAGGGACTCATACGATCGACTTTCAGGAATTCTCGATCGAATCCGATTCACTTTTCTTTTTGAAACCGGGACAGGTTCATTCGTGGAAATTTCTTTCACCGGTCCGCGGTTTCGCATTAAAAATTTCGCAGGATTTTTTTTCCGAAGAAGGCGGAAATCCTACGATGTTGCGGGAACTCCCGTATTTCAGATTCGGTTCGGCGAAGTCCAAGTTGATCCTTTCCGATCCGAAACGTCTGCGTTCCGATTTTTCGAGGCTTTTGGAGGAAAACGAGCGGAATTCGGAACGAAGGATGCTTTCCTTACTCAGTCAGGTGGTTCTTTTTCAAGCGAAAAAGGAATACGACTCGGTTCCGGAGGACGTATTGCCGCCTGATCCGATCGCGGCTCGGTTTCAGAAATTGCTGGAGGAAAATTTCCTAAAACAAAGGAACACTTCCTTTTATTCGCGCAGACTCGGGATCGCTCCGAACACTCTCAACCGCATCTGTCACGAAACCTTGGGCAAATCGGCGAAGTCCGTCGTTCACGAACGTTTGACTCTGGAGATCAAACGTCTTCTTATACATTCGAATTTGAATATTACACAAATATCATGTGAATTGGGTTTCTCGGACAACGCCTATTTTAGTCGATACTTCCGGGCTCGTTGCGGAGTTTCTCCCGAATCTTTCCGGAACACAGGACGAAAAACACCGTAAAATATCGAAACCGTCCATTTACATTCCAGGTTTCTTCCCCTATAGTTCGATCATCATTAGGAGAATTCAATGATCGAAAAAATCTTTCAAACCGATACGAATCTTATTCTTACTTTCGTGAGGGTCGGACTCGGAATCGTAATACTTCCGCACGGCGCCCAAAAATTATTGGGCTGGTTCGGCGGTTCAGGTTTCGGGGCGACGATCTCTTTTTTTAATTCAATCGGAGTTCCTTCCTTCGTCGCGTTTCTCGTGATTCTGGCGGAATTTTTCGGTGCGCTCGGGCTCATCTTCGGTTTTTGCACCAAGTTGTCCGCGTTCGGAATCGCGCTTACCATGATCGGAGCTGCCGTTTTCGTCAGGCAGAACGGATTTTTCATGAATTGGTTCGGAAACCAGGCGGGAGAGGGTTTTGAATATCATATACTCGCGATCGTTATGGCGCTCGTCTTGTTGATAGCGGGAGGAGGGGCCTATTCCGTGGACGCTTATATCATGGAAAAACTCAAACAGTAATTCGTTTATACGTTCCTTCGCGTCGGAAATTTATCTTCCGGCGTTTTTTTTGACGTTGTTTGTATGAGAAAAACATGAAATTCTTAACTAATTCGATTGTCGCCGATTCGAAAACGAAAATCCGCTCCGGCGTCGGTTTCCAAATGTGCGGGAAAACGAAGTCCGATCGCATGCGATTTCCACTTCGTTTCATTTTTTCGTTTTTGCGGTCTTAGGCTTGGTCTGTTGGGTCGATTTTTTATTTTTGGAGACGGTTTTTTTCCGTTTCGGTGCGGGTCTTACGAGTTTCGTTGTTTTTGCGCCCGTTCCGGTTTTGGATTTTCGTTTCGAATCCCCTTCTTTGGATTCGCGAAGCGGTGCAAACGTTTTTAGTAACATCCGGGAAATCTCTTCTCCTTTGCGAATTCCCAATTCTACTGCTTCCCTGAGTTTGTTTCCGTTCGTCGTTACGAGAGTTACCGGCAACGGTTCTTCCGGCGAGATCGTATGAATTTTGACTCCGACGGGAGGTTTTTGTGCGACCGCCCTCGCGATGTTGAAGTGATGGTGGTGCCAGCGGCTCATGAGTTTCGCCATTTTCCAATCCTTAGGAAACGATAAAAGGCTCGTGAACATTCCGAAAGGGGGCGATACACGTTCCACGGGAGAATTTAAGACTATCGTAATATCCTTATATCCCGCTTCGATCAAATCCTCGAGTGGCAGGGGGTTGAGCACCGCCGCGTCTGCGTAAGTTGTTCCGTTCACCTTGTGTTTTCCTCGGGTCGCGATGGGGAGCGCGGTGGCTGCTTTCAAAAGATCGAATATGTTCGAGGAAGTGGCGCGCACGTATTCGATCGTTCTGGTTTGCAGATTACTTACGGCGACGCGGAATTCGGGTAGTCCGGACTTTTCGAAATTCTCCGCGGGAAGCGGATATTTTTTTCCGAATAGGTCGTCCACAAGATATTCCTGATCCAAAAACGTCTTTCCGCGGAAAGGATGAAACGGAGAAATCAACTTTCTTCCCGCCAATTCGAAATACCAGATGGCGAGGGTTTTGAGATTTTTTTCCGGTTCCGGTTCGGGCATGGTCACGTAATAGGCAGCGGAACACGCTCCAGAGGATACGGCCACCACGAGGTCGAAGTGTTTCGGAGAAACCAACGTATGCAAAGAATGTAATGCTCCTCCGGCGAAGGCTCCTTTCATTCCTCCTCCTTCCACGAGTAACGCGCGTTTGTTGCCTCTCGCTTCGGGGATTTTCATTGTGCTGTTTCCGTAATTTTGGCGGAATCCGATTCTTCCGAGAATTCCTTTTCCGATTTTTTAAACTGAAACGGGTATTTCATATTCGTCAACGTCGCGATCTCGTGCATCCTTTCGTGTAAAAATTCCTCCGGATCCGCGTCCGGGTGAAGATGTTTCACTTCTCCGATCCGGATCGTAAGCGAGGTTCTCCGTAAAAATCCTTTCGGTCTGTAATCCAATCCGAGACAAAGGACCGGAAGAGGGTTTTCCGGTTTGCCTACGATGAATCGAAACGCGCCCGGTCTTCCTTTGCCCATTTTGTAAGGCACCGTCGTTTGTTCCGGAAAGATCACGAGCATATTACCGTTGTATAATGTCTTTTTTGCGAACAAAAGATCTCGTTTGCTTTTACGAGGTTCGTTTCGGTTGAGAGGAATTCCGCCGCATTTCAGAAAAAAATCGAAAAACATCGGAGCTGCCATGGAATCCTTCATGATCGCCCAGATATCCCAACGCACCTTATACAGGGCTTTGGCCAATCCGACCGGGATATCGTCGTTTCTTTGGTGTTTTACGAGTACGAGAACGGTTCCTTCTTTGGGAACGTTTTCCAAACCGTGTACCTCGGTTTTGTAACGGAGGCTTCCGTAAATTCCTCCGAACCAACGGAGAACTTTTCTGACTCTGTGGGAACTCCCCGGGTGGACGCCCGGTTCCGCGTCGGGAGCCCTGTATTTGCGGGGACGATCGTTTCTTTCGTCGGAAGTTGTTTGTTTTTGCATACGGTTATTTGGAGATCGGATGGGCCCGGAGGTTGCAAAAAACGACTTCGTTTATCGGTTGAAATTGGCTCCGAATTCGGTATTGGCCGCTCCGTTGACGAAAAAGTCGGCTCCCGTGGCGGCAGGAGCAACGATTCCCGCGAGGCCTGTGCTTCTAAAAAAATAGAATCTTCCGTCTGCCGTATTGTATCCGGGCGCCCCCGCGAGCAGATCCGCAAATCCGTCTCCGTTGAAATCGGAAATTGTAGGACTTCCGAAAACGTCCCCGGCCGCTTCTCCGAGAATGATATTCGATGCGGTCGTCGAAATCGTTCCTCCGGAATACGGGTAAAGTTCCAGTCTTCCTTGGTTGCCCGCAAAGGTGGCGCATTGTACGGCAAGATCCAAAAATCCGTCTCCGTTCATATCTCCCAAGGCAATCCCACCTCCAAAACTGGCCGCCCCAGGTAAGGTTTGGTTTGCGTGCGTGGAAAGTGTCCCGGTCAATCCTACCGCGCTTCCGAAAAAAATATACGCGGCTCCGAGGGCGGGAGCTCCTACGACCAAATCCGCAAACCCGTCCCGGTTGATATCCCCACTTCCCATGGAGATTCCGAACTGGTTTCCTCCGCCCGCTCCGGTGAGGGTCATCGCCGCACCGGCTACGCTGGTCGCCGTAATTCCCGCAACTCCCGTACTCTGAAAAATCCAGATTCTACCGGCATTGCCTGCAAAGATATTGTCGTTTACCACAAGATCCGCAAACCCGTCCCCGTTAAAATCTCCGAGTTCTACGGCGGAGCCGAAGTTACTTCCCGGTCCGTTGATGCTCGTGTCGGGAGTCGTGGAAACTCCGGTCGTAGAGCCGTGGTAGATTCGCGCGATTCCGGTTCCGGAATATCCCACTCCGGCGACGTCCATGATTCCGTCCCCGTTGACGTCTCCTACCGCAACTCCGTATCCGAGAAGCGTATTCGCTCCCGCATTTAAGACGAGATCCGCGTCGAGATAACTGGTTCCCACGATCCCAATTTGACCTCGGCTATAAAAGATATACAGATTTCCGTTTCCGCCTCCGTATTCCAAAGAGGCGCCGGCGATCAGATCCGCGTATCCGTCTCCGTTTACGTCCGCCAATCGAAGCGCATATCCGAACGAGTTATTGGCCGCGCCGCTGAGCGTGACGTTCGCATCGGAGAAGTTTGTCGGATTAACGGAATTTCTGTCTAAACCGTAATAGAGATAAACACTCCCGCTTCTATCGATGCCGAATAACGTAGCTAACACGGCCGCATCCGGAAATCCGTCTCCGTTCGCGTCTTTGTTGTTTCCTTTACGCACGGAAAAATCGAGGATCGGAGAAACGTTTCCTCCGAAGTCCAACGCCCTTATCCGAACCGTATGAAGACTTCCTTCTCTCCAGGAAAGCGGAACCGCGAAACGCCACTGCGTCAAACCGAGCGTGGGAAAAAACGGACCCGAGTCCAGACTGACTTCCACCTGTGAAAGAGAATCGTCGTCCGAAGCCGTGCCTACGATAAATCCTGATTCTAAGTAGGAAGTGCGGGTCGCCGTAAGATTGATAACCGAAACGGAAGGAGGGGAATCGTCCACACAAGCACCGGTGAACGTACAAGAAAGAAGTTTCAACTCCCACCAGGCTTTGGAAAAAGGGATTTCCCCGTTGTAAATCGGTTTTACACAACCGAAAGTGGACAACAAAAGCATCAAAACGAAACGAACGGAAAAGGTTTGTTTTTTGCGGCGTTTGACGGTAGATAAGGACGTTTCGAAACGGACTGAATCCATACTATAAAGGACGAAAACGATTTCTTATTTTCGAAAGAATTCCTTGTCCTGGTATGAGATAAGAAACCGGATCTTATAAATCAAGAACAATTCGGACCCGGAAAATCGGGAAACCGACTTTCCGTCGTAGGTGCGGTTTTTTTGTCGTTTTAAAAAAGGACGATGTTTTTGAAAATCCGCGATAAAAATCGAAATCCCATGGTAAGACGTTCTGAGCGGCTCCTCTCGAAACGGAGTGCGCGTTTCCATTTTTCGTTTCCGCCGCTTTTACTCGGTCAGAATTCGCGTTTAAAAAACCGCCCCCCAAATAAAAACATATTTTTATTATTGAATATTCTAACTTTCTAATGAAACTTCCGGCTCCAGGGGAGGATTCTGTTTGTTCGTAGGATTGGATTTGGAATATACGAGTCGATCCACGCGATACATCAGAAAAACGGTTACCGTTATCGAAACCGCGACGACGTATCCCAGAGTCTCGTATCCTTTCAGATATCCGCTCGGAGTTTGGACCACGATCCAGCCCGCGGAATAAGCGGCGATTCCTCCCGAAAACTGTTGTAGGGAAGAGCTGATCGCCATATACGCACCCCGGTCCGGAATATCGGGAACCGCGGACGTCAACGCGTTAGCCGAAATTACCCTTCCCGTGATCGGTATAAAAAGCGATGAGTTGATCAGTATGACCAGCCAAAGAGGAGTGGCCCCCATTCTCGTATACAGTAGAATGATCGCGATCGCGGCGATCGACGCGCCCGCGAAAACGACGTACTTGCCGAAGGAATCGGCCGCGCGTCCCAGAATCGGACCCGCTCCGATGCTTACGATTCCAGTGATCATATAAATCATAGGAAGATCTGTGAGAGGAATTTTGAGATTGTGAACGGTGAACGCGCTTCCGAAAGGCATCAGCATAAATCCTCCCGTCGCGAGGAACATGGTGGCGATAAAACCGGGAAAATAACTTCTTCTTCCTGCGGTCTGTAAAAGATGTAGGAGCGCGTTTTTCTGGTTTTTCGCTTTGAGATGCGCGTCGATCGGTTGTAAGGATAAGAGAATTAGAATTCCCACCGCGCCGCTTACGAACGTGATCAGCCAAAACGTGGATTGCCAGCCCCAGTGGTTGGAGATAAACACTCCCAACGGAAGACCGAACACCTGACTTGCGGCGAACGCCGTCATGACGAAACCCATCACCCTTCCTCTGGTTTCGAGCGGGAAAAGATCCGCTATGATCGCGAAACTCACCGATGCGATGACGCCTCCGAAAAGACCGGTTACGATCCTCGCGAAAAGAAGGAAATCGTACGAAGTGGCCATGCCGCATAACGCGGTTCCAAGGACGAAACCTGCGTAAAAAAACAGAAGGAACTTCTTTCGATCGAATTTATCCGCGAATCCCGCGGAAAGAATCCCCGCGAAACCGGCGCTGAACGCGTATGCGGAAACTACCAATCCGAACTGATCCGTCGAGATTTTCAGAGATTCCATCACCTGGACTCCGAGAGGAGATAGAATCATAAAGTCGAGAACGACGGTGAATTGAACGAACGCCAATAAGGCGATCACGAATGTCTGATATTTAGTAAATGAGGATTTCATAATGTTTCCTTGGAAAATCGGGGCAAAACCGGAACACAGGATTCCGTTAGACGAACATTGGATTAGGAGCGCGCGGCCTCCGGATTCGAGCAATCATTTTTCAGAAACGGGAATGATCGCCTTTTCGGTTTACGGTAGGAGAGGTTCTTCCTTGGAAGTAGGTTCGATTCTTTTTTCGAGGTCATAGTATGTCCGTGCCGATGTATTCGGCCGTTTTTAATTCTATAAGTTAAAGTCCGCTTTAAGTAAACCCACCTTTCTAATTTTTTACCGAATTTTCAAAAAAAGTTCCGTTTTAGAACGGGTTTTCTATCAAAGTCTGAATGGAATCAAAAGGGAAAAAATTAAAGCTAAAGTTAACTTTAACTTTTCGGAATAATTTTACCCGAAACAGAACTGCGAAAAAAGGCGAACGGCGGTAAATCGAGTAGAACGATCGATCCGGAATTCAAAAAAGGAAAAGAACGGAAATGGACAAAGAGGAATTGTTGAGTATCAGCCAAGTCGCAAAACGGAGCGGGGTGGCTTCTTCTGCGCTTCGATTTTACGAGGAGCGGGGTTTGATCGTATCGCAGAGATCATCCTCGGGTCATAGGCGTTATCCGAGGCACGTTTTGAGAAGAATCGCCTTCATCGTATTCGCGCAGAAAGTAGGGCTTTCTTTGGATGAGATCGGAAACGAGGTTTCCAAACTTCCCGAAGATTACACCCCCACCGGACAGGATTGGTCGAAGTTGTCGAGAACCTGGACTACCAGAATCGAGGATCGAATCCGCGAATTGGAACTTCTGAAAAGCGGGTTATCGGTTTGTATCGGTTGCGGATGTCTTTCCTTGTCGAAGTGTAAATTGACGAACGCGGGAGACCGTCTCGGAAGATACGGATCGGGTCCGTTGCGTTGGGTTTGGAAGGGAAAAAACTAGATTTATGTCCTCAAAAACGTTAGGGGATTTCCGAAATTCTCCGATCCTAAAATAGAACGGGGGAAGATACGATGTTGAGAGGAATGTATACTGGCGCTAACGGAATGATCATTCAGCAGACGAGAATGGACGTCATTTCCAACAATCTCGCGAACGTGGATAAGACGGCCTTCAAAAGAGATACGACCGTGTTCAAGACGTTTCCGGAACTTTTGATCCATCGTTTCGACGAGGACGGAGTGGGAAAGGTTCCGATGGGTTCTTTCGATACGGCTCCGTTGGTCGGCAAACTAGGGTTAGGCGGAGAAGTGAACGAGGTTTATACCCGTTTCGAACAAGGCGCCGTAAAAAAAACGGAGAATCCTTTCGACCTGATGTTGCAGGATAAACCGGGAAACGAACATCCGGCTTTTTTCAGCGTTATGACCAATCGCGGCGAGCGTCTCTCGAGAAGCGGAGCCTTCGTTATGGATACGAACGGTTATCTCGTCACTCCGCAAGGGTTTCCTCTGTTGGGTGAGAACGGTCCGATTCGTGTCGCAAGAGGAAATTTTTTGATTAAAGAGAACGGAGAAGTCTGGATCAACGGAGAAATAGGCAACGATCCGGTGAATGGAACTTCGATTGATAAAAATCGTTTTGAAACTCCGGTTCTTTTGGATCGGATCAAGATCCGTACCGTTGAAAATCCGCGTCATTTGGATAAGGAAGGGGATTCGTTTTACTCGGATACCCCCGAGTCGGGAGAACCGGTTCCTTTCGAACTCAAAGACGAGCCTTCCGTGCTTCAGGGATATTTAGAAGCGTCTAACGTAAGTGTCGTTACCGAAATGGTGGAAATGATCGAGGTCAATCGTTCCTATGAAGCCAATCAAAAGACGGTTCAGACTCAGGATCAAATGCTCGGTAAACTTTTAAGCGACGTCTTGCGATAAACATCCCTTCGCACATCTCAACAGACCTTGATCTTCTGAAATAACATCAAGACCGAGAACTCGAACGTTTTTGAGAAACGAAAACTCGTTTAGATACAGCGTCGAGTTTTCCGGTTTAACATAGTAATATGTGCCGAACGAAGTTTTCAACAGCCTCTGGTTTCCTTCCGTCTTCGTTTATTCGATATGAAAAAAAGGTTCCAGGGCATCAAGTGCAAATAGATGTAAAATTCCTTTCTTTCCGTAATTCCAAAGGAAAAGAAATTAAGAGATTTTAATATACGGCTATTGATGACGCTTCTCGAATACGTGCTTTAAAAATATATCAAACTCATACTCAACAATCTGCTATTGATTTTGTTGACTACGTAATAGAAAAATTCCCATTTCGAATCCATACAATCAGAACTGATAATGGGCCCGAATTTCAAGCGAAGTTTCATTGGCATATCGAAGGCCAAGGAATACATCATTCCTAGATTGAACCTGGGACGCCTCGGCTGAACGGTAAAGTTGAACGTTCGCATCGTACTGGTAAATCTGAGTTTTATCAGCTTTTTGAATATAAGGATGACGTTGATTCGAGTAAAAAGTTATCGGAATGGGAAAATTATTACAATATGCTCAGACCGCACGGAGGACTTTTCGGAAAAACCGCTTATGAAGTTCTGAAAAACAAATTGCAATTGAAAGAAAAAGTAAAAATCGTTGGTCGAGGTCGCTGGTTTCACATGGCTGCAATGCAATTTTTTGGAAAAGGGCAAATTCAGGAGAAGAAGCAAAACACTGTATCAGCGAGCTGGAACTTGTCGATGGAAAACCTGTTATGGCTGATCCAATAAGATTCTCATCTGAGATCGAGTATACGGGTAATAGTCGTAATATTTCTGATGAAGGGCTAAAAGTCATTAACGATTTAGATACTATAAACTTTTATAGGACCTGGATATCTAATTTTGAAAGAGAAATCGAAGTAATCGAAAAAGACAAAAAGTATTGGCTACCGGTTCATAATAAGGTTTTCTCATTTTTAAATCAAGGTCGTCCAGTAAAACTAAACAAAGAAACGAATCAGCTTGAAATTGCTCCTAAACCGGCGGTTTTAGGTCTTCGCTAAATAGGTTGTTGTTATTCCGATAAACAAAACATCGTACTGGTTGTTTCAGTTTTAAAACAGTGAAATTGAATCCAGTAGTAAGATCATTTAACTTTACAGATTATCGCTGTACAAAGATGCTTCGAATCTTGTATGAAGTTCATTGTACAGGGAAATTTTTTGAATCAATGCCCAATGCTAATGGGGCGAAATCAATTTAAAAGGGCGTTATATTAGTATGAAGAAGTTTGCTTTTAAAATAGCGATATTGTTGTGTTGGGTAATTTGCAGTTTACATGGAGAGCAGAATCGACCGATTGCTATCGTCTGGACCGTTGAACCAATCTATGAAGATGCGGTTTCGTTTAGCGAAGGTTTAGCCGGAGTAAAACAGAATGGGAAATTTGGATTTATTGACAAGAAAGGTAATATTGTCATCGAACCGAAATATGAAGGAGGCACCTTTTTCAGCGAAGGTTTAGCTTTCGTGTTTACAGGTCAATTTAGCGGATATATTGATCAAGCCGGTAATCAAGTCCTTTCTTCTTATGATCTTCCCTATGCTTTTAATTCGAATTTGATTCCCTTTGGCGATGTTTCAGGAGGATACGGTTTTAGAAATAAACAGGACGAGATTGTTGTAAAACCAATATACGAAGATGCGTTCGAATTTAGCGAGGGGTTGGCGAGTGTTAAAATAAATAAAAAATACGGGTTTATTGATTCATTAGGTAATATTATCATTCCTGCTAAATATAAATCCGTTGGAGAATTTTCCGAAGGGTTATCATGTGTCTTAGAAAAGGATAAATACGCATTCATCAACAAAAAGGGTGAAGTGGTGATTCCTCCGAAATTTGACAATTGTTTTCCCTTTAGAGATGGTCTGGCAAGAGTCAAATTTCAATCAAGGTATACGTATATCGACGCTACAGGCAAGAAAGTCATCGACACGGATTTTGAGTGGAGTGGCTTTTTTGCGGAAGGAATTGCCCCATTTGAAAAGAATGGAAAATATGGTTTCATCAATAAAAAAGGTGAAATTGTAATTCAGGCGATCTTCGATAAAGTTTCTTCTGTTAAAGAAGGTTTAATTTGTGTTAAATACAATGGAAAATTCGGTTTTCTTGAATATTCAAAGAACAAGCATTTGTCCAATTAGTCCAAACAAGCTCCACTTTACCGCTCTTCCTTGATTCGTAGTTTTTGTTCCGCGCTTTATTCTTGTTTCGTAAATTCGATGTTTAAAATAATTTTATGTAAAAGTCCGACGGAGCGTAACGTTGACAAATAGGATCGTTAATACATGCAATCGGTTTCATCTCGATTTTTTATTTCATAAATGTTATGCTTTTGTCATTATCAACGCTCTCGACGTTGAAAAAACCGGAAGCCTATTCCCTATCTGCCTTTCGTTAGAAAGGCATTCTCGCTCGGCTTTTTCGGACCCGTTCAACGATCCGCGTTAAAGTGTACTCGGTAAGTTTTAAATTTATGTTTTGATTATATTTCTTCCGATACTTTTTTCTTACTTTTATTCTCCTTGGTTTCTACCGGAGGGCGTTGGATTCTTTTGGCGATTTCCCAGGTTTGAACTTGTTCGCTATGACTTGAAAGCATGCCAGGGTTAGAAGTATTTCCCGCTCTAGCTCCCGGGGTGTAGTGTACGGAAGTTACAATTTCAGAATTGGCAAGTATGATCACGTCAGCGCCTTGTTCCCTTGCCTTTTCTTTCACGTATTCTATACAATCACTTAGTTGTCCGCAATTAACTTCTACGATTCCAATTTGTTCTACTTGGTAATCGGGAATCGCTCTCATGATCACAGCGATAGGTTCCGTTTCGGCGAGCGGTGGATAACTTCTTCCGGTCATCGTAAGAGTACCCGATACACAATTTGTTACACCGAATACGATTAAACAAAATAGAACAGATATTTTTCCAAACTTAAGACAGTGGGTCGTCATTTAATAAGTTAAGTCTCCTTTATGAGTTTGGAGCGTTTTTAAGAAGCCCTCGTATGTCAAATTAATTTTATAGTTTGATTGCGGAATTAGGAAGGTTGTTTCCCGGTTTTTTGCGCGAGAATTAACGCGAACACTGAACCAAAAGAGCATAACGTTGGAATTTCGGCCAAAGAGCGGTATTGTCGTTCGTTCGCCACTTATCTCTTGGTGAAAACGAAACTGAAAAAAGCGGATGGATTTACAAATAAAACGAAAAAGTGTCTTCGCCGTTTTCCGATTTATAATAGAATCCTATCACTCAAAGAAACGGAAGGAAGAATCGAATATGACGCTAAACTTGATCCAATTGACTCGCTCAACAACGGTGTTTTGCGAAACGGAAATCTTAGTATGACTCATCCTCGAAATATTCGATCAAAGCCAAGGTATTCGAAGCAAAGATCTCAGGGGAAGGTGGAGCGATCCGTAAATATACACATTCCTGATTATAATATGAATTTAAGCGAGAATCAGAGACGGAAAAGTAAAATTCGTTTTCATACGATCTCAAACAAAAAGAATTCAATATTCTTGATAAAACGTCACGCTTACGACCTCGGACCTTGATCTTTTAAACTAAAATCGAGACCGAGAAGTCCTCCTTTTTGAAAAACGAAAACTCGTTTCGATACGGCGTCTGAGTTCTGCTGTTTTACTGGGTTTAATATGCAGGAGGGATTTTCGTAGACCGAAGATATCCCTCTGCAAGCATATCCTGGTCTTTGTTTTTATTTGAGTCTGAATTGTTTCAGCTCTAACCTGTTTTTAACCGTAGCCTTCGGGTCGTCGATTTCAACGACTTCGCCTCTTGCTATCATCGGTGCAATCGCCTGGATGACTTTACCGCGGTTTAAGAAAGAGTCTTTGAGACCGATTCGTTTGGTGAGTTCGGGTAAGGTCAATGTTCCTCCTGCGTCTTGAAGTTCCTTGAGAATTTTCGGCTCGAGTTTTTTTCCACGACGTGCGGCGATACTCACCGCCAAGGCTGCACCGATTCCGGCGACGATGCTCGTCATAATAATATCGTTCATTGATGATCCTCCTTTTCGAACACACAAGGTTCAGATTTCCTGGAAGCTGTCAAGAGGAAGAGAAAAGATTCGATAGATTCGTAGAGTCACGGGAAATCAAGAATGAATTTCTGATTTTAAGGAACGAAAGTGTATCCGGAAGGAACGTGAATCAGTCCGTTTTGTATGGGGATTTTTTAATTCACGGGAGAAGGTTGTCCACGTTACTCGTCATGATCCCAAAAATCGAAAACGAACGAATGAGGATGACGAACGGATCCTCCGTTTTGGTCGGACTTTATCAAAACGATCGAATCCGGGAGTCGTATCCTAAGTCCTATAACTCGTCCGAAATCGGACGAGTTCCTTTTGATCTGTTTTTACGAAGATTCTACGTTTTTTTTTACTCTTTGGCGAAAGTACAATCCGGGAAGACGTGGTTCCATTTCGCTAAATCGTTTGCAGCTTTTTGAATATTAGGGATATTTGATTTGCATGCTTTAGACAACTCTTTTTGGACAGCGTCCGGATCCAATCTGTCGATTCCAAATCCAGAGGTAAAGGAGCATTCTTCGGATAAAATGTCTCCTTTCTCCGTATAACAACGACTCATGTTTTCGATCAAAAGGAAGGCGGTTTTACGCTCCGCGGGGGCGATTTTGCTAAGAATATCCAAACATTTTTGACGATCCGATCCAAGAAGTTCTTTTTCAGTTTCAAGACAACGATCGATTTCGTTTTTCAGACCTTGTCTCGTTTGATTTCGTGGATGATTTAAACTTCTATAAAAACACTGAATCGCCCATTGTTCTTTCGAGCGCAAAATTTTTATCTGCAAACCTTCCGATAGATCATTGCAGAATTCTGAATTTCCTTCCGAGGATCGCACCCGCCTTTGTAAATCGGAAATATCGTCGATGGTGGGATTCGGAAACGCGCGGAGTTTTTGTTTCGTCGTTTCGGTCAATCGATCGTACCGATCGAGTATACTTTTCGCCAGGTTCACGATCGTCTTATTCTTTGAATCCAGTAGGAAGAGGAGATGCGGCTCTAAGCTCCGGAAAAAAAGTTTCGTCCTATTTTCTTCGATTCTGCAGTTATCGGAGTAATAGTCCGCATCCGCTAACGTAATCGGTTTTTCGTAACTTAACAAATTCAGTGCGTCTATGATTTGGATCTCCGATTCCGGGTTTTTGAGTAGTTGAAGAATTCTATTCCTCGCGGCGATAACGATGCGGCGTTGATCGTGCTTGATGGTATTCGTAGGATAACATTCATTGATATATCCGTATTTTTCTTTAAGCGTTTTGTAGTGATGCGTAAAATAACGAAATGCCGCCGAACTGATTCTCGCATCGACGTCGAACGATAATTCGAAGGAATAATCGAGCCTATCGGGATGATCATAGTCGATGAAATTGTGTTCGAGATAACAAACGATTCCGAGTTTCTTTTCCGGACTTCCCGAACGGATCAAAGTCACGATTTCCTTTTTGACGCCCTTGTGAGATTCGTATTCCGGACAATCCTGGGGGACGAACTGTTTGTATCCCTGCCCGAATTGCTGTTGAATGCTGACCAATAGAAAAAATACGAAAAGATAAGATTTCATGCGGATCCTCTCTGTGACTTCTCGGTTTCCGGGAATTCGACCCGAGTCGATTGATTCCCTTTTTCCAGCTCCTTGTTCTCTTTGGAGCGTATTTTATTCCTTTTTTTATCTTTCGCTCATGGATACGGTCGGCTTTTGGAAACCGTTACGGAGCGGTCTTAGGAGTCGATTCTACCTTTCTTATTTTAAACTTTATAAAAATCGAATATTATAGTAATTATAAGTATTCTCTTTTTGCTTCAAGCCGGACCTATGTGTCGCGTAAAATTCATCGTTTCGAAAACGGAATCGATCGGATCGTTTTCAGAAGTTCCGGTTGGGATAGGCGTCCGGCTTCGACGCTCGGGTGCGAAAATTCGTCCCTGTATAAGAACACACCGTTGTCGTCGTAGAATCTGCAGAGTTCGGAGGGGCAAAATACGTCGAAGAGATCCAATACGAAAAAATTATCGTGTTTATCCCGTAAGCGCAACAGTAAATCATGATATTCTTTTCTTCTGCGAAGGCTCGTTTGGCGTGAATAATAGTTGCAGGGAGGTTCTCCGAAAACATGCCAGCTCTGCGGAGTCGCCAGGTCCGGGGTGCAGTTCGATTCCCGGAGCATCGGGTTGGCGCTTTGATACACCACAAAAAGACCCTTTTGTGCGGCACTTCTGATAAAGCTCTCGAGGCCGTTTTCCAAAACGTTAAGATTTTTTGCGGAGGATTTCGTAAAGGTTTCCGGAGAGTAGGGCGCTCCGTCGTTGATCATGAGCACCACGTCTTCGGGACGAAGTTTGCCGATCAATTCCGGTATGACCTCGTTCCAGTAGTATCGATTCGCTTCGTCCCAATGTCCTTTATAGTCCACGTTCGGAACCGGTGCCGCTCCCCAAGAAGAGGTGATCATCACGGCTCCTTCCCCGGAAGACTCCAAAATTTTAAACATCTCGATCTCGGCCGCGCTAAACGAATTGCCGATCACGAGAAATCTACGTTTTGCCTCTTTGAAATTTCCGAAGCTGCAGTTTTGCGGAAGAATTTTTTTCCCGACCTCGTCGTTCGAGGAAAGGATACAGGACTTCGCCTTCCATTCGAATCCGTCGTGCGAATCGTCGTCTTGTAAGGTTTCCACTCCCTTTTTTTCAAGAAGCGCCCACTTACCTAAATAGAGTTTCCCCGTCGTATAACGCGGTATAACGACGAATAACGTTACGGATGAAATCAATGCCGCCGTCATGAAAAAATATCCGATCGGGCCGATTTTGAAGTAAGGACCGATACTGAGTTCCGGCCAGTCCGAGTATCGAAGAGGACGTTCCAGAAATTTATGCGAAACGATCGCGAACAAAAATATGAACGTTAGTTGAAACGGAGCGGTCCAGAGATTTACTCCGATCGTCCATCGGCTTACGGATAATACGCTCCAATGCCATAGATATAAGGAATAAGAAATGGTTCCCATATAAACGAACGGTTTCAGGGATAGAAACCTTGCCGTGAGGAATTGTTTTTCGACCGCGAACAAAAGTACGGAGGTGGACAATACGACGGGGAGGGGGGAAAATTCCGAATAAACGCCCGACTGCGGTAGACAAAGAAGGATCAATATCGACGCGAAACATACGGATACGATTCGATCCAAAAAAAGACCGTTTCGTTTTTTTTCGGTCGAGACTTTTTGAGAGAGCAGAAACGAGATCGAACCGAGCGCCAATTCCCAGAATCGAGTCGGCATCAGGTAGAAAGCCTTTACCGGATTCGTAAAGGAAAGTTTAATATAATAAATTACTGAAATAGAAGATAAAATAGAAAGTAGTATCAGGAAATTGCGGACCCCGTTCTTTCTTTTCGTGACAAATCCGCTGATCCAGGTCAAAAACGGGAAAACGAGGTAAAATTGTTCCTCGACGCCGAGCGACCATGTATGCGTAAACGCGTTCAATTCCGCTATCGTACTAAAATAATCCGCCGCTTTTCCGTATAAAAAAAGATTCGATAATCCGAAAAGGGAAAAAATCCCGGTATGAAGAGTTAAAAACGAAGCCGCGATTTGCGGGGAGGAAAAAAGAAACGTAAGCAATAGTGTGATCGATACACAAAGAAAAAGCGCAGGGGCGAGACGTTTGATTCTCCTCGTCCAGAAGCCCACGGTATATTCACGAAAGGATATATATTTTTTTTCCGACAAGGATGCGGTTATGACGAATCCGGAAAGAACGTAGAATATATCCACGCCCAAAAATCCTCCGGGCAGGATTTTTTTATCGAAATGATTGAGGATCACGGCCAAAACGGCGATCGCGCGCAGACCGTCGATTTCTTTTCTATACATATGTTTTTTCGCGGAAGATTACGCTTTTGGAACTTTATCGCATTCTTAAGAAGGGGACATTTTGTGCGATCGATATTTCAACCGATCCTGTGGCAGGAGGGGCCAAAAATCCGGTGAATTTCGGATGCGATCGTAAAACGGACATTTTTCGTCTCGGCTGAAACGGTAGGGATCGCGGGTCCTCTACAGGACGATTCTGATTCCTCGACGACAGTAACCTAAAATTTTCCGTACGAAATGACGATTCGTCAGATAAGAACTTCCTTCGATATCGTTTTCGAAAAATACCGTCTCGTTGTTCAATTCGATCCGGGAACTTCCGGTCGGAAAACGTATGGAAGTCACGTAATCCTTTTGATACGGAGGTCGGATCGGATTCAGAATGAGAATCGCCCGTTCGTTTTCCCAATACAAATAAAAATGGGAATCCATTATCTGGGAAACGTAAAAGGTCTGTCCTTTTTTTCCTTCGGTTTTGAGTAGGATTTGGAGAGAATCTTTTAGAACCGTCAAATCCGGATAAACCGCAACGGCGGAGTCGGTCCGTAGGAATCTATCTTCCTCTTCTTCCCGACTCCACGATCCGGAGCAGCCGATACAGACCGCCAACACGATCAGGGAAATACAAAATCGTAGAATCACTGTTCGGCGATTTCTAAAAAAATCCTCCGGGCGGTCGTCGCGGCCGACTTACGGTCCGCTCACACAACGCAGATACGCGTTATTCGCCTTTGGAAATTCGATACTTCCTCCCATTCGGAAGTCGGCGATGTACGCCATCGATCGGTACAAGGTCGATCGGGGAATGGAATACGCTCTCGGGTGCGAGTTCGCGGTGGCGACGTAGGCTCTGGGATCCGAGTTGAAGTCGGTCGCTACGGTCGAGTCCGGACTGATTCCCGAGGAAATTCCGCTCGTCGATGACCAATAATAACCACCGGTGGTATTTGCAAAAATCGCAATGTTTATGATCGGAAAAGAAGTTCGACTGTAGTCGATCAAACTCATCAGTTCCTTCACGTTGGGAACTCTCCAAGTCCTTCCCGCCAAGTTCAGATTTCGACAGGAGAAGAGAGCCGAATCCCAGTCCATGATCGTAGTAACCCCGGAACAATCCAAAGGGTTCTGACCGAAACTGCATTTCTGCCAAACGATTCCGTTTAACGTGTCTCTTACTGTGCCGTCCCCGTCATCTACATAAGGGCCTCCGGTAGCCGACGCGGAGCCGAAAGAGATCAAAGTAAAAACCATCACGAACGAATAGAGATATTTTTTCCTGCTTTTCATACTTCCTCCTTTATTCAATCCGCCACGCACTGCGAGGTGTAATTGTACGACAAGAACGTGTAGTCGGAAATATATTTCGTTTTGTTGGGGCCGGGTTGTGTTACCCCTCCGAAGACCGAAATCGCCCATGCTCCGGCGGAATAATACGTAGTCGAGTTAGTCGGATCTACGGGGCCGTTGGAGAGAGAAAGCATCGTTCCGGTAACCGTGGTTGCGTTGATATGGGCCGTTAATGTGCCGGTCCAATATCTTTGGTAGTTGTTTCGAAGTAGACCGGGAAAATACGCTTCCGGAATTGCGTCGTCTCCCGTCGCCCCACCATAGTTTAGAATAGAATAATATTCTGAAATATAAGGAAGTCTCCAGGTGGTTTTTCCGGCGAATCCGTTGCCGGAGTTTTCCGCGTTCAAGGCGCTACATTCCTTCCAAGATTCGGTCCAAGTTTTGTATGGATAACCGGTGACCGAAATGCACGCGGTTCCATCCCAACGTTGATCCTGGGGACAGACCAGCACGCAGGTCGCTCCGGTCCACGTAAACCCTTCCAGACAGGTTTTCCAAGCGAGACCGGTGCGCGTATCGAATGAAACGATATCGTTCGGATACGAGGCGTGGATGGGTGCGGGAAATTGTAATCCGGAAAATGCTCCCGTAGTTTCTCCGTCTTGTCCCGAGTTGCTGCAATCGGCTAAGGTATTTCCGGCCGCGTCCGAACAATCGGTTTGACCCGTATCCGAAATTCGAATCGGATCCGGGTTGGCGGCGGTGCCGTATCGGAGCGCACCTGCTCCGGAAGCCGAATTGCCCGCAATGTCTCGAAACTGTATCACGGACAATTCGAAGAGAAACAATTCCGGTAGTTTGCTTTTTAGGTCCGCGCGGTAGGTTCTTGCGTCCAGCCATTCTCCCTTGGCGCCGAGAAGGGAAAATCCTGACACGCCCACAAGGGTAGGGTCCGTAAAATAGTAAATACCGGGTTTTGCCGTCGTTTGGTAGTTTACATCCATGTCCTTGCTGAATTTGAACGTGAAGTAACGTTGGTTTACGCTCAGGTTCATCGTACCCGGAGTCGGTGTGATGGACGTGATCGTAGGAAGCACGCTATCCTTGGTGATCGTGTAGGTCGTGTAACCGATATTCCCCGTCACCGAGGCGGCCACACATACGTGGACGGTATAATTGCCGTCCGGTGAAAACATCGTGCTCGTCAAAGTCGTGGTTTTGAGAGTATTGGCCGCAATCGGACCGGAGAGCAAAACGGTTCCATTGGTACAATTCGTTGAGTTTTTTCGGATGCTGAAGGTCCCCGCCATGTTGGAAAGAAATTTGAGAGTGCTGGATCCCGCAATGGCCTTGAGATACAAGGTGCTGATCGAATTGATCGTAACGTTGGGATGCGCGGTATTCACCGTATATGTGGAAGCGCTGCTTACGGAACCTACGTTACCCGCAACATCGACCGCGATCGCTTTCACGGCGGTGGTCGCGGCGTCGGGAACGGAAAACGAATTCGTATAAAGAACGGAATTGGCGTCCGGAGTACCGTCGGCTGCGATTCCCGGATCGGAACCACCGGTTCGATACGCGATTTTGTAACAACCCGAACCTCCCAGATCAGAACAACTGATCGCGATATTCGGAACGGCGCTTCCGTAGACCCCGGTTCCGGGAGTGAAGGTCAGCGAGGAAGGAGGGGTTTCATCCCGAACGATCTCGAATTCCTTCTTGGCGAGTAGGGTCTGCGATTGCGATTTGTGGATACAAACGAACATACGGTTCGAACCCATCGTCAAGGGATTGACTCCGTCATCCGCCTGAATCCGATGTGTCATCGACGTGGACTTCACCACCGGTCCCTGTGCGAGAACCGTTCCGTCCGTACAACTCGTCGCGTTCAAACGAAGTGTATAGTCTCCGCTCACATTGGAGGACCAGGTTATATCCTGATAGTTGACGGCTCCTGTGTTCGCGCTTACGTACGAAGTCTCCGAAGAATTCCATTGAACGGCGGGTACGACGGCAGCGACCGTGCTTGTAGGAGGGGAGGATGGGATCGAATCTTCCATTTCGAAACCGGGGAACAAAAAGAAAAAAGGCTTCTTATTACTTTTGTGAAGACAACCCATCGTAAAAAAAATGAGAAGTAATCCAAAATAGTTAGCGTAAAAAATCAGTTTCGAATGTTGTCTTTGATAAGCGAAATGATTCATAAAAACCCCCACAACATTTTCGTCCGTCAATGTTGAGAGAATATACTCCGTAAAACTTCCTTTTGCGTCGCCCGCTATAAGTTGCTAATCCATGTTTATAACAAAACGAACTTAACGTTGGAAAACCGTCGTTTATCGTTTTGAAACGGAAACTTCCGAAACGAGGAAGCCTTGTCGGAAGGAAGGAAGGGTAGAAGTTTGGCGATTCTGTTATTTTGTAGATACGATTTTTAAAACCGAACGAGCGAAAGGAATCGGGCGAATCGAAAAAAACGGCGCGGACCTATTTATTTTTTTTTCCTTTCAGTGTGATCAAAAGACTACACTGATCCAAAGACGAACCGGTTTTGGTTTTGAAATCGTTTTTTAGTTCGGAAAGAACTTTTTCCTGAAGTGGTAAACTCAGATCTATATCGAAGATTTCTCCCGTGGTTTCGTCGATAGCGTGGTGGTGGTTTTCCACGTTCGAGTCGTATAAAGTGATTCCGGACTTTAATTCGAGTAGGTTGACGATTCCCTTTTCGGCGAACAGTTTCAAATTGTTGAATATTGTGGCGCGAGACGCGTTCGGAATGTGTTCGTTGATCAACTGAAAAATCTGATCCGCGGTCAAATGCTGCGGTTTGGAAAGGAGAAGGTTGGCCATTTGCAGTCTTTGGACGGTGACGTTGATCCCGGCGTTTTCCAGAATGCGTTTGCTTCTTTCGTATGAATCCTTCATATCTTCCAGGTTCCCAGTTTGTTTTTTTTTGTCTATAAATTAGACTAATTCTAAAAAAAGACTCGGGCTAATTTTTTACGGTATTAGATTGAATCTAAAATGATATTTGATTTAAAAGTGAAACAGAAATACAATTCGGGAGGTTTCATGAAATATTTCGTTCCTTTGTATTCTTCCAACGATCCAAACGATCCGGCTTCAAGCGGTGTTTGGTCCGCTTGGGAACTGGATCGAAGCGTTTTTCGAAAAGGGGATTTTCAGTTCGATTTAGTGAGAAGAGGGGAACGTTTCGAACTAAGGAGAAAGAACATTCTTCCCGTATGTCTGAAGGAAATCGACGCCGGAGGATACGCGCTTCTTATTTTGGCAGCCAACCACGGTCACTGCGAGACGGTTCGTTGCCTGATTTCCCTGGGGGACGACGTAATTCAACGGATTCAAACGGAAACTCGATCCTGAAGGGAGCATACTTTAAAGAATATTATAATCTATTAAAGTTACTTATTGAAAACGGAGCGGATCCGAATTATCGAAATCCAAAGGGACAGACGAAATATTAGTTTTTCTTAATGTTTGGTCGAACCGAAATTTCGGATCTTCTCCGGAATTCCCGAGAACGACGCCGCGGAAGGACGGCAGCGTTTAAGTTTCCTTCGATACGGAACGAGATCCGAGAGGTTGTGCGGTTAAGTTTTATACGGAACAGGGAATGTGAAATCTTGTAGGAAACAAGACTCCCGCTTTTTTCGAACGAGATCCTCTGAAGTTTCCCGATTTTATTCATTCCCAAAAACGCGATCCGATTTCCGGTTATAAAAATCCTTTCCGTATGTGGGATGATTGGGCCGAATCTCCGGAAGACTTACATCCGATGACGATTCTCTTCGGCGACAGAGAAATTACGGATTGATATCGTTTTTTAAACGGTTACGGAAGGCATACGTTCGGACTTTGAAATCCCAAGGAGAACGTTTTTGGGTGAAGTTTCATTTCAAATCGGCGAAGGGAATCAAAAATCTAACCGGAGAAAAAGCGGCCGCGTTAGCCGGAATCGATCCGGACTACGCGACGAGGAATCTGTTCGAAGCCATCGAACGGAAAGAATATCCGAGATGGAGGTTCTGCGTTCGGATCAGGCCGGAAAAGGATGCGGAAAACTACCGATTCAATCCGTTCGAGCTGACGAACGTATGGTCGCACAAGGATTATCTCCGGTAGAGGCGGGCGTGCCGGAGTTGAATTCCAATCCGAAAAATTATTTCGAAGAAGTCGAACAAGCGGCGTTCTCTCCTTCGAACATACTCCCGGAATCGGAGCCTCTCCCGATACGATGTTACAGGGAAGATTGTTCGCATATCCGGATGCGCAAAGATATAAACTGGGAGTCCAGTATCAACGGCTTCCCGTCGATAGACCTAAGAACGAAACGAACGTATATCATCGGGACGGAAGTGTGAAGTTCCTTCACGACGGGGATTACGATAACTATCGGCCGAACGGATTCGGCGGACCCGTTAAAGTCACCTACGTGGACGGAACCTCCGCTTAGAATTTCGGGAGACGAGGATCCTCGATAAAATCGTTAAGCGAAATGATTTAAATCGAATTCTATCTTTGTCGGCGTATTACTCCGTTTTCTTCGAAGGCGGAGTAATACCTTTTTTTCGTGTTCGCGAGCGGTTTTGTCATACTTTTGAACGAGTTATTTCTTGGATCCGATACAACTTTCACCGATTCGTTCCGCCTACATCACGACCGGAATCGATTTTAGAAAATCGTAAAATCAATGTTAGAATACGGAGTCAATCAGAGTCTCATTTCTCGTTCCCTTCTAAAGCTCCACTTTTGTACGTTTGTGCTTGTTCCGATGGAATACGGATTTTTTTTTCGATCTAAAATCTTTACGGATTAACGATGTATACGTCAAAACGACCTAGGCAATTTCTACAGGTGGAGATTCGCGCCGCACGCGCGGACGAGCTAAAAACGATCCTATCTTCCGTTCCGTATCTCGCCTTTTCCTTGGAAAACGTGACATCCTACGAAGACGTATGGGATAAAATACGATGCGGCGGATACGATCTCGTTTTTTTCGACGATCGTGTTTCCGATCCGAAAGAACTCGAAAGGTTGAGACGATATCGTCTCGAAGGAGGAGGAAGCCAGGTTGTGTTGTTGACCGACTTTTCGGACCTTGACTTTCTTCGTAGTATGTTTTCCTTCGGAGTATCGGATTACCTTCGCTACGAAACGTTGACTCCTGAAGTTTTGGAAAGAACGGTCCGCCATTGCACACAGGTAATGGATTCGAGCATAAAGTCTTTTGAATATTCAAAAAAAATTGATAATCTATTGTCGTTTCAGTCGAAACTGAATTCCTCAGAGCTCGGATTTCCGGAGTTCTACGACTTCATCGCGGATAACATCCGGGACCTTTGCGACTGTCAATCCGTACTCGTCGAGATCCTAAAGGAGGATCGTTTCGTATGCGCGGGTGGTTCGGGAAACGGGACAAGGTTTAGCGGTTTCGAATTCCAGTATAAAAACGATCTTTCGTCGGGTGTGATCGAATCCCGCTCCACGATTCGTATCGAGGATTTCGAAACGGATCCCAGATTGAACCGTGATCAGACTAAACTCGCGACAGGAAGATCGGGAGTCGCCTTACCTCTTTACTTTTTGGATCGCCCTCTAGGAGTTCTGAAAATTTTTTCCTCCGAAGCCTATACGTTTTCGAAAGACGACGTCAAAATCCTGGAACTTGCGTCTTCCATCACGGGGGGGATCCTTTATGAGCGAGGGCTTTTGGCGGAATTAAAAGAGAAAAACCTTTCGATCACCGAAACCCAAACGATCGCCAAAATCGGAAATTGGAGTTTGAATCTCGAAACCGGCAATTTCGTCTGCGCCGAAAATACCCGAAGGATCTTCGGGTTGGAACAGTCCTACGAATTCGATCCGGAAAAACGGGAGGATCCGTTCGTTTTCGTTTTAGATCGGGATCGGGTCGAAAAATTAAGAAAATATTATATTAAAAATTCAGAATGTTATGAGATCGAATACAGGATAGTCAATAAGGAAGGGGGGACTTTTCGCGTCGCCGAAAGGGCCAGGGTATATAGGAATCGCGAGGGTAAGGCGGTGCGTTTGGAGGGTACGTTTCAAGATCTCACCGGTCTAAGGAATTCCGAGGAAAGTCTTAAATTTCTCAAAACCGGCGTGGAAATGTCCGAGGACGCTTATATCGTCTCCGAATCGGTTTGGACTCAAGGAATCGGACGCAAGATCATCTACGTAAACGAAGCGTTCGTGAAACTTACTGGTTACAAACGCGATGAGGTGTTGGGAAAAAGCGCCACCCTTTTGCAAGGACCCAAAAGCGATCCTAGGATCGTGGAGCGTATCCAGGCTTCGCTCGGATTGATGACGTCTTTGAAAGAGGAGATCGTCATCTACGATAAGGCGGGTCGTGATCTTCTGGTCGATATAGGTATTTATCCGATACGCGACGAGTTCGGCTCCGTAACACATTTTATTTCCATAATACGGGACATCTCGGAAAAACGAGTTCACGAAAACAAGTTAAGGCAATCGCAGAAAATGGAAGCGGTCGGTCAGCTCGCGGGAGGAATCGCGCACGATTTTAATAATCTGTTGAACGTTATACTCGGAAATTTGGAGATCCTGCAGGTCAATCTTAAAACTCAGCCGGAACTTTTGAGGTGGGTGAGATCCGCGTTAGACGCCATTCAGAAGGGAGTCGATTTAAACCGAAGACTTCTTTCTTTCGCTCGGGAACAACCCGTTAATCCGGAAACACTCGACGTAAATTATCTGATCCGCGAATTCGTGCCGATTTTATCGAAAGCGAGGACTGAAAATCATCGTATCGAATACGATCTTTCTCCGATACCGATGTTATGCAGTTTGGAGAGGGGAGGTTTGGAAAACGCCCTTCTGAATCTCGTAATCAACTCCAAGGATGCCATGCCCGAGGGAGGTGTGGTCCGTATAAGGACGGAATTTTTAAAGGTCGGGCCCTCTTCGAATTTTTTCTTCGCCGACTTGGAAGAAGGAAGTTACTGTCTTTTGACCGTTACCGACGGAGGAAGCGGAATGTCCGAAGAAACCAGACATAGATTGTTCGAACCTTTTTATACGACGAAAGGAGGAAAGGGGACGGGTTTGGGACTACCGATGGTTTATTCTTTCGTAAAACGTTCCAAGGGAAAGATAGAAATCCTCTTCGAACCGGAAGGCGGAACGACGTTCGCAATTTTAATTCCCGTGATTTTAGGAGGGGACGATCCTACCGTTTTCGGATGCGCGCGTTCCGAAAAGGTGATCCTCGTTTCCGACGACGCGGTTTATTCGGAGATCGCGTCCGCATTTCTGAAACGTATGGGTTGTAAGTTTTGGACTACGGGGGACGCGGCCAGAATTTTTCCCCTCATCGAGGAGAATTCGCCGATCACCTGCGTAATGTTAGACGCTTCCGTTCCCAACGCTGATCTCGCGATAGAACGTCTTTCCGAAAATCCTTCCGTTCGTCTGATTCGATTTGGCAAGGAAAATTGCGGAAAATCGATTTCTATTCCGAGACCGTATTGTATTTCAGAATTTTCTAAACTGTTTCAGAACGGTTTGCGATCGCACGTCACCGTTTAAAAAATCCGATCCGTCCGCGGAATCCTTTCCTCCGATCGGGAATGTGTTCGAAATTCGAATCGAAATCGAACGAGTGTGAGTTCCGGCGGATCGGGGGATTTTTGCGTCTCCTTTGTCAAATCGGCGGAATTTTTTCCGATTCAGGAAAATTCTGCCTATATGCGGATCTTAAACTCCTTCTCCTTTTCGGCTTGACCGAGCCTTGCGCAGGTTCGAGAATACTTTCATCTTTGTTTCATGATTCATATTCTTCAAACGATCCTAGAACAGGCGCGCGCCGGTTATTGGGAAAGAAATATCAGGGAAAACCGGAGTTATCTGAGTCCGGCGTGGAAGTCGATGCTCGGTTATACGAACGAAGAATTGAACGATTCCATCCTGGATTGGGAGGATCATATCCTTCCCGAAGATCTTTCGACCTATCAAAACGAGTTTCAGAATTATCTTCTTTGTAAAGACGCACAACGTCCTTATGAAGTGGACGTCCGTTTACGGCATAAGAACGGAGAGATCGTCTGGTTCAAGTGCACTTGTAAGGTAGTAGAGCGTGACCCGTCCGGAGAACCGACCCTCATGCTCGGCACGTATTTCGACGTCACCGAATCCAAACGCACGCAAGCTGATCTACAACATACGGCGGATCGTCTCGCCTTGGCGACTCGAATCGCCAAGGTCGGAATTTGGGATTTTGATATTATCGAAAATCGTCTCGTTTGGGACGACGCTATGTTCGAATTGTACGGTATGGATCCGAAATTTTTTTCGGGTCGTTACCAGGATTGGGAATCCGGTTTGCACGAAGAAGATCTGGATCGTTGTAAACTGGAATTGAAGGCGGCTTTGGACGGCGAGGCGGAATTCGACACCGAGTTTAGGGTAGTGTGGCCCAACGGAGAGATCCATCATATCAAGGCGATCGCGATCGTTCAGAGAACGGCCGCCGACAAACCGTTTCGTATGATCGGTACGAATTGGGACATTACCGAACATAAAAATTCGGAAATGGCACTCAAAGAAAGTCACGAACTCAACCGCGTTTTTATCGAAAAGGCGCCTTCCGCGATCGCGATGTTCGATACGGATATGCGTTACTTGGCTGCTTCCAGACAATGGCTTACCGATTATCATCTGGAGGACGAAGAGCTCCTCGGTCGATCTCATTACGACGTCTTTCCTGAAATCGGCGAGGAATGGAAATCGATTCATAGGGAATGTCTTCAAGGAAAAGTTTTACGAAAGGAAGAGGAGGCTTTCGTAAGAAAGGACGGAACCGTTCAGTGGATCATCTGGGAAGTTCGGCCTTGGTATGTTTCCCAGAACAAAGTCGGCGGCATTCTGATGTATACGGCCGACATCACCGCGTTAAAACGAAAAGAATTAGAAAAGGGAAAACTGGAAGAGATCCTCAATCGGACCAATGAAGCGGCGCAGATCGGCGCCTGGGAATTGGATCTTGCGACGAACACGCGTGTATGGAGTAAGGTTACCAAGGATATCTTCGAGGTCGCCGAAGATTACGTTCCCACTGCGGAGCAAGGAGCCCGTTTTTTTAAAAACGAAAAGGAAAGACAAAAGGCGACGGACGCGATCGAAACATCGATCAGGACGGGAAAGCCGTTCGATTTGGAAATCGAAATCGTAACGGCCAAGGGAAATTTTGTATGGACCCGCTCGATCGGAAAACCGGAATACGGACCCGACGGAGTTTGTATCCGGATTTCGGGAACCTTCCAAAACATCCAAGAACAAAAGCAGAAAGAGTTGGCGCTCCAGAGGACGTTGGATATAGTCAAGGAGCAAAACGAGCGTCTATTAAATTTTGCTCATATAGTTTCGCATAATCTCAGGTCGCACGCCGGAAACATAACTATGTTGTTGAAAATTTTGGAGGAATCCCAAAACGAAACGGAAAAAGGGGAGGTGATCGGTTATATCACCAAAGCCTCCGACAGTCTTATGGAAACCGTTCTTAATCTGAACGAAGTCATTTCGATTCAGACGAACAAAAATCTGCAGAACACTGAAATCGGTCTCCGCGATTACATCGAAGGCGCGTTGCGTTCCATTTCGGCCGAAATCCAAAGGTATAAGGTGAAGATCAACAATCTGGTTCCGGAACGGATCCGCATCTTCTATAACGCGGCTTATATGGAAAGTATTCTTCTTAATTTTTTGACCAACGCCGTCAAATACAGACATCCGGATAGGACTCCGGAAATCACCCTTAGCACTTCCTACGAGAAAAACCGTCTGATCCTGAGTATCGCCGACAACGGATTGGGAATCGATATGAATCGGTACGGCGAAAAGTTGTTCGGGATGTATAAGACCTTTCACAACAATCGGGACGCTAAAGGAATCGGTTTGTTCATTACGAAAAACCAAGTCGAAGCGATGGGGGGCAAAATCGAAGTGGAAAGTCGGTTGAATTTAGGGACGACGTTTAGGATTATTCTCGTATAAATTTCTTTTTTTTTAAACCGAACTTCTTCGATTCCATTCTAATCTTTACGTATGAAAATTCTCTCCATTTCCGGAAGTATTCGTTTTGAATCGAACGCGTCGGCGCTTTTGCGCGCGATCGCCAAAATAGCCCCGCCCGAAATGGAGATAATCACCTATTCGGGGTTAGACGATTTACCGCATTTTAGCCCGGATCGGGATGGGGATTCATCGCCGGAATCCGTGAAAGTATATCGCGAGGCGCTTAAAAACGCGGACGGAGTCATTCTCTGCACCCCCGAATACGCTCACAATCTGCCTGGTGTTTTAAAAAATTCCCTGGATTGGGTCGTGGGTTCGGGGGAATACGTGAACAAACCGGTGATGGCGCTCGGGTCCTCTCCTTCCTATCAGGGAGGTGAAAAGGCGCTTCGGTCTCTGCTTACCACGTTACGCGCCATGAACGCCGGCGTCGCTGAGGAATGTTCGTTTCCGATCCCGCTTTCCAGAAGACAATTGGACGAACGCGAGGAGTGGAAAGAAGAAGAGATGCGTAAAAAAATCAAGGACGCGTTAGTCGCCTTTGCCGAAGAGATTCGAAAATCGATCCGAGATCGGGAAAACGTATAGAAGATTTTCTATTTCCGTTTCGAACCCCGAATTTCCTTTTTGAAGGACTTCTTTTTCCCGGAAGGGGAGGTTGCGGTTTTGGGTTTCGCGACATTTTTGGAAGATTTGTTTTTTTCGGATTTTCCATATTCCTTACGTTTCGAAAGGTCGCTTCGCTCATGAGAAAGGGACGGTTTCAGATAACGTAGGATACGATTCGCGACGTTTTCCCAACCTACGTCCAACATCATATCGTGTCCCATATTCGGAAAAATCTCCGCTTCGGCTCCGTAGAGTTTCGCAGTCCGTTTCACCTCCCAAGGAGGAAAAAGACGGTCCTTTTCTCCTCCGAGTACGAGAAACGGAGTTTTTATCCGTTTCGTTTTCGGTAGACGGAAAAGA
The DNA here is from genome assembly GCF_004770155.1 of Leptospira gomenensis. Classification (GTDB taxonomy): domain Bacteria; phylum Spirochaetota; class Leptospiria; order Leptospirales; family Leptospiraceae; genus Leptospira; species Leptospira gomenensis. Next base: position 145,090 of record NZ_RQFA01000028.1, on the reverse strand, counting down.
AGCATGTCCAAAAAAGCGAGGAAAGATTCGTTCTGTATTAGAGAAGCGTAATAGAACGCCTTCTCTTCGCTTAACGATTTAGAGAATAAAAGTTCTTGTGCGAGTTTGGGTTCTTCCACGATCGGAAAAAGGGAGAGTGTTCCGATCATCCGGAAAAAACGGATCGGATGTTTGAGCAACAACTCGAAAGTGATTCGAAAAACCCCGTGCGGCGGAACGCTCGCCAAAAGGACGGCCTTCGGTACGGAACGGGTCTCCAAAAATTTCTGAACGACAAAACCGCCCATCGAATGGCCGATCAAAACGGTCGAATCGGGAAGCTGATCGAGCACTTCCCTTACGTCGTCCGCGTAATCGCGAATCGAGTTCCATCGGAACGATCCAGGGTTCGGACTTTTTCCGTGACCTCTCAGATCCAGGGAATACACGTCGAATCCCGCCTTCTGAAAGTAAGGAACGAAATTCTCCTTCCAGCACCAGGCCCCGTGCCAAGCGCCGTGAACGAAAAGAATCGGAACGTTCTCCGAGCCTTTCTGCGATTTGACGGAAGAGGGATGGAATTCGTAGTGCACCATAGGAGATCGGATTTTCGCCGATACGCTCCGTTCATCAACGAAAAAACGAAACGATTCCCGAAAGGAATCAAAAATGTATAGGAAGGAAAAACTTCCGAAACGAACCGGAACTAGGATACGATTCCAGGTTCCGCCGAACATCGTTTAGGCGGAAGGGAATAGGAATTCGTGCCGTGAAAAACGTCCTTCCGTAAATACGTACCGTTCCGATGTTCCGTTTTCGAACGTTACGATCACGTGATGTCGATTCCGATCGGTAAGTTTACCGAATAATTTCGGGGAAGAGAAAGACCCGGAATCGGAAGTTTCCGATAACGACGCAGTGACGAAAATTTCGTCCCCGTTCTGTTCGATTCGGATCGTCGCAGGAAGTTCTCCCGAGGAGGTGTGCACCCGGGTTTCGTACGAACCGGATAAATCGGGTAAGGGGCCGCTCGTAAAAACGGAAGGATTCTGTTTATAACGCGGCTGTTCGGAGGAATTTCCGAAAATTCGAAACGGATTCATGGATCAGTTTTGTTCGGATTCTAAATACGAGACAATACAAAATCGAAACGGAATTTCGTTTCGCCGTTAGCGGGGACATTTTTTTTCGTAGGAATTCCGCACCAAGGTTTCTCCCGTACCCGCCAGTTCCCGATACAAACGGATATTGATCTTATAGGTTTTTTCCGCCGCTTCCAGTTTGCCAAGACAAATGGAAACCTCTTCCGACTCGGCACCCGAAGAGCGTTCCAACGTTTCGCATTCGCATTTGGTTTCTCCGAGGACCGTCGCGTGTTGTATCAACGTTTGTAATTGGGAATCGGGTTTGGTTTTACAACGTAACGCCGAGAGAAGGACCAACGGCAATACGAAACGGACCAAAACCTTCGGGGACATACGAATAAGAGAAACGGATTTCGGTTTCGGTCAAGGGATATCGAATCGAACGGTGCGAAACGGCGTAGGGTATTTCACCCTACGAAGCGCAACTGGTCTTGATTAGTATATTATGAAAATTTAATTTAATCTCCGTAGATGAGACGATAACTTTTCGGCGTTCCCGGAGGAGGATCATTTATTTCGACGAATTTCAGATTGCGATCGAGCACTCTTTCAAAAACGGATTGAGTCACTAAAATTTCGCCCGCTTCGGCGGTGTCCTCTCCGAGTTTGCTCGCGGTATTTACTTCCGAACCGTAAACGTCCGAATCTCCTATCTTTAACACTTTTCCGAAACCGAGTCCCACGCAGAGGAGCACTTTTTCCTCCGGTAATTTATCCGCGTTGTAGGAAATCAGACTTCGTTGCATTCGGATGGCTGCGTCGATTCCCTTGCTTACGTTTCGAAAGATGACCAGAAAACTGTCCCCTTCGGATTTTAAGAGGATTCCGTCGTTCTCTTCTATGACCGGAATTAGAATACGCTCCGACTCGTGGATGGTTTGCAAAAAGTGTATGATGCCGAACTTTTCCACACCTCTGGAAAATCCCGAAAGGTCGGTGAACATCACACACCATTCTTCTCCGAAAAGATCCCAGATCCTCTGATCGATATTGGTTTTATCAGCGCCGGGTTTGAGTCTTTCCTGAATCAATTTTTCCAATCGGTCTTCGGATGCTCCGGTTCCGATGGTTCTGCGAAACGACATGAATTACCTCTTTTGTTGAACTTCCGTTTTAGGATGAATTTTCCCTTCGAAGGAATCCGAAGTTTTAGGAAAGAATTTCTTTCTGTCAAGGTGAATCTTACGAAACGAGTTTTGCCGTAAGCGGAACACTTGAGGACGTAGTGTTTTTTCGTTTTTCGTATAGTTCCGTAAGGGAGTGGTTACGGATAGAATTCGATTTTTTGGATCGATTTCCTCGGATCTCGTCGTATCACTGGTTTCTTTGCGGGGGGTTCTTCGGCCGATCCGGATCGAACGGACCCGAGGCGAACGTTAGGAGAGTTCGGTGAAAAAATTATTTCTTAGTTGTATCGTCGTTTACGTTGTGATCGGTTGTTTTTCTTCCTCTCCGATCAGAATGATGGAGTTAAAGCCGATCCCTTCTTCCGTGGATTGGAACCGAAGGAACGAAGAATCGGCCAAAATACTTCGGGATTTGATCCGAATCAAATCGGTTCGTTCGAACGAACTCGAAGTGGTTTTGTATCTTCAGAAACTTCTTCAAAAGGAAGGCATCCCTTCCAAAATCTACGCTTCCAAAGAACATCCAACCCGTGCCAACTTGGTGGCGGTTTTGGAACCTTCCCGTCCTTCCGGTCGTAAGGGAATCATTTTGGGAAATCATATCGACGTTGTCGAAGCGGACGCGTCCGAGTGGAGCGTTCCTCCGTTTGAAGGAAGGATCGTGGATTCTAGAATTTACGGAAGAGGAGCCTTGGATATGAAAGGTCTCGCGGTTATGCAGTTGACGGCCTTTTTGGAATTGAAACGTTCCAAGATAGAACTCGATCGTAAGGTGATGTTTTTGGCTTTGGCCGACGAGGAAAGCGGAAGTATGTTCGGAGCACGTTATATGATACGGGAACACTCGGATCTTTTTAAGGATTACGAATGGATGTTAAACGAAGGAGGAGTTGCGACGAAAGACGTTGGGATTCCCGGTGCGACGATCTTCAACATACAATACGCCGAAAAAGGAAATCTTTGGTTGAAGTTGAAGGCGAAAGGAACGAGCGGTCACGGAAGCGTTCCGATCGCGGAATATTCGGCCCTCAATCTAATCCGCTTTTATGAAAAGGTTTTGGAGTTCGACACTTCGATACGGATTACGGACGAAACGAGCACTTATTTTTATCAACTCGGTTCCGCGGCCCCGTTTCCCACTTCCTTCTTTTTAAAGAACGCTTCCAATCCTCTGATTCGACCTTTACTTTCCGGAACTCTGCGTAAGAACAAACACCTTTCGGCAATGACGACCAACACCAAAGCGATCACCGGAATCCGTACGGGAGAAGGGGACGGATACAACGTGCTCGCGGGGGAAACGTTCGGAAAACTGGACGTTCGTGTTCTTCCCGGCTTTGATACTTTGGAATACGCGGAAAAAATCAGGGAGATCGCAAAACCGTTCGGAATCGAAGTGGAAATTTTCGACGAGATCGGCCCCGATCTTTCCCCTTTGGACGACGAGTTGTTTCAGATTCTCGCGAACGTTTCCGTATCTAAAATTCCTAAAAGCGTCGCGGCTCCGTTTTTGTCCGCCGGAAAGACGGATAACGCGCGTTTTCGTAGGATCGGAATCCGTTGTTACGGACTCAATCCCGCGATTTTGGAGGCCAAGGATACGGAAACCCTCCACGGAAAAGACGAGAATATCAGTTTAGAAAATCTTAAATTAGGTTCTATGATCCTTTTCGAAACCTTGTATCGGTTCGCCGGACCATAGACGATTAAAGCCGGCGGAATTTCCTTCTCCGCTGGCGTCCGTATTTATAGGGATTGTAGGAAGTTGATAAGGTGTGTTCGTTGACGGACGTCCAGTTTGAGGATTCGGTTTTTACTTTCCTCGGCTTCTCCTCCGTGCCAAAGAATCGCCTCCATCAAATTTCTCGCCCTTCCGTCGTGAAGATAACGGGTATGTCCGTTTACCGTTTCCGTTAAACCGACACCCCAAAGAGGCGGGGTTCTCCATTCCCTTCCGTCGGCGTTTTCCTCCGGTCTATTGTCGGCAAGTCCTTCCCCCATATCGTGCAAAAGCAGATCGGTATACGGACGTATTAGCTTTTCCGAAAGTTCCGGAAAGGCTGCCGCACCGGTGACGAGTTTGGGAACGTGACAGTGGACACAACCGGACCTAAAAAAAATCTTCTTTCCGAGAAGGACGCTCGGATTGTCCGCCTTTCTCCGTGCGGGAACCGCGACAAGACGCATGTAATTCGTGATCGAATCGATTTTCGCCTGCGGAACCTCCGGCGAACCTCCGTTTGCTGCGTTTTGGCATTGTGTCTGGGCGACAGAACAATTTTCCGTCGGGAACAAAGGAGACGTGATTCCCAAATCGCCTAGAAACGCGGCCGAATTTTGTCGGACTAGATCCGAGTTGCCGGCCTTCCAGCCGAATCTTCCCAATGTCCGACCGCTTCCGTTTGAATTGATCGCGTAATTGGGTCGTCCTGAAATTCCGTTTCCGTCGGAATCCTCCGGGTCGGCCAACGATAATAGGGTCGCTTCCGAGATCGCCTCCAAAAGTCCCAACCCGATCACCTGTTGCGGAATACGAACGGAAGTTTTAACTCCCGAAGACATTGCCCCGTATCCTAAATTCGAAAAATTTAAATTAGGAAAACGTAAACTAAATTCGGATCCGTCGTCGAAACTCCCTTTTATTTCCTGATACGTGAGAAAGGCGTCGCCTTCCTTCGCGACTCCTGCGACGCCGTTAGGCTGAAACTGACCGCCGTATTTCGGTTCGGGAGAACGCGAATCCGCCCCGACGCTCAGACGAACAAGACTAACCGTTAGGTTTTCGCCGTCTTCTTCCAAGGCCCTACCGTTTCCTACGTGACAGGAAAGACAGGAATTGGCGTGAAACAACGGACCCAGTCCGTCTCGATCCGGAAGCGACGCGGAAAATCCAGGAGTCCAAGGAACTTCGAACACGGCTTGTCCTACCGTAAATTCCGAAATGGAACTCAAAGGAGCGTTCTGCGCGAATTGTCGAAAGGCGGCGGTTCCAAATTGAAAGCTGGTCATATCCGGACCGCCTTGGTATTCCTCACCTTCTTCGTATTTCCATTCTTCCGTAAATGACAAACCTGCCGCTGCGACAAGGGCGGCCGAAATACAGGTTTTTTCAGAATTTCCGAAACAGGATCTAGTTTCGATTTCGAGATCGGGAATTCGGACGCAGGATAAAACCAGAATCAATGGCGCTATCGCAAGGAAAAGACGGATAAAGTGCATTCGATTACCTGAATATTATGGAATATTTATGTGTACGGGAGTGGCGGCTCCCCAACTGTTCTGTAGGTCCGGACGTCCCAGGGAACCTTTGAAATTCCAACCCCATCCGTAAACGGATCCGTCCCGTAAAAGCCCGAAGTTATGCGTGGCTCCGCATCCGAAGTGGACGAGTCCGTCGATTCCGATCACCGCCGCTCCGGGTTCGTAGACTTTCGTAGTGGTGGTGTTTCCGATTCCCAGATTGGCCGTGGCGCCGTTGGCTCCCCAACCTCGGGCGCTTCCGTCGGAAATGACGGCGAAACTCTGGGTTCCGCCGGCCCAAACGGATACGGCATTTGTAATATTCAAAACTTGTGTTGGAGTTGGCGTGGGGGCGGGGGAGCCGGTTCCTCCGATTCCCAACTGACCGCTCGCGTTTAATCCCCAGGAAAAAACCGTTCCGTCTTCTTTGAGAGCAAGGATATGATCGCGTCCGTTCGCTATCTGTATGACACCCGTTAAACCGGGGACCTTCTCCGGGGTCGAGTGAACCGTCGTCCCGGTTTCCACGCTTCCGTTTCCTAGGTTGCCGTATTGGTTTCTTCCCCATACGTAAACTTCTCCCGAGGCGGTCAATGCGGCGGAATGTTGCGAACCCGCGACGATCTGGATTACCTCCGTCAGACCTACGACGTCAACGGGCGAGGTGGAAATGCTGTTTGCGCCCAAACCGGTGGCTCCGTTTCCTAATTGACCGACGTTATTGAGACCGAACGACACGACTGTTCCGTCCGCTTTGAGAACGAGGGCGTGATCGAAACCGTACGCGCCCATCACCGCGTTCGTAATTCCGGGAACTTCGGTAGGAGGTTGTCTTGGACCGGCATTTGCGGGAGTTGTCGGGTCCGTGTTGTTGTTCCCGATTCCGAGTTGTCCGTTGGCGTTGGTTCCCCAAGCGTAGACCTTGCCGTTTTTGGCGACGGCCATCGAGCTGTTCTGATTAAAATGAATGCTGGATATCTCCGGCAAAGAATCGAGTTGAGTGATCGTATCGTTGATCCCGTCGCCTGTCGAATGTCCGGTTCCCAATTGGCCGAAGTTGTTCCGACCGGTCGTATAAACGGATCCGTTTTTTAAAAAACCGGAATGGGCTCCTCCCGCGGTCAGTTTGGTTCCGAAGTAAACGTGTATTTCTTTTTTGGTTATCGAGCCGTCGGAACCGGTTCGTTCGACCCCAATCGTATTGTCTCCGTTTTCGGGAAAAAATCGGGAGGTATGTGTGGAAGAGGGAGTCGCGATCCATTCCTCCATTTTTTCTCCATTGCGGAAAACGGAAAATTTTCCCGCAGACTCCGTGGAAACGGTAGTTTCCAAACGGTAGACGGTCGTAATTTCTCCTTCCCGAGGAGAAACGATTTGAAATTCGTTTGGTTCCGTCGGTTCGGCCGAGTGAGAGGACGCGGGAGAGAGTCCCAAAGCGGCCAGAGAGGAGGGATCGGTCGGTTTTTCTCCGCAAGCGACAAAAAACCAGAGTAGAAAAAGGAAAAACGGGGATTTACACTTCATAGAATGGGGTTCCTCAATAGATTGATAATGAGTTTAATTCTCAATATCAATCTAGCCATACAAAGTCCATCGTTCTCCTGGTCAAGGATTTTCTGGAAGGATCGTTTCCTTGAGCCGGAAGCAAATTCAGGGAGGCGGGGAACGAAGCATCCAATCCAACGTTCTCGGATTCTCGATCGGCGTTGCGCAGAATCGAATCGTATACAATACAATCAGAAGTCCGATCGGGCAGGTTAAAAAAGAGAGTAAACCGACGGAATCGGTCGTGACGAAACAAAAGTAAACGGCGGAATCAAGGACCACATCGTTTTTTGAATCCGGTTTTCTTCCCCGAAACGCCGGTTTCTTTCCATTTGACATCGAATCGAGGATTCTTATCATCGTGGAAATTCTTTTTGGGAGAATCCATTTGATGACCCGATCGTATCTCCGACAGATTTTCATAGTTTTGTTCGTAAGCGTTCTGCTCTCCTCTTGTAAAAAGGAACTCAGCGTTTCGATGGCTACCTCCACTTCCCTAAGCGATAAGCTCGCATTCGCCGCGTTAGGCGGAGGAAATTGGAAACCGGAAGAAGGGGCCGAATTCGTAAAGATGCATTTTTATCCGGACGAGGGATTTCAGCTGAAACGGGTGGAAGTGGATTCCTGCAAAGGAGAATTCAACGACGCGGTTACGGCTTACGTCAATTTCGACGAGATCGGAGCTTCCGCTACGTTGAACGGAAAAAAGGCGACGGTCGCTTTCGAGCAGGCGGTTTTTGCGCGTTCGGTTACGATCAACTTCCGTAAGAACAAAGATCTTTGTATCGGAGACGTGCGTTTCTACGACGAAGGGGACAAACAATTCTCCCTGAAATTACCTAAGATCGTGGAAGGTTCCGCTAAGGCTTCCGAAACGGCCAGCCCGGTTTTGTCCTACGACGTTATGAATCTTTTCGATTCCCGTTACGAATACGCTTGGGCCTCCGATAAAAAAGGCAAAGGTGTTACGTTGGATTTCCGTTTTTCCCAACCGCAAAAAATCACCAAACTCAAAATCTGGAACGGCTATCAAAGATCCGATCAACACTGCTATTCTAACGGAAGACTCAAAACGGCGACTTTAACCGGAGATAACGGTTATAAACAAACGATTCAAGTTAAGGACATACTCGGTCCTCAGGAAATAGAACTCGAAAAAACGTTCGAGGGAGTTTCTCTTCGTCTGACGGTGGATGATATCTACGCGGGAAAGATGTATAAGGGTTTGGTGTTAAGCGAAATCCGTTTCGGACAGGATAAGAATTGGGTATTGATCAATCCGATCGTCCGCTCCCAGAGTATCGCACGCGCCAATCACCTTCAATTTACGGCTTCCGATCTGAATTCCGTTTTGAATCACGGACTCCGCGGCTCGGAAATTTCCTCTCTTCCCGTAGAAATCCAAAGTACGGAAACGCTCTCCTCCGCGGAAGCGGCCCCTCCTTCCGAGACACGGGACGATTCGTATCGTGTGGAATCGAATTGGTCGCTTCGGATTCGTTCCGACGGTTCCTTTTTTATGGAAGGGGACACGAAAGACACGGCCTCTTCTGAGGAAGGTGTGATCAACAAGACGAGCAAATTCTACGCGATCGGCAACTACGAAGTAAAGGAATCCACTCCGCAGGAACTGAAACTGAGAGTCTTCGGTTATATGAGGAAATATTCCTCCTCCTTCGAAACGAAATACTCGGACATGGACATGGATTGTAACGGTTGTGGAAGGGATTGTAACATGGGAGAATCCGATCCGGATAAAAAGGAGATCATCTTCCAGGACTTCGTGACCATAAAAAAACTGAACGGGAACGTCTACGTACAAAACACGAGTCCGAATCGGAAATTGGATTTCCGCGTTTTAGAAATGGCTTTAGAATGATACATTCTAAAAAAATAATTTTATTTTTTCTAATATACTTTTTTCTCGTCTCTTGCGGAAAAAAAGGATCCGCTTCGGAGGAGAGTTTGGAACCTGTGGATTTCGATCCGGATCGTTCGATCCGAGTAGGAATCCTGTGGGAAAAAAAGAAGTTTCCCTTCGAAATGGAATTGTACGAAGGTGCCATCCAAAGACCGGTCGATCTTTGGGCGACAGGTAGCGTCAAAAACATCGAAGACGCTCCCGTTTCGATTCGAATCGAAGGTAACGATCTTTTCCTCAAACCCGGAGCCAAAAAAAAGTTCGTGCTCGTCGTGAAAAACGATAGCGACAGGGATTTTTATTTTTTTGCGGCTCCGCATTCCATGGAACCGGCGGAAGGTTCCCTTGGTTTCAAATTCAAATGCCTGTGTATCAACCACGCGTTTTACGTGCCGGCGCGCGAGATCTGGTACCGTGTCGTCGAGCTCAGAACCGGAGGGGAGGCGTTGAGCCGCGACCTCAGGATCAAACATACTTTGATCGGTATGGATGAGGAAAGGATTCGAATTTACCAAAAGGGATTGAGCGGAGAGAATGCGGCCGGGGACGTTTTGGAGTAAGCCGGCCTTTTCTGAAATTCAGTGCAGTGGATCTATGTTCCCGGTTTCGCCGAGGGTTCCTCCGCAGAGTACGATCTTATTTTCCACCCTACATTGTTTTTTAGAACCGTCAAACGAGGAACTCAACGTTCCCGAAGCGGAATTCTTTTCGTCCTGAAATTCTCCTTCGTAAACGGATGTGTCCGGAAAACGTACCTTTCCCATGCCGATCATCGTTCCGTTTTGAAAGTTACCCTCCAGGATGGATCCGTTCCGAAAGATATACGTTCCGTTTCCTTCCTTTACGTCGTCCTTAAACGTTCCTTCGAATTTGTCTCCGTTTGCGTATTTCATCCTTCCCGAACCGTTGCGCATATCGTTCTGAAAAGAGCCCGAGTATTCGTCGTCGTTGTCATAGACATAAGTTCCTCTTCCGTTCACGCAGTCACCCTGGATACAACCCTTGCCGGGAGCGTTTCCCGGATCTGCGATCGTGGATCGGTCCGATGCGGTCTGCTCTTCCATAGCTGCGGAACGACTCGCGGTATTCGCCGGTTCGTCCGGGGAAAGTTTTTTATCTCCCGAAGAACAAGAGATATAAATAAAAAGGAACATAAGAACGGATCCGTTTCTCACGTTTCGGATTCGGTCCGCCGACTTCAATAGAATTATAATTTTTGAATACATTTCGGAGGTGGCCATAGTCAAAATATTATTTATACAGCTTACTTCTGTCAAATCCAATTCTAACCCGCGGATTCGGAGACGGAGATTGATAAACGAAGAAAGTGCGAATCCAATTTTTTCTTATAATGTCGGATAAGATTTTCCCGAAGTCGTACGGGAAAGAGTTCTTGTCAGACTTTTCTTGTTCCTTCCTTTTGCGGAGGAAAGTTTTATACAGCGATTCGGACATAAGTCGGGGAGTTCTTTTTTTTCGGAGAAATTCTTAAATTTATCAACGCACGGATCAATTTTTCTCGTATAAATTCCGATTGTGAATCGTCGCCTGCCTAAGAGATCGTTTCCGTTTTGGATCGGGAGGATACGTTCCGTTCTACCGGGAACACGAACGAAGAAAACGTGCCGCGGTAAAACGGGAATTTGTACGGAAAAAAAATACCTTTCTTCGATTCCCTTCCTTTGATTTTTTACGGCTCCGCGGCGCGCTACCTCGTGCGCCTTGTCCGGAACGTTTTAGGTTCTTGCAAAAAACGGAATGTATTTCTGCGTAAACGATCGTACGTCTGGATTTTCACGGGGTTTTCTCGGGAAGACGGAAAAGTCCCGGATTTGTATATACGATTGTCCTTTTGAAAAAGGGAGAGGATCGAATATGGGAAGAGTAAATTCAAATTTCATAATTTACGAATCCTTTTTGTATCGGATCGTTTCCAATGTTCCTGCGACTACGATCAAGGTTCCTCCGATGATTTCCCGAACGCCGGGGATATCGCCGAGGATCAACCAGGCTAACAAGACGGAATACACCGGTTGAATCCCGGAAAGGATTCCGGCGGTTTTGAGTTTTAGACGAAACATGGACTTTACGAAAAGCGTATGTGCGAACGCGGTAAAGAACGTTCCCAAAAGAAAAATCAATCCCAGCGAACGCGCGTTTGTCGGAATTGGTTCGAAATAACACACCGGGGCGAGTATAAAAGCCGAACTCAGGGTTTGTTGAAACATAACCTGCGCGCTTCCGTGATGCGAAAGATACCGTTTCGCTATCAAATTCCGCAGAGCGAACGTAAACGCGGATAAAACTCCGAGAAGGATCCCTAAGATAAGATCGTTTCCAGGTCCGAATTCGGGTATAAGAATCGCCACTCCGATGGACACGAGGATCGCCAACGCGACGTCCTTCCCGGTCGGTTTCGTTTCGAAGTAGAAAGGTTCCAAAAATACGGTCATAACCGGATGTGTGAAAAGTGTCAGGACGGCGACGGCGGGAGAAGCGAATCGGGCCGATGCGAAAAAGAAAATCCAGTGAAACGCCAATAGGATTCCGCTTCCGAGACCGGCCCGGTTTTCTTTTGTTTCGGTAAAGAACACCGGCTTGCCCCTCCACTTCAAAAAAAGATACAAACCCGCGCTCGCAAAAAAAGTCCTTCCGAACGTGATCATCCAAACGCTTTCATCCACGAGTTTGGCGAAGAGTATGTTTCCGCTGATGAGCATCATCGCGAATTGAAATTCTAAAAAGATTCTGGTTTTGGTTTCTGAAGGCATCGAGTTGTTTTCCCTCGTAGTCACCGTTTCGGTAACTGCAAAAACGTCTTATCGACCAAAGAATGATATATCTCTTAGACTTGAAAACAAAATTGATTCTTTAAGTGGGTTCCGGATCGTATCGGTTGGCGCGCAACATACTTTCGAAATCGTTGAATCGGATCCCGTATCGTTTCATCGCGGGATGAACGAAGGGCGCGACCATCTGTCTGAGATAAAAGGGCTGATTGACCACGAAGTGATGGATTCCGTGAGTGCTCCCGAAATTAAAACAAAACAAGTGCAGCGGCGCCAAGAACCACGCGTTCCATACTTGTGTCTGTTGATGGATTCCGCGTACGTCTCCGTAGTAGTGCATGTTCGAAGATACGATCTGTATGCTGGACTGACGGATCCAGTTCGGCAAAAGGTAAACGACTCCGATTAAGTTGAGAAAGGAGCGGATCGTCTCCAAAGTTTCGGAAAACGGCAGGGAAATCGGAAAGCCCATCCAATGGTTCGCGTAATACGACACGTTCCAAAGAAGAAAATTGTACCAAAGCGCGTAAAAAAGTACGAGCCACGGCCAACTTTCTCGAACGATTTCCTTACGTTTGAATTTGGGTGCGTCACGTGCCAACTTTCTAAAGTTCAGAATTGCGGATACGTTTCCGTCGATCATCGCGAACAATCTCGACCAACCGGCGTTCATTCCGTTGCCGATCAATCGTTCCTCGATGTCGTCCTTGTTTCCGGAGACCTTGTGATGCAAAATGTGAATCATTCTTCGATACCAAGGACTGATCGTGTTTCCTCGTAAAATCCAAACCGTCCAGAAAATCAGATTCTGTTTTTTTGGATCGTCTTTGAAATACAGATTGTGGATCGTATCGTGTTCTATCTCGTGTAAGAAGGACGCGAAGACCGCGTTGGTTACGATCGCGACCCAGGCAGGGATCAGTTCCGCGATATACGCGCTTGCGGTTAGGAACATCATTCCCGCCGATCCGACGGTGATCGACGCTCCCCAAAGATTCTGACGTTCGAGGATCGGAAATTTTTTTCTGAGTTTTTTATCGCGAAAGCGGATCCAACGTATGATCCGTACGTTTTTTTCTCTCGTATTCAGGTTTAGTAGTCGTTTCGTTTTTTTTGCGATCGATGTTTCGATTTCGTTTTTCGCTGTTTGTCGGGCGTTCATGTCGCCTCCTCGATTGTTTCCCGCGGATTGTAACTCCGATCAGAAGAAACGTCGTCCCATTCTATCGATTTCGACGTAGGGGATCGACCGAATCGATAAATTGCAACCGGAGGATTTTAGTTTTTCGACGCCGCCTTGGTCCTGTATTCGCTCGGTGTGAGTCCGGTGATTTTTTGGAACGCACGGTTGAAAGAGGATTTCGTCCTAAATCCCACGGAGTAAGCTATATCCAATACGTTCGTGTTCGGTTCTTCCGCGAGAAGTTTACACGCCTCCGTGATTCGATAATCGTTTACGAAAACCGAAAAACTTTTTCCGAGTTCCTGATTGAGAAATTCGGAAATCTGATGAGTGGACAAGGCCAGTTCGTCCGCAAGATCGCCGAGACTCAGATCCTCATTTCGGTAAAAAAATTCTTTCTCCATCAACTGAAGCAGATTCTCCTTGAGGACATCCCGGTCGATTCCCACCAAAAGCGAACGCGCGTATTTGGCCTTCGTGGCCCGGGTCACTTCCTGCAGTTTCTGGAAAAAACCGGGATATCGATGACCGATCAGATACGCCGCACAAAGCGAGATTCCCATTCCTCCGGCGGCGAGAATCAAAAATTCTCCTCGTTTGGTGGTTAGGAAGCAAAACCCCAGACTTAGGTGAATTACGGTAACGATCACGAGAAAACTCAGGATTCTCGCGGTGGGTTCGTTTTTCCAAACCTCCCAACGCCATAAATCCCTGGAGTTTTTTAATACGAGAATTACGTATCCTCCGATTTCGACGAACGCAGGTCCGAGAACCCAATCCAAAGGACCTGGAAAAATTCTTTTCACGAACGCGGTTTCGATGAGAGGAATCGGGTCGAAAAAAAAATGCGGGAAAACGAACGATATCCATGCATACGCCAACAATCCGGCCGAAGGAAACGACGCGTGTACCAAAACGTCGCGGATGGAAACGGGGAAAATTTCTCCGACGCTGATACGATGGATTCCGTACAAGACCGGTCCTACGGAATACAAGACCGGGATGTGCAAAAATACGAACCAGGAAAAAGAAGGAAGTTTTCCGTTTAAGAGCAGGATCGAACCGGCCTGTAACACGGACATTCCCAGAAAAAGAATTCCTAAAAGATAATTGAGTCGGCTTTTGTGGGGAAGAACGATTTGTCCGAAGAACATCAAACAACCCAACGAGGAACCGAAGATTCCCATCCAGAAAAGAAAATACACAATGGAACTAGGAAGAAAGGAATTAGGATCGGAAAAGAACAATCCGAAGAAAGGCACGACTGCGAACGTTACGATAAAAACGTACGTATAACAAGGGAGAAAAGCGGATTGCCTTTCTCCCTTGGGGAAATCAATATCTGGATTTCGATTTTTCCGGAAACGGTTTTTTAGGAAGGGCTTCGTTGACCTTGATTTCTCTTCCACGGATTTGTGTTCCGTTTAAGCCGTCGATCGCCGCGTTGCCTTCGTCCTTGTTCGCCATTTCCACAAATGCGAGTCCCCGGGATTTTCCGGAAAGTTTATCTGTGATGATTCGTACAGAGGTTACTTCTCCAAAAGATTCAAATGCTTTGCGGAGATCGTCTTCGGTTGCCTGATAGGCGAGGTTGCCTATGTAAATGTTCATGAGAAAAGGTCCTTACAAAAAATTACTGGTTTTGAAGTTTGAATCGGTACGAGGGAGATCCATCCATCAGCGGAGTGAAGAAGAGAGATAACCTTTCCTGGATACGAACATCATTCAAAAAATTCTCAACTGACCCGGGAAAAGGCAGGTTAAGATTCCAGTCGCGCTTACGCTACTCAGAGTCAAAAAAATGTCAACAAATTCTCGGAAATTCTATCGTGGTCGCACAAAAATCGAATTTGGATTTCGGTTTTTCTGGATCGGGTTTTCCGGCGTTCTTCGCGGGTTAAAACGAGCAATTGCTCTTATTTTTCCGGATCGGAATCGTGACCTTTTCTTTGCGATAAAACCTTCTCGAATCGGGAATACGGTTCGGAAGAACATAAGAATTTTCTGATTTTCCAATGTTTTCGCTTCGGATCGGACTCGGTTTTTCGAAGAGGAGATCGACGGTCGGTGTCGTTTTTCGAATGGATTTCGATGAAAAAAACGTCGAACCTACCGAAAACGGATTTAAAATTCTAGATTCTGCATATTCTTATCACTCCGCGGGAATTTCGAGCGTAGATTGATACGCGAGATCCGGCTTCGACGACGGGATAGGTAAGGATTCCAAAAAGATGAACGTGACATTGTATGAGATTTTTTGTTATTCGGTCGCGGTCATTCTTTCGTGTAGAACGTTACATTGCCTTTTTCGATTCTATCAAAGTAGAAAAAGGAAATATCTTTTTTACTTCGCGTTTTTGCAGGCGACGTATGTTTTTTATCTGCTTTCTTTCACCAAAACGATCAACGTCTCTTTTCCTCAGGAAGCCCTTTTTTGGGAAAGGTTGGAGAACGCCTGTATCCCGATTTTCGGATCGGGTTTGATTCTTTTCGTCAATAGTTATCGGCGGATTTTCAGTAAGGATTTCGTTTATCTATATGTTCTTTTGAACGTATTGTTGTCCGGGATGATTCTGGCGGATCCCAATTCTTACCAGATCGGAACGGCTCATCGGAGGGATTTCCCGACGCTCGGAATCGTGATTCACGAAACCGACCAACCCCTTTTGATTCAGTATTTTTATCTTTCCGGAATTCTGATGATCGTTTGGACTTTGTTCCAAGTGATCTCGAAGTTTTTCCGGAATCCTTTTCGGCACCAGCTTTTACTCGCCGGTTTGATCGTATTTTGTGTGAACGTATTTTTG
Organism: Leptospira gomenensis; assembly: GCF_004770155.1. Classification (GTDB taxonomy): domain Bacteria; phylum Spirochaetota; class Leptospiria; order Leptospirales; family Leptospiraceae; genus Leptospira; species Leptospira gomenensis. Next base: position 129,354 of record NZ_RQFA01000028.1, on the reverse strand, counting down.
GATCTTTTGTCGGCTATGGATGTAGTTCCCTTTCCGTATACTTCTCCGTTCGGTTTTCTGATTTTGTCGTTTTGTGTGGATTCTTTTTTGAACGTAAACCAATCGGAAAGAGAGATCCGAGATGAATTGAAACGGGTTCTTCAAACTCCGGGGAAATTCGCGACGTTAAAAAAGGGTGGCTTGACCGGAAAGGACTCGATCGTTTTCGAAACGGCTTACCGAGAGAATTCGATAGGAAACCTGGTCCAGGAGAGGCTTTTGATTCGCACGTTAGGCGATCTTGAGTTCGAACGAGGAGGGATCCGGATTCCGAGGTCGGAAATAACTCACAAAAAGAAATTGCTCCAACTCGTAAAATTGCTTCTGATCCGTTTCGAAGACGGGATTCCTATCGAGGAATTGACGGAGTCGCTCTGTTCCGGAATGGCCGACGGAAACGCATTCAATAGTTTGCATGCACTTTGCTTTCGTTTGGGGAAAATTCTCGGTACTCCGGATGTGCTTTCGTTTCGGGAGAACCGCCTTTTCTTCAGACGGGATCTGGTTCTGACCGACTTTCAACGTTTCGAAAAACATTTCGAAACGGGCGTCCATGCGATTCATAACGGTGATGTGGAACGTGCGATTTTCGAGTTCCGTGTTGCGCGTTCTTTTTATCGGGGGGATTTTTTCGAATTCGATCCTTACTTTCCGGAATCAGAGATGCGGAGGGAGTATCTTCGCAAAAACCTGATCGAGATTTTTGCGTTTCTTTGCGAACAAGACGAGGATCGGAAAGAGGAGGGGATTCTATTGGAGGACTCCGGAGATTGGATTCGTCTGGATGATTGGGATGAACGGGCGTGGAGGTTTCATTTCGAAGCGTTATCGCGCCTGGATCGTAGGAAGGAAGCGCTCCGTAAGTTCGAGGAATTCCAAAAGAATCTAGGACGAGAATTCGGCGTGGAGCCCGAAGCGGAAACCCTTCGTTTGATCGATCGGATTCGTTCGGATATTTCCACTCGGACCTGATCAGAAACGGAGTAGATCCTGCCATACGCGGGTTGTTGCCTTGGATTTTTACGAAGTTCGTAGAAACGCACGCGATTGCCAGTGCGCGGGCTCGTGCCTTGGATTTTTACGAAGTTCGTATAAACGCACGCGATTGGCGGTGCGCGGGTTCGCACTCTGGATTTTTACGAAGTTCGTAGAAACGCACGCGATTGCCAGTGCGCGGGCTCGTGCCTTGGATTTTTACGAAGTTCGTATAAACGCACGCGATTGGCGGTGCGCGGGTTCGCACTCTGGATTTTTACGAAGTTCGTAGAAACGCACGCGATTGCCAGTGCGCGGGCTCGTGCCTTGGATTTTTACGAAGTTCGTATAAACGCACGCGATTGGCGGTGCGCGGGTTCGTGCTCTGGATTTTTGCGAAGTTCGTAGAAACGCAACGCGAACTCTCCGGGCTCAACCTGCACGATTTAAAGTAAGCGGCAGTTGCGGAACAATTCTGGGGGTTGTGCCGCCGCAAAAAACTCCCGGGAGGTCGCTTGGGAAAAAATAACTCTCGAATGCTTCCCGGAATTCCTACTTTCCAATAAAATAAAACGAACATTCAAAAAAAAATCATGGACGAATGAGACAACCTGAGTAAGGTGCATCAAAATCTCCCTACAAACTGCAGTTCAAAATGAAAATGTTCTCCTTCCGTTTTTTGACTCCTTTATTTGTAACGATTGTTACAATAAATTTAATTTCTTGTTCGGTGGTTTATAAGATTACCGGAAGAACGATCTCGTCCTATTCAGAAGATCATTTGATTCCTTTTCTTTTGGAATCGGATGATTTGGATTCCGTTTGCAATGCGGGAGTCAGCTTGGCTCCTTTGATCGCTTCGTTTGAACGGGTAGGCAAACGTCCCGATCTTCCCGTAATGGTTTCTCTTCTTGGTGCGGGAATGTGCGCGGAGCGCGGTGCTCAAGAGGCCGAACTTCACTATCTCGTTTCCGTTCGGAAGGGGAAAGCGGAAGAAGCGACGGATTATCAGGCCGTCGAGATTCGTAACCATGCACTTGCCGCAAAACGTTTCGGCCAAGCCTACCAACGTTTCGTATCATATTTCGGAGAGTGGAACGGCAAATGCCCTTCTCTTTCGGAAGAGGAACAATTCTATTATCTGATCGGGCTTTCATCGAGTTTACTCGCCATACTTCACGATCGGGCCGCGCAAGGAGCGGCTAACGTGTCCACCGATATTCCGTCCATCGTTTCGGGAGCATCTCGATGTCTCGACCCGGAACGTTGGTGGGGAGTTCCTCTTGCTCTGGAAGCGGTGGTGTGGCTTTCCATTCCAGGAGCGACACCCGCGGGAAAAGATCCCTTTCAACAATTGGATCGTGCGGTCGCGTTAGGTGATAAAGCCGGTGTTTCGCTTTCGAGGGCGTTTCAAATCCAGGCATTGACCGGTAGAGGAAATCAGAACGCGATAAAAAAGGCGATTCAAGATCACGCCAAACACCTGGAAAAATCCGTTTCCCGTCGAGAGTATCAACTCCTGGAAGCATACTCCGAACAACTCTCCAGACACGAATCCGATAAGATCTGGATCAAAGAAAAGGGACATCGTGGTCCTCTTCTTCTCGGCTCGTTTCCTCAGGGCAAACGCGATTTAAAAGAAGACGACGATCTTCTCAAAGGTCTTTGATATTCGTTCGTTCTAAATTAGAATTCAATTGAAAGGAGAATTTTCCATGAAAGGAATCCGTTTCCGTTTATTTTCGATCCTTTGTCTGTTGTCGGCGTTCGTGTTAGAAGCGGCCGATCCGATCAACAAAACGATGTGCGTCTTCGACCCGTCCGGAACTCATGGAGACGTTTATAAGTCGGCGGTCCGTTACCAAGCGCAAGCGCTTCATTGGGGAATTCGTCTCGAACTCAAAGCCTACACCGACGAGGTAGTAGCCAATTCCGATTTTAAAGCGGGTAAATGTAACCTCGCTTTTTTGACCAGTTTGCGCGTGAGAGGATATGTTCCACAATCGGGATCACTGGAAGCGATCGGAGCCCTTCCTAATTACGATCTTCTCAAACGTACGATCGAAGTGCTTTCTAATCCGAAGGCGAGACAGTTGAACGTCGCGGGAGAATACGAAACCATGGCGATGTTCCCCGGTGGAGCGGTGTATCTTCTTTTGAGGGATCGAACTCTCCGATCCATCAAGGATCTTGCCGGAAAAAAAATCGCAACGCTGACCTACGATCAAGCGGCGACTACTATGGTGGACGTAGTCGGTTCCTCGATGGTGCCCGCGGAGATCGCGACCTTTGCCGGAATTTTCAACAACGGAAGAGCCGACGCTTGTTATTCGCCCGCAGTCGGTTTTAAACCTTTGGAATTGATGAAAGGTATTTCGCCTAACGGAGGAATCGTCAAATTCCCGATCGGACAACTTACGTTTCAGATTGTCGGCAAAAGCTCCGATTTCCCCGCCGATTACGGAAATCAATCGAGACAATGGGCGGCCACTCAGTTTGAAACGATGTTAGAGCTGACTCGAAAAGCGGAAAAGGAAGTCCCTTCCAAATATTGGTTGGAAGTTCCGAAAGAGGAGATCAAAGGATATTTCGAAAAATTCCGCGAGGTCCGCATCAAACTCAGGGACAAGGGCGTCTATCACGCTTCGATTCTAAAATTGATGAAAGGCGTCCGTTGTAAGGCCGACGCGAACGCGGAAGAATGTTCTGAATCGCTGGAATAAGTTAGGCGAGTGTAAATCATTATGGCAAAAAAGATCGTATCTTGGGCGGTATTGTTTTTTCTATTCGTTCCGTTGATCCAAAGTTTCGGTCAATTGGTGCAGGCTCGTATGCTGCAGTTAGGCGAAAGTATCTGGCCGCGTTATGCGGAAATCCGGATCCATTGTATCGCCTCCGAGATCGATTCCCTCCAAAAGGTGGAAGTGAACGCGTCCGATTCGGCACTTCTCGAAGAATTGGACCTCGGAGCAGGCTCGGAAACGAACAAAACAAAGCCCGAAACGAAAACGGGCGCGGCGGCTTTTGCTCCGATGGAATTGACTTTCGGACAAAAACTCTATTGCGGAACGGAACGACGACTGTCTACGATCACGATCGCCGCCATCGAATATATTCCGATGACCATGGTTATTCTTCTGTTGATCGCAGGAATCGTATCCACCACCAGACGATACCATATCGCGCTCAAAAATCCGGAAAACCGATCGGAGGAACTGGCTTCCGAAATCAGCCAGATCGGAGCGAATCTGATTTTAATCCTTTCCGCTTCCTATATGCTTCCTTTTAGCAAAGGTGTGGAAGCCCAGATCCAGGTGTTGTGGATCGTCGGTCTCGCCGTTCTGAGTCTATTGAATATTTATAATATTCTAAAATCCGAATTTACTGATCCTCGGGAAAAAGGCGGGATTTCGGAAATTCTCCTTTCGATTCCGCTTTACTGCTGGATGGCGGCGGTCTGCGGAGTTTATTTCGTGTTTATAGAAAAACATCCCGCAGGGCTTGCGATTTATCTCCAAAAACTCACCGCACACGCCACCTTGTATATACAGATCGGCCTTTATGTTTGGACGGGAATTCTTCTTCGGGACACTTCCTTGGGACGGAGATTTTTCGACCTACTTAAACCTTGGAAACTTCCCGCGGAACTTTTGGCGGTAATCGTGGTCGTCGCCGCCGCTCTTCCCACCGCATACAGCGGAGCGTCCGGAATCGTAGTACTTGCGTTAGGCGCCACGATCTTCGTCGAACTCCGAAGGGCGGGGGCTTCTCAGGAAAGGGCTTTGGCCGCGACGGCGATGAGCGGAAGCCTGGGAGTCGTTCTGCCTCCTTGTCTTTTGGTGGTCATCGTCGCTTCGCTCAATTTGGACGTGACGACCGACGAATTGTTTCATTGGGGATGGAGGGTTTTCGGCGTTTCCACCACTTTGTTTTTGGCGGTAAGTTGGTTTTTACGAAAGGAATCCTGGAAGATTCGACCCGAGAAAGACGCTCTGAAAAACACTTGGTCGGTTTTTAAACCGTTCAGTCTTTACATATTGATCGCTGTGATCATCGTGTCCGCGTTGGTTTTCGGACTGAACACGCATTTCGACGAACATACCGCTCCGTATATGCTTCCTATCGCCATGCTCGCACTGATTTTTTGGGATCATAGACAAAGTCGTAAGGAACACCATCCCGCTTCCGCAGCGAGGGATGCGGTGAAAATTTCCAGAACCTCGTACGATACCGGCTCCCATTTGGGAGCGCTCCTGATGCTGATGGGACTCTCGGCGTGTATGGGGGGAGTGTTCGAACGATCCGATGTCGTACATCTTTTTCCTTCGCAACTGGGTTCTCCGATGTCCGCGATGATCGTTTTGACCGTGGCGCTCGTAATCATCGGTATGTTGATGGATCCGTACGGAGCTGTGATATTGGTTTCCGTCACCTTGTATCCGATCGCGAAGGCAAACGGGATCCATCCTCTGAATTTTTGGATGACCGCACTCGTTTCCTTCGAGTTGGGATATCTGACGCCGCCCGTCGCCCTCAATCATCTTTTGACCAAACACGTGGTCCGCGATTATCTCGAAAAGGAAACCCCGATCGGTCACGAAACGTTTTTCGCGAGATACGAGCGGGTTGTGGTTCCGATTATCGTCCTGTTTTTGACGTTGTTATTGACGGCATTCGGACCGATTCTGTATCAGAGTTGGAATTCGTAGGCCGAAAGAAAGGATTCTATTTTAAGAATATTCAAAAAGATGAATTTAGTGCTTGCGTCCGACGGCCAGGAGCGCGCTGGTTTCGAGGACGTTTTTTCCGTATCTACGTTCTAAGGTTCGTCCGCAATCGAGGATCACGTCCCGGGAATTCGGATATTTTTTTCCGTTGAGCGAGTTTTGAAACTGTCTGACGAATTCTCCGGAAGGAATACCGATCGCCGAGAACGTACGATCGGACGTTAAAAGCAGGATTTCCCCGAAGCGGAGCGTGGTTTTTTGAAGGTTGATGTCGCCGGGTTTGTAGTCGAAGTATTTCGACTTCGATTTTTTTTCCAGAACGATTACTTCGTCGTTGCGGAAAAGAAACGGAGACAGTTCCTGAAAACAAACGTAACCCAAATCTCCGGTTCTCGTCTCTAAATAAAAGAGCGAAAGGTTGAGAAAAGGGACGGGCATCTTGGAAAGAGTTTTAGCTATTTTGAATATGAGTTCCTCTCCGCGAATACTCGGGGTTTCCGCGGCCAACGAAACGATACCCTCCAAACGGGCCTTAAACGCGGATTCCAAAACTCCCGGAGAGGAAAAACCGGCAAGAACCCCCGCACAACCGTCCCCCGTAGGAATTACGTTCACATAATCGCAGTTAGATTCGCTGCTCATTCTCGGAAAAAGGGAAATGTCCACGTTGCGGATTTTCGGAAGTTGGATCCGATAAAAGGCCCGTTGAATTCCGTCGGAAAGTTCGCGGGAACGAGTTTGGGAAAGCTCTTGGGAATCGTTTCCTTCCAGTTGTTTTTGTTGAAAAAACTTGATCCGAAACGCACGAACCAATTCCCCGATTTCATCGTCCTGTTCCGCGACGGGAGTTTCCTCGTATACGTCGCTGCCCCAGTCTTGGACCAAGGTCACGAGTCCGCGCATGGAAGCGTAGATGAGTTTTACGGAATAAAAAACCAAAGAGGAAAGAAACAGGGAAAACGAAACCGAAAGAGCCAAACGGATGGAAAGGGAAACCGCCTTGTTTTCGCCCATAGGCGATTTGAGAATGATGTCGTCGAGAACCGTATAAAGCAGAAAAAAAAGAAAACTCAGTACAAAAACCGCGATCGGAAGTTTGAGTTTGGAAGGGATTCGTGCGAGCAATTTATTCTCTCTCTATAAGTTTCATGAGAACGATCGAAACCGCAAATAGGATCGTGAGCGGAACGAACAGGAACAACATCGAAATCAAATCGGGCCCGGGAGAAAGGACCGCGGATGCGATCGCAAGAACGATGATCGCTTCCCTCCATTTGGAAAGAAGAAACGAAGCCCGTATGATTCCCAAACTACCAAGGAGAATGAGTACAACGGGAAGCTGAAAAGATAAACCGAAAATCAAATGGATATTAAAAAAAATTTCATAGTATTCGTCGATGGGAAGTCGCGCTTCGATGTCCGGCGGACGGAAGTTGATCAAAAAAATCCTCAAAAGATTTTCAAAGGCTTCCGTCCAACAAAGCCAGACACCGAACCAAAAAAGACCGGTGCTAAAAAGGATCAGAAATTTTCCGTAACGATCCGTCTTCGGGTCGAGCGCGGGAGAAACGAAACTCCAAAGAAAAAAAAGGACGAAAGGAAGACCCAGAAGGATGGAGATCATAAAGGAGCTCTTTAGATAAATCATAAAGGGCGCCATCAATTTGATCTGATAAAAGGAGGCTTGAGCGCCCAACACGTTTTTGTACGGTTGGGCGAGAATCTTATGGATTTCCTCTCCGTAAAAAAGAGAAATTCCCATGATGACCGAAACCACAAGAAGAGAACGGATCAGAACCATTCGGAGTTCTTCGAGATGATCTCCCAAGGTCATGTACTTCTCCCGATCTATAGGTACGGATTCAGGAGATCGTTCCGGTGCGGGAAGGGGATTCGTTTTGGTTTTTTTGTTTCCTGCCATTCCGCGGATGGTCAGACGGATTTGGATTTTTTCGATTTAGAACCCTTGGCCGGAGCATCTTCTTCTTTGGAAATCGGTTGATTTTGGCCGAGTTGTTGGGAAGAATCTTCGGATTCCCCCGTGAGTGATCTGCGGAATTGGCGGATCCCGTCGCCCAAGTCCTTCGCCAAAGAAGGCAATCGTTTGCCTCCAAAAAGAAGAAGAGCGATGAAAAGAATGAGTAGAATTTCCGTCCAACCGAGCGAACCGAAAACTGCCAATGGTGCGATCATAGTGATACCTCAAGCGGATGTTTGAAGTTCGATCTTTTCACAAGACACAAATCGTTTTGTGAACAAGAAAACTCCGCTCTTAGTTAGACTTTCCCCTCGCTTTTATCTGTCAAATAGTAAGTGGATCGAAATCAGTTCGCTTGTTTCCGGGGAAAACGATTCCGAGTCGGAAAGATCTCTGTCAAAAATGGGTTCTGTTTCCAATCGAGCGACAATTCGGCAATTCGTTTTGGGCGGGAACCGGTTCGGATCGGAAACGGACGGTTTGAAACCGGGGAGAATCCGGAGAAATCGGAAAACGGTTTCTTTTTTTCAAATCGGATCCAAAACGGATTTTATGGAAATTTCTTCTCTTTCGACGGATTTCGGCTCCGGTGCGGAGGCAGCGGTTTCTGTCCGTACTTCTCCGGAAACCCAATCCGCGTCCGACGCCGGAACCTCCGAAAAAATCGAAGGAATTGTGACCGCGCATCCTCCCGACCCGACCCTTTCCACAGGAAGATTGTTGGACACACAAGCCTGATCGTTTTGTTTCTTTCGTCTTCCAAAATTCTTTGAAAAACGCGGGTTTCCGGTCTGTTGTAATCTTTTGAACTTTGGAAGTTACCGATACTTTTACTATATCAGGTTGGAAGTTGGTTTAGACGTAACGTATGGCAATCACCAAAGAACAAAAACAGGAATTCGCGGAAAAACTGACGGACTTCAAAGTATTTTTGGATGATCTGAAAAAGGAGAGCAACCTATTCAAATCACAACTGCGAAAGGATCCGCGTTTAGAACCCTATTACCAGATCGCCCTTTCCGTAAACGCCATCAAAACGATCAATACCTGTCTTTTAGTCAACGACTTGAGTGTCGCGATTTTAGACATCAAAAGCGATACGTACTTGAATACGGGCCGGAAAGAAATTTACAACGCGATCTCTGTCATGGAAAAGATCGTAGGAGTCGATTTCGAGGGCAGCTTAGCGGAAAATAAGGAATTACTCGCAAAAATTCCGGAATTTACTCCGGTGCAGAGATTGAATTTCGTAAAAGCCATTCGTCAGGTAACTAGCAAAACCATCGAGGCGTTCGGGACCAATAGCAAATGGAAGTGGAGTTTTCCGGAAATCCATTTTAAGATCGCGGTTCTTTGTAAGAATTTGTTCGACTTTCGCGCCTTTGAAAAAGAAAGAGATTTGGAAAATCCAAACTATTACATACGACAGGAACATTTTAATTTGGTCCTTGAACTGTGCAACTACGCCGCCTCCGAATACCGGGCCAAGTTCGATCTATCCACCCAAGACGTCGGCGATCTCAAGAAATCAATCGGAATGCTCGAGGTAAACCGGAAGATTCTTCAGACGACAGGGGACGCCACCGACGATCTAGAAAAAACAAAAACGTTGATCGAATCCCTCAAAGAGAAAGTCGAATCCTTAGAAGCGGATAAAGAGAAAAAGAAAAAGAAAAAATAGACCGAACGAGTCTGATATATATTATAGGAAAAAAGGAGACTGAATCAAAGATGGCATTGGCAGAAGTCAACGATTCAAATTTTAAGAGTGAGACATCCGGAGGATTGGTTCTTATCGATTGCTGGGCGGAATGGTGCGGGCCTTGTAGAATGGTGGGACCGGTTTTAGAAGAACTTTCCGGAGAAATGGCGGGAACGGTTAAGATCAAAAAACTGAACGTGGACGACAATCAGGACACGGCCCAGAGCCTGGGAATTTCGTCGATTCCGACTCTTCTTCTTTACAAAGACGGACAACTCGTGGATAAGGTGATCGGAGCTCTTCCAAAAGCACAAATTAAGAATTTTATCGAAAGACACAAATAATTCTTTTTTCTCCATTTATGCTAAAAGAAACATACAAAGGTTATACGGAACTGCCGAGAGGAGGGTATCTAATCGATACCACCGAAGGATACCTTCAGATCGGCTCTCCGCCCGAAACGATCAAAGACACGATGGGGTTCGAAAAGAAGACCCCGTTGGTTTTCATTCTTCCCAATAAATTCTTTCACGTAGAAAAAGGGATCAGCACTGCGGAGCTGGAATTTCCCATCTATTATAACTTCTTTTTGCGTCAGAAAAAAACCTTCATCGTTTGTACGGAAGAACAACGGGTCCAGTTGATCACCGTTCTTAAGGAATCCTTAATGGGCCCGGAGAACATCAGCTTAAAGAGCGAATTTTTAAACGGAGAGGAATCCTTCGGCTTTCCGGATATGAAAGCGGAGATGGCGTATTTCCGCGGATACAAGGCGCTCGACGAAGTCGTTGATTTCAAGGTTTTCGACGGCGAAAATAAAGTATATTACGGAAATGTAATAATATTAAAGCTCGAGTCCGGTGATTTTCTCATCGAGGACGGGGATCGCAAGATCGAAGTTCCGGGAGAAGTCGGATTCAACATCAAATACGATATCGGCGAAAGACCGACGGAACCGTTCCAAGCTCCGATCATAGGAATCACCTGTCTCGGACCTTCGCATGGTTTCGATCCGGAGGACAACACTTCCGGTTTTATCATCTGGCTCAATCATCAGGGAATTATGGTGGACCCGCCGGTAAATTCTACGGAGTGGTTGCGTCAATCGAACGTAAATCCCAAACTCATAAACCATGTAATCTTGACGCATTGCCACGCGGATCACGACGCCGGAACCTTCCAAAAAATTCTGGAAGAAAACAAAATTACGATTCACGCGACCGAAACCGTGATGGAAAGTTTTTTACGAAAGTATTCGGCTCTTACCAAAATTCCCAAAAAGGAACTGCAGGAACTCTTCCATTTCCAACCGATCATCATCGGAAAAGCAACGATGATCAACGGAGGAGAGTTCAGCTTTCATTATGCGCTTCATTCGATTCCTTCGGTGGGATTCGAGTTTTTCTTCCAGGATCAATCGTTTATTTATACTTCGGATCATCTCAATGAACCGGAAATTCACGATAAGATGTATGCGGCGGGAATTCTTCCCGAGTCGAGATGGAAATTCTTTAAGGAGTTTCCCTGGGAACGCAGAATCATCTATCACGAAGCGGGAATTCCTCCTTTGCATACGAGGGTCAGTTACCTTGCCTCCTTGCCGGAAGAAGTTCAAGAAAAGATCACAGTGTATCATATCGCGAGAAAGGATATGCCTTCCGGAACCAAACTCAAGTTGGCGCGTTTCGGAATCGAAAACACGTTGTATCCGGAAATCACACCGCCGAAGCATATCGAGGCGTACAACCTTTTGGATGTGATGACGCAGATCGATATTTTCCACGGATTTCCGATCGAAAAGGCGAAGGAGTTCCTACTCATCGTCAACGAAGAGCGATACAAACGAGGGGATCAGATCATTCGAAAGGGAACTCCCGGAGATAAGTTTTATATCATCGCTTCGGGGAACGTGAAATTCGAAGGACTCAATCAGGATGGTTCCGCCGGCGGACCGGTCAAACGATACGGAACCTACGAGTATTTCGGAGAGGCTTCTCTCGTGTTGGATCTCCCACGCGCCGCCGACGTGTATGCGGAGACCGACGTGCTTGCGTTGACCATCGAAAAGAATAAGTTCTTACAATTTATCCGAAATTCGGATCTGAAAAATAACCTAACAAGACTCAACGAAATCCGGGATTCCAATTCCTGGAAGGCTCTCGCAGAATCCAGACATTTCCGGGGACTGACCAGTCACCAGATTACGCAGCTGGAATTGATCATGACGTTGCACAAAGTGAACGCAGGTTCAATTCTTGTGAAAGAAAAAGAATTTTACGGTGATGCGTATATCATTCGGAATGGAAAAGTAAACGTCTATCAGAACGGCAATTTGTTGGCCGAACTGTCCGACGGAGACTTCGTGGGAGAGATCTATAATATCTCTAAAAACTTTGTGTCGAATTATACATTTAGAGCCGAAGTGGATACGGAGTTATATTCCATTCGGCAAAATGATCTGATCGATTACGTAAAGAAGAATCCCGGCGTTTACATGAGAATGAACACTGTCTATTCGTAGACGTTAGGGAGATTAGAATGGAAAGAGTCCTTCAATTCACGGAAGAACACGAAGCCTTCCGCGAAATGGCGAGAAAGTTTTTCGAGACGGAAGTCGCTCCGCATCACGAAGCCTGGGAAAAAGTGGGAATCGTTCCCAAAGAAGTTTGGAAGAAAGCCGGAGCGAGCGGGCTTCTTTGTCCGAATATTCCTTCCGAATACGGCGGATCCGACGCCGATTTTCTATACAATGTAATCATAATAGAGGAATCTTCCAAAGTCGGTAACAGCGGATTTTTCATCTCTTTGCACAACGACGTAATCGCGCCGTACATTTCGTCTTACGCGGACGAAGCGCAAAAAAAACGGTGGTTGCCCGGTTGTGCGACCGGAGACAGCATTCTTGCGATCGCAATGACCGAACCGGGGGCAGGTTCCGACCTCAAAGGAATCCGGACCACCGCAGTGGAAAAGAGCGATCACTACGTGGTCAACGGACAAAAAACCTTCATTTCCAACGGACAATTGGCAAATTTAGTGATTACGGCTGTTAAACATGATAATGGCACGATGTCCCTCCTCATGGTGGAAGAGGGAATGAAGGGTTTTGAAAGGGGTAGAAGGCTCGAAAAGCTCGGTCTGAAAGCGCAGGATACTTCGGAACTTTATTACAACGACGTGATCGTTCCTAAGGAAAACCTGATCGGCAAACAAGGACAAGGTTTTCGGTATTTGATGCAGAAGTTGGCTACGGAACGTCTGGTTCTCGGATTGGCCGCCGTGGAAGCTACCGCACTCGTTCAGAAAATTACCCTTCAATACATCAAGGAAAGACACGCGTTCGGAAAAAAGATCGGTTCATTCCAGCACATCAAATTTAAGATGGCGGAAATGGCCACCGAGCTTGAAATGTGCCGTGCTTTCGCCGATAAGGTTACTCTGGAAACCATGGCCGGAAAATCGGATACCGCTCAGGCTTCAATGGTGAAGTGGTATTCCACGGAGATGCAAAAACGTCACACGGATGAATGTTTGCAGTTCTTCGGCGGTTACGGTTATATGATGGAGTATCCGATTGCCAGAGCGTATCTGGACGCGAGAATCCAGACAATATACGCGGGAACGACGGAGATCATGAAGGAGATCATAGGCAGGAGCCTCGGACTCTGAAATAAATTTCCAAGCGTTCCCGTCTGATAAAACGGGAAAAGAATGAACACCTGCCGCAACTCTCTCTTGGGAAAGATATTTCCCATTTTAATCGTATCCTTCGTCGGACTGGTTCCGGCGGGTTCCCTTTTTTCTCAGGTAACGTGTACGGGACAGGCCTGTTCCGTCATACCGAGCAATATTTATTCCCAATTCGCCGGATTGGAAAACGAGGTACGCACCAAGTATCTCAACGAAGTCGTTAAATCCATGACGGATTCTGCGGTGTTGACTACGATCAATTCCACGATGATGGGACCGGGAACGGTCAATCGGTTTCAGATCGGTGGCGGCATGGGGGTCGCCGGGATCAAAAACGAAGACATTCAAATTCAGTATGCGGGAATCAATCTTCCCAATCTTCCCAACGGAGGGGTTTCTCTCAGTCCCAATCTGATGGCGGCCGTAAACCTCGGTTGGTTGTTGATGCAGGGACAATCCGATCAAGAGGATGAAAAACGTTCCTTTTTACATCGGATCAGTTTTTACGTGCACGGATTCCAAGGAGGATTGGGGATGGGCGATTTTCGTCTGGCCGGAGATCCGGGTGAGGATTTTCGGTTTTCGAGTAAGTTCAATTCTCTCGGAGCGACGGTGCGTTTTCAACTTCTGCGGGAACGTTATACGCGTTTGGACCTGTTCGGGTTTACCGGTTTGAGTCTCGGAATCGGTTTTCATAGAAAGACGGAAGATCTTTCATTCGGTTATACTCCGAATCAATTCCCCAAGGTTTCCTTCGGACCGGCAGCCGGTCGTTGGGACGCGGATTTTACGATGGACTACCGGGCTCGTTCCGAATCCCTTCCCATAGATATCCGTACCGGGGTTCGTTTGTTTTATCTTTTTACGATTTTTGTGGGAGGCGGAATTAGCCAGAACACCGGTAGTTCCCAACTCAATCTTCTGGTTTCCGGTCCGTTCGCTTTGACCTTGGACGCCGCCGCCGCCGGACTTCCCTACGACTTTCTCAAAGGATATTCCAACACTTCCACGGGGACTCTTTCGATCCGTACCGGCGGAGAAGCAAGAGCGAAGGACACCGTGAACTACGCGATCGGCGGTGTGGAAATCAATCTGTTTATGTTTAAAATTCTGGTCGAAGGGCTTGTTTCCGAAAAATTCTATTCCGCAAACGTAGGACTTAAGTTCGCACTTTGACACGGTACGGTTTTTGCATTCCTTCCGGGTAAGGAATGCGTAAATCCGTTTTCTCGTTTCTCAGGATCTAAGTTTTTCTCGGATCGAATTCCGAAACCTTTTGTTTTCGGCTTCTTTCCTTGATTTTCCCGGAATCCAAGAACGCTCTTACGAACGGATTCCCGTTTTCCAGAGATTCTCCGAAAAACGCGGCTTCTCCGTGTTTCGGAACTTTTGCTTTAGAAATAGACACAATGCTTTCGAGGAAACCGTTATGATTCAAACGTCCGCAGAATCTTCCATTCATATCTCTTGTATTCCTAGGGACGATTCGTACGCTCTTAAGGTGAATATTTCCAACAACGAAATCGGAATCATCTACCGGGTTACGGCGGCCTTGTTCGTACACGGATGGAACATCGAGGAGGCAGTGGCGGAAACCTCTCAGGACGGTTACATCAGCGATATCTTCGTGATTCGACACTTGGACAAACTTCCGATGACGGACGAAATGTTGCAAACGATCCATTCCGATCTCAAGGAGATGTTTTTTCAGGGTGTTTCCGTTCTGAGTTATTTGGAGAAGTTTCCGGAAAAAGCGGATGATCTGAAAAACAAGGAACGGCATCCGATCGAATTATTTTTGTTCAATTCTCAGGGAAGCGATTGTACGGTTATGGATTTGAGAATGAAGGACAGACCGGGTATCATTTTCGAGGTTTCACAACTTCTGTTTTTGTACGGAATCGATATCCTTTCCTTTAAGGCGATCACGAATTCGAGCGGAGTGCGGGACACGTTTTTGCTCCGTCTTGAAAACGGAAGTAAGTTGGACGAATCCCTTCATTTCGAACGTTTGACCTCCGCCCTCAAAACCATTCTTTGAATCCTCCGCAAAATCCGGCTGGGAGAAAGAGGGGAACACGTTTTGCTCCGAGAAACCGAATCCGTAGGAACACCAACTTGCTGTAATTCAAGGTTGGAACCGTGTTCCGGCGGGTTCTAACTATATTCAAAAAATCTAAAGCGACTTAAAGAGATTCGTTGTGTGAGTGCGGTTGTTTTAATTTCCAAATCGCCGCCAAAAACAAGAAACAGATCACCCCGGATGTCAAAAAGGAAATCGCGGGACCTTTGCTGAAATAGATCAAACAAAATGCGAACGGTGCCAAACCGCGACCTAAGGAAGCGAGGCTGCGAAACATTCCGAGATTGGTTCCCTGTTCTTCCTTTCCGGAAACCAGGGAAACCAGGGTGGACAGGGATGGATGAAGTAGGGCGCTTCCCGACGCCAAAAACGTGAGCGCTATAAAAAGTTGATAGGTGTTCGAAACGAAATAGAGAAGTCCGAAACCCAAGACCAACGAAATCGAACCCGCACGGACCAGTCTGGTTTCCTTGATTTTTCCCGAAAGACGGCGAAACACGCCGCCTTGGATCAATACGATCACAAGACCTATGTAAACGAACGTAAATCCGATTTCGCTCGGAGAATAACTCAAAAACTGACTGAGATAAAAGTTGATCGAAAACTCGAATCCCGAAAACGCGAATACGAAAAGAAAGTACAATAGAGAATACGACACTACGGCCCGGTTTTCCGTAGTAAATACTCCGAATATCGGGTGTCCTTTTTTGGGAACGGGAGTTGCCGAAACGGGCCGAACCGGCAGAGTTTCCCGAAACCAAAATAAAATCATCAGAAGATTGACGAATGCGATACTCGCCGCCGCAAGCGCCGAGGCCGGAAATACGGTGAGTGTGATTCCCGGAAATAGAAGTTCTAAGGAGCTCAAATCCAACTTCGCGAACAATCCTCCCGTGGGAGGTCCCGCGATAAAACCGAGGCCGACTCCGGCGCCGATCAAACCCATTCCTTTTGCCCTATCTTTTTCGTTCGTGATATCCGCCATCGCCGCCGAGGCCACGGAAATATTTCCGCCCATCATTCCTGTGATGATTCGGGAAAAAACGAACAGCGAAAAACTTCCCGAAAAAAGCCAAACTGCATAACCGAAAAAACTTCCCAAACTCGTAAAGACTAGAATCGGTTTTCTTCCCACTCGATCCGAAATCTTCCCCCAAATCGGTGCGAACACGAATTGAAGTAGGGAATACAAACTCGCTACGATTCCTCCGAAAAGCGCCACAAACAAGGACCAATCTCCGGAGGACGTTTCCATGAGAATTCTCGTGAGATCCGTGAATTTATCGAGGACCGGATCTCCGGATTTCGCCAGAAAAATTTTAAGCGTTTCTGGAAAGATGGGAAAGATCACGGAGAACCCCATCATGTCTATAAAAACCGTAAAAAATAATACGAAGGATAATCGATTCATTTCGGAGGGGCAGTAACGGAAGGTCGGCTCGAAAACAACAGTCTTTCAAGCCTTACAGATTGTCCCGACATTTTCGTAAAGAAACGCGATTATTATTTTCTGCGCAAGAGTTGTTTCAACTCTTCGAGTGTGTTTTTCGCCGCGGCCTTAAATTGTTCCGGGATGGACGATTCGATTTCCGCGGAAAGCCGGAGGAAGTTTTCTTGGAGTTTTACCAGGAGCTGTTGTCTTTCCTCTCCGGTTTTGGAAAGAAGTTCGGTCGCGTCCTGGACCGTCTTGTTTAGAAGTTCGCGGACCTGATTGGCTCGGTCGGTTTGGTTGGCCTCTCCTTTTTCCTTGAATTCCCGGTAGACTTTCTCCAAGTCGGCGAGCGACTGTTTGAGTTTGTCCTCGCCGTTTTGGAAGAGGGCAATGCCCGCGTTTAAGATGTCCATCAATAACTTTTCCATTTCTCTTCTCCTTATTTTTTTCTAACTTAGAATGTAAAAACGGGACGCCGGGTGTCCCGATCAAAATGGAATTCCGAAACGAAACGGAAATTCTATTCGATCAGGAATTTTCGATCAATTTTTTGATCTGATCCCGGATCCTAGCGGCGCTTTCGTAGTCTTCCGTTTTGAGTGCGTTGTTCAGCGATTCCTGGAGAATTTCGAGTTGTGTTTTCGGGAGTTGCGAAATTTTTTCCCGGGCGATGGATTCTCCGGGAATTTCCTCGTCCTTCATTTCTATCCCCGCCTCTTCGATCACTTTTTTGGCGAGATAAATCGGAGCGTTGGCCCGCAACGCAAGTGCGATGGAGTCGCTGGGTCTTGCGTCCAGAATGATTACGTCCTCGTCTTTTCGCAGAGTGATTTTGGCGTAAAAGGTATTGTCTATGATTTCCTCGATCGAAATTTTGACGATGTTTACGTTTAAGGTCGTCAAAAGAACCGTCATCAAATCGTGAGTCATCGGTCTGGGAGGTTTGGTTCCGTCCAAAACGGAGGTGATGGAATGGGTTTCGAGAGGACCGATAAAAATCGGAACCACTCTGGAATCGGAATCGTCCTTGGTTTTTAAAAAAACCGCGAAACCGACGTTTGTCAGGGAAATGTCTGAAATTTTTGCTTCTACGAGATCCATTCCCTTTGGAGGCTATCTTTCCAAACCTACGGTGTCAAATGCTTTCCTACGGTAGACTCGACTCAATCCAGATTCTGAATCCAATCGTGAAACCCCGAGCACATTTCCCGAACCGTAGGCATATGAAATAAAATTCCCAAATGTCCCTGGTCGAACTTTACGATTTGATTGTTCTTGGAAGGAAGCGCTCTCAACTCCTCTTCGACGGAATCCACGGGAACGATCTTATCCAGAGTTCCCAAAACGGAATAAATCGGAAGTTGGAAATTTTTTTGAAGTTCGGTGTAATTGATCGAACCGTCGAAGGAAAAAAACGCATGGTCCTTGCTGAGTTGGGAACGGATGAATTGTAGAATTACCTTGGTCGATTCCTCGCAGAAAATATCCTCGATCAGAAAATACCATTCCGGAGGAGAAATTTGTCTGTAACCGACGAAATCGCGGAGGTTGACCACCTTGGTGCTGAGTTCGAAGGAGACGGTCCGCAAGGAAGAGTGAAGCCCCAATAGGAATTTGAAAAACTTATTCAGATCCACCGTCGGAAGCGTGGACTGAAGGGAGAATGTGGTGAGGTCGAAGATGAAGTCCGAGATCGATTTCGAAGGCAAAAGACTGAGTCCCGTTTTGATCGCGCTCATACCCGGAATGTTCGTTCCCACGGACACAAAGTTGGGAGAGGTTACGGAGATGATTCCGGAGATCGCTTCTTTCGGATCGGGCAGAGGAACCTTGTTCTGAGGATATTTGGCGACGAAGGTTTCGTACGCGGAAGCGTAGTAGCGGGGAATCATTCCGCCCATACTGTGTCCCATGACTACGATCTTTTCTTTCGGAAAACTTTCACGGATCCAGTTGAGAACCGCGGGAAAATCCTCCTGGATGAAATCGTCGATAGTCCAACCTTCCTTGATTCCGTTGTAGGGAAGTGTTTGGCGGGAACGTCCCCGCATATCCATCGAAAAAACGCGGTATCCGTATTTGAGCGCCATTTCCCGCGCGACCTTGTCCATCACGGAACGTCTACAGAAAAATCCCGGAATCATCAGAAGGATTTTACCGGTGTCGTTCGTTTTTTCGGGCTCGAAACGTTTGAGGCTCACCGAAAAACCGTTGTTAGACGGAATGATATAACTCGCGTCCAATCGATACGAACAGTTGTAAGTATGGCAATCGAAAATGATCGAAGTGACAGGGTGTTGTTGTCCTCCGGTTCGCGTGTAATAGAGGTGTTTCGCGTAGGAATTTAGGTCCGCTTTTTCTATGTTTTTTCTCGCGATATAGGGGTCCGCTTTGTTGTCCATTTCCCGAGCGATGACGAAGTCTACGACGTCGTAAAAGGAACTGAGTTGTTCGCGGACTTCTTCTCTTTGTTCGTCGGTCATTCTATCCCTGCGGATTCCCCAGATCATACCGATGGGATTTCCTTTTACGAAAAGAGGAATTCCGGCCGCGTAGTTCATCGTACCCGAAAGTAGATGTCTTAGGTTCGGGTGAATTTTTTCGTCCTTGAGACTACTGAATACCACGTCGGGACGTTTTTTCGTTTCTACGGAGATGATCGCTTCCCGGATAAAGTTTGCAGAAAGATTTTCCGAGTCTTGTATGGAAACGGGGAGGGTTCGGTTGATAAATTCTTGAATGTCTTTGAGGCCGATCCGGGTCGCGACCTCTTTCATTTTAAAGTGTGTGGAAGAAGTTACGATCTTGAGATTCTTGTCCTGAATCGCCTCGAAGACCGCGTAGTTGAACATGGGTTGGTTGTTCGTAAACGTAAGCGCGACGATCTTGTTTACGAACGAAGACCATACCTTTTCCAAAAACTTATAGGTGAAGTTGGGAATCGGAAAAATAAAAATGTCGTCAGCCGCTACGTTAAGTCCGCTTTTGCCTCTTCTTTTACGAGTCGCAGGTTTTTTTTCCAGGGTTTCAGCCATACTAAAGGCCAGGATTGTTGGTAAAAACTTCTCTGCCAACCTGGATTTAGAGGGATTTTCCCCTTTTTTAAACCGAATATTTTTCTAAAAAAGGATTCAAATAATTCCGAGTCGAATGAAAATCCGAGCCTTTGTGTATTGAGCGATTCGATGTCGTTTTAAAAAATTATTACGAAGCAGGATTTCGGAAAAACATATAAAGGATGCGGGCGTGACCATGCAACATTTCGAATTTTCCCTTGTCCGATCGATCGCAAAGAAGATTGAAATGTCGCATGGTCGCGTCTCTCCAGGCTCGCGCATTCGCGCTCGTCATCTTCGATGACGCTTCGCGCCTTCCGAACCGCTCACGCGGGGATTGTAGGGGATGAAGGAAAAATTTTGTCTTCGCATAACAATTTCGAGACGGTCTCAAACGTAAATTTGAAAAAACTCGCATGTGAGACGGAGATCTGCATTTAGGAATTCTTTCCGGACGTTTAAACGGAAACTTTTTCCTTTTTTTAGAATTGGATGTGGTGCTTTTACTTTTTCGGGATTCGTTTCAGGAGAATCGAAGAAAGGAAAGCCGAGTTGTTCCTGATTCAACCAGGTCAATTTGCCGGGGTTAGAATTTTGAAAATGAACTACTAAAATGGTTCCGATTATTTGTATGGCAAGTAGAAGCGCTTGAATCGAATCGATTCCGTGAGTTACTTTGATCTTATCCGAGCCAATTCCAGAAATTTGAAAAGGACAGTACCAATCCATTTTCGGATCGTTTGAAATTTTCGGTTATCCGATCTTTATAAGAACGGTTTGTTTTTTGCGATCTACTTTCAGAGAAAGTTTTCGTTCGGCGATAACGGTTCCTAACTTGTAAGAAGATTTTACGTTCGATTGCATAAAAATATTCGGAATCTTATTCGGAGCGAAAGAGTAAAAACGGATCTTGATCGTGTTCGCAGCCGAAGAAATACCAAAATTCAAGAGGATTAGCAGGAAATACTTCTGAAAAGACTTCGTTTAACAAGACCGCAAGAAAAACCCCGTACAGTTTTTTAACGAGTTGATATTCTTTGTCTTTGCAGGACTTAAATAATGATTCGATTCCTTCGAACGCATCCGAAAAATCGATTCCGTTTTCATCGTCTTCGAATTCGCAGTGTTCGGTTTTAAAACGAAACGAATCTTTTGAAACTTCGAATTGAGAGTATCCGCGTGCAAACGCGTAACCTCCGTAGGGCATTTGAGAATCTCCGCCCCATTCAAAAACGATCGCAGTCGTCCCTGGAAAATTCGATTCCCACTCTTGTTTTGAACTCTGTAACGATTTTAAGGTAGTGAGTTTTAGATTTTTGTAATCGATCGCAAGAAAGGTTTTTTCGATCGCGTTTCGAATTTCTTCTCCAAGCCCTGTAACTAAATCCTTTTGCTCGACCAGCAATTGTCGAACCAAGTTTTGGAGTTCGGGGTCTTGAGTAGGCGTATAATCACCCAGAAGTATTTCTTTTGTTTTTTTCTTTTCCGCAAGGTTTTCAGCGGTTTTGCCTTCTTTATTGTGAATCGATGGATCGGCGCCGAATTTGAGAAATAACGATATTAGTTTATCGTAATCTCTTAAAGCGGCTTCGTGTAATACCGTATTTCCTTTCCGGTTTTGCAGGTTGATCTTTGCGCCTTGCTCTAACAGATACCGAGCGCTCTCGATGCAATGATAATGAACCGTCCAATGTAACGGCGTTTCGCCGTGTTCGCTTTGTAAGTCTAATTCAAGTCCGTTTTGGACAAGATATTCAAGAATTGGAATGTTTTCCTGGAGTGCGGCATAATGGGTTAAGGAAATTCCCGAATTGGTTAAGGATTTCAGATCGGCTCCTTTATCTTTCAAAAGTTCGAATAATCCGAATCCTTCCTTTTGTTTCCATGGGATCTTGTAGATCGGCGTATAACCTTCGCGATTTTTTGCGTTGATATCGGCGCCGTGTTCTAAAAGTAGATCGATGATATCGATTCGATTTTCATTCACCGCGATGTGAAGGGGAGAATTACCCCATTCGTCTCTGCCTCGGAATTCTCCGGTTTTGCAGTTGGGCTCTGCGCCTTGTTCTAAATAATCTTTGATCTTTTTCAGATCGGCTTTGTATTTAGCGATTTCCTTAAGTAGGCGGGTGTTGAAAGGATTCGTATCCATGCGAAGAGGATATAAAATGAAGAATCCGTTGTCATTTCATTCGATAATTCGATTAAGAAAAAACCTCGTCCTCGGAGTGATGACGTTTTTCAAGCGGATCGATTTTTGAATATCGGAGCGGTTTCCGTCGAGGCGATTTTGTAGGAATTTTCGTTTTCCAGTAGGACGGATTCTTCCAAAAGGATCCGAAACGCGCGGCTGATGGATTCGGGAGTCGTTCCTAGCAAAGAAGCTAATTGTTGTTTGGTGATCGATAGGGAGATGAAGTTATCGGAAGCTCCCGATTCAGTCAGAAAAATGAGAATCCTTTCCTTCACCGAGTAGAGTTGATTTTCCAAAACCTTGCCGCGAAAGTAACTAACGTGTTCGATGGCGAGCGCAGAAAACGAGAAAAGCGCGTCCACGTTCTTGAGCAAAAAGGATTTGAATTCCTTCTTCGGAAAGTGAATCAATTCCCCTTCGTGTAAGGCCTCGCAAAACAGAGGATAAAAACATGGTTCCTCGGTTTGAAATAGAAGTTGCGTAGCGATGAATTCTCCGGGATAGAAGATCTTTAATATTATTTCTCTTCCCTCGGAATTCAAAGAATATACTTTAAAAATTCCGGAAACTACTTCAAAAAAACCTAAATAAGGATCTTTTGCATCGTAGACCCGATCCGTCTTCTTATATTTTTTCCGAACTCCGATGAGCGCGATTTCGTTTCTGAATTTCTTTTGAATTTCCGTCCAGTGTTTGTTTCGAATGGATCTGAGTATCGGTTTTGTTGTCCGCATTGTGTTACCCAAGTATCGGCTTTCTCGATTTCCAAGATGAGTATAGTAAAATACTATAAAGTTGATCTAGATCAAGGACAAAAAATAAATTTTTGTTATCCTACCTGCCTGCGGATTCCTTTCAAAGGAATCTCGAAGATCCATCACTTCGAAAAAAGGAATAAAACATGCTCACTAAGTTCCAGGCAAAAATATTTTTTCTACTCGGAACCGCTTTGTTTTCCGCCGTATTCTTATTTCTCACTTTCGATTCCATGAGATACGTTTATACGCACGATTCGAATCGGAACCTTTCTCCCGCCGTGGTTCGAGGAAAGGAAATCTGGGAAAAAAATAATTGCATGGGCTGTCACACGATCCTGGGAGAAGGGGCCTACTATGCTCCGGATCTTACGAAAGTATACGAACGAAGGGGAGTCGAATGGATCCGGGTGTTTTTAAAGGATCCGGAGGCGATGTATCCGGGCGAAAGAAAGATGGTGAAATACGTTTTTACGGAAACGGAGATAGAAGACGTCATCGCATTCTTAAAATGGAATGGAGACTTGGATCTGAAAGGATTTCCTCCTAAACCCGAATTTAAACAGGAGACAAAGACCGTCGATCTTCAGTCCGCGAGTATCACTCCTCCCGAAAAATTCAAACAGATCTGTACGGCATGCCACGCGGTCGGGGGCGCGGGAGGTAACGTCGGGCCAGCCCTGGACGCGGTCGGTAATAAATACGACGTCGCTTATCTTGAAAGCTGGCTTAAGGATCCTCAGAAGATCAAACCCGGAACCGCGATGCCTAAGTTGCCTCTGAGCGACTTGGAAATCAAGGATCTTACGAAGTATTTATCTCAGTTAAGATAATCGAAAAAAAGGATTCATAAGTGGAGCGATCATGAAATATAAATCTCAGAAAATAGCCTACTGGTTTTTTGCAACTTGTATGTTACTATTAACTTTACAATTAGTTTACGGATTTCTAATGGCTTTTGCGCGGATGGGTTTCGACGGATTACACGAATGGATTCCGTTTAACACGGCGAGGGCGACTCACACCAATCTTCTGGTAGTTTGGCTTCTCACCGGTTTTATGGGGGCCGCGCATTATATCATTCCGGAAGAATCGGGTAGGGAGCTCTATTCCGAAAAGTTGGCTTACGCCCAACTCGTGTCGCTTATCATCGTGGGAGTGGTTTCCATCATCGGATTTCATTTTAATATCTGGGAAGGAAGAAAGTTTTTGGAAATACCGAGACCTCTCGATTATCTCGTGGTGATAAACGTTCTCACGTTTCTTTTCAACATAGGGATGACCGTTTGGAAAGGGACTAAAAGTTCCACAACGGGTCTTGTGTTGTATTTCGGTTTGTTTTCCGCGGCTCTTTTGTATCTACCGGGAATGATTCAGTTTAACAGTCAGACCGTGGATTCCTACTTTCGCTGGTGGGTCGTTCATCTTTGGGTGGAAGGGGTTTGGGAACTCATCATGGGAGGTATTCTTTCTTTTCTTCTGATAAAATTGACGGGAGTGGATCGTGAAGTGATCGAAAAATGGCTCTACGTGATCGTAGGTTTGACGTTTCTTTCCGGGATCTTAGGGACAGGACATCACTACTATTTTATCGGCGTTCCAGAATACTGGAAATGGATCGGAGGTTTTTTTTCCATGCTCGAACCGCTTGCGTTTTTGGCGATGGCGATGTTTGCGATTTCCATGTATCGTAAAAGCGGTCGAAATCATCCGAACGCGATTTCCCTCTATTGGACCATCGGAAGTGCGATCCTATCCTGCGTTGGAGCTGGGTTTTTAGGATTCGCGCATACTCTACCGCAAGTGAACCTATACACCCACGGAACTCTGATTACGGCGATGCACGGACACCTCGCGTTCTGGGGAGCTTACGCGATGATCGTGCTTGCGATCGTGACTTACGCGATGCCTTTGTTGACGGGCAGAAAACTCTGGAATAACCCGACGGGTCTTTATGCGTTCTGGGCGTCTAACATCGGTATGTTGGGAATGACGGGTGCTTTCGCAGTCGCGGGGATCGCTCAGGTTTATTTGGAAAGAAAATTCGGATTGGACTTTCTGGTGGTTCAAAAAGAGATTCAAGTCCACTTCCTGGGACTCACGTTAGCCGCAACCTTGTTCACCTCGGGTATCATCGCCTTTATCGTCAATTTTATCCGGTTCGGTCAACCGACGGACGAGGCGTTGAATGCGGAGGACGTTTCGGGGGATATCGTTCTTAAGTTGAAATGAAAAATTCTCCGAATAACGAAGACACGATTCAGCTTTTCGAAGCGGTTGAATTGCCCTTTTACAAAGAAACGGGACACGAGGTTGTCACATTCGAACACGCTCATAAAAACAAACTTCCGCTTTTGATCAAAGGGCCCACTGGTTCGGGAAAGTCTCGATTCGTGGAATACATGGCTGCGAGAATGAAACTTCCCTTGCTGATCGTGTCTTGTCATGAAGAGACTTCCGCGGTGGATCTTTTGGGTCGTTATCTCATCCAGGGAACCGAGACGGTCTGGCAAGACGGTCCTCTGACAAGAAGTATAAGAATGGGAGCGATTCTCTACGTCGATGAAATCGCCGAGGCAAGACCGGATACGATCGTCGCGATTCATCCTCTTACGGATTATAGAAGGGAAATTTATCTGGATCGCAGAAACGAATCGATCAAAGCTCCGGATTCTTTTATGCTCGTCGCCTCCTACAATCCGGGATACCAAAAAGGTTGGAAGGAATTGAAACCTTCCACAAGACAAAGGTTCGTCTCTTTACAATTCGATTATCCGAAGTCCGACGTCGAAGAGACGATCGTAAAAGGCGAGACCGGAATTTCATCGGAGCTCGCGGGCAAACTGGTAAGACTGGGGCAGAAGATTAGAAATCTAACCGAATTGGGTCTTACGGAAACCTGTTCCACACGTTTGCTCGTGGACGCTGGGAAGATGATCGCAAGCGGACTTCCCGCCCGTTTGTCCTGCGAAGTCGCGATCGTACAACCTTTGTCGGACGACCGTGATATCGTAAATGGACTCAAAGATTTGGTCTCTTTGTTGATGTGATTTCCGGGTGGGCTGGGAAGAATTTACATTCAAACATCTTTATGGATTCGTACTACGATGGATCGGAGAAAAAGACGATCCGACCGAGAATCGAGTGACGCTTTCCGAAATAAAAGACCGGCTTTCGGTTCTGGCAAAGGCTATCACAGGCGAGAATATAGAAATTCTTACCGCGGAAGAAGTGGGCGGTTATCAGAAGAATCTATTTTTTCTTCCGAACGAATATTCCCACGGTTCTAACAAAATTAATAATTTAGAATTTTATATTTTCAGAATATTATATCTTAGTGTTCAGAAGAGTCTCGATTTAAACTGGAAGGAAGGAGTTGACGAAGGAAAATACGAATCTCTGAAAAAAGCGAGGGAAAACCATTCTTCGGTTTTGGAAACTGTCCGGAGAGTTTATCCGGAATCTTGGGACACCGTTTCTTCCGTGATCGAAACGGAAATCGAATTCCAAAAAAGGAATATTCCGAATTCTAAAATCGAACCAGACCTTAGCTATTTACACGGATCGTGGATGTCCGCGTCGTCGAATACGAAAGAACGGAAAGACAAGGCTTCTTGGGAAACCGGGTCGAAACGTAAGGATCGGATCGAAACCGAGATCGAAGGAATCGCAAGGGAAAAGATCGAATCCGTCGAAATCGATAAAAAGTCGCAGGCGGATTATACCCTTCAACATCATTTTGAAAAGGTGGATACGGTGGAGGAGTTCAACGGAAATTGGAGGGACTTTGACGGAACCGACGAACTTTCGGAACAAAAGGACGCGCTGGAAGAATTGGATTTGAGGCATACGGTCCGATCCGATGATCCGACACATTCCATCTTTCGTACGGATTTTATAATCGGTTCGATACTTCCCGAAATTCGGGATTCGAAGCCGAATCGAAATTCGATTCCCTACGACGAATGGGACGTTTTTAAGAAACGATATAAAAGGGGGCATTGTAGGGTTTTTCCGGGAGAACTCGGCGAAGAAGATCCGGTTTTTTGCTCTAAAGCGCTTTCGGAAAACAATTCGGTTTTAAACGTACTACGATCCCGTTTTAATCGATTCGTAAATGAACGCACCGCAGTCAAACGCCAGTTAGACGGTGAAGATTTGGATTTAGATTCGATCGTCGATTATTTTACGGATCTTCTCTCCGCTCGGAGTCCTTCGGAAAGAATTTATATTTCAAGAAGAAAGACGTTACGCGAAACATCCATTCTTGTTCTGACGGACACGAGTCTTTCTACGGATTCATTCGTCGAAAATCGGAGAATTTTAGACGTCGAAAAGATTTCCCTACTTCTGTTCGGTCAACTCTGTTCGGAGTTCGGGGACCGATTTCAGATCGATTCTTTTTCCTCCAGAACTAGGAATCACTGCGATTACTCCTCGATCAAAAAGTTCGACGACTCTTGGTCGAAGGCGAAAAATAGGATCGGAGCCGTCCAATCGAGCGGTTATACGAGAATCGGCCCTGCGATCCGTCATGCTCTGGCGCAAATCAAAAGGGAAACGAGTAGAAAACGTTGGATTCTTCTTTTGTCTGACGGAAAACCGAACGACTACGACCGGTACGAAGGTCGTTACGGAATGGAGGACGTAAAACGCGCGATCCGGGAATGTGAAAACGACAAAGTCGGTTTTTACGCGCTCGCGATCGATAAACAAGCGAAACAATTTCTTCCCGCGATGTTGGGACAAGGCTCGTATCGGATTCTTCCGAATCCTTCGTATTTACCGGACGCGCTGACGGATTTTTATATGAAACTTTTACGATAGTAGTTTCCGAAACGACGTAGCGTCGCCGTTTCGGAAGGGTAAGTTGACCGTTTACGGGGAGATCACTGCGTTGTGTGTTCCTTGGCGAACGCATCGGATGCGGTGTTGAGAAGGTTGGCGGCTTTCTCGAAGTTCTGATTGATTTGGTCGAGGAGCCGATCCGCCTCGGTCACGTTCGCCTTATCGCCTAACGAACGTAATTCGATGAGACGTTTGTAGTCCTGTGTCGCGACGTTGCGATAGATTTCGAGTCCTTGGATTCCGGCGTTTTTAAAAGCGGCATCCCCTTTGAAATCGCCGATAGACTTTAAAGTTTCCACGGATTGGTTCAATTTCGTTTCCCAGGCTTTTCTAAGATTTTCCGCACCGGAATAATCTTCCTTTTCCATAGCGGCGTTTAGGGCATCCATATCCGCGATCGATCCGTTGAGGACGTCCATAATCTTGTTGTTGTATTCGATCGGATCCTGTTTGCATCCGATTCCTAAACTGTAAATGCAACAGATAGTCGCAATCCATACGATGGGTAAGTTTCGTTTTTTCATGAGCACACGGTTCGACCGGCGTTTATGAAAATGCAACGAAAAAGAGAAATCCTAAGTTTCGAACTTATAATCCTATTCGTCATTTTGTAAATTTAAGACTCATCGGTTTTGACTACAAAGAAGAGAACGATCGTACGGAGGAGTTTCTTGGTTGGAATCCGAAAGTAAAATCGATCGGGGGAAAATTTACGGAACGGTTTTGAACCATCGTATCGAGGAGAATGGATTTGTCGATTCAGCCTGTGAATCGTGTACTCGCATGGGCCCAGAAGGACTTGAACCTTCGACCCGCAGATTATGAGTCTGCCGCTCTAACCAACTGAGCTATAGGCCCGGAGTGGTTCCAGTTTTTTGACGAAGTCTTGTTCTTCAAGTGAATTTCTTCGAATGTCAGAAAGAATTCGAGGAGGAAGTGGTTCGTAAAAACGAGGAAGGGTTTGCGAAAAATTCAGAAACGAGCGCGTTTTCGGAATCGAAACAGAGATAGATCGAAACGATTTTACCTCCTCGCCGGAATAAATAATAACGGATCGTAAGCGGATTTCCTGAAACGGTTTCTTTTTTTTCCCCTCCGATCGTTTCCCATCCTGCGACGTCGAAGGCGGGTAAGTCCTTGGAATCGGGAAACAGTTCCCGAAAGAATTTTTTTAAGGATTGGTCCGGGACGTTTTGGTTTTCCCATTCCCGGAGAATCAACATCCACGCTCTTCCCTGCGTAGGGACCGCCCTCCAATGTCCTCCGTTTCCCAGAGAACGAATTTCGGCTTTTTGCGGGAAGCGGATCCTTCCGAGATAAAACGGAAACGTGTCGTCTTTCGCTACGATTTGCAGATCGGGATCCAACGGATCGCTTGCGTTTAGATTTCGAAAGTCCGGGACAAAAATGGTCAACGAAACGAAAAGAAAAAAGGAAGTCGAACGGAAGGGACGTCGCAAGATTTCGGATACGCGTTCCGATTTTTTTTTCCTCGAAAAATCGAATTCTAATTTTCTAATATAGGATTTCATCCAAGGCCAATTCCTTGAATTCTTCGAGTTCGTAAACCGGTATGGAATTTTTTTCCCTCTTGTCTTTGAGGGATGTTTCGGAAGCCTTTTTGTAGGAAGGAACGACTGAATTCGAAAAAAGGAATATTCCCTCCCATTTGCCTCGGATTTCGTAAGCGGCTCCTTCGGCTAGTTTTTTGACCTGTTTGAGCCGTGAACGATCGAATTTGTTGATTCGATATTTATAATATACGTTTTCTCCGTTCCAGTCGTAAAAGACGGCGTAGTTGCCTTTCAGTTCCTGAAAAAAAAGTTTCCAGGTCGCGGGAAAATCGGGCGAATTATCGTTTAAGGATTCCTTAATATCGGAAATCCTCGGTTCCGAAAAGGAAATGGAACCGCGATACGTAGCCGCAGCCCTGTTTACTTCCTGAGACGGGATTTCCGAGGACCAAACCGAAACGAGCAACAAAAGATACGCTCGTCCTCGGTTCGAAAATCTGGATTTCAAATCCCGTCCTCCAGTTCTTCCGATTCCGGTTTGGATCCGGGAGAAGGGGATTCTCCAGAAGGGTTTCCCGAATTCGGAGAAGAGGTTCCGGGTAACGGAGAAGGATCACCCGTTCGGTTGGGACGGTCTTTGGATCCCGGTTTGAATTTGGGAAGTTCGTTTTCCTTAGAATCCGTATCCGAGGAAGTTTCCCCTTTTTTTAATTTTTCGATCGCGGTTTTGGCGGCCTTTTTCACCTTTTCGCTCGGATCCCTCTGCGCTTTGTATTCTAAAATTTCCAAAACGGCGGGATCTCCGGTGTCCGTCAGATGTTTGATTGCACGAAGTCGAACGACTGGATCGTCGTCTCTCGCATACGCATACAATTCTTCTAATATTTCCTTGTCACCCATGGAAACCAGGGCGGTAATCGAATGGATCTTTAGGGGTTGAAAGTCTTTGATCTCGTTTTTGCTTTTGATGTTGCGGATCTTTTCCAGTTCCTCTTTGATAACGGGCATGGAGGAGACGGATTTCATCTTTCCCAATGCGCTGACGGAAAAACTTCGGAGAGTGATCGGTTCCTTTACGTCTTTGTAAATTTCCACAAGAACGGATTCCGCTTTTTTATCCTTCGCCTTTCCGAAAAACAGGGCGATCTGCGCGCGGATTTCGGGATCGTTAAACCCTTCGTTCAGTCTTGCGAGTAAAAAAGAAGAGGTTTCTTCCCGGGGAGGGAATTCGCCTAACGCGTCCAAAAGTCCCACGGTGAGATTGGAGTTTTTGGTGAAGTCCTGGGTCTTTAGGATTTCGAATAGGATCGGACTTGCCGATTCCAATTTCAACTTTTTGGAAGCGTAGATACATTCCCTTTGAACGTCCGGTTGTTCGCTTTTGAGTAGTTTTACGATCGAGTCTCCGAACTGGGTCAACTTGAGAGCGGACACGGTACGGACCGCGTAAACCCTCATCGACCAGTCGGGATCCTTATCCAGGATTTTTCCCAGTTGCTCGATGAGAACTCCCGCCTGTTCCGGAGGAAAATCCTCGAGTTCGCGCAGGGCCATGGCCCGTTCCTTCGTCGTTCCGAATTTCAGGACTTGGAGAAGGATTTCCTTTTTCTTTTGGATCTGTTCTTCCGAAAGTTTTACGGGTTTGGAGACGGGTGCTCCGAGCAAGACCGAAACCGCTTCGAAAAAAAGGAGGACCGTCGTTACGAGAGCGATTGTGTTTTTGAAAACGGACCGGATCGTTTTAGGATTCGTGTTGGAGTTTTTGATTTTGTTCTTCCAATTCTTGGATTTTTCTATTGAGTTCATTGATTAAGTGCTGGTTCTCTAAATTTTGGCGGAATTTTTCGATCAAAAATCGGATGTCTTGGGTAAGTTCTTCGATGTTCCAGGGTTTTTCCACATAACGGCTTAAGCCTCCGTAGTTGATCGCATGAATCGCGGAGTCGAGTCCCGCTTGCCCGGTCAACATGATCTTGATCGAGTCCGGAAGACGTTTGTGAACCTCTTCCAAAAACTGGGAACCCTTCATACCCGGCATCACCTGATCCGCGATGATCACCTCGATCACAAAACCGGAACGTTGGATTTCCTCCATCAGCGCCAGTCCTTCTTCCGCGCTGCTGGCGGTTTCGATCTCGTGGCTGAGTCCGAATTCGTTCCGAAGTTGCTGCTGGATGGTTTCCAATACCGATACTTCATCATCGACACAAATGATATAACCTTTATTCATAATCGCGTTTCCCTAAACCGTCCGAAGGAGAATTGCGTCGGTTTCCTTGGAAATGTCAAGAGGTTATATCGGTTTTGTCCCGAATAACTCGTCCGACGGAACGAATTCTTTATCGAACGAAGGTTCGTATACGGGAAGTTATGTACTCTCTCAGATCCAATTCCGGATGTGCGACGCAAAATCGGATCCACTCCTGTTTGCGGATCGATCGAGGAGATGAGAAACGAATTCCCAGGTTCATCGGTTTCGTTTTTGTTTCCTTCCAATCCGACGCCCGATCGACAAACGCTCCCTCGAGATCGAAACGTTCCGGGGCTTCCCGTTGTAAGATCTCTAAAATCGAATTTCGTTTCTCCCACCTTTCTTTTTTTTGAAATCTGGTTTGAAAGAGAGTCGTTTTTCGGGAAAGAAATATCCGATCGAACGTTTCGTAACCGCTCGCTCTGCAATGCGTTTTCCCTCCGATACGTCGGAAGTCCACTCCTCGGAAGATCGTTCTTCCGTAGTGAAATCGTTTGGCGAAGGACAACGCGATACCCGCCATATTCAAGGACGGATTTTCCAAAATCGGCGCCTGCGGGAAGAAGAGGGACGCCGCCGTTTGATCCAAGGGGTGTGTGGAAAAATAAATCCACTTCGGATTGGGAAGATCGAAAAGATACGCCGCTCCTCCCAACCAGGTTAGAATCGGAACCGTTTCGGGTAAAAGTTTTCGAACGTGAAATAACGTGCCTCGGGAAGAATCGATACTGAGCACACAATCCGGTACGATCCCGGAGGAAAGCAGCCAACCCAAGGAAGTGTCCGACGCTAGGAGATGGAATCGATTTCGGTTGTTTGTTATCCAAGGAGTTTCTGTTTCCAGAGAAGGGGCGGCGCCCGTAAACAAGAGAGTCTGATCGGAAAAAAAGTCTGGTTCGGCGCCAGTGATGATCCCGTCGTTCGGACGGGATTCGGCGCCGCCCTTGTCCGCGTTGTCGTTGTTAGGCGATTCTCCAAGGCGTTCCAAATTTCGGAAAACGTTGCGGATCCATGTTTTTTGGAAGTAGGTTTGTGCGGCGCGATTCTGGGAAGACGAAGATTTGAGAGAATCCAAGAACGTTAGACTCAGATCGGAAAACTTTCTCGTATATACCGGATGTAAAAAGGGTAGGACGCGGGATGAATCCTTCGGAATCCAATCCGTTACGGGGCGGGTCAGGAATTGATCCGATCCGAAGACGAGTGTGATCTCGTGGCCTTTTTTCGAGTAATTGTGCAACATTCGTTCGAGGATGGGATGCGAAAGGGGCTTGAGATCGGAGAGGGGTTCGATCAAAAGAAGACGGATCGGAGAGGTCGCTTTTTGAAGATAAGACGCGATATGATATCCTAAACCGAGTCCGAAGATCAAAACTATTTCTTGCTGCGAGTTTGGGAGAGGGATTTGTTCCGCGATTCTTTCTCCTTCGGAGGAAGGATCGAATCTGGAATGAAAAAGGAAACCCGAGCGGGTTTCCTCTATGTTTAACGTTCCGTTGGGATTGGATACGAGACGGTAGATAGTAGTTAGACCTTTTTAGTCCTCTTCCTCTTCGGAATCTTCTTCCTCTTCTTCGTCCTCATCCTCGTCGAGGTCGTCATCTTCGTCTTCCTCATCGTCGTCATCATCCTCATCCTCGTCGTCATCATCGGAATCGAGTCCGTCTTCGTCCTCGTCTCCGTCCAGGATCGGCCGAGGAGCTTCTTCCGGAATAAAATCCTCTTCGGTGTCTTCTTCCGCGATCGGGGCCTGCGGCGATTCGAACAATCCGTTGAATTTAGAGTAGGACGCGTTGCTGATATTGGCTTCTTGATCGAGTTTGATTCTTTCCTCGCGGGAAAAGTATTGATACTGCACTTCTTCGCTGGAAAGCGCATACATCGCTTGAACGGCTAATTTTCTGGCTTTGATCTTTTTGGGGAGTTCTAATCGCTCGATGCGGTCCAGGGTTTGGAATCCGGCTACCGCTCTTTCATACTTATTGCGTTTTGCTAATTCGATTAGAGTGACGATGTCAAATTCAGAATTTTGGTTCATTCGGATTCCCTGGGTAGATTGGAAAGGAGCTTCAAAATACCAGGAAATCGGAGGAAAGCAAGTTGTCAATCCGTTCTCTGCTTACTTTGGTGGAAAACCTTTTTTGGCCTTTCTAAAAAAAATCTGTGGCTGGATCTTGGTTTGTGAGAGTTCCCACACGGGGCTGTATCTTGGTTTGTGAGAGTTCCCACACGGGGAGATTAATCCTTGAATTTACAGTAGGAAGACCGTTCCTTGGTATTTGTTTGCGGATCGAACATCGGTTTCGGTCCAAGTTTCCTCCTTTTGACAGGAATACCGTATCACTGATGAATCGAATTCTCCGTTTGCTTTTTTTAACCTTTTGTTTCGGGGTTTGCGCGCCCTCGGAACAGCCGAATTTGGGCGTTCAAGATTTTCAAGGAATCTCTTTGGAAGACGGAAAACTGGTCCGTCTTTCCGAATCCACAAGTCCTCGTTTGATCCTCAACGTCTACGGCCCCAATTGTGTGCCTTGTATCAAGGAAATTCCTGCCTTAAATTATTTGAATGCGGAAATCCAAAAGGATCCTAAAATTCAATTTTATATGGTCGTGGATCCTTCTCTTTTTTTCGACGATCCGGATTCCTTATCGGAAGAAGAACTTCTGAAACGGGCGATTCCCTTGGTCAAAGAAGAAATCCGAAATTACAAAATTCAAGTTCCCGTCTTATTGATGAAACGACCGTTCAAAGTCAGTAGAACCGATTCGATCGTAACGGGAACTCCGGAAACGCTTTTGTTCAAAACCAAACCGTTGGTTCTGTATTATAATTTTATCGGACCGATCAGCGAAGAAACCGATCCTTCCAAATTCGCCACAGATCAAAAGATTTTATTCTTCAAACGAATGGCCGGTTCTTCATGAGAAGTCTGATCGTCCGTTTTAAGGATTGTGAAGGACCGGGAATACTACTCGACCTTCTCAAGGAAAGAAATTATAGAATCACCTATCACAACGCATACGACCCGCGTATTCGACCGATTCCCGACGCGCACCTAATTTTCGATCTGATCGTACTTTTGGGTGGTCCGCAGTCAGTGACGGATCCTTCTCTTACGGAATTTTTCGAGCCTTGGTTCAACTTGGTGCGTTATGCGTCCTTGACTCCGAACCGAAGGCTATTGGGGATTTGTCTCGGTTCACAAATTATTTCCAAAGCGCTCGGCGGAAAAGTGACCCTTGGGGAACGAGGGCCGGAAGTCGGGTTTTCCGACGTGGAAATCGTAGAGTCGCATTCCGTGTTGGAGGGTCTTTCCTCTTTCCCGGCGTTCCACCTTCACGAGGACGTATTTACGATACCCGAGGGAGGAATCCGACTTTTGAAAAGCGATCTTTATCCCAACCAGATGTTCTCCGTAGGAAATCGTATCTTCGGAGTTCAATGTCATCTCGAGGTGACGGAAGCGATGTTTTCTGTTTGGAAGACGGTTCACGCGGAATTTATGCGCAACTCGGGTTGGGTTCCAGGACCCGAAACGGAATCTCTCAGGTCTCAAATGGAAATCGCCGGACGAAAAATTTTCGGAGCCATCCTGGATCTTCCGTTTTCCCAGTTTCGAAACTCGGTTTCGGAACGAACCGGCTCCGCGGCTGCGGGTTAAACGAAAAAAACGGAACGATTCCCGGTCCTTCTCCGAGTAAAAAATCGATACTACGGACGAGGATCGGATCGATAAAACAGAAATGATTCAAACGAAAGTAAACGGAAAATTAATATGATTCAAAGTATTCTTCGAGTGATTCTCGGAAGTAAATTCGAACGTGATCTCAAAAAACTCATCCCGGTGGTCGCACAGATCAATGCGTTAGAGGACAGAATGAAATCCTTGAACGATTCCGATCTTTCCTCTCAGACGAACCGTTTTCGGGAACGTATCGCACGCGGAGAATCCTTGGATTCGCTTCTTCCGGAAGCGTTCGCGACGGTCCGGGAAGTTTCCCTTCGAACGATGGGAATGCGTCACTTCGACGTACAGATGATGGGCGGGATCGCGCTCCACGGAGGAAACATCGCGGAGATGAAAACGGGCGAGGGGAAAACGCTGACCTCCACGCTCGCGGTGTATCTCAACGCTCTCGCCGGAAAAGGAGTCCACGTGGTCACGGTCAACGACTACCTCGCCAAACGGGACGCGAATTGGATGAAACCGATCTACGATTTTCTGGGCATTTCCGTCGGAGTAATCCAACACGACATGGATCACGAGCAGAGAAAGGTCGCTTATTCCGCGGATATCACGTACGGAACGAACAACGAATTCGGTTTTGATTATCTTCGGGACAATATGGTTTCGCATAAGGATCATAAGGTGCAACGTTCCCATTTTTTTGCCATCGTGGACGAGGTCGATTCGATTCTCATCGACGAGGCGAGAACTCCTCTGATCATCTCCGGATCCTCCGACGAAACCACGGACAAATACGTTCGTATCAACAAGATCATTCCCAAACTCGTGGAAGGAGAAGACTTCGAAACCGATGAAAAGGCGCGTAACGTGCTTCTTTCGGAAAAAGGGGTTTCTCACGTGGAGGAGATTTTAGGGATCGAAAACCTCTACGCGCCGGAAAACGTGGATCTGGTCCACCACGTCCATCAGGCTCTCAAGGCGCATCGTATTTTTCAAAAAGACGTGGACTACGTCGTTCAAGGCGGAGAGGTGATCATCGTGGACGAGTTCACGGGACGTCTGATGGCGGGGCGCCGTTATTCGGACGGACTTCACCAGGCCCTTGAAGCCAAAGAAGGGGTTACGATCGCCAAGGAATCCCAAACCCTCGCATCGATTACATTCCAGAATTATTTCAGGATGTACGACAAGTTGGCCGGTATGACCGGAACCGCCGACACCGAAGCGGAGGAATTCAAAAAGATTTATAACCTCGACGTGATCGTGATTCCGCCTAACGTGGGAGTGCAGAGAAAGGACGCTCCCGACCGGGTCTACCGCACCGAAAAGGAAAAGTTCGACGCCATCCTGACCGAAATCCGCGATCTTCAATCCAAAAAACAACCGGTTCTCGTAGGAACGATTTCGATCGAAAAGTCGGAAGTACTTTCGAGAATGTTGTCCTCCGCTGGAATTCAGCACAACGTATTAAACGCCAAATTCCACGAGCGGGAGGCGGAAATCGTCGCCAACGCCGGAAAACCGGGTGCGGTAACGATCGCGACCAACATGGCCGGTCGTGGAACCGATATCGTTCTCGGTGGAGCGCAACTGTATAAGGAAAATCTCGAATCCTGGAAGGATGAGGACGAACTCGTACGTCAATTCAAGGAAACGATTTTAAAACAGAATCTCGATGTCGCGGAAAGTATCGTTTCCAAGTTGGATTCGGCCGCAAAACAAAAACGGGCGTCCGAAATTCTTCAGTCCGTTCGGATTTGGAAAAAAAACCACGAGGAAGTTTTGGCGGCCGGAGGTCTTCATATTCTCGGAACGGAGCGCCACGAAGCGAGAAGGATCGATAACCAGCTACGGGGTCGTTCGGGTCGTCAGGGAGATCCAGGTTCCAGCCGTTTTTATCTTTCTCTTCAAGACGATTTGATGCGCATCTTCGGTTCGGATCGTATTTCCGGTCTGATGAAATGGGCCAACATGCCCGAAGGTCAAGAGATCGAAAGTAAGATGGTGAGTAACGCGATCGCCCGCGCACAGAAACGGGTCGAAGGTCATAACTTCGACATCCGAAAACATCTCCTCGAATACGACGACGTGATGAACCGTCAGAGAATCGTGATCTACAAAATGAGAAACGACGTTCTGGAAAACGAGGATATCTCTCCTCTGATCTACGACTTTATCGAAGAAGCCGTGGAAACCCAGGTCGTCGCCTTTTGCGAAGGAAACAATCCTTCCGCTTGGAATTTGGATTCCCTCCGCGAATGGTTGGAAGGTTTGGATCTGGACGTTACCGTCGTGTTGGACGATTTCAAAAAGACCAAAAATCCGCAACTCGCCCTTTTTGAAACGATCAACGAAGCCGCGAAAAAAAGATATCTGGATCGGGGAGAACGTGTCGGCAAGGATATCTGGAAACTTTTGGAAAGAAATATTTTCCTGGATATTTTGGATCATCGTTGGAAGGAACACCTCTATTCGATGGATCATCTCCGCGAAGGGATCTGGACCGTCGGTTACAGCGAACGCAATCCTCTCGTGGAATACAAACTTCAGGGATTTAGAATGTTCGACACCGCGATCGAAAATCTCAAAAACGAAGTGGTCAACTTTCTCTTCCGAGTGGAAGTGACCGAGAACTCGAAACTTCCCGAGGAAAAAAAGGAATATAAAAAAGTGGGACAGGAGATCACCGGAGGATTCGAACAACTCCAAGGCGGAAGTTCGGCCCGTTCCAACGGAGCCTCGGTTTCGATCACCACGAGCGCGGGTGGTGGAAGCGAACGAAAAACGAGTCGGAGAAGGAAACGTTGACATCGAAAACGTTCGCACTTTGTGTTTCGGTTGGGACGTTTTTGTCCTGTCTGAGCACTCCTCCCGCAAAAGGATCCGCAAAACAAATTTATGCGGATTGTATGGAAACGTTTGCGGATAAGGAAAAGTGCGAACAACTCGTTCTCAAACAATTGTTGGGTTCGGGTCAATCTTCGGAAGGTTCCGGAACAGGAACCGCGGAAACTTCCGCGGAGCCGCTCCTCGATCCGGAAATCGAAAAAAATCTCCGTCTTCGTTCGGAAATCAAGGATACGTTGCAGGGACAAAACCGTCTGTATGTGAAGCAGTTTTTAGGAAACCCGGACGATATCCAATACAGAACCAACAACCTAGAAGCCTTTATTTATACGAGGCCGGTCAGTAGATTCAAGCCGGGAGCCAAACCCGATCGTGAGATCCGTGTTTTGTTTCGTCACGGGAACGTCATTCGCGTCGAGCACGTCGCTCCGTAATCCGACCCAACACATTCTACAAGATTGCCCTTTTTTTAAGCAGCTTCATTAAAAAAACATTGTAATTGCAACTACGGATTCGAATCGTGGATGGAATGCAGATCCGATGGATTCACAGACTGCTCCTCCTGAGTTTGAGCGCGGTGATCATACTTCCCTCCGAAGAAGACGGGGCGTTTGATCTTGCGTTTTTGGATCTCGGCAAAAAGGAAATCCATCATCTTGCGAAACGGATTCTAAAAAAAGAAAACAAGTCCGAATTCCAAACACAATTAGAAGATCAAAACTTCGGGATCTTTTTACGAAGT
This sequence comes from Leptospira gomenensis, assembly GCF_004770155.1. Taxonomy (GTDB): domain Bacteria; phylum Spirochaetota; class Leptospiria; order Leptospirales; family Leptospiraceae; genus Leptospira; species Leptospira gomenensis. The sequence continues at coordinate 90,832 of NZ_RQFA01000028.1, read as the reverse complement.
CGTTACGATTTTTTGGATCTTGTGTTTTCCGGAATCTTTCAGTTTTCGAAACATGAAATCCATTTTTATACCCGGAAGTTCTTCGCTTCCACGGTCCAGTATTCCTATCTACTTTCCTCCTTACTCCTCAACCTTCCTCCTCCGATCGTATAAGTTTTTTTGAATTCCATTCCATGATTCAAGATTCCGGCGGAGCCGAGTGCGTTCGTTCGTACTTTTTCCGATCGGAATTCTAAAACGAAACCGACTTCGGAGACAAGACGTACTACTCGAACATTCAACCGGAACCACTATGAGAAAGATCCTTACCTTATTCATTCTACTTTCGTTCTATCCGATTCTTCCGGAAGAGATCCAACTTCCGGAAAAAAGTCCGGATTCGGCGGAAACACGGAACGAGTTTGATCCTCGGTCCAATCCGATTTCCCCGGAGTTAGGATCCGCGTCCTCCCCCGATAAGGAAAGGATTTTGGATCTCAAATCCGCGGAGGAAAAACTCTGGAGAAACAACCTTCTGCTTCTGGCTTCGCGGTTCAATATCGACGCGCGTAAGGCGGGAATCGAACAGGCGGGGCTTTACGCGAATCCGAACATCTTCATCGACCAGAGTATTTTCGCCGAACCCACGCAGAGATATTTCGATTTTACCCGATCCGGACAAACCGTCGTACAAATCCAACAGCTCTTTTTGCTCGGAGGTAAAATCGGGAAACGGGTCCGCGTCGCCGAATTGAACGCGCGTATGGGGGAACAGGAATTTTACGACCTCGCGCGTGAGCTGACGAGCAAACTGAGAAAACTTTTTTACGGGATCCACTACTACAGACAGGCGATCACGTTCTACGATCAAAGTTTGGAAGCACTGGGAAGGACCGTTTCCTCGGCGGAGATGGGTTACAAGCGAAGGGCGATCCTCCAAGCCGAGGTTCTCCGTTTGAAGGCGTTGTATTTTTTCCTCAAAAAAGAAAGAGAAGAACTGAATATTAAGATTTTGGAACGGGAAGCGGATCTCCGCGTTTTGTTAAACGACGACTCGTTTAGAAGCGCCGACGTCAAGATCGTTCCGGTGATCCACGGGGACGGACTCGAGACTCTGGAACCGGGCAAACTGAAACGAGAGGATCTTTTAGAATTGGCACGTAACAAACGTCCCGATCTAAAAAAGGCGATCCAGGCGCTTCGTTACGAAGAGGCGAATTTGGAACTGCAACACGCGAATGCCATCCCCGATTTGGCCTTCGGTCCGATGTACAACCGGGGAGGAACCGCGTTCCAAAACTATTGGGGGATCACTGCGCAGTTGAATATTCCGATTTTCGATAGAAATCAGGGAAACATTCGAGCTTCGGAAAAAGCAATTCTTTCCAAAAAGCAGGAATTGAAAAACACCCTTTTGGAAGTGGAGAACGAGGTCGCCGTATCCATCGAAACCGCGAAGATCAAGGACGAACTTTACAAAAAGTTCAGAAACACATATACTCGGGAATATACGGATCTCTCCAAAGACATGATTCTCAGTTACGAAAAACGTTATATTACGATTTTGGAATTTGCGGATTTCTTCGAGACCTATCGTTCCAGCGTCGTGGAAATGCTGAAATTACAGACCGATCGTATGGACGCCATCGAAGGCGTGAACTTCGCCGTTGGCCAAGGGGTTTTGATTCCGAAACTCGGCGCTCAACCCGCGGAAGAAAAGAAAGGAGAATGATATGAAGCTGATCTTTAGCAGACGCACTATTTTAATCGCGGGATCCGCGGTGATCATCGCCATCGTATCCCTGGCAATCTGGGGTTTATCGAGACGTTCCAAACCGACGATTCTCCCTCCGACCAAGGCGATCGTTCACGACAAAGGAGAATGGATCGAATTTAAGGAAAACAGTCCCGGTTTAGAGATCGTTAAATCCTCCGAAATCGGCAAAGAAGGGGAATTCGTGGAAGTGGAGGCGCCGGCTCGTTTGATAGCTTCCGCTTCTCCTTCCATGACCGGCGGTGAAAAAATCATCCTGTTCGAATCCGCGGATTTGAACGATCTCTATGTTGGTTATATTCATTCCAAAAACAGCCTGAATCGTTCCCGTAAAAATTTAGAAAGGATCCGAGACATGTTCAAACACAGGGTCGCGACGGAAAAGGATCTGATCGAAGCCGAAACGGAAGCGGAAAACGACGCGGCCGAATTGGCGGAATTCGAAGGAAAATTACGAGCGGTCGGTCTCAATCCGGCGGAGCTACGGACCGCAGGTCCGATGAGCGCTTGGATCATCTGCGACGTTCCGGAATCACAATTACAAAGTCTGAAAAAGGGAAAGAAGGTGAAGCTCAAATTCTCCAGTTTTCCCGAAAAACCTTGGACCGGAACCGCGGAAGCCTTGGGGGACAACGTGGACCCGACTACTCGGACCGTTAAGGTCAGGATTCTTATCAAAAACGAAGGTTATGTTTTGAAACCTGGTATGTTCGCGACCGTACGTTTTCCGGAGGACCGAAACGGAGAAACCGTCGTCATTCCGTTCACTTCGATCATTACCGTAGAAGGAAAAAACTACGTTTTCGTCGAAGAAGCCCCCCGCGAATTTTATAAACGGGAAGTAATTTTAGGAACCTCCGGAGAAGAACGAGTAACGGTTCTGGAGGGATTGAGCAAAGGGGATCGTGTCGTCGTGGAAGGTACGATTCTCCTGAAAGGTTTGAGTTTCGGTTTTTAAGATGAATTTTTTAAAATATCAGTTAATTTTAATATTCTTATTTATGAATGTATCGGTCTGGTCTCAACCCGTTTCCGGGGAAAAGGAATCCGCAAAAGATTCCGCACCGGAATGGACCCCCGACTCCGACCGGCAGACGAAATTCGGTAAGGAGAACGCGGAAGAAAATTCCCTAAAAGGAAAACCGCTTCCTAAATCCACGAATTTTCTCGTCTACGGCGCTTCGGTCGGATCTCCAGGGAGTATCAATCTGAACGTCGGTGCGTATTACAAGAATCTCGTCTTTCGCGCCTCAGGGGGTTATTGGGGGAAGAGTTGGTTCGGCGGTCAGGTCGATTTCGGTTATAGTTTTTGGAAAACTCCCGTGATCGCCCATAGCGTTTCTCTCGTAGCGGGTTATTTCGAAGTTAATCCGAGAAATCCAGAGGTCGGTAGAGGCGGACAAACTCGTTACGAATACGACGGTCCTCCGGGTTATAGAAATCAAAACCCCACCTACGAGGATCTGATCATCCGTTCTTATATCGCTGAGGTTTCTCCTCTGGCGGCGACTTATTTGGAATACGAGTATCGTCAGGACCGCAAGGTCAATCTTCATCAAAGTTACGTCGGATTGACCTACGATCTTTTATTGGGAAATTTTTTCCTTCAATTGGGAGGAGGAATCGGTCAAGGAGATTACAGAAATCCCCAACTTTTGATTCAAGTCGGCTATTTATTTGATACGAGGTCTTCCGAATGATTCGCAATTTAATCGAAGCGGTTCTCCGTTATCGTGTCGCTACCATTGCGGCTACTTTGGCCTCGGTTGCGTTCGGGACCTGGGCTTGGATCGATATTAGAAAAGAAGCATATTCCGATATTGCGGACACACAGGTGCGTCTGATCGCGAAATTTCCCGGTAAGGCGGCGGTCGAAGTCGAGGAACGCGTCACACTTCCCATTGAAAGGGTGTTGAATGCGATTCCTAAAGTGGCGGTGCGTCGTTCGAGAACTATCAACGGTCTTGTGGTATTTCAATTCGTCTTTGAGGACGGCACCGACGATTACTTCGCACGGATGCGTCTTTTGGAAAGAGTGCGTGACGCGGATATTCCCGCAGAAGTGGAACCAGCTCTCGGTCCGATGAGTTCACCGGTCGGAGAGATTTTCCGATACGTGGTGGAATCCAAAACCAATCATACGTCCATGGAACTCCGGACGATCCAAGATTGGATCATCATGCCCAAGATGTTGCAGATTCCGGGGATCGCGGACGTCGTCACCTTCGGAGGTCTTCCGAAACAGTTTCACGTGGTTACCACTCCGGATAAGTTGATCCGTTATAAACTTACGATCAACGACGTGATCGAAGCGATTCAAAAAAATAATCTGAACACTGGCGGAAACCTTCTTTTGCAGGGGGAACAAGGGTTTCCGATCCGTTCTTTGGGAGCGATCCGCGATCCGAAACACATTGAAAATATCGTGGTAAAAACCGTAAACGGAGTTCCCGTTTTTATTCGCGACCTCGGTTCGGTGGAAGTTTCTCATCCGATTCCCAGCGGGGTTTTGGGATACACGATTCAAAACGATCAGGAAGGTTTGATCGACGTGGATTCCTCCGTTCAAGGTTTGGTTGCGATCCGTCGTTGGGGGGATCCGAACCAGATGGGTGAACGGATTCGCGCCAAGGTAAAGGAGATCAACGAAAATTATCTTCCGGACGGGGTTCAGATGCGGACCACGTATGATCGAACCGATCTCGTCAACTACACGTTACGCACCATCGGCAAAACGCTCATAGAAGGTGTGGTCGTAGTCAGTTTGGTCCTGATTTTTTTCATCGGAAGCGTCAAGGCTTCGATGGTGGTCGTTGCTACGATTCCTTTCGCGATGTTGTTCGCGTTTTTACTCATGAACCTTACTGGAATTCCCGCGAGTTTGCTCTCTCTCGGTGCGATCGATTTCGGAATCATCGTGGACGGCGCGGTGGTTATGGTGGAGAACATCATGCGGCGTTATCGGGACGCTTCTCCCGTGGATAAGAAAAAAGGAATCATACGTTTTACCGTGGATTCCGCTTCGGAAGTGGGAACGGAAATCATATTCTCGATCCTGATCATCGTCCTCGCTTATTTGCCGATCTTTTCGTTCGAACGGATCGAAGGCCGTCTGTTTAAGCCGATGGCCTTTACGATCTCCTTTGCGATCATGGGTGCGTTGATTTTCGCCATGACGACCATTCCAGTAATGATGTCGTATATTTATAGAAACTATTTCGAATCGCCCAATCCGGGTCCGATCGAGTGGCACAATCCGTTTTACGAATGGTTGGAACGAAAATACGAAGGTTTGATAGAATGGCTGGTGGATCGCTCAAAACGAGTGGTCGCGGTCTGTTTCTCCGTCGTGGGAACGTTACTCGTCATCGGAGGCCTTTCGCTCGGAACGGAATTTCTTCCGGAGATGGACGAAGGCGGTTTTAACCTGAGGATCTTTTTCCCGGTCGGGATCTCGCTTCCCGAATCCAGGAAGTTCATTCCTAAAATCCGTCAGTTGATCTATAAAAACGAACAGGTCAACGTGGTTCTTTCCCAGTTGGGAAGAAACGACGACGGAACCGATCCTCTTCCTCCGAACCGATTGGAGGTTCTCGTTGGTTTGAAGGATTACGACGCTTGGAAGGAGAAGATCACCAAACAAGAGTTATTGATTCGGATGCGTAACGACCTCGAAGCGGCGCTTCCGGGAGCGAGGGTGAGTTTTTCTCAACCGATTATGGACAATCTTTCCGAGGCGATCATGGGAACCATCGCGGACTTGGCCGTGTTCGTTTCCGGAAACGACTTAAAGGTGATGCGCCATATCTCGAATGAAATTCTGGACATCGTGAAAGATATGAAAGGTGCGAGCGAATTCGGTATCGAACAGGAAGCCGATAGCCCTCAGTTGACGATTAGAGTCGATCGGGAAGCCGCCGCGCGTTACGGAATCAACGTCAGCGATATCCAGCAGATGGTGGAAGCGGCCATCGGGATGCAACGAATCGACACGTTGTACGAGGGACCTTCCGACATTCCTCCGAAAACCCCCGCGCGTTTCGGAATCGTAGTTCGTTTCTCCAAAGACTACCGAAGCTCTCAACGAGCGATCGAAAATATGCCGATCATTTCTCCTAAAGGAGAACGCATCCCGCTTTCCGAGTTGGCCAAGATCACTTTGGAAGACGGACCTACGATGATCTTTCGCCAGGAAGGTAGAAGAACCGTTACGGTTCGAACCAATATCCGGGGAAGGGACCAAGGCGGTTTCGTTTCGGAGTTGAGAAAGAAAGTACAGGAGAAGGTCAAACTTCCCGAAGGTTACGAAATTCGATACGGAGGACAATACGAAAACCTGGCGAGGGTCGGAACCCGTTTGGCGATGGTCATTCCCCTTACGATCGCGATCATCTTCGGGGTATTGTATCTACTTTATAAAAATCTAAAGTATGTTTACGTTGCTCTCGCTTGTATTCCTCTGTCTTTGGTCGGCGGAATTTACGCCCTTTTGTTGCGCGGGTATTATTTCAACGTATCGGGAGGGGTGGGTTTTATTTCCCTCTTCGGAATCGCAACGATGGCCGGGGTTCTTTTCGTTTCCCGAACCAATCACCTCCTGCACGAAGACGACGAAATCAGCGTGAAAGAGGCGGTCAAAAAGGCGGCGGTCATTCAGCTACGTCCTATGTTGATGACTATGTTATTGGCCTTATTAGGATTGATTCCCGCCACGTTGGCCTCGGGAGTCGGTTCGGACGTACAACGTCCTTTGGCTACGGTGATCGTAGGTGGATTGTTCTCGGCTCTTCTTTTGGTTTTGACTGTGTTGCCTTCTCTGTATCTCATCCTCGTTGGAGAACGTGATTACGGACGAGGACGTTCCCAGTCGAATTTAGGTAAGAACGATTCGTTTCCCCCGTTTTCCTACATCGATACGCTTCCCTTGGAAGAATACCAAGTGGAGTCTTCCCCCGAAGAAGAGGAATTTTCCGGTAGAAAAACGGGCTCCAAATCTTCTAAGAAAAAGGCGCCCCGCAAGAAACGTTAACCGAAATAGGCGGTCCGAACCGGGGCCGCCAGGTGTTCGCGGGGGAAATCGTCGATACCCGATCTGCGAGCGAAGGCAGGACTTTTGTTTTTTTTCCGCTCGCAAACCTAAGAAAGGAGCGAGCACGGATTTCGCACAACGGGAATTCGATTCTTTCCGAAGATGATTTTTTCGTTGGAACGGAAGTAAACTTTCTGAGTAAACAAAGATCCGATCGGATTCGAACCTACGTTCTTTTTTCGTTTTAAGAAAAGAGCGGAATACAAAAAAAGTTTGCGTGAAAAACGGAAAATACTCCGTTCTTTGTTTTTATCGGTTTATCGGTTTATCGGTTTATCGGTTTATCGGTTTATCGGTTTATCGGAGGACGAGATAGTATTCGGAGATATACAAACGTTGTTGTTCGGTCAGTCTGTGTTCGGAAGAAGGGTTTGTCGCTTCTCCATACTTTGTATCCAACGAGGATTCTGATTTGAGGGAAGCACCGAACGGGGAGTAGGTGGGAACGACGACTTTGGTTTCTCCGTTTCTTTTTTCCGAAATTAGGTCGTTTGGTTTCATGGTTTTTCTCTTTGTCTAAAAAAGGCGCTCCCTGTGCAAGAGCGCCTTTTTTTATTTTGCGATGTCGAACGAGGTTCTTAGAACTTCGCAACGACCCCTAACGTAGCACCGTATTGGTGGTCTTGTTTTTGTCCGCTTTGGTCCACGAATTGTTTACCCGCAGCCCAGTCACGACGAAGATCCAATTTGATCAGAAGGTTTTCGGTGAAGTTCCACACAGGAGTAACGGTAAAGGTCTTGTACTGACCGTAGTTCGCGGTTCCGCTGTAGTCCTTGTAGTTATCCTTGTCGATAAACGCTTCCTTTACTTGTGCGGTCGTCAAACCCAAAGCCGCGATGTTCGCGTCGGTGTTCAGAGCGTCCAAAAGGAATTGGGCTTTCGCTTCGTCTTCCGCTTTTTTGTAACTTCCCAAATATTGGTTCGGTCCCATAAACGGGTTGAAGGTAGTAAGAGCTCCGTTGTTGTGTTTGTCGTCGATGTATTCCGCACGAACGTTGATTCCCCAGGATTCGGTCAGCTTGAACTTAGCCCAGATCCCGTACGCCTTATAGGTGGATTTTACGTCGCGTTTGTTGTTCATCCCGGAAGCCAAGGTAGTGAAGTTGAACTGCTCGTTGCCGTCCGTGTCCACGTTGTATCGTCTTTGATCCAAACCTCCGTTGGCCAAACCTCCGCTCTTTTCACTCCAAGTGTAATCGAGGTCGATGGTGATTCTGTCGGTCGGGCTGATGGACACGATGGCGTGGTTCATGAACCAATAGTCCTTGTTGTATTTCGCGCGTCTGGCTTCCGCGTTGTAATCGGTGACTCCGAGTTCGGTCGCAAGCGCGGCCTTGGTGGGATCGACACGAGCCGAAGCTAAATCGCTGGAATACAAGGTGTTCCAGGTTACGGATAATTTATCTTCGATGATCTGGCCTTTGATCTGCGTTCCGATCGCTTTTCGTTCGGTCGCGCCTTCCACGAAGTAATTTTTACCCGCGGGGCTGTTGTTCAAACCGCCCACAATCTGGGGATTGGCAGGATCGGATCCGTCGTAGGAAGTGGATGGATTTACGTAACCGGTACCGGCTCCGCTGTTGTAGAGATAAAGGGTTCCCGCCCATTTATCGGTAAACTGCGTAGTCAAGCGAGCACCGGTGTGAATAAAGGGGATCGTATTTTGGAATATGGCCCCAATCGAATAGTTCGGATTGTTCATCGATTCGATCAACTCGTATCCGATATGAGTCGCCATTTTACCGACGTCCAATGTCATCCCTTTCAAGACGGGAAAATACAAACTTACGTAGGCTTGTTTTAACAAGTTGTAGTTGTAGATTCCGTTAAACTGCGCATAAGGAGCTTCCTGAAACGCGTTGTTTTGTCCGTTTTGGAAATCCACACGAAATCCCCAAGGTGAACTTTTTTCCGCGGCTTTCTGGATCGTCAGCGCGGCGGCGTTCACCGCAAAGTTCTTGTTGTTGGTTTCGAACGCACGAGTGGTATCGATGTCGTTTCCTTGCAGGGGGTTGAGGTTGTACATGTAATACACGTCTACGAACCCGGAAAATTCGACCTGATCATACCATTTCTTGTCTTCAGGCTCGGCTGCCTTCGGAGCCGGCGCGGGCGCTGCTGTCGCTTCTGTCGTGGTCTTTTTCGCAGCCTGGGCAAAGGTTTGCGAAGCGCTCACGAGACAGAGAACAGAAGCGACGAGGCTTGCTATTTTTACTCTCATCATTCTCCTAAATCTCCTATGCCCATCTTATGCAAGATGTATGCCAATGCCTAAATTCTGAAATTTACTTAAAAAATAGGCGAATTTGACGTAATACAGGGATTCAGGGTGCTTATAAAATGAGGTCGAAGGATGAAAATTGCCTTTAATTGGAGAAGTTGCTTTAAAAATGGGCAAAAATCATTCTTGTCCCCTTGTTTGGTCCCTGTGTTTCCCGACCGAGCGGGCTGACCGAGAGGACTCTCGGACAGGTCCGAGGAAATTCAGTGCGAGGGACAAACGAGGTGCTTTTACACGTGTTTCTCCCGGGGAGGATCCGGCAGAAATCCTAAGCAGCGTCGGTTTGTTAGGAAGTTTCCGTGATCCCGGGGATATCCGGTCCAAAACTTCCGACGGAAACCAACGAGAGAAGGATTTCTTTTCGGTTTTGTTCCGGGTGTTCCAGAACCAGTCGTAACAACGTCTGTAAAATCCTTCCGATTTCTTTGGAGGGAAGAGAAGGAAAATTTCGTAGGATGTCCTCTCCACGAACGGCGAGTTCCGTTACGAGGAGCGCATCGGGACGAGAGGAAAGTTCTTGTAGACGCTCCGAGGAAATGTGGGAACCGATTTCCGGAAACCGTTTTGATACGAGCAGGAATACGTGGGCAGCTAGACGACCCAAATTCTCCCGCCCGGCGTGCATACAAATCGGATGTAAAATCAAACGTCGAATTTCGGCGTCCGTTACTACGGTGGGGGAACGTAGTTTTTCTCGAACGGAATCCAACATACCCGAAAAAAACAAAGCGTCCTTTGTGTTTTGATTCGAATATCGTAGATCTTTGAAAAATCGTTTGGAAGTTTCGTTTACCGCGAACATTCCGAACAACCATTCGTGCAAAAACGACAATCGCAAACCGAGAGGGCTCGTCGGAATTTCCCGGATCCTCGACAGAATTGTTTGGTCCGGATTCACGTTCGGCGGAAGTTCCGTGAACAACTCCAGAATTTCGAAGTCTCGAAAAAGAAGTAAAGAAGGGCTCGGATCCGGACACTTTAGGATTTTATTGAGTTCGTCGTGAACTCTCTCTTTGGAAACTTTCGCCGTTACGTTTTTACAGATACGAATGGCTGCTTCGGTTTTCGATTCCAACGTAAATCCCAAAGAACTTACGAAACGGATTCCTCGGATCGGCCTCAGTCCGTCTTCCGTAAATCTTCCGATGGGATCTCCGATGGTGCGGATGAGTTTCCGTTCTATATCCTCGAGACCGCCGTGTTCGTCCGTGAGTTTTTTCGTTTTTAAATCGAGGGCCAACGCGTTCATCGTAAAGTCCCTTCGTTTGAGGTCCTCACTCAGGGAAACTCCGAATTCCACGGTTTCGGGTCTTCTTCCGTCCAGATAGTCCGCGTCTTTGCGGAACGTCGTCACCTCGTAGGCGCGATCCTGAAAAAGAACCGTCACGGTTCCGTGTTTGATCCCCGTGGGAACGGTTCGTTTAAAAAGTCCTAGGATCGTTTCCGGAAGAAGGGAAGTGGTCAGGTCGAATTCGTCGGGAGTTTTGCCGAGGACAAGATCGCGTACGGCTCCTCCGACGACGTAACATTCTCCTCCGTGTTTTGTGATCGTTTCCGTGATGATTCCGATTTCTTCTCGAAACGGCTCCGGGATGTTTTCAATCCATGCGCCTGCGTTTCGTTCAGTCATTTTGAATCATCGTTTTCCAGAGATTCCCGTATCTGAGTTTGAGCTCGGGATCGTTTTGGAGGATGGTTTCTATTCTTTGTTTCCATTCCGGATCTACGCTGATTCGGCTGAACGGAAGTTCCGTTTTTTCGGAAAGAATTTTGTCGATCGCGACCGCGGTTTTTTCCGTTGCGGTTCGGCAGAGAAGTTTGATTTCTTCCGTCGTTTGCACGTTCGGTTCGGAGAGACAAAGGAGGAGCATTTCCTCGTAACGTTCTTTTTTTTGAAGTTGGTTCAGTTTGTCTTTGAGGGAGGTACCGCATCCGTTTGTGAGTAAAACGAACAAAGTCAACCAAACCGAAAACCTCGGGAAACGCGGATACGAATTTTCGGACGAGCGGAAATGGGAAGCCGAAACGCGAGAACCCGAAACGCGGAAATTCCAAAAACGGGAAGCCGAACCTCGTTTTGAAACGGAAACAAACTCCGTTCCGAAGAAAGAAAGAATCAAAAATCTAACGAAAGGCTTCGTTGGCCAGTTGATCGGCGCGTTTATTTTTTTCACGGGGAACATGGGTGATCTGGAAACTCTCCAAGGTGGAAATCAACTTGTCCACTTCCTTTTTGAATTCCAAAAGATGCGGTTGTTTTACCTTGTATTTTCCGACAACCTGTTTGACCACGAGCTCCGAATCCAAAAACGCGTGCACCGTGTCATAACCGCGTCGTTTGCATTCCTCCAAACCTTTTTGAAGTGCGGTCCATTCCGCTACGTTGTTCGTGGTTTCTCCGATCCGTTCCGAAATCGTAAACTCTTCCCGGTCCTGGATAAAACCGATCACTCCGATCGATGCGGGCCCCGGATTTCCTTTGGAAGCGCCGTCGCAAAAAATTCGGATCAAGGATCCTGTTTCCTTACAAAGAGGTTGGCAAAAAAACGGATCGGTTTCCAAAGAAGGAGATAACACAAGAGCAAGGCCCCCTTTGCGATTCCGCTGAAAATCCTAAGTACGAATTCCAAACCCCAATTCGTGAGGGAATAAAATTCCTCTGGAAACAAAAGAGTGAACACAAACGAAGCGACTCCGAACGACAAACAGAGGAATTGGAATAAGGCGTTTCCCGCAAAGAAGGAAACCAGACTGAGCAAAGTGAAAAATAAAGCGAAACGAAGTCCCCGTTTTTTGAGTTCGAAATTGAGAAAAATACCGCGCATGATTTCCTGAATTCTTTTTATAAAATTCTTTTTCGAATTTCCTGCCATACTGAAAACATCCCCGTCTTTCGTCGAGTTTTCCCTAAAAAACTTTACGTACTCGCATCGATCCTTCCCACTTAACGGAATGATCCGAAATAAATTGCAGGAACTCGTGGAATCCCTACCCGTAAGTCCAGAAAGGAGTTGTTCGTATTATCCGGATCGTCCGAGCAGGATCCAATATCTTCCGTTCCAAGGAGAAATTTTGAAGGAGGCGCTTCAGTTCTTTTTCGATTCCGGATTTAGAAGAACGGGGAATATCCTGTATCGAACCAGTTGCCAAACGTGTACGGATTGTCTGAGTTATCGGATTCCCTTGGAACGGTTCCAAACGAGTTCGAACAAAAGACGTTTGTTAAAACGAAACGAGGATCTGGAACTGAGTTGGTCCGCGCCGCAACTTTCCGAAGAAAAGGAAATTCTTTATCTGAAGTATCAAAGGATACGGTATGAAAGTTTTGTTCGACACGAATCGGATCCGGAACTTTTACAGGGAATGCGCTGGAATCTTTTCGAGTCCCCCGAAAATTCCTTGGAACTAACGGTCAGACTCGGATCCAAACTTTTAGGATTTATGATTTTGGACCGCGCCTCGGATTCCTTGTCCGCGGTGTATTCGGTATACGATCCCGAAGAAGTCAAACGTAGTCTCGGAAGTTTCGCCATTTTGCGTTCCATTTTATACGCAAGGGAATCCGGGATGAAATACTTTCATCTGGGCTATTTTCTTCCGGGACATCCGGACATGGACTACAAACGGAATTGGACTCCTTCGGAAATCAAGGAACCGAATTCGGAAGTTTGGATTCCTTCGGAGGAATTTCAAAGAAGATTTCCAAACTTTTCCTGGTAAGGGAATCCGTCCAAATCATACTTGTCAGTTCCGTTTCTTCCCGTAAAACGGAATAATATGGCAAAAAAAATCATCGTCGTAGGCGCTTCCAGCGGAGTGGGAAAGGAATTGGCGCTTCTTCTCCTCGAACAAGGAAACACGGTCACGCTCGTGGCTCGCAGGGATAAGGAGCTCAAAAATATCGCCGCTCCGTTTAAGACGAATGCGTTCGTGATCAAACACGACGTCACCGATTTCGATCAAGCCGAAGCCGCGTTTCAAAAGGCGGTAAAGTCCATGAAAGGACTCGATGCAATTTATTACGCTTCCGGAATTATGTACGAGACGAAGCCGGACGAATTCGACACCGAAAAGGATATCTCGATGCTCAATACCAACCTTCTCGGTTGTGTTGCTTGGCTCAATCCGGCTGCTTCGTATTTTCAAACTCAAAAAAGAGGAACGATCGTAGGAATTTCCTCCATCGCAGGAGATCGAGGAAGAAGGGGAAACCCCGTTTACAATACTTCCAAAGCGGGAATGAACACGTATCTCGAAGCGCTCCGCAATCGTCTCGGAGTTTTGGGAATTCAGGTTCTCACCGTAAAACCCGGGTTCATCGATACGGCGATGACACAAGGGTTGAAAGGACTTTTTTGGCTCATCTCCGCAAAGGAAGCCGCGACCGCGATCCTCAAGGCGGCCGCCGCCGGAAAGGAAAACGTTTACGTGCCCGCTCGTTGGGGACTCGTGGGTTTGATCATCCGTTGGATTCCTTCTTTTATCTTCAAACGTCTTTCCATTTAATTCGATCCGAACGATCGTAAGGGAAAACAAACATGGCCAACAAAACGAAAACCGCATCGACCGCAAAAAAGGCAGTTTCCAAAAAGAAAGCGGGAACGACTTCTTCCTCCGCCTCCCGAAAGAAGACGACCGCACGTTCACGCGCATCCTCCCAACCGAACTCCGCTTCCGCGGAACTACGACTTCCCGCTCCGAGTAAGGTGGAAGCCTGGGGGATGAACCATTTTTCCCTTTCCCCCGTTTTGTTTCCGGAAACGCAGGAGGAATTCCAGGAAATTTTTTCCTACGCGAATCGACACAAACTCAAACTCACCTTTCGAGGCGGAGGATGCAGCTACGGGGACGCGGCCACCAACACACAAGGTGCGGTCGTGGATATTTCGAAATTCAATCGGATCCTGGAGTTCGATTCCCAAAAGGGAATTCTCAAGGCGGAGTCTGGAGTTACGATCAAACAACTCTGGGAATTCGGCGTTCAAAAAGGATTTTGGCCTCCCGTGGTAAGCGGAACCATGTATCCCACGTTAGGCGGAGCTCTTTCCATGAACATCCACGGAAAGAACAATTTTGCGGTGGGGCCGATCGGCGACCATATTTTGGAATTCACCTTTTTGACCGCGGAAGGTAAGATTCTTACCTGCAACCGCAAAAAAAATCAGGATCTCTTTTACGGAGCGATTTCCGGTTTCGGAATGCTCGGAGCGTTTCTTACGGTAACGATCCAACTCAAACAGATTTATGCGGGGAAGATGCGGGTATGGCCCGTGGTTTCCAAAAATCTGCAGGAAATGTACGACTACTTCGAACGAGAGTATAAGAATTCCGATTACCTCGTGGGATGGGTGGACGCGTTTGCGAGCGGTTCCTCTTTGGGAAGGGGACAAATCCACAAAGCGAATCATCTAAAAAAAGGGGAAGATCCCGATTTCCCCTCCAATACTACATTAGAAAAACAGAATTTACCGAGCACGTTTTTGGGAGTCATACCGAAGGCATGGATGTGGATCTTCATGCTTCCGTTTTCTAATAAGTTGGGAATGAGGCTAGTCAACTTCGCCAAATATATCTCCGGATTTTTAACGGACAACAAACCCTATCTACAAGGGCACGCCGAATACGCGTTTCTTTTGGACTACGTTCCCAATTGGAAATTTATGTACAAACCCGGCGCGATGATCCAGTATCAGAGTTTTCTTCCCAAAGAGAACGCAGTGGAAGGATTCTCCGAAATTCTGAGGATCTGTCAAAAACGAGGAATCGTGACCTGGCTCGCCGTATTTAAGAAACACAGACCGGATCCTTTTTTGCTGACCCATTCTCTCGACGGTTATTCGATGGCGATGGATTTTCCGATGACATCCCGCAATAAAAAAAAGCTCTGGGAACTCGCGGGAGAATTGGACGAGATCGTTCTGAAATACGGCGGTAAGTTTTATTTCGCGAAGGACAGCACCTTGCGGCCCGAGATCGCAGAACGCGCCTTTCCGAAAAAGAATTGGGATACGTTTCACTCGCTCAAAAAAAAATACGATCCGAAAGGAATTTTGGAAACGGACCTTTACAGAAGAATCATGGGGATTTGGTAAACCGATGTCCCGGATAAAATCCTTTTTTTCCAAACACCAGGACTTACTTCTGATCGGGTTCGTTTTGGCGCTCGGAATTTTTGTCCGTCTTTTTCGATTGGATCTGCAAAGTCCCTGGGAAGACGAACTTTTTTCCATACGAGCGTCTTCGGAAACTTCTCTGGAAAAACTTTGGGATTGGATGAAGAACGATCCGCATCCGCCTTTATACCAAACCCTTTTGTATTTTTGGTTTCAGCTTTTCGGAGCCACGGTTTTTTGGGGAAGGTTGTTCAGTGCGATCGCGGGAATGTTCGTACCGATTGTGTTCTTGTATTTCACGCCGAAAGAGTTACCGGACCGGATTCGTATCGTTACGGCCGCGCTTTTGAGTTTTTCTCCGGGACTGATCTATTATTCTCAGGAACTCCGTTCGTACAGTTTGCTCGTCCTTTTTTGTACGATTCTTTTTGCGTTTACGTTGCGTATCGTTTATGCGAGGGATGAATCGGAACGTTCCTTCCTGCTTTGGAAGTTGACGGCCGTCGCGTTACTCGCTTCTTATACGCACTTCTTCGGATTTCTTTGGGCCGCTTCGACGTTTTTGGGGTTGTTTCTTACCGAATGGATCGCAGAAAAAAAATTTCCGAAGAGGGAATTTCTTTGCGGAACCGTGTTGGCGGTTTCTTTTCTACCGGCCGTTTATATGCTCTTCAGTTCGGATAAGATGAAAACCGCGTCCTGGATTCCGGAGGCGGGAATCATCGTCTTTATCGTGTTCTTCGATCGTATCTTTCATTCCGGATTTCTGAATAAGTTCGTTCCGGGATTACTCGCGTCCGCTGCTTTGGTCGTGGGATTCGCGACACAATATTACGGAAAAGGAAAGGAGAAAAACGGTTTCGAAGAGTTGGAGTTTTCCCATAAAAAATCGATTCGGCTCATCTCCGTAGTATTCCTCGTTTTTGCGGTCGTGATCGGGGTTCTATCGATCAAACAACCCATTCTTACGGACCGAAATCTTCTTGTGGCGGCACCGGCGATCTACTTTTTGGTGGTCACCGCGTTCTCGCGTTTTAGCGTATATCGCGGAAATCGTTTGAAAACGTTGTTGATCGGAATTTCCCTCGTTTCGTTGTATTATTATTCTCGACACTACTACAAACCCTTCAAGGAACAATGGAGGGAAAGTTCTCAATTTATTATTTCCACGATCCGTGAAACCCCTTCCGAATATACGGTTTATTGTTCCTCACATTCGTATAACTTGGAGTATTTTTTAAAAACCGCCGGGATCGTTACGATCGCTCCCGGAATTTATTCCAAAGAGGAAGCGGATCGTTTTGTCTCCGATTCGAAACGGAGAAAACTCGTGATTCTCGAAACGTCCTGGAAACATTTGGATTCGGACGAATTGAAGGCGTCGTTTCCGCAAAACAGATTCGACCGAGAGGATCGATTGTTTTACGGAATGCGGGTTGTGTTGATCCGTAAAAAGTAAATTCCGGAATCTGAATAGAATGAAGAAAAAAAGCGTAACCTATGTAATCCCCTGTCTCAACGAGGAACGGACCCTTCCTTTGGTGCTCGAAAAACTCGTACGTTTGAAAAAAGAATTAAAACGATACGAAGTGGAAATACTCGTTTCCGACAACGGGAGCGAAGACGCGTCCGTATCCATCGCGAAAAAATTCGGAGCCCGGGTGGTTCACTGTAAGGAACGCGGTTACGGAGCCGCCTTGAATTTCGGAATCACGAACGCAAAAGGCGAAATCGTGATTTTTGCGGACGCGGATAATACCTACGATTTTTTAGAATCGCCGTCCCTTTTGGCGGAGATGGAAAAGGGAGCGGAGTTTGTGATCGGTTCGCGATTGAGCGGAAACATCCAAAAAGGTGCGATGCCGTTTTTGCACAGATATCTAGGTACCCCGGTCATCAATTGGATTATTAATTTATTATATTCAAAAAAAGGCAATCGTGTCCTGGATTCCAATTCCGGGTTCCGCTGTTTTTTGAAAAGCAGATATCTCGAATGGGAGATCGAAAGTACGGGGATGGAATTCGCGTCGGAGATGCTCGTAAAGGCTCTCAGAAGCGGAGTGAAGTTGTCCCACGTTCCGGTAAGTTTACATCCGGACGTGGAAGGACGAGTTCCTCATTTGCGAACCTGGCGTGACGGAATGCGTCATCTATTGCAGATATTGATCCATTCCCAGCAGCTTTTTTACTATAGCGGTTGGACGTTGTTCGCATTGGGTTGGTCGGTGACGATTCTAGGATATTCGACCGGAATCGTAACCGTCGGACCGTTTCATATCTTCGGAATCCATTCTATGACCGTATCCTTGCTCGTGGCCACTTTGGGGCAGACGATTTGGGCCATCGGTTTGTTTTTGGCCGCGCGTAAAACGCCTGAGCTGACGCTCTATTCCAAACTCAATCATTTGTCCGAGGATCTGTTGTTTTGGTATTCCGCGAGAATGATTCTCTTTGTGATCCTTCTTTTCTGTTTTATTCTGTTTCGCTGGTGGAGAAACTCGTTTCAAGTACTGGATCTGGAAAAGGAAATTCTGATGATCAGTTTTTTGAGCGTTCAGATCCTGAATCTCATAGGACAAACGATCACCGCCCATCTTTTGAAACGGACGTAATTCCGGACCCTTAAAACGTGCGTTAACCGAAATCGGAAGGACCGCTCGTCGAAGGTGCCGTTCGTCCGCAGAGACGGGTAATCAGACACGGGTAATACAACGCGGAGATAGGTCCCTGGAAAGTGAGTTTGAGCTTTCCGGCCCGTTGCTTCGGTCGGAAGTGTTCGAGACCGTTGCGACCGGAGTTATCGTGCGGGATAATTCGTTCGAAGTTATCGGGACAAGAGTCGGAAACTTTTGAGTGTAAACGCGAGTATTTTCCGTTCCTCGGTTTTTTCGGAAAAACGTTTCGGATCGGAAATTCGGATCGCGATCTTTTCTTTGTATTGTTTTTCGGGAAGGTTCGGATCTCTCGCAGGTTCGAGATCGTATTCGAGAGTGGAATACGACGTTACCCCGTTTTCAACGAATCGCCTTTCCAAGTCTTCCATTTCCTTATCGGAAATGACCGAAAGATGTACGGAATTCAAATAGGAATAACCGATCAGATAATTGGTGAATTGCCCTTTGTGTACTACGATTTTACGTTTTTGAAATTCGTTTTGAATTTCTCGATAGGCATCGACGGACGCGAACAATATCTTGAATCCTTCCCGTACGAACTTATAGTTAAAATACAGACTCAATACGACCAAAAGGAAGAGGGCCGTCGCTCCGGGTTTTCGCGAATTTCGCGCGAGCTCCGACATAAGGATGAAAATTCCGATCGATAAAAAAAGAAATCCGGATTCCAAATAACGGAGACCGAAATGATGAACTCCCGCCGTATACGGACTCAAAAAAGAGATGGCGCATAACGTTCCGAAACCTACAAAGCCGAAGAGTGAAGCCGCGGTTAGGCTGCGTTTTCGGAACAGTTGGTAAAAAATTCCCAGGATCAAAACGGAATAGGGAGCCGCTTTCAGAAAGCCGGTTTTGGTGGCGTCTCCCAAAAAATATCCGCTGAATATACCGATCTGTTTTGCCAGGGAGAACTGACTCACCGCGTCTCCCGAACTGATCAGAAACCGGATTCCCATAGGATGTCCGGAATGAAAAAAATTCAAAGTTCCGATTACACAAAACGCGGCCGCCGCTCCCGATCCGGAGAAAAGTAGATAACCCGGCAAATTCCTTCTGGAATCCGCGTTAAAAAACGAAATGAATCCGAATAAAAAAACTGGAAAAGCGGATTCAGTCCTAAGAAAAAAAGCGGTCACCGCGAACACACCGGAAGCAAACGATAATATTCTAAAATACGAATGTTTTTCCGGATCTTGAGTTTTTACGGTAACGATGTTTCGAAACAGAGTAAGCGTAACGGAATAAGCGAATCCGAAAAGTAATAGATTGTTCAAAGGAACTTCGGAAAATTCCTCCGCGGATAATACCGGAAAGCTGAGACAAAACGGAACGATCGTTCCCGCAAGAATCGTCCAGGGTTTTAAAACGAATTTCGATAAAAGGGAATCGAACAAAAACATACAACCCAACATACAAAACAAGGGAAGAAACGTGACGATCGCCTTTCCGAAAACGTATCCGGGAATTCCGAATAACAAAGCGAATACGGGAGGATATTGAAACGAACAGGCCTTATCTCCGTTTTTTTTTAAGAACGCCCAGGGATAATCGAACGGAAAATTGCGGAAGTCTGGATCGTATCGTTTACCGGGGTAGAAGCATTCGGATGAAGAAATGGCGGAAAATCCCTTTTCCGCAAAGTCCATGGTTTGGTAATATTTGATTTCGGAATCGCTGGATACGAACGGGACAAAACGGTCCAATTGCCATCGGTTGAAGGCTAAAAAAAAGAAGACGATCAGATAAATCGTGTAACGTAGGATTTTGTTGGGCATAGGTTTATTCCCTGACGATGATATGAAACGGGTCCGTAGTTTCGGCCCGTTTGCGGTCGGCTTCTTTTTCTTTTTGAAATTTTTTATCGACGAAAAGTTCGGAACGTTCCTTCCAACAAACCGAAGAATACGGATTCTCGCGAACACAACGATCCAAAAACGTTGCGGCCTCCGGAATCAGATCGGGTCTTTTTTTCAAAAGGAACGCAGCGAGTACGAGATTGTCCTCGGAGCGAATCCAGACCTTGTCGTTTAAAATTTCGGCTATCGGGTATTCGCGTTTTTTCGAATGCGATTTCTTAGTGATTTCTTTGTAGACGAGGAAATTATCGAGTTCGATCTCTCCTTGTGTGGAAATCAACATGAGATTTCTGAGTCTTTGTTCCCAGATCAACTGGAACGACAAAAAACCGATCGCTCCGGCGAACAAAACGTAGATAAAGGAAATGTAATATCTTTCCAGTTTAAATGACACGATTTTACGGACGGATCGCATATCGACGAGAGAAAGGGCGATCGTCGCAGGAATCAGGAAGTGTTGTTCTCCGGAATTAAAATCGAAAAACTCGTGAACGGCCGTAAAAGCCAGAGTCGCGAAAACCAAGCCTGCTGATTCAAACGTCGTCCGGTTTCTGGAAAAGACCATGACGAAGGAGATTTTGGCGAGATATAAGGCGATACAGAGAAAAAGAAAAAAACCGGAAAAACCTAGACTGGTAAACGTTTCCAAGTATAAATTATGCGCTTGAGGATACGATCGAAACGAATGTAAAAAATCGTAAAAATCCCTGTAGCCGATCCGGTTTGGACTCACTCCGGGAAGATGCGCGAGCAAAGAATCCGCATCGGGTCCGAGTCCAAAAAAAGGCGCGTTATGCGCCACGGATTGAAAGTGAAACGTCCAAAGTGAAAACCGGATGTACAACGTGTTTGGATCAAAATATTTTGCGAGTTCTTCTTTCGGTAGAATCAGATATCCCAACACAGCAGCCGACAGAATTAGGAAAGTTCCTGTAGCGGCGATTCGAATCGTAAACGTTCTTCTACGGGCGGCCAAAAATAAAACGACAAATCCGATTCCCAAAGCGAGCATACTCGCTCTGGATTGATTGAAAAATACGAGATACGCCGCGCCCGCACCGCCCGGAAAGAGGATCCAAGCGTATCGTCTGTATTGAAGACCCGTATATAAGGACGTCAACGCGGTAAAAGAAGATATCACCGCGATCGAGGAAACGGGAAACCCGGCGTAGGTTAGTAGAATCGGAGGATGAAACGGATCGAAAGGAATCAGGGTGTGAACCGCGGACAAAAGGTTGATCACGTTCAAAAGGAGGTCGAACGACAAAATCAACAGCATATATTTTTTGAACGCTTTTGCCGGAAAGCTGGAAAGCAAAAAGAAAATCGTTACGGCGGACAAAAGTAAACAAGACTGCATCCAGGCGGACGGAGACTTGTAGGAAAGTATCGAAGAAATACAAACCACCGCTAAAAAAGCGGCGATCCATGTGTGGAGTAGGTTCCACCGAAACCGCTTCCTTACGAGATACGGAAGAGAAGCCAATACGAAAAGTAGAAGTGGAATCGATTTGATGCTTGAAAACAAAGGAGGAGAACAAGCGAACGCGATCGAATGGATAAACAGGAAAATCGGAGGAACGTTTTTGAAAAATAGAAAAATAGCGAACGCCAAAGACGCCACATACATCAACTTTAGATTCACTTTTTGCGGGAAATAAACGACCGGCGCGCGGTTGATTCCGTTGATGGTGGAAAGGCCGATCAGTAAAAGACAGGCGAGCAAAAACAAAGGATGGATCGTCGATCGTTTTCGGAATCGGTTGATTGCGATACAACAGGCCCAGATGAAAAAAGTGAATACCGATGAATCCCTGGAAAGCGCCGGGTTGGAGGGATCGAAAAAAAAGATCGGTGTCAGAACCGAAACGAGAATCAAAAGAGGAAATGTTCTTAAATTGAGATACCGACTCATTTCGTTAAAGTAAGAATCCGACCGCAAAGGGATAATATGCAGGCTATTCGTTCTACTGCATTTTAGCAATCAAGTTTCTGAAACAGGGAGCGAGCCGACAAAAAAGGAAGATCAAAGATTCTTCTCGTACCATTCCCGTCTATTTTTATCCTTCGCGTTTCGAAAGTAATATTCCTCGAACTCTACGTATCTTTTTTTTCTGGATTCCGGCTCTAATTTTTTAAAATCCTCTTTGTATTCGTCCAAAAAGGTTTCGAAGTTTACGAAGGAGAATTCTTCGATCTTTCCGAGTTCGCGCATGGTTTCGGGAGAATAGGAGAGGATTCTCCAAGGAGCGGAAAAAGATCCGGTCTTGAATTCGTCGTATTCCTTTTTTTCGGGAAGCCCGTGGGAATAGAGAAGTAGTTGTACGTTTCTGCTTTTTAGGTATTCCAAAGGGACGGATTTTCCGTGGCCGATCCTGCCCGCGATTTGCCCTTCCATTCTGGCGATGAAGGGATCGGTCAAACCGGCTTCCGTTTCGATCGCCAGAATCGGATTGAGATAATAGATCAAAAAACATTCCGAACCGGCGAACGCCACACGCACCTTGGAAGTTTCGAAATGTTTTTTCCAGGGAGAAACGACCGTCTTTACCCGTTCCAAAGTTTCGCGTTTATAGATCTGATTTTCGTCCGCGATTTCGTTTACTACGGGATATTCGGTTCCCTTGTATACGTCCCAACGCATCAACAAAAAAAACGGAATCAGGACCAAGGCGATGTGGGTCTTTGCCGATCGGAAATCGGAGGAATTTCCTCGGATCGAAACGAGTAGATTCGATTCGACCCAGAGAAGAAACAAGGGTAGGACGGGAAGATAAAATCGGGCGAACATAAAGTCCCCGCCGATCCAGGTATAATAACCGAAATACGAAACGGGAAATAAAAATAGAAGAATCCAATCCGAACGTAAAACCGTTTTGGCCGCGTCGTGCCGGAAATAGACCGCCGCACGGATTCCGAAAAAAAAAGCGGCCGCGAAAACGGGAATCAACCCGTAATACATCGTGAAAAAAAGACGCAGATATACGATTCCCTGGGAAAGATAGGAAGTTCCTCCCGACTTCGCGTAAAACGTGTTGGGTAGTAGATTTCCATAATATTCTAATTTCCAAATATAGAACGCAATAGGAAGTGAAGCGGAGACGAAGAAAAAGAGAAATCTTTTCTCCAAAACCGCGGAGGAAAAACCTTTTTTGGAGAAAAAATCGATCCTAAAAAGTACGGACAACGCGGCCAATCCGTGAAAGAGGATTCCGTCCGGGCGGTTCAACGCGCTTAAGGAAGACAAAAAAATTCCGAAAATCCAGGAGGATTCGAAAGGAAATTTAGGATTCGGATCGGTTTTACCCTCTTCGGAAGAGTTCGAAGTTTTTGTGCCGAATGGATTCGCGAAGGTCGATGCACCGTTTAACAAATGATACGAGGCGGCGACGAAAAGGAACCCGTGCAAAGAGGTTTCCAAACCGCTCGTCGCGAAAACCCGTACGTGGTGGATCGAGACGTAACAAAAAAGGGAAACCGGAAAAAGAAGTTTGTCGCCGTTTTTTCGCGCCGTAAAAATCAAAAGATAAAAACAGGTTCCCGCAAACGAGCATATTCCCAGTACATAACACGCGTTCATCGGGTCGATTTGTTCGAAACGATGAACCAACGATAAAAGAATCGTCCATAAAAAATTGGTATAACCTTCTACGAATTCCCCTTCGTTAAAAACCAAACCGAGTCCGTCCGCGAGGTTTTTCGCATAACGCAGACTGATGAACGCGTCATCCGCCATCCAACGCAACGAATACGCGGAAATGACCCCGAACAAAATCAGCAGAATGCCGAAACCGAAATACAAAATGTGTTTCAAAATGACAGAGTTCCTAGGCGGGGTTTTCCGAACGAACGGAAGTCGAAGCGGATTCGTTTTTTTCGAAGGCGCGTAATTTCCTTGTAGGAATGAGACGGAGAAAAAATCTGTAACTGAATGTTTACGCCTTCCGGCACGTTTCCTAAGACCAAGGAAGAATGGAACCGTTGGTTCCAGACGGGAGAAATCATCCCTTTTTTCCAACCCATTTTATCCGTCGAACGGGATTCCATTTACGGTTATGAAACGTTGGGAAGGTTTAGGGATCAATCCGGAAATGTATACAGTCTCGGTCCTTTTTTCTTGGACGCAGAAACAGGAGTATTGGATCCGAACGAACGTAGGGAAATTTATTTTTTCAAACGAGAGATCGACCGGACCCTTCGTCGGAAAGCCATCCTTCATCTTTTGAACAAGCAGAATTCGTTTCCGGATGCGAAACTCTTTTTGAATATATCTCCCGCTTATATGCGCGATCATATCGAAGAAGAGGAAAAGGATCCGTATACGATTCGGCTCGTACAGGAGCTCGGTCTGGATCCTTCCAAGATCGTGATCGAAATCGTCGAGGAACATTTCGACGGAAGTATAGAAAGTCTTCGTCCTTTGATTTCCAAATACAAAGAAGAGGGATTTTTAGTCGCGATCGACGACCTCGGTTCGCGTTCCTCCAATTTGGATCGGATCGGAATTTTTCATCCTGATATTCTGAAAGTGGATCTTCAGATGTTGCGTCATTCCGTTACTTCGAGAAATTTTCAGGAGATCCTATTCACCATATCCAGGCTTTCCGAATCTCTGGGCTGTTCCCTTCTATTCGAAGGAATAGAAAACGAAACCGAACTCTTTCAATCCTTAACGTACGGCGCGCGATTTTTGCAGGGTTTTTATTTTTCGGAAGCCTTGCCGGATATGATCGGTCAGGAGGAATTGAAACTCCGCTTCTCCACGTTACACGAACTCTTTTTCAACTACAAACGATATCAGTTGATGAAGCAGATCAAACGCGAAAAGGAGATGGAGGAGAAGTTGGATCTTTCCGGGATTTCGGTTTTTCCGGAGGAGGGAGATCGTTACGGTGTTCGAATCGAAAACCCGGGAGTATTGAGCGATTTCGTCTTCCGCATCTACGTGACGAGCCAGATCGGTAGTCAGGTTTCTCCCAATTACATGAGGATCGGAGAAATTTCCGCGGACACGGATTTTTCCTTTATCGGGCGAAACTGGAGTTGGAGACCGTATTTTCTGGAACAGTTTTACAAATCCATGAAGGACACTCGTTCCGAATGGATCATAAGCAATCCGTACTACGACATAAGCTACGGAATCCTTCTCGTGACTTATAGCAAACGTCTTTCTGACGGAAACGTTCTGTTCGTGGATGTGCAAAATCCTGAATATTAGAAAAATTAAATATTTTGGATTTTGAAATCGTTTTATGCGACGGTGTTCGTGGGCGCTGATTCGGTTTACACCGGTCCCTGGTTTGCTTCGGCCAAAAGACGGTTGACGTTATCTATGTATTTTTTCCTTTCTCCCGGACGGGAGGAATTGCCCTCGATCGAAAGTCCGACGTAAAGATTCCCTTCGCTGTCTTTCGTAACCGAACGGATGACTCCGAATGCGGTAAGGGGAGCCTGCATTTTAAAGAAAATATCGAAAGTAAAACCGGCGCGTTTGGTCAGGTCGTGGTTGAGATCCGGGTGGTTGATTTTAACCTTGAGTCCGCCGGTGGAAATGTTCACGATCGGAAACCGTTCCTTAACGAGGACCGTGTTCGATTCCCGAATTCGGTCCACCATTTCGAAGGTGAGCGTTTTTATCTCCATCACTTCAAGGATGTCTATTTCCCTTGTTCTGTTTTGCGCGTGCACGTAACCGATCGGAATGGCTTGTTCTTCGTGGTTGAGGTAGATTACGGGAACGATGAGTTCCGATTTGATTTTTTGATTGGCATATTCTATGATTTTTTTGCGGATGTCGTCCGAGTCCCCGATTTCCGATGCGTAGTCGATGAAGCCGTCCTTGTCAAAGGGCGCATAACTTTCCTCCTTCTGCGTGTTTGGAATAAAGAGGATCTTTCTCGTTTTTTTGACGAGATCGAATTTGTCTCCGATCGTTTGGAATACGTCTATTTTGAGAAGGTCGTATTTGGATTTCAGTTTCGTTTCGTAATCCGCGAAATTCACCTTCACCGAAGTGGGAATGTTGAACAGATTCGCGTCGATCGTGGTTTTGCTCGTACGGATATTGGTAATCCAGACCATTCCTTCCTGAGGAGAGATACGATTGAGGCTTCGTTCCTTGCTCGCGATCGAAATATCGGAAACCGCGAGAACAAGCTGATTGCCCGGTTTTTCATCCAGAACCTCGCAGTCCAATTCCACGTATTTGGCGAGAAGTTTGGTGAGGGTAACGTGGCTGTTCAGAGGAAACGCGTTCGGGGTCTGGGTTTGGATCAGAATTTTCGTAGCGTCCTTGGACACTTGTAGAATTTTTACGATCTGTATTACGGAGCCTTTTGTCTGCGCGGCGATGTCCGTTTTCACCAGAAACTTGGAGATGATGTGATACTTCTTCGCCGGATCGGTTACGGTTTCTTTCTCTCTTTTTTTTCGCTGGATCGTTTCCATAGTTTTTCAAAGCGAAGGAGGGGAAATTCTCTTGATCTCAGTTCTCTATTTACCTTTTATGTACTAGGTAAGGAATAAGAATGTCAAACCAAACTTACCGCGACTCCGAATATTTAGACGGACTATCCGGAGACGAGCTATTCAGTCTTCAGATCGGTCTAACCTACAGAGATTTTCTCGTCCTCCCTGGATTTATCGACTTCCATCCCTCCGAAGTTGAGCTGGAAACCAGACTGACTCGAAATATAAAATTAAAACGACCGTTTATCAGTTCGCCTATGGATACGGTGACCGAATCCCAGATGGCGATCGCACAAGCCTTGATGGGAGGCATCGGAATCATCCACTACAACAACACGATCGAAGAACAAGTAGCGCACGTCGCCAAAGTAAAACGTTTCGAAAACGGATTCATCACGGATCCCGTTATCCTCGGACCGAAGAATACGATTCGTGATTTGGATTGGATCAAAGAACACAAAGGGTTTACAGGAATTCCGGTGACGGAAGACGGTTCGAGAGATTCTAAACTTGTCGGAATTGTGACAAACCGTGACATAGATTTCGAAAAGAACAGAGAAATCACATTGGATAAGGTGATGACCACGAACGTAATCACCGGCAAAGCGGGTATCACTCTTCAGGAAGCAAACGATATCATAAAAAAATCGAAAATAGGGAAACTTCCCATTGTTGATTCCAATGGCAAATTAGTTTCTCTGGTCAGCCGTTCCGACCTAAAGAAGAACAAGGAATTTCCGGACGCTTCCAAAGACGAAAACAAACGTCTTCGTTGTGGAGCCGCGGTTTCCACTCTTCTTGAATCGCGGGATCGAGTAGCGGCTTTGTATGAAGCGGGTGTGGATGTGATCATCATCGATTCCGCGCAGGGAAATTCTAATTATCAAATCGAGATGATTCAATTTATCAAAAAGGAATTCAAAAATCTGGAAGTGGTGGGCGGAAATGTGGTTACTCGCGCACAAGCGGAAAATTTGATCCGCGCCGGGGCGGACGGACTTCGAATCGGAATGGGGCCGGGTTCGATTTGTATCACTCAGGATACGATGGCCGTGGGAAGGGCGCAAGCTACCGCAGTTTTTCAAACCGCGAGGCACGCGGCGAAGTACGACGTGCCTGTGATCGCGGACGGAGGAATTTCCAACATCGGAGACATCGCCAACGCGCTCGCCATTGGAGCGTCCACTTGTATGATGGGATTTATGTTCGCCGGAACTACGGAAGCTCCGGGAGATTACTTTTACGAAAACGGAATTCGCCTCAAAAAATACAGAGGAATGGCTTCCATCGAAGCGATGAAAGCAGGCGGAGATAAACGTTATTTTAACGAGGGACAAAAGGTAAAGGTCGCGCAAGGTGTGAGCGGATCGGTCGTGGACCGAGGTTCCATTCTCAACTTCATCCCGTATCTTTCCCAAGGACTGAGACTTTCCTTTCAGGATATGGGATTTAAATCCATTCCCGAAATCCACAAAGCGCTTCGGGACGGAAAGATACGTTTTGAAAGACGTTCGGAATCCGCACAAGCGCAAGGTTCCGTTCACGGACTTTATTCCTTCAGCGCTCCCACGATGAGGGCGGAGTAAGTTTGATTCGGATCCTTGCGTTCTTTTTCTGTTTTTTCGCGGCCGTCTTGCCCAGCGGAGAAACCGGTTCGCAAGGGTCCGGAGCGAGGGTGGCGCAGGAACTGGTCGCACGTTTGGACCAGGCCCTCGTAAAATCCAACCAAGGTTTGATCAAAGGAAATCTCATTCTCATACGGAGAACCGGAGAAACCTGGAGTTGGGACGTGAGCATTTTCCGCAAAGAGGAGGATACTCTTTATCTTTTCGAAAGTAGCGGAAGAGGTTTGGAATATAAGATTTTGGTAAAGGACGAAGGCGAACAAATTTACGCCTTCAACGTTCTTTCCAAAAAAATATTCCGCAAGGTGGACGAGGAAAAATACGAATCGCATCTCGCGACCGGATTCAGCTTTATCGATTTATCCGGAGTTTCGTATCAGGCCAACTACAATCCGATCGTACAAAACGATCTCAAAACGGCGGACCGCAGTTACAAACGTGTCTCCCTAAAACCGATCATTCCGTATTTTTATTCCAAACTGATTCTTCTTTTGGATCTGGAAACTTTAAAACCATCCCGTCTGGATTTTCACGATCGGGACGGTGTTCTGTTCAAAACCATGAACATCAAATACGGTCCGGTAAAAGTCAAACAGAACCAGAAAGTGGCCAAGGAAGAACACGCGAGCCGTCTTGAAATGTTGGATCTAAATACGGGATCCATTAGTGTTTTAGAATATACTGAAATAGATAAGGAAGTAAAACCCGACCCTTCCCTTTTCGAACTCGCCAATTTGAACCGGTAGGAAGGGCGTTTTGGGCGAAACGATTTTTTTCAGAAGGGGATGGAAACCGGAAGAGGAGCTTCGTTTAAACAAGGAAGAGGTCGCGCACCTGAGGGCGCTTCGTATATTCTCCGAAACAAAAAATCTTAGAATTTTGGACGGAAACGGAGCGGATTGTTTTTACGAAGTTAAGGCGGGATCCGATCGGGGAATTCTACGAAAAACCGAAATTCACCCAAAAGAACGTTTCGTTGCGGGAATTGCGACCGCGATTCCCAAGGGCAATCGACTGGAATGGTTACTGCAAAAAGGGACCGAACTCGGGTTGACCCATTTTTACTTTTTGAATTTCGAACAATCCGATCGAAGGGATTTCAATTTGGAACGTTCTCTTAAAATCACCGAAGAAGCCGCCGCCCAATCCAAACGGATTTTTCTTCCTTCGGTACGCGGACCTCTTTCTTTGCGGGAATTTTTGGAAGATCCCGGAACGAGAAACGAGGACCGTGTTTCCTTGTATCGTTTGGATCCGCGGGGAGAATCGAACCTGAAACCGGAATTTTTTAGAAACACGATTTGGCTGATCGGTCCGGAAGGAGGATTTCGGAAAGCGGAATTGGAATTGTTGGATGAAAAAGACGTTCCCGGGGTTCAGGCAGGAAATTCGATTTTAAAGATAGAGACCGCCGGTTTGTTTGCGGCCTCTTTATTTCGGTTTTTTACTTATTCAAAGAACTGTACGTCAGAAACAAACTGACGAGATTGCAGTTGGTCGCACAAGCGCTGGTGCAACTGTTGAGCGCCTGCAAATTCGCGCTTGTGACGGTCGCTCCGTAACGATCTGAGCAACTCGCGTTGCAGGATTCGATTGTTCCGCCCGGACCGCAGGAAAGCATATAATTCAAAATGGCCTTGTCCGTGGTTTCGTCTTTTCTGGAATTACATCCTAAAAAGAGGGCAGACAAAAGAAAAATACAAAGAAGAATGAACGCGAATTTCCTCATATGTGTATGTTCCCGATCCGTGAATTTCGCGTAAATCAAAAAAGATTCGACCTTGAATGATTCCTGATTCAAACTTTCTCAAAGAAAACCGGGAGAAAAAAGGACAATGACTGCGCTGCGGAATCGAATCATACTGTTGGGAAACGACGAGGATGTTTGAGTTGCAAACGTCCGATTGGAGAAGCCCGGGAATTTATCCGATTTTGGATTGGGACTTCTGCGAAAAAAAGAATCTGGACTTTTATTCCGTTCCCGAACTTTGGCTTCCTTGTTCCGATGTGGTTCCCTTTTTTCAAATTCGAGCGAAGACATTGACTGAATCCGAAATAGCGCGTTCTCTCGAAACGTTACGAACACGTTATCCGAAAGCGCGTTGGATTTTGAACGATCATTGGAGTTTGGCGATTCGTTCCGATTGTTTCGGTGCACACGTCGGTAAGGAGGATTTCGAACGTTTGACGGAAACGGAAAAAAACGAATTGGCTCGCAGCGGTTTGTTTTTGGGAACGTCCGCGCATACGTTGGAGGAGGTTTTGTCCTTGGATCCTACCTTGTGGAAATACGTCGGATTGGGTCCGGTTTTCGAAACCGAAAATAAGGAAGACGCAAAGTCCGCGATCGGAACGGAAATTCTGAAGACGGTCGCCCGCGCGGCCCCGATACGGGTGACCTTGATCGGAGGAATTCAAGTTTCCAAACTGGATTCGATTTTGGACCAAGGGCCGTTCCTCCTTTCCGGCATTTCTATGGCTTGTTTGGAATCCGAATTTAGGAGCGCGGTTCGTAAAATCCGGACTCGAAACAGTTAAGTTTCAATTGACTCTGAGCTTATGTCGTATAGGATGTCTTTAGGATGAAAAAGCCCGGGGAAATCATACATTTATCCGCCAAAGACGATCGGGATTACCTTCTCGATTATCAAGTGATACAAACGGAAACATTAGGAAAAACGGATATTCTCGGGGTTCCGTTCGACAACGTATCCCAGGACGAAGCGGTCGCAAAGATCTATCGTCTGCTGGAGGAAAAAGAACGCTTTCATCACGTCTTATTCTTGGATCCGATCAAGATCCTCTCCGTACGAAAGGGCAAGAAGTTGCATCGGATCACGGAAAAATCCACGATGATTTTAGCGGAAGGTGCGGGTCTGCAGTGGGCCGCCCATCGTATGGGAAAGGATCTGAAAGAAAGAATTTCACCCATTGCCTTGATGATGGATTTGGTTCGTCTTTGCGAATTGCGGAATTATTCCATCTTTATGTTGGGGGGTAAGGAAGACGTGATCGAAAAAGTGTATTTCACGTTGTCCCGGCATTTTCCAGGAGTGAGGATCGTGGGTCGGCACGCGGGTTATATGAATCCGCAGCGCGAATTGATGGTCAAGGAATCGATCCGCAAAACCAGTCCCAACATCATCTTTTTAGCGATGGATTTTCCGGATCAGGAAATCTGGATCGAAAACAACACCGCCTTCTTCGGACATTCCGTCATTATCGGAGTGGGGGGGTCCTTGGATATTCTTTCCGGCAAGGTGAGAAAGGCGCCTAATTTTTTCAAACTCAGAGGTTTGATCTGGCTTTGGAGAATTTTGAGTAAACCGTGGAGAATCTTCCGTTTCTTCCGTATGTTTCAGTTTTTCACTCTCGTATTTTTTAAGTCACTCTTTCAGAAAAAATAGAAAGTCTCTTCGAAACAGTCTGAAAATCATATTCGTTAGTTTGCATGTGATTTCGTTTGTAGGTAAAAATATGTAGAATCTATTTTTATTTTTCACCCTCGTCTTTTTTCTTCTTGATTTTTCTTTTTTGAAACCCGGTATTTCCTTCTATGTCCGACTTTCCTTTTTGGGCTTTATTTCTTTCCACACTCGCTGGGTTCGGTTCTTTATTCGGATTCCTTAGACTTCTTTGGAAAGATTTATTTTCGGAGCTAAAACAACTGAAAAGCGAGTTCCGCGGTTTGGAATCTAACTTCGGAGAATTTCGAGTCGAAATGAGATCGGAAATGAAAGCCGATCGGCAGGAACTTCGCGAGGAAATGAAATCCGATCGACAGGAGCTTCGTGCGGAGATGAAATCCGAACTAGAGGGCCTGCGCTTGGCAATGAAAATAGACAAGCAGGAACTTCGCGAGGAAATGAAAGCCGATCATCAGGAACTTCGCGAGGAAATGAAAGCCGATCATCAGGAACTTCGTGCGGAGATGAAAGCCGATCATCAGGAACTTCGTGCGGAGATGAAAGCCGATCGACAGGAACTTCGTGCGGAGATGAAAGCAGATCATCAGGGGCTTCGTGCGGAAATAAAGTCCGACCTAGATGGTTTTCGCGCGGAAGTGAAAGAGGAATTTCGCAATTTCGATAACCGATTCCAAGCGTCGATTCACCGTTTGGAACGTCGTCTGGACGTCACCGACGGATCGATCACCGATCTTCGAAATCGCGTGGATATCTTGGTGGATTCGCTGGCCCTCCGTTTTTTGGAAGACCTAACACGGACCAAACGAAGATTTCAAAGTTAGAGGTTTCGTTTTATTCCGGTCTCATCAAAGGAAACAGGATCGTATCTCGAATGGAATGTGAATTGGTCAAGAGCATCGCCAATCGATCGATTCCTATCCCTAAACCTCCCGTAGGCGGCATTCCGTATTCCAAAGCTCGAATATAATCCTCGTCCATCATAAACGCTTCGTCGTCTCCGGCCTCTCTTTGTTTTACCTGTTCTTCGAAACGTTCCCTTTGATCGAATGGATCGTTTAACTCCGTAAAGGCGTTCCCTATTTCGCGTCCGGCGACGTACGGTTCGAAACGTTCTACGTAGTCCGGTTTATCGGGATTGGATTTGGCCAAAGGAGAAAGTTCTTTGGGATAATCCGTGATAAAAACCGGTTGAATCAGATTGGGTTCCGCTTTCTCCGAAAATACCTCGTCGGCGACTTTCCAAATCGTCTGACATTTGGAAACGTCCACTTTCAATTCGGCCGCTTTTTTTTTGGCTTCTTCCAAAGACGTAATTCGACTGAAATCGATTCCACTGTATTCTCGGATGATGTCCACGTAAGTGACCCTTCTCCAAGGAGGAGATAGATCGATCAAATCCTTTCCGTATTGAATCTTCAACGATCCGCAAATCTTAGAAGCGAGGTAGGTGATAAGACGTTCCGTTAGATCGAGCATGGAAGACATATCACCGAAGGCCATATACGCTTCCAACATCGTAAATTCCGGATTGTGTTTCGTTGAAATTCCTTCGTTTCTAAAATTACGATTGAGTTCGAAAACACGATCCATCCCTCCCACGATCAGACGTTTGAGATACAACTCGGGTGCGATCCTCAAATACAATTGCATATCGAGCGTGTTGTGATGTGTGACGAACGGACGCGCCGCTGCTCCTCCCGCAATCGGTTGCATCATCGGAGTTTCCACCTCTAAAAAACCTTCGCCCGTTAGAAAACTCCGTATTTCGGATACGATTTTGCTCCTGGTGATGAAGGTTTCCCTTACGGAATCGTTTACGACGAGGTCCACATAACGCATTCTATATCTTTGTTCCACGTCCGAGAAAGCGTCGTATACCACGCCGTCCTTTTCCTTTACCACGGGAAGCGGACGAATACACTTCGCCAACAACTGAACTGCGGTGACGTGCAACGTGATTTCCCCTTTTTGAGTCGTAAAAAGATAACCTTCCAGACCGACGATATCTCCGAGATCCAGAGACTTAAATACGGAATATTCCGTTTCTCCGAGATCGTCTCGGGTCGCGTAGAGTTGTATGATTCCGCTGGAATCCTTTAGATGCGCAAAACTCGCCTTTCCCATCACACGTTTGGAATGAAGTCTACCGCCTAACTTGAATTTGACGTCGGACCCGGTCGGAGAAACCCCGTATTTGTCGATCAATTCCTTTGCCTTTGAATCCGGAAAAAAACGCACAGGATACGGATTGATCCCCTGTTTTTTGAGTTCTTCTATCTTTTGAATTCTTTGTTGAACTAACTCGTTGGTTTCTTTTGCGTCTGACATTCCGATTTTATTTTCCTGGGAGTATTTGATAAAGAGTTCTGGCCAAATTCGAGAAGACGAGTTCGAATCCTTCTTCCGTTAAAAACCAATTGGAAGCGTTCGTTTTATCGGATAACGCGACGACCTGAATTTTCAAGCCGGCCGGTCCGAGCACGGATTCGTATGTCGTCTGATTGAGTGCGGATTCGAATCGTTTGGAAAGCACTAAGATCGTTTTTAATTGTCGATCCAGGCAGATTTTCAAAAGCGATTTGGAGAAGTTTTTTGCGCCTACGGGATACGGATCGAGTTTATAGATGAGGATTTTTGATTCGTCCACTCCCAACGCTACAAGAGAGTTTTGCATCTCCGTCGTAAGATCCGTTCCGATGCCCAATGCGGAATTCGAGGTTGCGGGAGAATATAAGATGATTAGAATTCCTGCATATCCTTTTTTAAATCCGTCCGCCGCGTTTTTAAGAACTTCCCGCGGAATCGTTTCTTTCGCCTCCAAAACGAGGGCGTCGCTTTTCGGGAAGGGTTTGTCCTGGATCAAATACAGTGGGGAAAGAAAAAACGCTCCGAACAACAAGAATAGGCAGAGAAAAAATCCGGAAAAAAACAACCTGGCTTTGTACAAAACCTCCTGTACGGATACCGGTCCTTGATTCGCAGACATATAGAACGAGAGTTTTCCGCGGGAATCAAATTACAAGAGGAATTTGACCGGTTTTAGAGAGCGTCCTTTTGGCGTAATCGGTTTGTTTCGAGACGAACGGGATCATCCGTTCGAAAGGAAACGACGAATCTTACGAACGAGTACTGTTCCGATTCGGCCCGTTTACTCCTCAGTCTCGGTTTCCTGGGAATATACGATCGCACTTTCCAGTTCTAATTGTACTCCGGGTTCAACCAGGTGGGCGACCGTTTCCACGATTTCCACCTGCGGTTCTTCGAGGGAAAGGAGGAGATCCTCCCAGCAAGACTTGATTCCGATGAACTTTACGATCGCATATCCCAAAAGAAGGGCGTTGGATAGGTTGTACAAAGAATAGATCCAGTTGCGATGCAGATAATTGATGATACATCCGAATACTAGTTGCGCGAAAAGTGCGAATTCGGAAATCACATACAAACCGGGTAGGGCCGTTCTGCCGATCACCTTCGGAGTCCTGCTAAAGGGAATTTGTTTTCCCGTGATCGCTTGATTGACGGACATAAAAACCCCGGCGAGATTGACCGGAATCAGCAAAAGATTTAAGGAATATATCTGAACGACGTCGATCCATCGATATCCGAGACGGACTAAGTCCATTCCATAAAGAACGAAATACGGAATCGAAGACAAGGCGATCCAATACGTTTCGATCCCTTCTCCCAATGGACTTCCCATAAGTATCACCAAACCCACGTTCACCGCCGCAATCGATCCCAGATAATGCACTCGAAAAAAACCTTCCACGAATTTCGCCCAACGCCAAGGAAACGAGAATACGTGACGGATCAGTTTCGGAAGAATGATCAATCCTCCGTTGGCCCATCGTCTTCTTTGAATCAACAAAGAACCGAAATCGGGAGGGGTCGCGCTGTAGGCCAGACGTTCCGGATAGTTGAAGAGATTCCAATGTACGTCCAAGAGATCGATGCTCGATTCCGTATCCTCGATGACCGTATTGTCTTGGATGTATTTGCGGATTTTAAATCCGCGCTCCTCGTGGAAGGTGCAAATATCCAAAAGCGCTCGATGACGAAGCATGGCATTGGCCCCGACCCAAAACGTGGCTCCGAAATGTGTGAAACCTTGGTGAATTTGATATTGTATGTCCGTCGTGGCTCCCGCCATCCGTTCCAAGCCATTGGGTGCGCCTGGAACCGAACTGTACGGAGTTTGTACCACCGCGATTCGTTCGAATCCCGGTCGGGAAAATACTTGCACGAGTTTGATCGCGTAATCCGGGAGTAGGGTGCTGTCTGCATCCAAGGTGATCAAAAATTCCGCAGCAGGAACTTCCCAAGTAAAGTCTTCGCGGAACGTTTCTTCCAGATGGATTCCCTGTGCGTCCTCTCGTTCGCGAAATCGTTTTCCCAAAAGATCGATATAACTATTCAGATTCATCGCCTTATTCGGCAGATGGGAGAGGTTTACATAGCTCTTTCGTTCGAAACTCGAAAAACGCACCGAGAACAAACTGACAAGTCGGTTGTATTCCCGTTCGATTTTTGCTTCCAGAGCGGGATTTTCCCGGTTTGGCGAATCGTTATTTGAACCAAGTAGAGTATTCCATTCTTCGATTTTGGAACGATGAAGATCGGACCAGGTTTCGAACACCCGGTCCCGCATAAAGATCCGGGTATGATCCGGAAGTTCCTTGCGTAAGGAGGGATCGTCGTATTCGCCGAGTTTCGTCTCGAACCACGAAAGAGCGGTTTCGTATAAGGTCACGATTCGACCGATTTCCGAAATCGATTCGGTGATTCCGCTCCGTTTCCGGTTCTCGTATTCCGTTTTGGCCGACAAAAAAGGAGACGCCGCTTTGTCGAATTCGCTCTGCAGAATCTGCGGTAAATTTCTCATGTTCCGCAGCGCTTCGAAGTCCGCATAACGTTTCGGTTGCGGAGGATCGTCGATCAAAAGTACGATCCGCCGATTCGGATAATCCTGGAGCGCGGCGGATAGAAGCGTTTCCCGGACGATATCCAATTCTTCTTTATAGGAAGGAACCAAAATGGCCAGAGGAGCGGCATCTCCCTGGTAAACGGCTTCTTCCAAGCGGTCGCGGTTTGCGGGGGAATGCGACAAGAGACGTTTGAAATATCCGATTCTCGTAAATTGATAAACGAAGTTGCCATACGTGAGTAATGCGATGATGAGAAAGAACGATATTTGTCCGATGGCTGCGAACGGTCGATCGTCCTCGATCTGTTCCAACAACACTTGGAACATTTCATAACCTGCGAAGACGCAGGCTACCGCGGTTAGGATCAAAAAGATTCGTGTAAGCCAGAGTTGGCGGGAATAGGAAGTTTTCGTTTCCGAAAACTTCGGGTTCGTTGCGGAAGCAGTAGACATCGAATTTGTGCCGATTTTCTACCTATAACGAAGAACGGGGGTCAACTTGATACCACAATACTCGAAACTTTCCCGAAATTTTTTAAAAGCGGTAAGTTTAGAAAATGCTAATGGGAATACGGGGAATTTCCCTGCGTGGACTTTTGTTTTTTCTGGCAAACGATGTAGCGAGGATTTTCCAATTGTTCTACGAACGAGTCGATATCGCATTGTCCGTCTATGAAGATCCGTTTGATTTTGTACGGATCTCCACCCGGAACGTTGCTTCCGTCTTCCGTAGTTACGATCGCTTTATAACCCGCTCGTTTTGCGAGTCGTAGGAGGGTTTCATTGTACCATCCGCAGGGCCAGGCGAGGTAATCCACCGGTATTCCCAGGTTGTGTTCCAGGATTTTTTTGGATTCTTTCAATTCGAAAAGCGCGTCTTGGGGACCTTTTCCGGGATTGCGTCCGTCCACCCAAGTCACCAAATTATTTTTCGGATCCCAAGGATGACTGTAAGTATGTGATCCGATTTCGAAACGTGGATTGCGAGCGAGTTCTCGTATATCGGACCATTCCAGATATTCTCCGTTGCCGATTCCCTTCGGTCCGGAGATGATCCAGAAGGAAGCCGGAAAGGAATAACGATTCAAGACCGGGACCGCATTGAGGACGTTTTTCCATCCGTCGTCGAAGTTGAGTACGACGGAACGCTGAGGAAGTCGTTTTTGGCCGCGCATGTATTGAAGGAGATCCTTCATCGTTACCGGTTGATATCCGTGGGTATGAAGGTAGTGCATCTGCTCTTGGAATTTCTCCAAAGAAATCACCGTTTCGCCGGGTGCACGTTCATCCATTACGATTTCATGATAGATCAAAACGGGGATACCGTTTGCGTCCGGAGCTTCCGAGATCGGCTTTACCGTTTCTGCGGAATTTTCGAAAGATAGGATCCAACCGAATGAAAAAAGACAAAACAGGAAAATGAAGAAGGAGAGGAGCCTGGTTTTCGGGTCGGTCATAGGGGTTAATTTCATAAAATCGAAGGGAGCCGTACGGAAGGAAGACTTTTTCGGAGCTGTTTTGTTTGTAATCGGTGTCTTGTCGTAATTCCGGCGATCCGTCCGTGAAACGCGCGCCCCACCCTGATTGGGTGGTGGAGGAGAGGTGGCGGGAAAAAATCGGATGTTTTTTTCCTATCACAAAATCACGCTCATTGCCAGCGAAATATTTCCCTCTTCCGTCGTAATTCCTACGAGAAACGTCAATCCCGGTTTCCGGTCAACGTTCTTTACGCTTCTGGACGGAGTCGCTTAGAACGATCTTTCAGCTCTCGCTTCGAGTCGGTTTTGTTTTGGCGGGGAAAGATTTAAAAAAGGAAGGATTTTGCTCGAGAGGGGACTCGAACCCCTACACCTAAACGGCACAAGCACCTCAAGCTTGCGTGTCTACCAATTCCACCACCCGAGCGGGTTGCATAAGACAGGATGTGAAACCCGGTTTGCACGTCAAGGAAGTTACGTTTATACAAGTTCGTATTTCTTTTTCGTCTTTTTATCCTCAGGATCGATTTGGATTGTTTCCGGATGAAATACGATATTCCAATAACGTTTGGAATAGGCGAAGATTCCGATACAAAGAATAAAAACCAGAACGTAACCCGATAATTCCGGTTTTTTCAAGAGGCTTTCTCCGACGATATTGCGTTCTATTAGAGGAATACACATATACCAAAGGACGACGATTGCAACCAAGCCGACTCCGAACTTTCCCCACCAATTCGGTTTCCCTTGAATTCCCCGTTTCAAATACAAAAAGCTCCCGAGCCAAATCCCTAAAATCTCGCGGATGATGTAGGCGATTAAGATCCAAATCGGAAATCGAAAATAATGAACGATAACGGAAAGACCGCCGACCGTAACGATCTTGTCGCAAACAGGATCCAAATAACGACCGAGTACCGATTCTTGATCCAATAATCTGGCGAGGAAGCCGTCCAGGTAATCGGTCAAAACCGCTCCCAAACAGGTTAAAATTGCGTACAAAAGAAATTCGGTTCGTTCCGGATTTTCCATGTATGTTTTCGTAAACGTGATAAAGAAGGGCAAAAGAAAAACCCTGCTTACGGAAAGGAAATTGGAAACGGTAAAGATACGGTCTTCCAAAAGTTCCTTCGGTTTTTTTTCCTGTACGATCATTCGTGTGCGGGTTCCAATATTTTTAGAAAGATGATTCCGTATTCCAAGAAATGAAAGAAACGATTTCCGGAACAGAATTTTTCGGACTAATTTGTTTGAAAGGGATTGACCGTACGAGTTCCTTTGAAAAAGTATCTATCAAACAAGGAGCTGTAGCTCAGCTGGTTAGAGTGCCTGCCTGTCACGCAGGATGTCGCGGGTTCGAGTCCCGTCAGCTCCGGTTGTTTCCCTTTCTAAATCAATAACATTCAAGTTCGGAAAATTTGACTATAAGCGGTTAAATGTATTCCTCTCCGTCTTTTTTGACGAAAATCGTACCTTCTTCCTCCAACTCGCGAATGAGTTTGAGTATTCCATTTCTTGCGTCGCTGATTTCGCGTAACGTTAGTTTTCCGCGGATGTCCATCGAATCCATAATTTCCGCGGCTCGGTTGCGGGACATCGCGTTTAAAAAATGACTTCTCAATTCCTCTCCCGCTCCCCGAAGGGCGACGCCCAAACATTCGTCGTCGTTCAATCGGTTGATCAAAATCCTCATCTCTTTTTGATCCAATCCGAGAACGTCCTCGAACGTATATAACTTTTCCTTTACCTGTTTTGCCAGCTCCGGAGAATTCGCCTCGAGTTCTTTCAGAATATTTTCCTCTTGGGATTTATCCATATGCCCCAGGATGTTCGCAAGAGCTTCCGCGCCTCCCGCTTCGCTGTATTCGGAGCGGTCTCGTTGTTCGTATTTTTTCTTGAGAACTCTCGCGATTTCCTTGATCGCGTCGGGATGTGTCTTGGTCGTGTTCGCCAAACGATAAGCGACGTTGGCTTGTAATTCGCCGGGAAAAAATTTCAGAATGTCCGCCGCTTTTTTCGGAGTCATAAACGCGAGAGTTACCGCGATCGTCTGCGGGGATTCGTGTTGTAAAAGACCGGCCAAAACACCGGGTTCCGCTTCGCTCAAAAAAGAAAAATCGTCTTCTATGTCTTTGCGGGAAAGTTTGCCTAAGATATTCTCCGCTTTTTCTCTTCCCAGGGAATGTTGCAGAATTTCCCGAGCCGCGTCCATTCCACCTTTGATTTCACCGTCTTCGGGTCGAAGCGAATTCTTGAACTCGAGAAGTACGTCCTCTTTTTCTTTTTTGGAAACGCTCCGAATCTGAGCCATTTCCAAAATGATCTCCTCGATCATGGAATCGTCTAACTTCGATAAGACTTTCGCTGCGTCTTCTTTGTTTAAAGAGAGAAGGAGGAGTGCCGATTTTCTAATTTTTTCTTTTCGAGTGGCGGACGCTGAATCTTTTTCCACAAAAATAAAATCCTTAGCCTGTAAGTAGGCGAAGGGGATGTTCTATAAAATCACGGAAGATCGAAAGAAATCTCGCACCCGTCGCTCCGTCGATCACCCTGTGATCGCAGGAAAGAGTGACGTTCAGAATTTTTCCGGGAACGACGTTTCCACTTTTAAGAACCGGTTTTTCGACGAGCGCTCCCACCGCAAGGATGGCGGCTTCCGGTTCATTGATAACCGCGGTGAAGGAAGAAATTCCATACATTCCGAGGTTGGAAACGGTAAAGGTTCCGTCCGTGTATTCCCCCGGTTTGAGTTTTCTGTCTCTTGCCCGGGAAGCAAGTTCTTTTATTTCAGAGCTGATCTCGAGTACGGTTTTCCGATCTGCGTTGCGGATATACGGAGTAATCAAACCTCCTTCGATCGAAACCGCGACGCCCACGTCGATTCTTCCATGCTGGAGAATATGATCCTCTCTCCAGGAGGAATTGACTTCCGGAACTTGCGATAAACTGAATGCACAAGCCTTGAGAATCAGATCGTTGACGCTGACTTTTTCGTGACCCTCGAGCCCCAGATCCTTGTTGAAGGAAGTTCGAAGATCGCTGATCGGACCTGCGTCCAATTCCATCGTAAGATAAAAGTGAGGGATCGTCGAAGTTGAATGCGCGAGTCTGGAGGCGATCGTTTTGCGCATTCCTGTGATTTCGAGTTTTCGGTCTTGTCGCGCTCCCAAAGAACCTTGTTTGCCTCCGCCGGATTCCTGATACGAAAGAATGTCGCGTTTGATGATTCTTCCGCCGGGTCCGGAGCCGATCACTTCTCCCAAATCCACTCCCATTTGAATCGCGAGATTTTTCGCCAACGGAGAAGCCTTGATCGGACGCCCGTCGCGTGCGGTTCGAACGGGAGAATACTCCGATTCTTCCGCGCCGAACGAAGAGGGCGTTTTGAATCCGGAAGATCGTTCTTCGTTTGCTGTTATACCTTTGTTTTCCGCGCCTTGCGAAAGAGAAACGTTCGTTTTCGTTTCGGGAATTTTTCCTGCGCCTACGCTCGATGTTGCGGATGAGGAGGAGGTTCCGCTTTGCGTTTGTGCGGAAGAAGTCGGAGTTGTCGCGGACGACGAGCCCGGTGCAGAGGTCGGGGTTTGGCTGGGCGCAGCCGAACCTTCCTTTTTTACAGGAATGGATTTTTTTGCGGTTTCGACTAACGCGGAAACGTCCTCTCCCGATTTTCCGATGATGGCGACCGGTGCCCCGACCGGAAGTAGACTTCCTTCTGGTGCGAGGACTTCCAAAAGGATTCCTGTTTCAAAGGCTTCCATTTCCATCACGGCTTTGTCCGTTTCCACTTCCGCGATGATTTCTCCGGGAGAAACCGCGTCTCCCTTTTGTTTG
Organism: Leptospira gomenensis; assembly: GCF_004770155.1. Lineage (GTDB taxonomy): Bacteria > Spirochaetota > Leptospiria > Leptospirales > Leptospiraceae > Leptospira > Leptospira gomenensis. The sequence goes on along the minus strand of NZ_RQFA01000028.1, from coordinate 49,307 downwards.
AGCCAACGGACGATTTTCCCTTCCGACATCGTCGGGCTGAGCTGAGTCATCTCTGCAATTTTAGCCATTTTGAATGTTCCTCGCGTGCGTTATTCCAACATCTCCCGAACCTTCGCGATGATTTTCTCTTCGCTCGGAAGGGACGCCTTTTCCAAATTGGCGGCGTAGGGCATCGGAACGTCTTCTTGCGTGACGCGTTCCACGGGGGCGTCCAGGTGATCGAACGCGTTTTTTTGGATCAGATACGCGATCTGAGAACCGAAACCGGCCACTTCCCAACCTTCTTCTACGATCAAAGCTCGGTTGGTTTTACGAATCGACGCGTAGATTGCTTCCTCGTCCAAGGGACGGATCGAACGCAGATCCAAAACTTCCGCGGAGATTCCTTCTCGTGAGAGCCGTTCGGCGGCGGGTAAAACGTATTGCAACGCTCTCGACCAGCTAACAATCGTTATATCCGAACCTTCCCGTTTGAGATCCGCTTTTCCGAACGGAATCGAGTATTCCTGATCGGGAACTTCTCCTTTGGTTCCGTATAAAACCTCGCTTTCGATAAAGATCGTCGGGTTGTTGTCTCGGATCGCCGTTTTGAGAAGACCACACGCGTCCGCGGGCGTATACGGAGCGATCACTTTCAAACCGGGGATATGCGCGTACCAACTTTCGAACGACTGAGAATGTTGAGCCGCCAATCTTCCACCGGCGCCCCCGGCTCCTCGAAACACGATCGGAATCGGGAATTGTCCGGCGCTCATATAATTCATCTTAGCCGCGGAGTTGATGATCTGATCGATCGCTACGAGAGAAAAATTCCAGGTCATAAATTCTATGATGGGACGAAGGCCGACCATGGCAGCACCGATTCCCACGCCTGCAAAACCGTTTTCGGAAATCGGAGTATCGATCACTCTTCTTTCTCCGTATTTGGCGAGCATTCCTTGAGAAACCTTATAGGCCCCGTCGTAGTGACCGACTTCCTCTCCCATGAGGAAGATATTCGGGTCCTTATCCATTTCCTCGCACATCGCTCTGTTGAGAGCTTCCCGGTATGTGAGAATCGCCATCAGACATCCTCCGCATAGACGTTTTTGTACAACCAACCTAACGGCGGTTCGTCGCTTGCATCGGCAAACGCGATCGCTTCTTCCACCTGAGTCAATAAATTCGTATCTAGTTTTTCTAATTCTTCTTCCGTCCATTCCGCGTGAAGAAGATCGTTTTTGGCGCGCAACAACGGATCGCTTTCTTTGTAACGATCCAATTCTTCCTTGGTTCTGTATTTTGCCGGATCGGACATGGAATGGCCTCGGAAGCGATACGTGGAAATTTCCATAAGAGTAGGGCCTTCACCCCTCCGCGCCCGCTCCACCGCGACGTGTACATGATCGCGTACTTTGCGAACCTCGTCTCCTTCGATATGGTCCCTCGCTATGTCGTAGGCTGCCGCTCGGACCGATACGTCCTTTACGGACAATGCGCGGTATTCGGGGGTTCCCATCGCGTAGTGATTGTTCTCGCAGATCATCACGAGAGGTAGTTTCCAAATCGCGGCGAGATTCATTCCTTCGTGAAAGGAGCCGATATTGGCCGCACCTTCTCCGAAGAAACAGATCGTGACCGCGTCGGTTTTTTTGTATTTGGCCGCGTAGGCGATTCCTGCCGCGAGAGAAATATGACCTCCTACGATTCCGTGGCCTCCCATAAAATGTTTGTCCTTGTCGAAGAAGTGCATGGAGCCACCGTATCCTTTGGAGATTCCGGTTTTTTTCCCGAAGAGTTCCGCCATGAGAGCCTTGGGATCCAATCC
>NZ_RQFA01000028.1:0-42500 GCF_004770155.1 Leptospira gomenensis | reverse complement strand
CGATCTGAAATTAGGACGATCATCCAAAAAAAAGTACAAAGAGGATTGTACTATCATTCGTGATTTGTCGATTTCGTTTCGCCTTTTCTTCGTTTATAAATAGAATGCCGTTTTTGAATTCGCAAGCTCCGTTCCACCTTCTTCGCGGAAATTTCCGTAACCTTTCCTAATATTTCCGGAAAAACAGTTTTTTTCAAAGTCCGTCCTGTTCGATTCGTGGAATTGGAATTGGGCAACGGAGGTTGAGACTTCGCGTCTGTTTTGGGTTGTTCGTGCGCGTGCGGGGAAGGTAGGGTAGGAAAAAATAGTTCTCGTTTTTCTTCACGGAAACGAAAACGTCAGAACTGCAGATTGAGGATCGGTTCGTTTTAAGAGAATAAATCGCTTACGAAAATTATAATATTCCTTTTGGGAACGAAGAACTTTATCTCCAGAATTTGGGATACTGGCGGTCCTTGTTTAAATTGTTGAATACGAGGGCAAGGATCAAAAGAATCAAGGAGCCGCTGAGTGCGGGAGTCAAAACAAAACTCCACGTTTCGTTTCCCATTAGAATTACGATCGGATCGGCTCCCGCAGGAGGATGAGTCGTTTTCGTCAATTGCATGATGGCGATCGAAGTGGCCACCGCCAATCCGAGAATGTACCAATCGTTTCCGAAGCTGTTCAAAAAAAGAAGACCGATCGTAGATGCGATTAGATGTCCTCCGATCAGATTTCTGGGCTGAGAAAGCGGGCTTTCCGGGACCCCGAACAAAAGAACACAGGATGCGCCGAAGGGGGCCATAATCAACGGGGAGTCGAACGTTTTGGAAAGGAGAGCGATCAGAGAAATACCGAGTGTTCCTCCGATCCAGGACCATAGGATTTGTCGATACGCGGGACGGGGAGGAGAGACTGCTTCGGTTTTCATTTTTTTGAGGATTCGTTTCATGGTATCTCTGATTCTAAAAAATCGATTTCTGTTTTTAGAATCTTGAAAGAAGGAGGGGATTTGCGTCGAACACTTTCCACGCGTCCGAAGCAAATCCGATTCGTTCGACTTAGTTCAAAATCGGCTCGGGAACGCGATTTTTAACGGGCTTTAAAGATTGGAGATACGCGTAGATATCCTTCAAATCTTCGTCGCTCAAAGAATTTACGTTGGCCGCCATGATCGGAGCCATAGGAGGAAGCAAGGGTCTTCCCACTCCCATCCTTTTTTGTGTGCGAACGGTTTGGATAAAGTGTTCTTCCGTCCAACCTCCGATCCCAGTTTCCTTATCAGGAGTTAGGTTTTTGGCGAATGAGACTCCCCAAGGACCGACCACTGCCGTCAAATCTCCGTTGAACAAAAGCCAAGGACTTCCTTTGAAACTTTTATAGTCCGGTAGTTTGTTGTTTTCCGAATAGCCGGCAAGCCATTTGTCCATGTCCGGAACCGGTCCTTGCGCCGTCATGTTTTTCGGAGTGTGGCAATCCGCACAACCTCCGATGGTAACCAGTTTCTCTCCTCGTTTGATTCGAGAGGTTTCATCGCTTTTCGAACAATTCGCCGCAACGGCGAACGTCAGAAGAAGTAGATAGATTTTTTTCATCGTAAACGTTCCTACTAAAATTCTGATCGGAATCCTATACGTAGTTTTCCCATCGCGGTGCAGAATTCAAAGTTCAAGATCTGTTTTCACGCAGAAAATCTGTACCTCGATGGGATGAATATCATTCGTTAATCGTATTTTTTATTTTGCGTTTCTATGATTATAATTTGTTTCTTAAGTTATGAATATTTTCAGTATTTCTGGCGTATTTCGCAGTCGATTTCTTTCTTTGTATTGGTTTTTATAACAAAGTTTCGAACCGATAAATTTTGAATCGTATGAATGTAACTTATAAAAAAAAGAAATTTTGAATATTCGAAATAGAGAGTGTTTTTTGTCCGTTTGAAGTGAGTTTACGCGTTTACACGCAATTCGTAGATTCGTCCGTGGAGTTGCTTCGTGGTACCTCATACCTGCCGCGTTTACACGAAGTTCGTAGATTCGTCTGTGGAGTTGCTTCGTGGTACCTCATACACCCGCGTTTACACGAAGTTCGCATAAATGCGTCGTGAATCTGCGTTGCAGTGCCGTTCAAGCGCGTTTCCACGAAGTTCGCATAAAGCTCCGATCCGCCGTGGTTTCTACGAGGCTCGGAAGTGAGTTTGTGCGTTTATACGAAGTTCGTAGATTCGTCTGTGGAGCCACTTCGTGGTACCTCATACACCCGCGTTTACACGAAGTTCGCATAAACCGTCGTGAATCTGCGTTGCAGTGTCGTTCGAGCGCGTTTACACGCAGTTCGTAGATTCGTCGGCCACCGGAGGAGGGATCGTAAATTCTGCAAGGGGGCTTACTGTGGCTTGTAACTAGATGCGAAAGGAAAATAGTTGCAGCCAGAATGACAAATCGGTTTTTTCAAAAGTTTATGAAGTTCGATTTAATATTGCTTAGTTTTATCGTTGCTTACTTATCCGCGACCCAACCAATCTCGAGCGAGGAGGGAAAACAAAAATATAAAGTAGCTTCCGATTATCCTCTTTATATGAATTTTAATGTTACTGAAAATCTGTATATTACGATTCGTTTGGAAACGAAAGGCGTGGGAAATTATCAAATCGTCCTTGGCTCAAACGACTATTTTCCATCTAAATTTGCTTCCATCCTGTCGATTCGGTTAAATGGTGAATATCACAAAGAGATTGAATATAAAAGTATTGTTAAAGAAGGCAGAGTTTTTTTAGAAATTAATTTCTCAATCAAAAATGGAGACGCTTATAGAAACCAATATGTTGACTGTTTTATTTCGTTATTAAACGAAAAACGTCGCAAACTAAATTCGAAAGATAAGATTCTGCTTAATTCAGCAATATTGGAATTCGGGTTTAAAAAATTATAATTTAGCTTAACGTAGATTATTCGGAAAAATTCCAAAGGTCGTTAGGGAGAATCGGTAGCGGCAGTTCACCTAACGAAGATTTTTCGCTCCATTCGCGAGGCGAGGTTCTCGGGACTTTCTCGGCCTTGAACAGATTGTTTCGTTTTTTCGATTCGCGATAGCCCGTTCGACCTTTTTCGTACCAATTCTTATCGAGCAGAAGGGTGAGCGGGAAACAAACGTAGAGAAATCTGGATCGTTAGGCTACCTCTGCATTCAAAGATTCTTTCGATTTCGAATATATTTATTTGAGAACGATATTTTAGTTTGAATTCAAGAAAGCTAATTTCTTAATGAAAATAATGAAAACGATCTATGCTCTCTGCGGAAAATCCAATTGTGGAAAATCACAAACTATTAATTTAGTATTCGAATTTTTGAAATCGAAGTACCCTTCCGCGTCAATCCATCCGATTATCGACCAGGGCGACGTCAAAATAATCATGAAGGGTGTTAACGGATTGACAATCGGTATCGAGAGTCAAGGAGATCCTAATTCACGTTTAAAACAAAGTTTAACGGACTTTGATCAAGCTGGATGTGATATTATTTTTTTCCATCCCGGACACGCGGCATGACTGTGGATTGGATCAATGCGCAAAACAATCGATACACGATTGTTTGGATAGAAAAAAAACTTGCTCCTCACGGATCCAATCCGACAAAGATCAATGAATCAGACGCAAAGGTGTTGCTTCAGAAAGCCGGTCTATAATTCGATTGGTAAAAAAAAGTGTACATCTCCGAACGTTTGCGCCTATATACTCCAAAAATTGCGAAGACCAATGTCTGGGAAAATTCGGACTAATTTGCAGAGATTGTGTCGGAATGAATTTGGCGGTCGTTTGAAAAATCGTTTTCAGGAAGGACGGATCGTATCGAGTAAGGGGAGCGATACGGATATAAAAAATCCCCACGAGCGCAAAACGATCGCGGGGATTTTCGAAGTTCGACGGAAACGAGTTACTTCAAAGGTTTGAATTCTAAGGTGACAACTCCGCGGGTAGCGGATTTTACTTCCAAAGATTTCGTAGCGAGAAAGGAAAACCCTCTGTCCTTTTTGTAGACCAATTCCTCTTGAAAGAGCGCGTCTTTACCGGGATAAATCACTTCCCACTCGGAACCTCTTTCGTCCGAAGTGCGAACGTTCACTTCCTTAGCGGCTGTGAATTCCGTCAAATCATCTTTGAACTTAGTCGCTTCATCCGCGTTCAATCCGGTAAACTTCAGAACGATCGGATTGTTTTCGGTAAGATTGAACCATTCGTCTTTGAGCTGCGCGTTGACTTTTTTAGAAACGGAAGTGGCCCATTCGCTGATCGCTTTTTCTCTCGAAACTTTTTGAGTGATGTCCGCTCCGCGTCCGTCCGCGCTTCCGCTGTCCACGATCTTTCCGTCTCCCCAAAGAAGAACGACCTTATAGGTTCCGGTCGCCGCGGTGTTGTAGATGGTTCTTTCCAAAGCCTTACCGTTTACGGAATCCAGGGGTTGTTGGTCTTCCGTTTCTACGGTTCCCAATACGAGGACCTCCGCTTGCAGTGCGTCCGCAAGAAGTTTAATCAACGGAGAACCTTCTACCTTTTCGGGATCGACTTGGTTTTTGTTCACTTTTTTAGCGGTGAGAGCCGGATCGATGATTTTGTTTCCGTTCTTTTTCAGAGCTTTGATGATCTCCGCTTCTCCGAAATTGTTCGGGCTTGCGGGAAATACGGGAGCTCCTCCCACTTTACCGAGAACCAAAACCGCGACTCTAGGATTTCCTACATCCGCCAGAAGATTGTCCACCGCGGTGGAAATTTTTGATTCTTCCACTTCGCAACGAACGGTAAGTTTCAACATAGGTTGTGTATCGATTTTACCTTCCGTCTCATCGATGATATCGTAACTCTTTACGAACGCGTCCGTTTTGGAAAGAAGACTGGATCCTAAACTTTCTCCATCGGAAGCCTTGCTTTTATTGCTGATCTCTTCCCCGATGACCTTACGGACCGCGTTGATCTTAGCGTCCTTCAACGCTCTTTGTTTGGCGATTTGTTTGTCTCCATTATAGATGGGAGCTTCGCCGATTACGGTAACTTTGTTACCTTCTTTTTCGTAGAATTCTTTTTTCTTCCCGCGAGTGGAACCGGATGAGGAACCGCAACTCACTGCGAATGAAAGTACTGCTAATGCCGCGATGAGGCGGGTGATAGGGAAACGATTCATTGTGTCGTTTTTCTCCTTGAAGAATAGGTTTGAGGGATTTTTGTAAACAAAATAGGAACTTTAGGATGCTCTACACAAAAATAAAGAAAAAATTCTTCCTTTTAGTCATTTTTTTTCTCTTTCTTCCCTCCGTTGCCTGCGCCGAGAAAAGTTTTCGCAAACATATCGGCGACGCGAAACTTGTTCCCTCCGAAGTCGAATTTTATTCCGCCGTACTGCCCGGTCTTTCCGGAAAAAACGTGATTCTGATCACCAATCCTTCCGGGATCGGTAGAAGTCCGGAGAAGATCCTAAAGGAATTCAAAAAGAACGACGTAAAGATCAAACATCTCATCGGTTTGGAACACGGCTTTTTGGGTTTGGAAGAAGACTTCAGCAAATCCCCCGTTACCGTGGACGAATTTTTTAATCTTCCCATTTATCATATCTATCGAGTGAAAAATTCAGAACTTCCCGCCATCCTCAAAGGTGTGGACGCGATCGTATTCGACGTGCAAGATATGGGAATGAGATGTTATACGTATCTTACCGTTTTGAAACGTATCATGGACGGAATTCCAGAACCGACACAAACGAAATTGATCGTGTTGGACCACGTCAATCCCGCTTTGTATTTAAAGGGAAGAGGGGAGATGATCGATAAAAAATACCTCAACTTCGCCGGAGAATTTCCTTCCCTCTTTTTTAGCGGTTTGACTCTCGGGGAGTCGGCTGCGTATTACAACTCCGAATTTTTAAACCAAAAGATCAAACTCGAAGTGATCGCTCCCAAGAACGCAAAACGTTCCTTCGATTGGGACAAGGAAGGAATTCCTTGGACCACGCCGTCTCCCAATCTTCCGATGGTGGACTCCGCGATCAATTATCTCGGTCTGGTTTTGTTGGAAGGAGTGAACGTCTCCGTCGGGCGGGGAACCACGGCACCGTTCGTGTATTTCGGCGCACCCTGGATGACCGAACCCGAATCCTTGGTCGAGGAATTGAATCGACGTTCCAACGGGGACTACTACTATCAGACCGTTTTTTTTAAACCGGTATTCGGACCGTATAAAAACGAGATATGCAGGGGATTACGCCTAACGGTGGTAAATCGAAAATACGATCCGCTGAAGATGGCGTATCAGCTCATCGCTTCTATGAAAGCGAGTTATAAGGAGTTTAAATGGAGGTCGTATCCGGACGGAACCTACAATATAGATTTTCTCTGGGGAACAACGTCATTTCGAAACGCGATCGATTCCGGAAAAACATACGAACAATATTCAGAAATTCTAAATTCCGTCGAAAAGGAATACAATGATACGATTAAAAAATACTATCTCTACTAAGTTCGGGGCGCGAAACGCGGGTAGAATCCTAGTCGCCGCGACTCTGTTTTCGTTTTTATTCTTCTCCGTTTCCTTAGTTGCGGAGGAAACTCCTCCTTGGAAGGATTATTCCCTGAGGGAATTGATCGGAAGATTAAAATATTATACGTTCGCAAAAGTGGCGCAGAGCCTACGGGGGAACTATCCTTCCCATCAGGAACAGGTTTGGGAGAATCAGGAATGTTCCTCGCCTGTTCCGGAATTGCCCGGTCCTTTTTTCTGCGGATTGTTGCGACACCAAGTCGGAGCTAACACGGGTTTGGCGAACTCCTTTCCCGATTCTTCTACTTCTACGCCCCTCTCGGCGGGCGACACAAGGACCGATTCCGGGTCCGTTCGGCAAGGACCGACGTTTTCCGCGTCCGGAGTTTCCGGATCCTCAGCCGAAGTTTCGAACGGAGGTCCGAAGGTTTCTCGTTCTCTGTCGGCAAATGCGATTCCGAAAGAATATAAGAATATACAATTATACGCGGGAACCACGATCGCCGGAAAAAACGTGGTGCGCTTCGATTCCGGTGAAGAAACGTTACGCGCCTTTTATCTCACCAACGGTCAGATCAGCCACTACGAATACAGGGACAAAGTGGTCATTTTTGATTGGTCCGGTTCCAGATTGAATTCCATTTTGGAAGTAAGGGTGGATTCCGGCCTCAGACCCCTTTCTGGTCGGGAATTTTATTTCCGATGAAGACGATCGCCTCCGGTTTTTTGCGGATGATGGATCACGAGGGAATCGATCCCGTGAAATACGTCTGGGTCTCGGCGGAATACCCGTCCGAGTCCACCGAAAAGCAGGAAGCCAAAATTCAAGAAAATCATACTATTCTAAACTATCTTGGAAAAACGGTCCGTCTCGAGTTTACCGGAAGGATCCGTTGTATTTCCTGCGGACGGGTCACTAAAAAAAGTTTCAATCAGGGGAATTGTTTCACCTGTTTTCAAACCCTCGCCGAAAACGATCTTTGTATTTTGAGACCGGACACTTGTCATTTTCATCTCGGAACCTGTAGGGAACCCGATTGGGGTGATTCGCATTGTTTTATTCCGCACACGGTGTATCTCGCCAACAGTTCCGCGATCAAGGTAGGAATCACCAAGGAAAATCCGGTCTCCAATCGATGGGTCGATCAGGGAGCGGTGCAAGGAATCGCATTGGTGGAAGTGACTTCGCGTCGCGACGCGGGAATCGTGGAAAAGGAGTTGTCCAAGGTTTTATCCGATCGTACCACTTGGCAAAGGATGGTAGCCGGAGATCCTGAACCGATCGATCTTTCTGAAAAGAAAAAAGAATTTCTGCAACTGATAGAATCCTTGGACTTGGATCTCGATTATAAAATTTCTCCCCAGAATTCTCCGACTCGAATCCGTTATCCGGTCGAGGCCTATCCGCAAAAAATCCAATCTCTGGCCCCGGAAAAAAATCCTGTGATCGAAGACATTCTGACCGGTATCAAAGGACAGTATCTGTTGTTTGGATCCGGAGTCATCAATGTGCGCGCCTACGGCGGTTACGAGACGATTCTAAGCTCCGAGTAATCGGCCGTTCGCGATACACCTTCGACGGATCGCGGTTGGATGCGGATTCCGGAGTTTCCATGTTTTCCGAACGAGTGTTCTCATTCTATTTTATACACGAATCGGAAATTCCGCGTTGAATCCGAAATCGGCCGCGGAGAGAATGCCGCTATGAAACGTTCCCTTCGTATTTTCGCCTTAAGTTGGATCGCCGTAGTTTTTTGGAACTGCGGTGCGGTGGTGGAGGCCGTCGTTCCGGTCGAGTTGGATCTTCAGATCGGTAAATCCTTTTTGGAGAATGCAAAAGATGGAAAGGAAGGGATGCATATCCTAAAGGATCCTGCCTTGGAAAAATACGTCAAATCCGTCGCCGATCGAATCTTAAAGTCGGACCAGATCCAGTACAAAAAGGAATTTCCGTATAAAATTTCGATTTTGGACGACGACGATACGATCAACGCGGTTTGTACACCGGGCGGTTATATTTTTGTTTATACCGGTCTTTTGAAACTCGTTCAGGACGAAGCTACGTTAGCCGCCATCCTCGCGCACGAAATCGCCCACGCGGAAAAAAGACATTCCGTAAAACAGATCATCAGCTCTTTGGGAATTTATTTTACGATTTACATAGCTCTCACGATTTTTCTGGGTTCCGACGCTGCCAATCTCATCAATCTCGGTTCTCGTATGGGAGGAGAAATTTTAACCTTAGCTAACAGCCGTTCGGCGGAAGCCGAGGCGGACTCCATGAGTTTCGAATATTTGAAATCCACGAAATACTATCCCGGAGCTCTCGAATCGTTCTTCGTTCTCATCGAAAAAAAAGAAAAGGAGGAGGGAGGAACGGATCCGGATAAACGTATGATCAAGTTCCTTTCCACACACCCCCTAAACGAGGAACGGATCGAAGAAAACAGAAAACGACTCAAACAAATCGGCGATCCTAAGCCGACTCCCGAAACTCTTTATCGGGAGCGGTATCGAGTCGCGATGGCCAGAGCGTTCGGGGACGATACTTCCGACTGAAACAACACGGTTTCGTTTTCCGTGGGAATCGAGAGCGAAACGAAAATTTCTTGTATTTCCCCGCGTCGAAGTTAACTTTTTGTTTCTATGCGTTTGGAACAAAAATTACAACGGTGGGTGGACGCGGGTTTGATTCGTGCCGATCAATCCGAGGCCATTTTAGGATTCGAGGAACACAAAAAAACCCCGTATCTATATTATTCATTTCTGATACTCGGGGCTTCCGTGATCGGAATCGGCGTCATCGCGATCGTCGCGGCAAACTGGGAGGATATATCCGATTTTTTTAAATTAGGATTCGCCCTTTCCCTTCTCGTTTCCACCGCTGCGGTCGCATTTTGGAAACGGGAAAATTCCAATCTATCGACCGTAATTATCGTTTTGTATTCGATTTTGGTTTTGGGAATGATCGGACTCGTTTCCCAGATTTACAACTTGGAAGGAAAGTATTACCAAGCCGCCGCCTTGTGGTGCGTTTTGAACGCCCTTTTTTTATGGGCCACCGATTCGAAGACGTTTTTGCACCTATGGATCGTGGGGTTTCAAATTTTCGTAACCGGTTGGATTTGGGAACAAGAGCATCCGGTTACGACCTCCTATTGGAACGAATACTTTTATTTTTCCGCGGTGGTCTTTTTTATCGTGTGGCAGATGGCGGAGCGATTCTCTTGGGAATCCCGGAAAGGAAGCCTCTTTCAATGGACGATGTTGTTTCTGGTCGCAGGAAGTTGTTACCGGGGATTTTTCGAGGGACGACCCTATGAAGTTCTCATCGAACAAGGCTGGCTATCTTCCGAGTATCGTTTTCCTTGGTGGAACGTAGGACTTCGTCTGGCGATTCTGATTCCGGTTATATACTTTTTATTCCGGAACACTTCGGTAACCGCGACACAGAGAAAGTCTTTGACGTTCAGTTTTTTCTTTTTGTTTTTATCCTATTTCCCGCTTCCGTTTCAATACGTGATGGCCGATACGTTTCGTGCGCACGTCTGGAATTACTTTTTGGCTTTGATTCCTTCTCTGTTGTTCATTTTCTTTTGGTTGGGAATCGCGTCCGCCTTCCGTTCGCACAAACGTATTTTCGATCTATCGGTCGCGATCATAGGAGTCCGCTTCTTGTTCTATTACTTCGACGTGTTCGGAACCCTGACTTATACTGGATTCGGTCTGATCTTCTCCGGGCTTCTCATCATCGGGGTTACGGTAAGTTATCTACGTTTGAAGGGAAAGATGAGAACCTTATTGGGAGAAAAAGAATGAAGGCCTTACACCGTGTTTTGTTGCTCGCGTTTTTGATTCCGATCGGTTTTTTTTCCGCGGAGATCGTATATCTGGAAACATTTAAGAACCAGGGAAAGGATTTGATTCTTCCGATCACGGGATACGATCCTCGCGATCTATTGGCGGGTCACTACCTTCGTTACAATATCGTATTTCAAAGCGACGCTCTTTGTAAGGAGGACGCAACCGGAGAGGGATTGAAAACTTCGAAAGAACGGGAACATTGCGTGTGTTATCCACGATCCGGTAAAATTTTCGAAAACGACGGGTATTTCGTTCCGGATTGCAACGAAGACTTTCTGAAAAACAGAAGTTTATGCCGCGTTCATCTCCGAGGCAAATGTGTTTACGGACGATTTACGATCGGCAACGAACGTTATTACGTGAACGAAGAAAGGGCCAAAGAATACGAGGACCGATTGCGGAAAGAAAATGTGCATATCCGCTTGAAGGTGGATCCGCAGGGAAAAGCGCTTACGGATGTTCTGATTTGGGAGGACGGATCTTCGCTGTAACCTCGTTTAAACTGCAAAAGTCTTTTTCCGCAAACCCGGCGTTCATACCGGAATCATAAATTGCGGGAAGATTTTTGCAGAGGGGAAGGGAGGTTCCTTTTGTTTGCGCCAATTCCATCGCGTGGTAGACGTCTTTTCTCATATTTTTTAGTGAAAAATGGGTTTCGTAGTTTCCCGAAAAAACGAACGGAAATTTAAATTCCGCGATGCCGGATTTCGCCGCGGATTGTAGTAGAACGGTTTTTAGAATTTCCGGATCCAGACCCGAGTTTTGCGCCAAAGAAAAACCTTCCATATAAACCTGAAAAATTCCCGCCTGGATCATATTCAGGGCGAGTTTGACTTTTTGTCCGGAACCGATTGTTTCGCAATACACCGTATCCTTTCCGCATATCTCCAGAAAAAAACGCAGATCCTCCGTATCTTTTTTCGTTGCTCCGATCATAAATAAAATCTGCCCGTCTACGGCCGCGTTCTTGGAACCGGTCATAGGACAATCGTAAAATCGAATGTTCCGTGCGGCACATTCCTTCGCAAGGAGGTGTGTCATAGGCAGAGAAGTCGTACCGCAATCTAAAACGATCCGCGGTTTAGACTCAAGAAGACCGGAGTCGAAAACTTCCTTTTTGAGGATCGAGTCTTCGGTAAGGCAAAGAACGACGAGATCCGCCTCGTGTGCGGCTTCTGACGGGTTCTCGTGGATCGTACATCCGAGCGTTTCGAGTTTCCGGATTTTTTCGGGATTCCTCGCATACAGTTTCGGAGAATATCCGGCATTTGCGAGGTTGCGGGCAATACCGGAACCCATGATCCCGGCTCCTATGATCGATACGGTATATTTGTTCATTAGAATATAAAATAAAATTAAATTCGTATATTAGAAAGCACTGAGGGCTGCACGGATGAAACTCGTGACGGGCGCCTGTTCTCGCGTGTCTTCCAACCCTTCCCTGAGTTCCCTCAGGACGATTTGTGCGTCCGTCAAAACGGTATTCACGTTTTTATGAACGTCGTCGTTGTTGATCAATCTTCCGAGGCTACCGTCTCCCGTATTGATCTTAGTCGTTATGTCCGCGATATTCGAAAACGTCTTCCGTATGTCGCCCCTGTTTTCGGAAATCAATTCGGAAAGACTGACGAGCGGATCCTGAAGAACCCTTCCTTTAAGTGCTCCGGATTTTTTGTAATCGACGACCATAACGGGCGTGGATCTGGATTTCAACTTATCGGATTCGGGATCGGCCGTCCCCGGATCTATGGAAATCACTCTTCCAGTGAGAAGACTTTCGTTTTTGATGATCACGTCGTAGTTGTCATACAATCTGATTTTTTCCCGCAGAAGCAGGGTGATTTCCACTCTCGTGGCGATTCCTGTTTCTCCGGCGGGCACTTCGGCACCGTTTTCGTCGATTTGGATCAGTCGAATGGAGGAAACATATCCGAAGGGAACTCCTTGGACGGTCACTTTATTTCCCACTTTGATACCTTCCGCGTTGCGGAACGTGATCTTCATGAATTCTCCCCTTTTTTTTACGGGGCCTCCTTCGGTTACGATCGTAAAATATCCCACGATTCCGACCGCGGCGGTGAAAATAATTCCGACGAGAAGATAACGTAACGAGCTCATATTAGGATCTCCTTATGCGTTTTGTGAAACGTTTCATTTTGTCTCCAGGATCATCGGTCCTTTTGTTTTTCCGTGAATGAATTGTTGTATCAGTTCGTTCGGCGAACTCCGTATTTCGTCCGGAGTTCCGGTAAAAACGATGATTCCCTTATATACGAAGCTGATCCGATCCGCGATCATATAAGCGCTTTCCATATCGTGCGTGACCACTATCTGCGCCGCACCCGTTTCTTTCTGAATCTTTAATACGAGTTCGTTGATCACGTTTGACATCACCGGATCCAAACCGGAAGTCGGTTCGTCGTAGAGGATGATTTCCGGATTGGCGGCTATGGCGCGCGCGATCCCAGCCCTTTTTTTCATTCCGCCCGAAATATCGTTCGGAAAATTGTCTTTCGCCACGAGCATATCAACTAGTTTCAATTTTTCTAATACTATTTTTTCGATTTGTTCCTCGTTGGCCAATTTATGCTCGCGGAGGGGAAGGGCGACGTTGTCAAAGACGGTCAGCCAGTTGATGAGCGCTCCCGATTGGAAAAGGACTCCCATCCTAGAGCGGAGTTTTTTTTTCGTCTTTGTGTCCGCTCTCGATATACTTTGACCGAAAATGAAACAATCTCCCGCATCGGGTTCTATCAAGCCGGTGATATGTTTTAGGGTGACCGATTTCCCCGTTCCCGACGGACCGAGGATAACGAGGGTTTCCCCTTTGTGTACTTGTAGATTCAATCCGGCAAGAATCTGTCGTTTCCCGAAAGTTTTGTGGACGTTCTTTAATTCGATCGCAAACGTTTCCATCTTATTCCCGATACAATAACGCAGTGATCATATATCCCGTAAAAATGACCATCAAAAAGGATGCCACGACGGATTCTCTCGTTGCTCTTCCTACCCCGATCGCTCCGCCGGAGGTTCTAAGTCCGTGCGAACAGGAAATCGCGGATACGATGATTCCGAATACGAATCCTTTGAAAATTCCCACATACAAATCCTTGAGTCCCGGTATCGACGCCACTCGATCGAATACGTCTCGAAAATAAGTGAAATAATCGATTCCCAATTGGAAATATCCCACGATAGCTCCGCCCAATATTCCGAGTACGGTGGAATATACACACAATACGGGTACCATGATCGAAAATCCGAATATTCTCGGAAAGATCAGATAACGCACCGGGTCTATGGACATCACTTCGAGCGCGTCTATCTCCTCGGAAACTTTCATCGTTCCGATTTCCGCGGCCATAGCCGAACCGATCGACGCCGCGAGGATCAACGCGGTCATAAAGGGGGACATTTCCCGAGTAAGCGTGATCGTCATCAGAAGTCCTATCTGACCTTCCGCTCCGAAGTCCTTTAATCCCAACCCGGTGTTAAGCGACATGATCATTCCCGTAAAAACGGCCACGATCGATACTACGGATATACTTCCTACTCCGGTGATGTACATCTGATCCAAAATTTCCTTCCGTTTGAAAAATCCGTATGGAAGATTTAGAATACTCTCATATACTAATAGTATGGTAAAGCCGCTCGCATAGAAGAATTCGGTCGATTTCGTTTTCAGGGTTTCTATCATATTTTGATGAACCAGAGAAGTTGTAGTTTCCGGTCGGATTCGATTCTTTCATATCCGACAAGACCGTAAAGGAATTTCCAGGACGTTTTTTCGGGCGTCAGGGATACTTCCAGAAGAAAGGGGACGCTCGCGTGAAATTCGGTTTCCGTCCACCTCTGTGTATAGGCCCGCATCAGGATAGAAACCCTTTTTTCTCCGTTGGAAAGTTTCTGATATTCGACGATAGACCAAAGCGGGTCCCAAATACGATCGACCACTTCGGATTTGATCGGAAACAGAGACAATAGGTTCCACACTACGTTGCCTTCCCGATCCTTTTGATATTTGAACAAAGGCCAGAGTTTGAGGTAGGATTCGTCTCGGTCCCATTGTACGTAGTGGCGTTTGGAATTAAAGTAAAACGGTATGAAAAACGTATCTTCGGATTGGATGTGATACGTGTCCGATTGAAGACGGAAGTAGAGAGGTGTTACGAAGGTGGTCTGTTTGGATGCAAATCTGTAATGCCCGTAAAACGGGAACAATATCAGCTTTTTATAATCTTCATCCTGATTCGTTCCGTATTGAATCAGGAAAAAGAGCGCGTTAAAGTCCTTTTCCCCGGTTCGGTTGTCGTATCCGTATCCTATAAAAGAACCTAACAGCGGCAATACGAAATAGGCTCTGGATTTCATATTGCCGGATTCTCCGTCTTTGGCGCCGTAAAAAGGAAAAAATAATTTGTAATGAACCGGTTCGCGTTTGTCTTGGAACGTGGTTCCCCATTGAAAAAAGGGCCACAAGAGCGAATAACGTTCGTATTTTCCCCGATGGACTTTCCTGGAAAAAAGAGGGAATATCCTGAATTCTTCCCGCGTTTCCGAGGAGCCGTATAAAAAAAACGGCCATAAAACCGCGTGAGCTTCGTAGTCCTTGTGTTTCCAGTTCGTATAAAGAGGAAAAAGATAAAAACTCAATTCAGAATACGCGATCTTATTCCTTAGTTTTCCGGCTAGGGGAAAAAAGCCGAAGTAATTTTCCCTATTCGTATCTCCCGATCCCCAAAACAGTAGTGGGGTTAGAACGTCCGAATCCTCTCCTGTGTCTTCGTGCAAAGCGCTCGTTCCCGAAATGAAAAATAGGAACGTCCATACCTTCCAGTATTTGGTTTCTTCACTGTAATAGATCGGATACAGTACGGTCCGGAATTGATACGCCGATTTTTCTTCCCGATAACTGGAATAAAACGGACGGAGGATGATTTCGCTTTCGCCGGGTCGGAGTTCCTTTTGATACAAAAACCAAAACTGGTCGTATTCGGATTTGAATTCCCCGATTGGTTTGGAGGGATATTCTGAAAATAGGTTTTCAGAGGAAAGCAGTAGAATTACGGTGCAAAGGATTCTAAATTTCTTTTGGAAAAAAAATCGAAACCGAAAACGGTTTCGATTCGGATTCTTCGGGGAGAATTTCTTTTGGCTAAGATCGCAGTCTTTTTCGGTGGCAGTTCTACGGAACACAGTATTTCGATTCGAACCGGATGTTTTATTTGTAAGACTTTGCATTCTATGGGACATTCGGTCAAACCCATTCTCTGGACCAAGGACGGGGCTTGGTTGGTTCCTTTAGAATATCGGATCGAGATTCCGTTTGAGTCAGTGAATTCTCCCGATTCCTTTGCGAAGGATTTTCAAAAAAGATACGGAATTGTAGAATCCAAACAACTTCCGGTTTTGGATGCGGATCTCGTTTTTTTAGGACTTCATGGCGGTATGGGAGAGGACGGCTCCGTTCAGGGATTTTTGCGAGTTTTAGGGATTCCTTATACCGGTTCCGAGGTTACCGCATCGGCGATCGCTATGGATAAAACCCGGGCGAACCGGATTTTCGAGCATACGGGGCAGAATGTCGCTCCGTATCTGGAAATTTCCAAGGAAGATTATCTTCGTTCTCCGGGAAATTGTATTGAACGTTTGGCTTCGCTCGGATTCCCTCAATTTTTAAAACCGGTGGAAGGAGGATCCAGCGTTTCCACGTTTAAGATCTCGGATCCAACGGAGCTTGCGGATTCTTTGGTCCGAATTTTTTCGAACGATACCAAGGTAATGAGTCAGGCTTTTTTGGCCGGAACTGAGGTTTCCTGTGGTGTGTTGGACCGATTTCGCAACGGAGAATTCCAAACGATTGCGCTGCCCCCGACCGAAATCGTTCCCGGAGGGGAGTTTTTTGATTTCGATTCGAAATACAAATCCGGAGGTTCGAACGAAATCACTCCCGCGCGAATTCCGGAAATTCAAAGAAAACAAGTACAAGAACTCGCTATTTTGGCGCACCGTGCGTTGGGTTGCCGGGGTTATTCCCGGTCCGATTTTATTCTTGTGGATGGAAAGCCGTTTATTTTGGAAACCAATACTTTGCCCGGTATGACGGAAACCAGTTTGATTCCGCAGCAAGCCAGGGCCGCCGGAATTTTGATGGAGGAGGTGTTTTCGGATTTGATCGAGATCGCGCTTTCCGTTCGTTAAGGGAGGAAGGCTCGTCCACGTGGGAACTCCCGCGTGCAAAAGATTTTTCCGACAAAGCGGTGCGGGAACTCCCGCGTGCAAAAGATTTTTCCGACAAAGCAGTGCGGGAACTCCCGCGTGTGAAAGATTTTTCCGACAAAGCAGTGCGGGAACTCTCGCGTGTGAAAGATTTTTCCGACAAAGCAGTGCGGGAACTCCCGCAATCCATCATCGCCTCACGAAATCACAAAGAGCGCTAGTTTGGAAAAAAAATTGGGTCGGAAGCGAACCTGGCTCAAATCCCTAAAATACGCGCTGTCTTCGATCTTAAACTTTTGAATCTCACAAAATTCAATAAAGTCCAAAACGGAAAGAAAATGAAGGTTAGGCGTATTGAACCAACGATACGGGAGAAGATCCGTCACCGGCGTTTTTCCCGTGGTCAAAATTTTCCAGCGCACCTTCCAATGACCGAAATTGGGAAACGCAACGATCACCTTTTTACCGATTCGTAGGGATTCCTTCAGAATCTCACCGGGATTTCTCGTTTCTTGAATCGTCTGATTGAGAATCACATAGTCGAATCGTTTGTCCTGATGGTGTTCCAAACCTTCGTCGATATCCCCGTGGTGCACATACACACCTCGTTGGATACATTCTACGATACAATCCTCGTCTTTTTCGATACCCTGGCCTCGGATTCCTTTTTCCTTCAAAAGATAGAGTAACGTTCCGTTCCCGCAACCGAGATCCAAAACACGGGAACCGGAGGGAATCAATTTCAGAATGTAGGCAAAGTCGGGTCTTTCTCGCAACGCTAAATCGATGGAAGTTTTTTTTTCCAGAGGGGTCATCGTATCTATGTTTCGTTAATTCGGGTTTTCCAAAAACCCTTTGAGGATTTCGATCTGTTTCGGATTTTTCAAAAGGAAGGAATCGTGTCCTTCTCCCGAATGAAGTTCGAGATAAAACACTCGTTTGTCGGCGGCTTCCAAGGATTTGACGATTTCCCGCGATTGTTCCGGAGGATACAACCAATCCGAACTGTAGGATACGACCAAAAAGCGGCAGGTCGCCGGAGAAAGCGCTTCCGTCAAAACCTTCCCCTTTCCTAAACTGTAATGATCGAGCGCCTTGGTGACGTAGATATAGGAATTCGCATCGAAACGATCCACAAAACTTTCCCCTTGGTAGATCAAATAGCTACCCACGGCGAAGTCCGTAGTTAAGATATTTCCCCGAGGAGGATTTCTGCCGAATTTTTCCCGCATCTTATCGTCGGAAAGGTAAGTGATATGACCGACCATTCTGGCGAGCGCCAGCCCCTTACGGGGGGAATTCTCCTCATACAAACCGTTCTGCCAATTCGGATCGGAAAGAATCGCCTGTCTTCCGACTTCGTTGAACGCGATCTGCATCGCCGAATGTTCCGCGGTCGAGGCCATCACGATACAATTCAACAGTGCGTCCGGGTAGGCGATGCTCCATTCGAGAGCCTGCATACCTCCCATGGAACCTCCCGCGACGCAGAAGAGTTTTTCGATCCCAAACGATTCCACCAAAAGTTTTTGCGCTCTCACCATGTCCCGGATCGAAACGAAGGGGAACCGGGAACCATACCGAGTTCCCGTTTCCGGATGAAGGGAAAGCGGTCCCGAAGAACCTTTACAACCTCCGATCACGTTCGAGCAGAGGATGAAGTACTGATTCGTATCGAAGGATTTTCCGGGGCCGATGTAATCGTCCCACCAACCCGGTTTTTTATCGGCTTCGGAATGATATCCGGCCGCGTGTGCGTCTCCCGAAAGGGCGTGGCAGATCAGGATGGCGTTATTTTTGGAAGGAGAAAGGGTTCCGTAGGTTTCATACGCGACCACTACGGGGGATAAAATCGATCCGTTGTCCAACGGAAGTTCTTTGAACTCCGCAAACTGGGTCTTTACGACGCCTATCGAATCCGATTCCCGAATCATAATATTCTAACGCCACTTTTCTTTTCGCCGGGTAACTTTTCAGTTACTTTCTTGGACCGGTTACGGAAAAGAAAAGCGGCCGATTTCCGATTAAAAAAAGTTCGATCGAAAAAGATCAGACCTTTTTTAAAGCCTCTTCGAGATCGAACAAAATATCTTCTAGATTCTCCAGACCGACCGAAAGACGGACGAAGTCAGGGCTCACTCCCGCAGACGCTTGTTCTTCCGGAGTCAACTGTTGGTGTGTCGTAGAAGCCGGGTGAATGGCGAGCGATTTCGCGTCCCCTACGTTCGCAAGAAGAGAAAACAGTTCGAGTCCGTCGATAAACTTCTTCGCTTCCGCAATCCCTCCTTTGATTCCGAAACCGAGGATGGCGCCGTATTGATCCCGTTTGTGATATTTTTTCGCAAGCGCATAGTGTTTGTTCGATTTCAAACCGGGGTAGTTGACCCAGGAAACCTTGGGATGTTTGCTCAGATACTCCGCGACTGCAAGAGCGTTTTCGGAATGTTTGGCCATTCTCAGAGGAAGAGTTTCCACACCTTGGAGAATTTGCCAAGCGTTGAACGGAGAAAGTGCGGCTCCGATATCGCGCAAACCTTGAAGTCTCGCCTTGAGGATGTAGGCGATATTGATTCCTCCGAACGGTTCGAACTTACCGAATACCTCCCAGTATTTCAGACCGTGGTAACTCGGATCCGGCTCGGTGAAGTTTTTAAATTTCCCGTTACCCCAGTTGAATTTACCGGAATCCACGATGATCCCTCCGATGGAAGTTCCATGACCTCCCAAAAATTTGGTCAGGGAGTGGACTACGATATCGGCTCCGTGTTCGATCGGATTGACCAGATAGGGGGAGGGAAGGGTGTTGTCCACGAGGAACGGAACCCCCGAATCGTGGGCAACTTTGGCGATGGCCGCGAGATCGAGAGTGTCTAGTTTAGGATTTCCTAATGTTTCCGCAAAAAACGCCCTGGTTTTGTCGTTCACGGCCTTGCGGAAATTTTCCGGATCGGATGGATCCACGAAATGGACCTTGATTCCTAGTTTAGGAAAGGTATAGTGCAAAAGGTTGTAGGTCCCTCCATACAAAGAAGCGGAAGCCACGATTTCTTGACCGGTTTCCACGATATTCAAAAGTGCTAGGGTTTCGGCCGCTTGACCGGAAGCAGTCGCAAGAGCCGCGACTCCTCCCTCCAAAGCCGCCACACGCTGCTCTAAAACATCCGTGGTAGGGTTCATCAGGCGGGTATAAATGTTTCCGAATTCCTGAAGACCGAAAAGACGGGCGGCGTGATCCGTATCCTTAAATACGTACGACGTGGTTTGGTAAATGGGTACCGCACGGGAAGTTGTGGTGGGATCGGGAGATTGGCCTCCGTGAAGCGCAATGGTTTCTGGTTTATAATTTCTTGGCATGGAATCAAGTTCTCCTTTTTGGTCGTAAAATAGAGGGCTTGCACAAAAAGTCAAACAAAAATCTGTTATATTGAAATTGGAATCTGTTTATGCGGAGAGGGAATAAAAAATTTCCATTGCAATTTCTAAGCATTCTGATTCCATTCTCACCCAATGCGTAAAAACCTCGAAATTCGGACGGTTTCCGCTGTTAGAAGTTTAGAAAGGGAGATTTGTTCTACGATACTTAGGAAAGACCGACTTGGAAAAGTCGTAGAAAACATTTCTTCGTATTTTTGGGTGGAGAATCGCACCGATTTATGATCCAACGTTCGCATTTATTTTTAGCAATCGTTCTATTTCTTTCCGTTCCTGCCGCCACGCAGGCGCAACAATTTTGGATCCCGCCGGGAAGGCAGTACATGCACCCTCCGGATCCGTTTACGTACGATATCGGAATCA
This sequence comes from Leptospira gomenensis, assembly GCF_004770155.1. Taxonomy (GTDB): domain Bacteria; phylum Spirochaetota; class Leptospiria; order Leptospirales; family Leptospiraceae; genus Leptospira; species Leptospira gomenensis. Next base: position 22,116 of record NZ_RQFA01000028.1, on the reverse strand, counting down.
ATAAATTCGATAAGGATTATTACCTTTATGTCGCACCGACCGTGAATCTGAATTTCGGAGGGGATTTCGGAGCTTCTCTCACAGTTCCCCTTAACTTTTTGATGTATGACGTAGATCCCAAACAGGAAAATTCCAAAATCGGAAAGTTGCGGGCCTTCGATTACAATGAAAAGAGTGATTATCTTCGTGTGATCAACAATATTTGGTTTGGTCAGTTTGGAACATACAAACCCGGGGAAATCACGTATTCGGCGTTTATCGGTAGAATTTTCGACGGGTATGTAGGGCACGGGACGATTCTCAACCGGTATGTGAACAACCAAAGATTGGACGTTTACAACCTGGGTCTTCAGGCGGACCTCAACAGCGACTACGGAGGGGTGCAGGTTTTTACGAACTCTCTTTATACACGAGAAGTCAATTCCGCGAGAATTTACATCCGACCGTTTGCAATCGCCATGAAGGCGATCGATCTTATCCGAGGCAGGTCGAGAACGGTTTCCCTACTCACCATAGGACAAGGAAACGTAGCGGATGAGGCCGGAAGAAAAAAGGTCTATGAAGAAGTGGGTGCGGAAGAAAAGGAATCGTATCGCGCCTTAATCGAGGATCAAAAAACCAACGAAAAACGGGAAGGAACCGTCTTTTCGGATAAGATCCCCGAAAAAAAAGGCGGGGGGCAAAAGGAAGGGCTACGGGAGTTATTCAACCAGGACAATTGGGCCAATCGTTTCGCGATCGGTTATACGACCGCATTCGACAGCAAGGCGCCTCTGGAATTGAAATTCGATAGCACAGGAAAATTGCGCGTGGACGAGAACAACAATCCTCTCGTAAAATCCGTGGAAAAGGTGAGTATCACCGGTTACGATATCGAATACAAATTGATCGGAGCGAAATACGTGGAAATGACTCCGTATTATGACGTAAACAAGATCAAACAAATCGACGGAGCGACCGGAACCCACTACGGAGTAATGTTTCGTTTCGGCGGGAAGGATATCTATCTGAACGTAAAACCGGAATACAGAAACATGAGCGCCACATACATTCCGATGTATTTCGACAGTTTCTACGAACTGGAACGATATCAGGGAAATTTGCAGAGTAATATTCCGATGACGAAGTTAGAGAACGCAAAACTCGCCGATCCCGACGGCCCCAAGGTCAAAGGATATTTCACGACCGTGTTGTTCAATTTTTACCGGATCGCACTCGAGACCAACTACGAAAACTATTCCGGACCGGACAACTCCAGAATTTTCGTGGGAATTTATATCCCTTTCGGAACCTTGGTTTTGCTCAACGGATATTATATGAAAAAGGGTTTCAACGAAAATAAGGAAGCCTTTATCTTGGACGACCGTTCCCAGGGAGCCTTGGAACTCGCGATCAAACTGGGATTTGCGGCGATCCGTTTGCAGAACGTTCGAAAATGGGTTTATGACACGGCGACCAACGAATACGAAGCCAAAGACGAACAGAAAGTGCTTTTCTCAAGCAATGTAAGTTTTTAGAATATTCTAAAATTCTAATTGAGATAAGAGAAAGGCTAAAGCCGTTTCCGTACGCAATACTCGTTTTGAAACGCGGATTCCGGAAAACCCCCTCTTTTTCCAGAAATCCAGTTCCTCAGGAACGAGTCCGCTTTCCGGACCTAAGACGAATAAAAACGAACCGATAGGGTCAATGTCGCGCCCCGGGCCTAAGGTAGTGAATATTCCGTTTTTCGAAAGAACGGAATACAACGAATCACCCTTTCGATCCAACACGAACGATTGCGAGCATTTGCGTTCGGTTTCCAACTCGGAAAGAAGAGATCGTGTATCGTTTCGAAATTCCGTTTTGACTACGGGAAAAAAAACGTTTTTTCCCTGTTCCATACCTTCGATCAGTTCGGCTTCCATCTCTTCCCGTTTCCAAACGGGCGAAGTAAGATATTCCCGTCTCGAATTTTTGGCGAGAAAAAAGGTAATGGAAGCGATTCCCCAGGTTCCGGCCAATTGTAAAATCTTCCGAACCGTAGGCGGACGATTGACCGCCAAAAGAAGATTCACTTCAAAAACGCGGGGCCGAGGACGGAACAAGGGACGGTATCTTCCTACGATCGAAGAAGATGAAATTTCCTCCAAAACGAAAACGCCTAGGCTCTCGTTTAACATTCCGGCTTTGATTTTATCTCCCGGTTTTTTATTTAAGATTTTTGTAATATGCGAAATTCGTTTCGGCTCTTGAATCAAAAAACGATCCCCGTTTCCGATCCTCCATTCCTTTCTACACAAAAGCAGATTCAAATCGTTTCAAATTTCGAATTTCGGTTTGGGTTCGATCTGCTCGTCCGGATTGGACGGTTCTGAATTTTCTTCGGGTAGGATCGGTTGTTTCTGCGTTTCGGAGTTTTGTCGCTCGGTAGCAGGTTTGTCGTTCCAATCTGGAAAGGGGGAATAAAAACAGGCTCGAACGATTCCTACGGCGAGCAAAAACAGGAGCAGATTCTTGGCGAGTCGTTTGCCGGGGATTTCGCCTAACGTTCCGCGTTCACGAAAACGTTCCGTTAAACCGCCTAACGAAGAACGAAAATTTTCCAGAAAGATTTCGAAAACGTTTTTGCGATACGGGTTCTCCTGTCGAGGATCCCGATCGAATCTTCCTGAGGATTGTTTGGGAGTGAGCTCCGGGTCGAAAAGGAAGGATTCGTAACACCGCGGACACCGGACGGTCAGTTTTCCCAAATCAATGGGAATCCTGAGTTCCGTCTGGCATCGGGGACAGGGGAGAATGTAACGCACTTTTTAGTAGCGGAGCGATTCCTTCAGAGCATCCACGTTCTCTTTGTAATTTTCGTTTCCTAACTGATCGTTATAATCGAAAATTTTTGTGAAAAGTCTGTCGAACTGATCCAAATGTTTGATGTAAAATTCTTTTTTAAACGTGTTCCGAATCGGATTGGTTTTGGTGTTTTCCACGCCCGCGAGTATATATTTCCCTACGCCTTTTTCGGCTGGAGTTTCGGGACGACCGTATTCGGGATATCCGTCTTTCTGGAAGAAAATTTCCACCTTGTCGTTGTGAGAAGGTTGTGTGTTCGGTCCTCTGTCGATCACTTCGGAAACGATCTTATCTTCCAAAATCATGTTATTCTTATATATCTTGGATTTAAGTCGATTGATGTTTCTCGGAGCTTCCGTTCTCGGTTCTGGATCGTTGCTGTTTTGCCCTTCGAAGTAGATCTCCATATACTTCGCGAGAGAACCTTGAACGACCTTGTTCAGGCCTCTTTCCTCGTCGCGGATAAAGTCGTAAACTTCCACGCGGATACAGTTGTTGGCGGGATCTTCCTGATTGAGGGAAGGTAGACATTCGTCGTTATTCGCCTTTCCCTTAAACAGAACGGTCCTAAACGGAAGGACCCGCACTTTCATCTTCATGAGAACGGTATGACGCGTAAGTCTTTGGTTTAACTCGAAGACTTTTTCGTCCAATTTCTTTTCTGTTTCCAAAATGGACTGACCCAACTGGGCGTCCGACGGCGATTTTTGATCCGAGTTTGAATTCTGCTGAGAAAATACCGCAGTAGAAATCGCGACGAGAACCACTAAAAATAGCTTTTGAAGTTTCATTTCCCCTTGTCCTTTAGTGAAACGGATATTTGAATCCAGGATCGGCAAATTCCGACCCTAGAACCCTATGTGTATTATCGGAATAATAGACTCCGGATTGAATGAATGCACTACTTTTTATTGAAAAATCGGCAATTATTTCCGGGGTGCGGAGCTAGTTTCCAAATACAATTCAAACGGCGGTGGAATCGGGTTCAATCCTTTTTCCACAAGATAGGAAGCCCACTTCCGCTCCACCAAATCGCAGAAATCCCGGATCGTTCTTCCCGAATTTCCCTCCAAACATTCCGCGATCCGAGTTCGTTCTTTCGCCGTTAGGTGAAGGGCATATGTCTCTAGAACCTTGCTCCTTTCCTCGACGTCCGGCAGAGGAAAATAAATCGTCCGATCGAATCGGGAGAGGAGCGCGTGATCCAGATCCTGTTTACGATTGGTCGCCCCGATCGTTACGGAGTTTCGCTGGCTGTTGAACCCGTCGATCTTTCGTAGTAATACCGACAAAATTTTGCGCGTGGCTTCAAACATACCTTCTTCCCGGTTTCCCGCCAGAGAATCGATCTCGTCCAAAAAAATCAAACAAGCCGGAAAGAGGGCGGCGGCGTCGAAAACATACGCCATATTCTGCGCGCTTTCTCCGTAGAACTTGCTCATGATCGATTCCACCGGAACATAGATCAAAGGAAGTCCGGTCATGCAGGATACGACCCGCGCCATCGTAGTTTTTCCCACGCCCGGATCCCCTTCGAACAAAACGGCTCGCGGTCGTGTGTCGCTCGGAAATTTTCGGGTCAGTTTGGAAATTTCGGAAAGAAGGTTCGGATTTTTCAGAGGATGAATGATGGATTCTAAAATCTGTCGTTTGACCCCTTCGTAACCGGCTATGTGCTCGAAGGTGATCGCTTTTCCTCGTTTTTCGGCCTCGGCGGGTTGGAAAACTTCCACTCCCAAAGCCGCCAAAAGCTCCTCGGGTTTTGCGGTTTCTGCGGAATTTCCCGACTTGAGAAATCGAAAGAGGGAAACGGTGGCAAACAATTCCTGGCGCGTAAAATCGCCTTTTTTGGTGATTTCGACTCGGTTTTTTGTTCTGCCGGAATGGAATCGAAATCGGATCGTATCGAGTAGATTTTTGGTTTCGAATAGATTTTCGTTCAGAGCTTGGATACAATAGTATCCCGGTTCGAAGGTATGAATCCTGAGATTTTCGATATGATTTTTTAGGATTTGTAGACAATCCAACAGAGCGCTTTTGGAAATCGAGGGAACCGAAAATTCGATTTTGAGATCCTTTTTGTCCGAAGTTACCGTCGGCAAATCGGCGGAGGAAACACCGGCGGCGCTCAGTTCGGAGTGGAGAAAACTTTTCGTTTTGGTAAAATCCACCGCGTGCAGGGAGGGATCTTCGGAAGATTCTGGTTGAGAAGGGGAATTCAAACGTGTATTACCTCGATAAACCGTGAAAATACTCTTGTAGGAATCTTGGATTCTGTCGATTTCTTTACTATCGGATTCGTTTAGGAGTTGGAAAAATGGGTGAAGGTTCGCTCTCACAAGAAGACATCGACGCGCTTTTAACGGGCGGAGGCGGGGACGCCCCCTCCGGTGCGGGAGGCGGATCCGATTTTAATCTCAGCGGTGAATTGGATTCCCTTTTGGGAGGCGAATCCGGAGGCGGAGCCGGTGCCTCTGCTTCCTCCGATTCCCCTTCGTTTGCGGATATTTCCGCAGCCCTCGGGCCTTCTCCCACGCCGTCGTCCGCACCTCCCCGATCCTCCTCGCGACAATCGGCGCCCTCCCAGTCCACGAACTTGAATCTTCTTATGGACGTAAACCTGGCTCTTACGGTCGAGCTGGGGAGAACGAATATGTTCATCAAGGATGTCAACGGTCTCAACGAAGGAACCGTCGTCGAATTGGACAAAAACGTAGGAGAAGACCTGGATATCCTAGCAAACGGCCGTTTGGTGGGAAGAGGCAAGTTGGTCGCGATGGACGATTTTTACGGGATTCAAATCACCGAAATCGTAGAACAAAGTAGAAGATTATAATATACGAATCCGAAACGCGCCGGAGAAGGGCGTTTCGGTTTTTTTGTTCGGATCGAGACGGTTCCGGATCGATAAGTTTACGAAACTTCCGATTCGACAAAACGTTTCTGCCGTCGTTTTTTCGAAACGTCCGTTGTTCCATTTTCCCGTTTCGGATTGGAATCTCCGGAGTCTATTCCAAACTTCTAATTTTTGGAATCCGAAGTCCCCAAGACCGATTTGAGTATGGACTTGAAATTCGCCAAGTTGAGAGGAAGTACGATATCCGTTTTTTGATTGGAGATCTTTTCGAATTCCTTGATGAATTTCTGACCGATCCTGAGTTTTACCGCTTCCTTTCCACCCTTCGTGTTGATGGATTGCGCGAGAAGTTCGATTCCTTTGGCGGTCGCCACGGCGATGGCTTCAACTTCCTTGGCGGCTCCCTCCGCTTCGTTGATCCGTTTTTGTTTTTCCCCTTCGGATTTATTGATCGCCTCTTCCTTGAATCCGAGAGAGCGGTTGATCTTTGCGTCCCGATCCCCTTCGGATAAAGAGATTTGGGCTTTTTTGGAAATTTGGGCCTTTTTCTCTTTTTCCATCGCTTCCAAGATCGACTTCGGAGGAGTGATGTTTACGATTTCGTAACGGTTTACCTTGATTCCCCAAGGTTCGGCGGCCTGATCCAAAACTTCCAGAATCTTGCTGTTGATCGCGTCCCGCGTTTCGAACGTCACGTCCAAATCCATCGTTCCAATGATCGCCCGCATCGTGGTCTGCGCCAACTGCGAAGCCGCGAACTGGTAGTCGTTGATTCCGTAACTCGCCTTGTGCGGATCTAAAACCTTGATGTAGAGAATTCCGTCCATCTCTACCTTTACGTTGTCCTTTGTGATACAAGTCTGCGGAGGTACGTCCGTAGCTTGTTCCTTTAAGGTGTGATAATACGCGTCTTTTTCGATAAAAGGCCAAAGGAGGTGTAATCCTGCGTGTAAGGTTCTACTGTATTTTCCGAATTTTTCGACGACGATACAATCCTGTGCGGAGACGATCCGAATCGAACGGTAGAGTTTGTAAGCGAAGTAAATTCCGAACAGGGTCCAGAATATTGTGACGAAAATGTTTTGGATCGATTCCATGTTAAACCTCTTTGTCCGTTTTCAAATCCGGCAGTTTTCCGGTGATTTTGGAAAGTCCTTCGAAAACCCCGGCGATATTGGCGAGCTCCGCCGGAAGGATCGTGGTTTTGGAATCGCTCAAAATTCCTCCGAGCCCGGTCAGATAGTCCTCCGTGATTTGTAGGTTGACCGCGTCGGAGCCTCCCTCTCTGGAGATCGATTCCGCAATCATCTGGATTCCCTTTGCTTTTGCCGCGGCGATGAGTTGGATTTCCAAAGCCTTTCCGTCCGCTTCGTTGATTTTTTTGATCTTTTCCCCTTCGGAGATGTTGATCGCTTCCTCCCGTTCCCCGACGGAACGATTGATACGCGCGAGTTTTTCTCCTTCCGAAATCGTAATCTCGGCGCGTTTCACACGTTCCGCTTTTACCTGTTCTTCCATTTCGTGGAGAATTTCCTTAGGAGGAGAAATGTTTTTGATTTCATACCGTGTCACTTTGATTCCCCATGGATCGGTGGCTTCGTCCAAAGCGCGCACAACGTGGGAATTGATGTCGTCGCGTTCCGCAAACGTCTGATCCAAAATCAGTTTTCCGATTTCGGAACGTAAGGTAGTCTGCGCGAGTTGCTGCGTGGCCAACATGAAGTTTTCGATCGCATACGACGCCTTGTAGGCGTCCACTACGCGGAGATATAGGATCCCGTCCACGGCGATGGATACGTTGTCCTTGGTGATACACATCTGCGGGGGAATGTCGATCGCTATCTCCTTTAGGTTTTGTCTGTATTTGACCACTTCGATCACCGGCCAAAGAAAATGAAATCCCGCTTCCAGAGCTCCCTTAAACACACCCACTCGTTCCACCACATAACAATACTGCTGCGGGACGATGATGAACGTCTTACGAATCAGGTAAATCAACGCTATAAAAAATAACGTGAATAAAAATCCTGCGGACATGAAATTCTCCTTTGTATTTTTTTTATTAAATCGGTTCTTCGGGAATTTCCAAGGGTTCCACGACGAAGGTCAGATTGTCCCTGCCGAGAATCCTTGCCTTGCTCCCTTTGGGAATGCGCGCCTTTTTCGAGATAGCGTCCCATTCCACTCCTTGAAAGAGAATCCTTCCTCCCTTACGTTCCACGAGAACGTCTTTTACGACCGGGACCAATCTTCCGATCTGATCCTCTCGCGGAATTGTATGTTCGGATTGAGCGGGAAAAATTTTTCGGATCGTCTGACTTCCCGCGTAGATCAAAACCGTCGAAAGGATCGCCCAAATACCGAGTTGCCATCCCAAAACGAGATCGAAAAAATAAACCAAGATTCCCGTAAGAATCCCGGCCGTACCCAGAAAGGCGACGAAGGTTCCCGGAATAAAAAATTCCGCAAGAATCAACAAAACGCCCCCTCCGATCCAAAGTGCAACGGGTAGGTTGGAAAATAAGTCAGGCATGAAATCTGGATTCTCCCGAGTGGAACAAGATCGTAAATTTTTTTCAGAGTTCAATCCGTTTTTTCTATTTTAAAAAAAAGGGAATCGAACGGAATATCCAATCCAGACGTATGAAAAAAAAAATTGCGATCGTTGTCTTCACGGTCTTTGTGCTGTTTCAATTTTTTCCGTTTTCGGTTCCTTCCGGAGATAACTCGGGGGAAATAGAAGCGCCCGAAGAAGTCAAAAAAATATTGAGAAGATCCTGTTACGATTGTCATTCCGATCTGACCGAATGGCCCTGGTATACGAAGTTGTTTCCAGTGAACGTTTATCTCTATCATCACGTGGAGGAGGGAAGGGCCGAATTGAATTTTTCCGAGTGGAAATCCTTAACACGAAAGGAGCGCGCGACCAAAGCGGATTCCGTTTCGGAGGTTTTGGAAGAAGGAGAAATGCCTTTGCGTGATTATCTATTTTTACATCCGGAGGCGAAGTTATCCGCAGAGGATTTGGAAGTTCTCCGAGACTGGATCTCCTTCGTCAACGAAGAGTATCAAAAGGAAAAATAAACGGTCGGATCGAAATGACACAAAACAAAAAAAAACTCTGGGGCGGAAGATTTCAAGAGAAGGCTTCTTCGGTTTTGGAGAAGATCGGGGAATCGATTTCCTTCGATCATAAACTTTATAAGGAAGATATTCAAGGTAGTATCGCGCACGCGAGGATGTTGACGGCTATCGGAATTCTCAGCGGAGAGGAATGTGCCCGTTTGGAAAAAGCCCTCGCGCAGATCCTCGGCGAAATCGAGGAAGGCAAACTCGAATTCAAACCGGAACTCGAAGACATTCACATGCACATCGAATCCAGATTGACGGAACTCATCGGAGAAACCGGTAAAAAACTTCATACGGCCCGCTCCCGAAACGACCAGGTCACGCAGGACGTACGACTCTTTATTTTGAATCAGGGAAAGGAAATTCTCGAATCGGTCGTTTCCCTACGACGGGCGTTCTATGAAAAAGCGAAACGGAGTGTGGACGTGATCCTTCCGGGTTATACACATTTGCAGGTGGCGCAGCCGATCCGGGCCTCCCAATATCTGCTTTCCTGGTTTTGGGCTCTGGAACGCGATCAGGAATTGTTCCGTTTTGCGTTAGGCGCTTCCGCCGAACTTGCGTTAGGTGCCGGTGCTATGGCGGGAGTCAACTATCCTACGGATCGGGAGATTCTCCGTAAGGAATTGGGTCTTTCCAAAATCTCTCACAACTCAATGGACGCGGTTTCGAGCCGGGATCATATCCTGCAGTTTTTGTTCGCGGGGGTTCAATTTATGATTCACGCGTCTCGGATTTGCGAGGATATCATTTTGTATTCCTCCCAGGAGTTCGGAATTCTGCGTCTGCCGGATTCTCTGACCACCGGTTCTTCGATCATGCCTCAGAAAAAAAATCCGGATATCGCGGAACTCATCCGTGGAAAAGCGGGAAGGGTGATCGGAAATCTGAATCACGTTCTTGTGATGCTCAAGGGTCTTCCTTCCACATACAACCGGGATTTACAAGAGGATAAACTGGCCCTCTTCGATTCCATCGAAACGATACGAATCAGTTTGGAAGGAATTCGGGCGATGGTGGAAGGTTGGGTTTGGGTTCCGGAACGCGCAGAATCTTCCTTGAAAAACGGATTCGCAACCGCCACCGATCTCGCAGACTTTCTGGTGGGCGTTAAAAACGTTCCGTTTCGAACGGCGCACGAACTCGTAGGCACCTTGGTGGGAGTTTGTGTGGAACAAAAAAAGACTCTTTTCGATCTTTCGGAGACGGAGAGGAAAAAAATTTCCGAATTTTTTGTCGGTCAGGAATACGAGGACGCCGTCTCTCTTTCCTTATCCGCGGATAAAAAAATTTCCTACGGAGGAACTTCGCGTAAAAGACAAGAGGAACAATTAAAAATTGCGTTGGAATCTTTGGAGGAAGCTGAAAACTTGCGTCTATGAGAAAAACCTTCGGACTATTTCTTTTTATCTGTTTTTTCGCGTGTAACCGAAATCCGTTCGCGCAATCCCGTTATCAACCCGAGCCGTACAACGTTTCCTCCGTGGTGGTTCCGAAACAGGACGTTTCTCCGGTTTCTCTTCCCGAAAAGCCGGCGATCTACGCCGTACTTTCTACGACACAGGGAAATCTAGTCTTGGAACTCTTCGATAAGGACGCTCCGAAAACGGTGCAAAATTTCATCGACCTGGCGCAGGGAGAAAAGGAATTTTTGGCGCGAAACGGACAAAAGGTGAAGAAGCCGTTCTACGACGGTTTGACCTTTCATCGTGTCATCGAAAATTTTATGATCCAAGGCGGATGTCCGAACGGAGACGGAACCGGCGGACCGGGATATCGGTTCGAGGACGAGATCAATGCAAAGTCTTTGGGTTTGGATAAGATACAAGCGGGACAAGCTCCGTATTATCAGTATCAACTGCAAAGAGCGGTCGCCAACGAACTTCAGATCAAAACGAGAGAAGAGGCGGAAGCCAAACGCGAGCAGATCGAAAAGGCGTTCGAAGACGCGAAAAAACTTTCCGTTCTCGAGATTTTGTATCGTACCGGATACAAATACAACGAAACCGTAACTTCCCATCGTGCGCTCAAGGGCTCCTTAGCGATGGCCAACGCGGGACCAAACACGAACGGTTCCCAGTTTTTCATCAACCAAGTGGACACTCCGCATTTGGACGGATTGCATACCGTATTCGGACAATTGATTTCCGGAAGCGAAGTCGTGGATCGTATCGTAAGAGCGGGCAATTCCAAAACCACGATCAAAAAGGTTTTCATCGTGGATAAGCGGAACGTTCCCGCTTCCGAGCCGGCCGCCCCACAAACCCCATGAGCACCGCCGATACGGACAAATCCCAGGCGGGGAACTATCTCGCGGTCATCCGGGAATTGGCGTCTTACAACGCGGGTTCGAGCGCGAATCGTATCCTCGATCGATTGTCCGTGTTGCCCTCGCACGATCAGGATTCCAGAACCGCGATTTTGGAATCCGATCACGGAAAAAATCTTCCGGATCGATTGGTCGGAGTTTTGCGATTGTTTCGAATCGTCCAGTCCAAACGGCAGGAAGTGAATTCCTACTACGAAGCGGCGATGTCCCGTTACGGAATCGTAAATTCTCTCACCGCAAAACGAAGACCCAGCGACGACGAGAGCAGAATCAAACAGACTCTTACGGATTATATTCTAAAAATAGAATCTTTTTTCGAAAAGAACGACATCGCCGACGAGGCTCTGATCAAGGAGATCCACCGTTTTCTTTCCGAGTTCGAATCCTTGAATCTGTTAAACGAAACCAATCTTTCCACATTGGTTTTGTCCGCGAAGGCGATTTCCCTGATTCAACCTCCCGTGGAAAAGCTGGTCGTTTGTTACCTCGATTACGAAACCGCGGAACCGATCCTAAAGCGGTTGATTCGGATCGCGGAAATGATCATCGAAGACGCCGGAGGAACGGTTCCCAAACCCTGATTTTTCCGGATTTTTTCGTTTCTTCCCGTCCGATTTGCCGAAAATAAACCAGGATGATTCGCATTCTTCTAATCGCATCGATTTGTCTTCCTTTGGTTTTGGAAAGTTATCCGAAACGGGACGCGCGCGGCTCGGTATCGGAAAATTATTTACGACAACAGGGGATCATCACCCTGGATCTCAAAAAGATACATTTCCGGGAAAACGATCGGATCCCCGTACGACTTTCCATAACGAACACGGGACACGAAGCCGTACGGATTTTTCCTTCCGGAAGGGATCTGGAATCCTATCGAATCGTGGTCCGGGACGAGGACGGATTGCAGGTTCCCGAGAGGGACGACGAAAAACGGATCGATCCGGTCCTAAAACGGAGAAACACGATCGAATCCTTGGAAGGAAAAGAAGTCAAAGAAATCATCCTCCATAAGGACGAGGTTTTTTCCAAGGAAATCGATTTGGGTTCCCGGTTCGATCTGATTCCCGGGAAAAAATATTTCGTGACCGCGTATTTTCATCCGAACGTCCAGGAAATGCCTTCCTTGTTTGTACGTTCCAAAAATCAGCCGTATTTCTTCTTCGAACAAAAACATAACGAATCCGTATCGACCTCGGTTCCGGAGAAAGATCCTGCCGTGGACGGATTAGAACCGGAAGAAGTGATTCATCTCTTTTTGGGCTCCGAAAAAAAAAGGAATTGGACCAATCATTTTAAATGGATTTATTTTCCGGAATACGTGCAGGCATATGATCAGTATTCGGAGGAATACAATCGCGCGGAGGAATCCGAGCGGGATTTTCTCCTGGAGAATTTTAAACGATATCTCACCGAATCCAGAGCTGGACTTTTGCAGTCGTATCGGATTTTGAATACGGAACATTCTTCTCCGGGATTGGCGAAGGTTACGGTTTTTGTGGAAAGGAAATTGAATCGATTACGCTCCAAATACGAATATACGTATACCCTGAGAAGGGTTCCCGACGAACAGGGAGGCTTTTGGAAAGTGTCTAACTTGGTAGCGAAGGTAAAAAAATGACAGAGATCTTATCGCAGGATGAAATCGACGCGCTCCTCAGCGCCATCAGTTCCGGAGAAGTAAACGAGTCCGATTATGCCTCCGTTTCCGAACAGAAAAAAGTAAAGATCTACGACTTCAAACGTCCGGATAAATTTTCCAAGGATCAGATCCGCACCTTGCAGATGATGCATGAAACCTTCGCGCGACTCGCCACCACGGGTTTATCGGCGCAGTTGCGAGCGCTCGTATCCGTTCACGTAGCATCGGTGGATCAGTTGACCTACGAGGAATTCATCCGTTCGATTCCGAATCCGACTACGCTGGCCGTCATCAATATGGATCCGTTGCGCGGATCCGCGATTTTGGAAATCGACCCGTCGATTTCCTTCACCATCATCGATCGTCTGTTCGGAGGAAAAGGGGAACAGGCAAAAATCTCCCGCGAACTTTCGGAGATCGAGATGAGCGTAATGGAAGGAATCATCGTGCGTATTCTCGGAAACATGCGGGAGTCCTGGTCTACGGTGATCGATCTACGACCTCGTTTGGGGAACATAGAAACCAATCCTCAGTTCGCGCAGGTGGTTCCTCCGAACGACATGGTGGTTTTGATTACCTTGGAAACCAAGATCGGGGAGGTGGAGGGAATGACCAATCTTTGTATTCCCTACATCACGATCGAACCGATCATCAACAAACTTTCCGCACAATACTGGTATTCTTCGATTCGAAAGGGGGAATTGGACGAAAACCGGGCCGTGATCCAGGAACGATTGGATCAGGTCGCCATTCCTCTGATTGCGGAAGTCGGTTCCGTGGACGTATCGATCAACGACTTTATGAATCTTTCCATCGGAGACGTCGTCAAGTTGGAGAATACGTCCACACGTTCCGAAATGATCGTAAAAGTAGGGGAACGCAAAAAATTCAAATGTCTTCCGGGAAGAGTAGGAAGCCGACTGGCCATTCAAATCGGGGATCGGGTCGAGGACATTCCGGACGAACTTTTGGGTTCCACGAGATCGGAGCAAGAATATTAGAGATTTACAATATACGAATCCGGAATTAATTTAAGTATGACCGGTGCGGGAATTTTAGAATACGTTCCCCAAAATCGGAGAACGACGGTACTGACTTGAATCCGTTTCGATATCGAATGTCGCCCGCACCTCCGGGGATTCGGGATTACGTTCGTTTTTTTTGGTCTTTGGAATCCTCCCCATCTCCGAGTTTTCCGTTTTCCTATCGGATCATGGCGGACGGATGTGCGGAATTGTTGTTCGTTTATCGGGGAAGTTTTTTGGAAGCGGGAGTAGATCCGAAAACGGCGACGATTCCATCCGGCTTTTACGCGCAATCGGATCGGTTTCGTGATTTCGTTTCCTACGCCCCGTTCGGAATTTTCGGAGTTTACGTATATCCTTCCTTATTTCCCGTCCTATCTTCTCTTCCTTCCTACGAAGCGAACCGCCGAATCTTGACCTTCGAAGAGATCCTGGGTCGGACGGGGGTTTTGTGGGAGGAACGTGTTTGTTCAGCCGAGGACGATTTGGAACGTATCAGGATCGTGACCGAATTCATACGAAGAGCCGTATCGGAAAAAGAAACGCTGAAAACTCTCCGAATGGGAGCCGCAGCGCGGACTGTAAGTGATCGGAGCGGAAATCTGCCCATCGATGATTTGGTTTCCGGATTCTCAAGGTCGAGTAGGCAGTTCGAACGAGACTTCAAAGAGATAGTCGGATTTAGTCCGAAATTTTATTCGAGACTGGCGAGATTCCAATCGGTGCTCGAACTCGGCAACCGTCGAACCTTGACGGAGCTTGCCCAAAACTCCGGTTATTACGACCAATCGCATTTCATTCGGGAATTCCGTGAGTTTTCCGGATATTTACCGAAGGATTTTTTTTCGGGAAAAACGGAACAACCCGTTGCGGATCCGACGCCGATGGAATAACAAACCGATTCTTTGTCGTTTTTATACAATTCCTTTTTTTAGAATCTCGTTATATGTTTTTCCATGAATCGAAATCTATCCATCGCTCTCTATGAAAAACGTTTTGTCCCTTTTTTGTATGATTGTCTAATTTTCGTCATGTTTTTACCGTTCGGTGGAATCGGAAACATTCGACGTGAAACAGTGAATTCGTTCATCCATCTCCCCCGAAAACGGGTGCTGGAAGCCGGTTGCGGAACGGGGAGTATGACGAAATTCTTATACGAATCGGGATGTATCGTTTCCGCTTTCGACGGATCGGAAAAAATGTTGAAACGCGCGTCTTCTAAGGTTCCTAACGCAAAATTTTCGATCGGCTTTATCGAAAACTACGAAAGCGAAGATACTTTCGACTTCGTAGTTTTCGCCTTCGTATTGCACGAGTTAGACGAAGAGTCGCGTGAAAACGTATTAGAGAAATATAAACGTAATCTCCGTCCCGGAGGAAAAATCGTCATACTCGACCATTCCGTACCGAAACAAGGAAACGTTTCGCGATTTTGGAAATGGTTTCTACTCAAACTCGAACCTCCGAGTGTGCGAATCTGCGTGGAAAACGGATACGGGGATTTATTGGAACGTTTAGGGTTTCGAGTTTCCGAAGTCCGAACTCTCGCAGCGGGAACCGCAACCTACTGGATCGCCGAACCGGAATCAGTACAATAAAAAAGCGGCTACGCCGCTTTTTTAAATTCGATTCGAAACTGAAGAACGTCTTTCTTTTAGAGAAACTTCGTTTTAAAATCGGAGATTATTTTTTCCACTGGATACATTCGCCGGGACATTCGTCCATTTCTTTCTGAACGATTTTCCAATCCTCTTCCGGAATCGCCGCGTTGTTGATCGTTTCTCCTCCGATATGGGTTTCCGAGGTGTCATTGTCGTCCATCTGGAAATATTTCGGAAGATTGTCCGCACATTGATTGCAGGAAGTGCAGTTGTCCTTATCTACATACGCAATTTTAGTCGCCATAGGCTTCGATTCTCCTGGGTAGGTTCTCCCGGTCCGCTTAAAAACAGGTTCCAAGTTCAATTTTCTAATCGTGCTTTAGACGGCAAGTCCTTTTCCTAAGTTGTTCGGTTTGTAAGTTTTCTTCCGTCGAGGGATTTACGATCGGTCGATTTTCCTACAAACCGGAAAACATGGAAAACTCTCGACTCGAATTAAATTTCGTGTTACTTTGCCCGGAAAGAATTTATCAATGGGAGAACCAGAATGATTCAAAAGGTTTTATGCCTGGGTTTGATCGTCCTTTTCACAATTGAATGCGGAAAATCCAAAAAAGACGACCTGCAGGGCGGGGTCTTTACCTTTATCAAAGGATCGGTGAAGCTGACCGATAAAGCGGGGAAAGAAAAAAAGGCGGCTCTGTCCGAGTTCATTCTTCCCGAAGACAAGATCGAAACGGGAAAGTCTTCGTATGCGGACATTCAACTGATGGACGGAGTCATCATTCGAGTGAAGGAAAATACGATTCTTACGTTGAATCAGATTTTCGTGGATTCCAAAAATTCAGAAATTTACGCGAACCTTTCCCTCAACAAAGGAAAAATTTTCTCCAAGGTAGGGGCGAAACTCGGCAAAACCTCCGGGTTTAAGGTCAGCACTCCGACCGTTACCGCAGCGGTCCGAGGAACGGACTTTCAAGTGGAAGCCGATGGAAACAAAACGAATACTCTCGTGTCCGAAGGTTCTGTGGAAGTCGTGGACAACGACAATCCCGATCAGACGAGCGTAGCCGATGGCGGCGAAAAAGTGGTTTCCGACGGAAAAACACAATCCGAAGAGAAATTGACCGACGAAGAACTCAAAGAATTACAGAACGACGCCGCAACCGTTCAATCGGTTACCGAAGAGCAGAGACAAAGAATCGAGGAAATTTTGAAGGATTTTCAGGAGAACAAACAAAGGATTCTCCAGGGACTTGAGGATCAAAAACAGAGAAATCAGGAACTGATCCAATCAACCAAAGAGGAAAATCAGAAACTGATTCAGGACGTAAAAGAGTCCGGTAAGGCGGAAAAAGAGGCGATCAAAAACGCCGCAGACGAGGAAAAGAAGAACATCAAGGCGGGAATCGACAAGGACAAAGAGGCTTTGGAAAATTCCAGAAAATCCCTCAAGGATCAAGTGAAACCGCAATAAAACTTGGACTCGAGGTTTTTTTCTCTCGATTTGCGCTCGGCCTCGTCGTTAAACGAGGCCGGGATTTCTAAAAAATCGAAGAAACGCTCTTCCAAAAGTTTCCGATAAAGAAACTTACACGCCTCGTCGATCGTTTTTCAGTTTGAAGAATAAGATGATCGATGTGAAAAGTAGGGTAAAGATGTTCGCGAGAATGATCGGAAAATCGCGTATCAAAAATCCGTAGATCAACCAGAATACTACACCTACGATGAATACGACGTACATATTCCGAGAAATATCTTTCGTACTTCCTCCCATCACTACCCGGATCACCTGCGGTAAAAACGAGATCGTAGTCAACAAAGAAGCTACATAGCCGAGAAATGTGACCGAGTCCATAAATCCTTCTTTTAAGTTAGGCCTTTTTGTATTCGCGTGTAACGATCGTTTTGATTCCGCCTCGAGCGTTGTAATCTCCGATCACTTTCAGAGATTTCGGGTCGATCGCTTTTACGAGATCGTCCAGGATCTTATTAACGACGAACTCGTGAAAGATTCCCACGTTACGATAACTGAGAATGTATTCTTTGAAGGATTTTAATTCGACACAACGATCCGTCGGAACGTAGGAAACGTAGATCGTTCCGAAATCGGGAAGTCCCGTCTTAGGACAAACCGCGGTAAACTCTGGAACCGTAAAATCGATTGTATAATCCCTTCCTCCGTAAACATTGGTGAAAGATTCGATCTCGGGCGTTTTTAAAGCCGGAATATGATCCTGTCTTCCGTCATAGGTCTCTGGATTGTTTGTTTCCATGGATTGTATCCTTTGAGACCAGACTTTTCGGGTCTCTTTCCTGCGAAAGTTCTTTTTCCAGAAACTCGGTTCGAATCAATCGTCGTAAGAGGTTGGAATGGAAGTTCACAAAAAGATAGCCGTAGTCGATTTCGGAGGACAATACGCTCACTTGATCGCTTCCAGGATCCGAAGGCTCGGCGCTTATACGGAAATTCTTTCCAACGAAGAACCCATAACCAAGTATAAAAAATATTCCGGCATCATTCTTTCCGGCGGACCGGAAAGCGTTTACGAAACGGATTCTCCGAGCATCGACACGGAAATTTTCGACTTAGGAATTCCCGTTTTGGGAATCTGTTACGGCCACCAGCTCATCATCAAACTTTTAGGCGGGGACGTAAAACGATCCGGCACCGGCGAATACGGACCCGCTTCCTTACGATTGCATACTTCCGGGGAAAATCCGCTTTTGAAACATTTCGTGGGCGGGGAACGTGTTTGGATGAATCACGCGGACGAGGTCGTGAAACTTCCGGAAGGTTTTACACGAGTTGCGTCGTCCCAGGATTGCGGTTATGCGATCGTCGAAAATTCCTCCAAGAAAATTTTCGGGATTCAGTTTCACGCGGAAGTCAGTCACAGCGAAAAAGGTTCCGTACTTCTGGATAACTTCGTGGAAATCTGCGGAGCCTCTCGCACCTGGGGGATCGATCGTTTTCTGAAGGAAAAAATCGAGGAGATCCGGGAGACCGTTCGACCCGAGCAGAAAGTATTTATGCTCGTTTCCGGAGGAGTGGATTCCACCGTTTCCTATCTTCTTCTTTGTAAGGCTTTGGGAACGGATCGTGTTCTAGGTTTTTTGATCGATACCGGATTTATGAGAAAGGACGAGGTCCTTCCGTTACAAAGGAAGTTGGAACTTCAGAACATCCGCCTTACCGTCCGGGACGAATCGGAACTATTTTATAAAAATCTAATGGACAAAACCGATCCGGAGGAAAAGCGCAAAATCGTAGGAAATCTTTTCTTGGAAGCAAGGGACCGCGCCGTCAAGGATCTCGATCTGGAACACGGAGATTGGCTTTTGGGTCAAGGAACGATTTATCCGGATACGATCGAATCGGGGGGAACCAGACATTCTCATACGATCAAAACCCACCACAACCGGGTGGAAGCGATTCAAAAATTGATCGAAGAAGGAAAGGTCATCGAACCGATCCGCGATTTGTATAAGGACGAGGTTCGTGAACTCGGTGTTTTACTCGGTCTGGACCCGGAATGGGTGGGGCGCCATCCTTTCCCCGGTCCGGGTTTGGTCGTGCGTATGTTGGCTGTGGAAAAGAAGAGTACGCAAGAATACCAGAAAGAAATCGATTCCTATCTGGCGACCCAAAACGGATTGGCCGGAAAAATTCTTCCCGTTGCGAGCGTGGGTGTCAAGGGAGACAGACGTTCTTATGCCAACTGCGCGGTGTTAAACGATATCGGAACGGATTGGAATACTTTGGATCGGGTCGCGACTCATATTTCCAACCGTTTTTCCTTTATCAATCGTGTAGTTTTGCTTCCCTTCGAACCCGATTTAAAAAGGTTACAATTTCGTTTTACGGGAATGAAGCTGGACAAGATTTGTTCGGATCTTTTGCGTGAAGCAGATCATACGGTGGAATCCGTGATTCGGGAGGCGGGGTTGTACGACCGGATCTGGCAGATGCCCGTGGTTTTATTGCCCATCGGAGAAACGGAAACGCAGAAGAGTATCGTACTCCGTCCGGTCGAATCCCAAGAAGCGATGACCGCCAATTTTTTCCGTATGGATCGGGAAATATTAAAACGGATCCGGGAAGAGGTTTTAAAAATCGAAGGAATTCGATACGTATTTTTCGATCTTACCAACAAACCTCCCGGAACCATAGAGTGGGAATGATTCTCTCTTCGATAGATTTTCGCCAAGTTTTCGAAACTCGGCAGCAATGGATCGAAGGAGAAGGATCGTTTTAATACGAACTTTCGATTTGGTAGATTTTGATCGCTTGCGATTTTCCCTTTACGGTCACCTCGTCCAAAAATCGATTCGGAAATTTTTCCGGATTCTTTAAGGAGGCGACGGTCACTTCGCTTACGATGATCGCCGCTCCGTATTGTTTGGTGAGACCTTCGATTCGGGATGCCAAATTCACGCTGTCCCCGATGACCGTACATTCCATCCTATTTTCGTGACCTATGATCCCGAGCATAAGATGGCCGGTATGAATTCCGATTCCGTTATCGATCGTTTCTTCTCCGCGTTCCTTTCTGAGACTATTAAATTTTGCTAATACTTCCCGCATTTTCAAAGCGGCCTCAACGGCGTCTTCCGCTCTGGCCGGAAAAATCGCCATAATCGCGTCCCCTATGAACTTATCGATAAAACCATGATGTTCCCGGATGATCGGAGCGATCATTCCGAGATAGTCGTTGATAAAACGGAACGTTTCGCTCGGAGTCATTCTTTCCGAAAGTGTGGTGAATCCCCGTATATCGGAAAACATCACCGTCATCAATCCTTCGGTTTGATCGGCGAGTTGCGTTTCTAAGATGGATTTTTTACTCAGAAGAGCGAGAGTTTCCTTGGGAACAAAACGGCTGTATGCTTCCGAAAGTCTTTGTTGTGTATGATAGGCGGCGGCGTTTTCGATCGCGACCGCGATTTGATTTCCGACGATACTCAGAATCATCTCGTCCAACAATTTGAATGCGTTGATCTCCGCGCTTTCCACGGCAAAGACCCCGAGAAGTTTTTCCTTTACGAGAAGCGGGATCGCGATCTGACTTTTGGCTTCTTTGAGTCCGGGGAGTTCGATCTGTTTTTCCTCCATTCCCATGGATTGACCGACCTGTCCCGCATAACGCATCTGTGTCGAAATTCCGACCATACGCATGATCTTTTTTCGTTTTGCTACGACTCCGATCACACCTTTGCCGTATTCTACTTTGGCCCCGATTCCTCCTTGTTCGTAACCGCGGCTGGCAACCACTCTGAGAATTTCGGATTCTTCGTCCGCGAGCAGGATCATCGCGTGTTTAAAACCGAAGACCTCATCCATCACTTTCATGATTCGGTCGAAAATCTGATCCAAATCCAACGTATTGAGGATCTCCGCGGAGATCGATTGAATGATCTCTACCTCCCGGGTTTTTCGATGCAGCTTTTGGTTGAGCTCTTCGATTCCTTTTTGATTTTCCACGAATTGTTTTTTGAAGTCTTCGATTTCCTGGTCGTTGGACACGATTATTGCTCCTTGGCCTCGGTCAATTTCCGCACGGAACGTATTTCGAAAATGTCCGCCGCTTTGAGTTTGAATACGTCGCTCATTCCGGACATCGAGGCGATCGCTTCCAATTGCATCTCCATCGCTTCAAAAAGTTCGCCTTCGGTTTCCGTTCTTTGATAATAAATTTCTAATATCCAAGGTTCCAGATTTTCAGGATTCAAAACCTGTAAAAGGGCGTTCGGATTTTCCACACAATTCTTGTGGGTTTTGCCGAAAAATTGGTTGGATATCGCGACGTGGGTGGAATCCACTTCGTACACTTGGCTAACGACCGTAGCATTCGGAATCCCGTCTTTGGAACAGGTGACCATGATACTGGGAACGATTCCTTGAAGACAGGGTTGTAGGGTTTCTGTGATCATCGGATTTTATCCCCCGCCTTGGCTCCTGGAGACTGTTCGTAAAGTTCGGAAAGTTCGAACGTGACAGCGACCGCGGGGCGTAGTACGTATCGATTCCAGCCTTCGCCGGCTTTCGGCCCGAAAAATAAGGCACTATTTTCGCTTCCTGCCGCTCGAACGGATTCCATCAGTTCGTAATCGGAGTCGTCGCATTCCCGGATATCCGTGACTTTTCCTTTGTATTGTCTGGTTTTAAAAGAAGACATATGCGCGACCGTGGCGGCTATCGTTTGATTGTCTTCTATGTCTTTCCAACCCTCGGAGAAGGCCGCCCTCGGAATCAAAACCGTCGCGTGCTGATGATCTTCACTCAAACGAATTCCGAATCCTCGTACGAAATGAGGTTTGAGATCCGCGTCCCTCGTCGCGATACTGATGGATAAGGGACCGTGTAATTCTCCCGTATCTTCTGATGATAACATCGTTCCTCCACTTTTCCTTTAGAAAAGTGTTTGTACGGTTTTGGAATTCTTGATTTCAGCAAGTATAAATTTCCGTACGGAACGATATATCGTTGAAAAATGTATTCCGATTTTTTTGTATGCAAAGGATAGAATATTCTAAATTTAGAATTTAATTCCAAATAAATCGTTTTTTGTGAGAAATCGATAAGTTCATTTTTTAATTTGAACGGATTGGATTTAATGTCTCGGAAAAAATCGTTTTCGTTTTCGTTTTCGTTTTCGTTTTCGTTTTCGTTTTCGTTTTCGTTTTCGTTTTCGTTTTCGTTTTCG
>NZ_RQFA01000061.1 GCF_004770155.1 Leptospira gomenensis | reverse complement strand
GCGATCTGCGGAAAAGAAAACAATGAGACGAATCAATGTTCGGTTGGGAACGGGAAGTTGGACGTTGCTTGGGGCCTTGGCGCAAGCGCACGGGGTTTCTCGTTGTTATTTGTTTAATTATCTGTTGTATTTGGAAGAGGTCGGGGTCGGAGATTCTATCGAAGACACGATGAACGCGGGAGTTCCCACATTTCACAAGCACTACAGCTATATCCTCCACCTCGATCTCACCTTCAACAGAGCCACAAGGCGACTAGAATGTTTCCCCGAGTCCTCCTTTTACGCCTTTGAATACCGAGAATGGCACAAAGAGCCGGATGAATCGGATTCGAACGAGCAGACAAACTAAAACCGGCTTCCGATCAAGACCCGGCCCAGCTTGCCCAGGTGGACTCAAGAGCACCTCGCGCGCAAAACGCACCGCAACCCAGATCACACACCGGCCCATCGTATGCGCCGCGCAATGCAGCGCATATACACGTATACACATCTCAAACGCTTCTCACACAGCTTCTCTGCAAGTCCGCGCCGACCCACGCACAACGAACGCAACATGCCGTTCTCAATTCAAAAAACGGAGTGATTGACTACAGCCTCGGGGACCGCTCCACTCTCCCATTGTTCCACTGCTCCGCCTTCAGCCTTTCTGCGCGCTCCGCGAAAGCCGGTGGGAGGACCTGCATCGACATTCTCACATACGAGGAAAAACAAACAAGCAGATGGACAAACGGAAGGATGAGCGAACGAACAAACAAAACGGAAGGAGGGACCAACAAACTCACCTACAAACTTAGACCTACACCCACACGAGCCCCCGCCCCACTCACACTCACAAACAAGACGAATCACCAAGCGGGCCCGTCTACCACGTGCAAACACTCCCCGACACAAGCAGCAAGCAAGCAAGCAAACAAACGAACAAACGAACAAACGAACAAACGAACAAACGAACAAACGAACAAACGAACGAACGAACGAACGAACGAACGAACGAACGAACGAGCCACCCATCCAACCAACCAGTCAGCAAGCAACTTACGTACGGACCAACCTGCAACCTGCCAACTCGCTTGATAACTGCACTACGAGAGACTACAATCCCCTGCAAACGGATTCCAATTCCAACGAGAAGTAAAAGCGGTTACTTTTTGAGAAAAAATGAGGTGAGGGAAAAAGCGATCAGTCAGCCTACATCGCTCGACAAAAAAAGAAGGCAAACCACTGACTGTACCTACCGGGACTCGAACCCGGACCACAGGCTCCGGAGGCCTGTACTCTATCCATTGAGCTATAGGTACGTTTACTGTGAGTCTTTTGGAGAGCCCCCGCCTGTCAAATGCAAATCCGAACGAATCCGGTCGGAACGCGGTTCCCGGGATCCCATTTCCCAACATTCTCGGTTCTTCCTCTCGCCTTTCCCTTTCTCGATTCGATCTCCCCGGTTCTTTCCCCGTTCCCTCCTCAATACCACAAAACCCAAATAGATTCCGATTCCGGAAAGTCCTTGAAAAAGGAATCAGGTATAAAATCGTTTCCAGTGCTACGACAAAATAAAGACAAAGAAAAAGAGGTAGAGATGCAGGTTTACAATTCGAATCAAAACATTCAAACCGTTTGGAAGAAGGTAATTTTAATTTTCCCGCTCCTTCTCTTACTCGGAATTTTTTCCCCGATCGTGTCGGTGAGCCAAGAGGAAGAAGAACGACTGCTCGAAAAAGCGCTGGTCGAAAGTGCGGTGACCCCCGGTCAAAAACTCGCGATCGCCAATTATCTCAAAGCGACCGCGATTGCGAAACGAAGCCGCGCCATAGAATTGCGTGAATTGGCGAAACTCTCCCGAGGAGAAAAATTTCTCCAAGCCAGAGCGCGCAAAGAAAAACTCGAAAGAATGGCGGAATCCTTAGAACGCCAAGCGGACCGTCATGAAGCCGTCCTCAAAGAGTTCCAGATCGAAAGCCACTAAAAAAAGCGCAAATGGATGCAAGAAATTGAATATTCTTTTCAACTTCCCGGAAATTTCGTTTCAAATCGACGCGAACTTGTAATACCGGGCTTCGAGAACTTCGCTCGGAGTCCCCGAACCTCAAAAAAATATCGTACGACGAAGAACCGAATTCAAGTTTTGCGAATCAAAATTTCCAAACATTCCTCTACCAGAACCTCCGGTTTTTTCTCAGCGTCGATCCAAATCGTATCCGGGGGAAGAATCCTCCGATACGAATCGTAAATCCGTTCCAGTTGTTGTAAGGTTTCAAAACGTTCCGCTGTTTCTTTTCTGACCGAAAGACGCTCCAGCGCCAAAGCGGGTTTTAGATCCAAAAAAAAGAGAACGTCCGGCAAAGGAAAATTTCTTTCCAAATTTTTTCGAACGATATCTTCCGGAGAAAAGTCGGATCCGCTTTGATACGCGGCCGTGGAATACAGATAACGATCCAACAGAACGTTCTTACCGGATCGTAAGGAGGGGAGCACGTTTTTTCGCAACGATTCCTCCCGGTCCGCGAGAAAGGCTTCGATTTGTTCCTCTCTGTCTAACTCGATTTCTCCGCGTAAGAATTTCCGGAGAAATTGTCCGGTTTCCCAGTGAGTGGGTTCGGTAAAGGACGTTGCGGGAATTCCGCGTTCCCCGAGGGCTAACGTCGTGGACTTGCATAAAGTCGATTTTCCGCTTCCGTCGATTCCTTCGAAAACGACGAACAATGGTTTCGCAGAACTCATCGTGTCGTTTCCAATTCGATCTTGACAGAACGAATTTTTCGAAAACCGTTCCTCATATCTACATGGATTCGATTTCTAAGAAGGAATCCAATCAGATTTTTTTATGAAACGACACTTTTACTTTTCCCCACGGAACGGGATCGCGGTTCTACTGATTTCGTTATTGAGTGTGGCGGAAACTTCGTGCATTCATTCCGCACCCTCGGATGCCTCCCTACGAAACGAGCAAGAATCGAAGGAGGTCGATCCCCCGCACCCCAACGACGTTTCGCGTCGGAAAGATGAGACTCGGATCCATCATATCTTCGAGGAAGTGTATCCGAACTCCTCGGCCAGTTCGGTTCTGATCTTCGGAGAAAAACATTCCAAGATCAAGGGACTTCACTCGAAAGGAGGTCATCCTCGACAAAGCGTGACCGTCACGTTAGGTACGGGAATCGTTCTCAATCAACAAGGTTACGTTCTCACCAACGCGCATACGATCCGGTCCTACGATCAGATTGGGATCCAACTCAAATCCGGAAAATCGTACGAGGCTTTGGTGATCGGTTTGGACAAAAGAATCGATTTAGCGATTTTAAAAGTGGAACCCGACGAAGACATCGTTCCCGTGGAACGTCTCGATACGTATTCTCTCCAAATCGGAGAAAGGGCGATCCGCAAATACGTGGACGCGCGTGAGACTATAAAAAAGAATCAGGCGGAACAAAAACGTTCGCAGTTTAAAAAATAATTCCTTTCCAATTCCACTTCGGTTCGGAGGGATTCGAATCCGCGGCGACGAAACGGCAAAAGGCCGCGAACGTTTTTACTCGTAGTGTTGTTTCATTTTCGACGCATCGAGGTCGCACAACGGACAGGTTTCGCTTCGAGGTCATACTTCGCACTTCATAACAAACTGCGTGTCCATCGTTTCCACTTCGCGCCGGTTGGACGGAAAATCGGAAACCATTTTTCCAACTTTAAGGTCTAATCAACAAACGACGGAGCGACCTTCTCCGTTCCCGTCGCAATCCAATTGTTAATCCGATAGGACGCCGATTCTATCCGTTTTCAAATCGCACTTGACAGTGCCGGAAGCGGGTCGATTCTTTTCGGTACCTATCGGAAATTCATTTCAGAAGGAAAACATTCAATGAAAAACTCGGAAAAACTGAAGTACTTCGCGATCGTCAGCATTTCACTTCTTCTGGGGGCGTTTTTATCTCCCGTCATGTTCTGCGGTTCGAACCAAAACAGTCCTCTGTTCTTGAACGCAAAGGGAGACAAAGAGCCGAGTCCCGCGGTCCGGCACGCGATCACCATTCAACAGGCGTTCGAAGAAGTGTATCAAACCGCTTCCCCGAGCGTCGTTTCCATCGCCACCGAAAGAACGCAGAACGTTCCCGTTCATCCGTTCGGAGATCCTTTTTTCGATCAATTTTTCGGAAGAGGGCAAGGCGGCGGTCGGGTCATGAAACAAAAACAAACCGGCCTCGGTTCCGGAATCATTCTCAATACGCAAGGATACATTCTCACCAACGAACACGTCGTACGTTCCATGGATAAACTCACCGTCCGTTTAAAGACCGGTAAAACTCATACCGCGGAATTGATCGGAGCCGATCCGGTCATCGACCTCGCTCTTTTGAAAATCAAACCGGATTCGGAATTGGTTCCGATCGAGTTGGGGGATTCGTCGGCGGTGAAAGTCGGGGATTGGGCGATCGCCATCGGAGCTCCTCTCGGTTACGAACAATCCTTGACCGCGGGAATCGTGAGCGCCGTCGGTCGGACGGGCATCGACAACAGCGGAGTTCATTATCTGCAAACGGACGCTTCGATCAATCAGGGAAATTCCGGAGGTCCTTTGTTGGACATCAACGGTAGGGTCATCGGGATCAATCGAATGATCGCCTCACAAAGCGGAGGTTCGGTGGGAATCGGATTCGCGATTCCGATCAACGAAGCCAAAGCGATCATGGAAGAATTGAAGTCCACCGGTAAGGTCAAACGTCCCGCACAACCTTGGCTCGGAGTGGGAGTGGATTATCTTCACGAAGAGGATGCAAAAAAACTCAACCTACAAGGCGGCGCGGTGGTCGTACAGATTCAAAACGATTCTCCTGCGGACCGCGCCGGCATCCAACTGATGGACATCATCACCGAAATTTCGGGAACGAAAATCAATTCTCCGGAGGAAGTGGTTTCCACGGTAAAAAAGAGCAAGGTGGGGGATCGGGTAACGTTGACCATCGTTCGTCAAGGGACGACGTCTCGGATTTCGATTCAGCTCAAGGAAAGACCGAACTGATTGGCCAAATCACATACCTTAAATCCTGAGGAGGAATTCGAGGAAGAGTCGGGTTTACGTCCTTCTCTTCTTTCCGAGTTCATCGGTCAAAAAGAAGTTTTAGAAAATCTAGGCGTTTACGTGCGCGCGGCCAAAAATCGTAGAGCCGCGCTGGATCACGTCCTCATCTCCGGTCCTCCCGGACTCGGAAAAACCACTCTCGCGGGCATCGTATCGAACGAGTTAGGCGCTCGACTCACGGTCACTTCCGCACCGGTCATCACCAAGGGCGCGGACTTGGCCCGCCTTCTTACTTCCCTCGGCGAAAACGAAATCCTATTCATCGACGAGATCCACACTCTGCCGAAAAAGATCGAGGAAATTCTTTATCCAGCGATGGAGAATTATATGATCGATCTCGTCATAGGAGAAGGTGTGACCGCGCAGACGGTGCAGATTCCGATCAAACCGTTCACCTTGATCGGAGCTACGACCAGAAGCGGTCTGATCAGCGAACCTCTGAAAAGCCGTTTCGGAATCCAACTTCGGCTGGATTATTATTCGGACGAAGAGATGAAGACGATCGTACTTCGTTCCTCCAAAATCTTGGGAGTTTCGATCGAGGAGGATGCCGCCTTCGAAATCGGAAAACGATCCCGCAAAACTCCTCGCATCGCCAATCATCTCTTAAAAAGAATCCGCGACTTCAGCGAAGTGGAAGGGAATCGGTCCGTCAAAAAGGATCTTTGTCTCAAAGCCTTCGACAAGATGGGGATTGACGACTTGGGACTGGATGGTATGGATAGACAGATTCTCGGTTGTATGATCGATCGTTATAAGGGAGGCCCCGTCGGTCTCAAGGCCATCGCGGTCGTCGTGGGCGAAGAGGAAAAAACCATCGAAGACACGTACGAGTCCTTTATGGTTCGGATCGGATTGATCAACCGAACTCCCGCGGGACGGGTCGCGACCGAAAAGGCGTATCTTCAACTAAAACGGATGAGCGAATTTCCCGGAAACCATGGACAAGACCAAACTCTATTCTGAATATTCCGGAATTCCCGAAGACGACAAACGACTGATCTACGCCTCCTTTTTGGTTTTGGCGATCGCTTCCTTTTTTACGGCCCATCTCCTTACGCGCAATATGCTCTGGAAAATTCTCGGAAGCGAACCCTTGGTAAAAATGGAAAGCAACGAGGAAAAGGAAAAAATCTACGAAGTGCTTCTCGAACAGGACTTCGTGGACAAGAACATCAAGGACGAATACAAGGCCCTTTCCAACGTGGACGCTGCCGGCGCGGGGGGAATCACGAAAAAGGAAGGATTTCATTCTTCCAGTCCGTTTCGGGAATTCGTGATGGGAAGCGTGGCGCGAAGGCGTTCGGAAGAACGACAAAAACAACAGTCCCTAGAAAAGAACGACGAAAAATCGTTCGAAGTGGGAATCTACAAAATCGATCCGGTGCAAACCTCCACTTCCGAAGAATCCAAACAGAGTACTCCTACGTACGGAAAGACGACTAAAATTCCGTTTAACTACCGTTTCGAACAGGACTTCCTGTTTCGTTGGGACGGAAATCAGGCCTTGTCGATTCCCCGCAAAAAATTGGCCGGATACGAATACTTCAAACGGATGCTCAAACAGATCGAAGGAAGTTTCGCTCCTCCCGGCGGAGGAAATTACGCCTACCGGGATATGGCGGGTACGGTCGTTCGGGAAGGGATTCTTCCGGGACAGGTTAAGGTTCTTTTTATGTTGAGCGAAGGCGGTCAAGTTTTGGATACGAGGTTGGTTACCAGTCAAGGACAGGACGTGGTCAGTCAGGCCTGTTTGGATTCCATTCGGGGACAGAACTTCGGAAAGGTTCCCGACGAAGTCAAGGCACAGGGTTTGATTTTCGGAATCAATTTTATCTTCCCGATGATGCGTTCCCGTTGAATCGCGTACGATCTAATTCGCGTAGTATCGCTTTCTATTTTTAGAATATTCAATTTTATTTATGGATCCAGTAGAAAAAGCCGTCCACGAAAAACGAAAACTGGAAAAACAGGATCGGGATCTCCGGGCTCGGGAGCGAAAACGCGAGGAGCGAAATCGTAAATTCCAGGAAATCATAGAATCGTTTTCCGGATCCTTTTTCGGATCCAAACCTTTTTTGAGTTTCCGTTCGTATTGCCGATTTTTCCTCGCGGATTATTGGATTTTCAATTATACGGTCGTAGGATTATTGTCGGTTTTGGGAATTCCGACATTCTACGTGACCTGCGTCGTTCCTGAATTCTTCCACGAACCGGTAGTGCAGTTTTTCTTTTATCTGTTCCCGGCCATGGTTCTTGCGGAATGGTTCCGTTATCTGAATTTTCACCGGCGTCTAAAGAGGATCGGATTTCCGATTTTCGGTTACGACGTCCTCTATCGTCACGACGAGTTCGAGTATTACAAATGGTTCGAAATCGAAGTGAGGATTTCCGCGGTGAAAAACGAAGCCGCGATTCGGGCTTTGCTCGAATCCTTTTGTATCCGGGCGAAACGTTTTTTTTATCCGCACGATATCGAATCCGCCGACCTAAGGAAATCCTGGAAATACGGAACGTTATCCGTAACCGGAAGCGCTAATTCCCGTCTGATCCTTTTTTTGTTGCGGTATTTATTCCTTCGATTGGATCAATTGAACCGTTTCGAACGTTCCGTAGGTTCCGTGGAGGTTGCGATTCTTTCCGGACCGGTCGTCGCCGAAGCCAGGAGTAATCAAAGTTATGATTAGGTTTTTTGAATATTATTGAATTGGAATTTTTATTTCGAAAACGTTCTCCGTTCCGATCCGTCTGAATCCGTAAATTGCTGAGAGTTTTTCGGCCCTCATTGCGATGTTGTCGAGTCCGATCCCCCGTTTTTCGGAGGAATCCGCGGAAAACGGTTTCCCGTCGTCGATGACCTTCAGTTTTAAAGTTTGCGGTTCGTCGATCGTCCATACGATTCTAATTTTTTTAGCCTCGGCGTGACGGAGAATATTGGTCATCACCTCCAAAAAGATCTTTTGCACGTGCAGGCATTGATCGAGACGAAGTAGGTTCGATACGTCCCTGATATCCGAATCTATTTCGAACGTCCCCGTTCCCCGCAGTCGGTCCTCGTAACGGCGCATAACGTCTTCGACGAGTTCCCGATTGTTTCCCGAATGTCGCATGAGAAACACGATATCCCTCACGTTCGAAACGAGATGGTTCACTTCCGACTTCAGTTTGCGTAGCGTCGGATCGGATTTGTCCTTCGATTCCAATTCGAAGAGTATCGCGGTCAATTCCGAGCCGATGGAATCGTGTATGTCCGAAGCGATCCTGTTTCTTTCCGCCGCGCTCAGTTCGAGTTGTTCGTTGTATTTCAACTGCAACTGCGCGAATTCCTTGGCCTTTTCCAGATCGTCCGTAAACCGCGAGGATACTATGTACGAGTTCAAGGCGACGAAAGCCACAAGCCCCAGAGGAAAACTGTATGGAAATAGGAAATAAACCTCGTAAAGACCGTAGACCACGTCGTTCATCATCGTTAACGCCAAAACGACGCCTGTGATCAGTATGGTTTTGGCCTGGGGTTCTTTTGCCCGGAAGGCGTCCGTAGTACCGCGGATCAAAACGATCGCGTATAACGGAGGAAAGTGCATGTAGACCGAATACAAACGCACCACATCGACTTCGTTTAACAAAACGATGCCGGAAAAAAATACGACTGCGCTCCCGACGGAATAATACATCCATTTTTTTCTGAACTGAACGGGAAACATCTTCGTAAGCATCAGATAAACCGAAGGGAAAAACGCGACCTCGCAAAAGAATTCGATTCGGATCCTGAGATCGAGGGATAAACCGGGGAAGGCCATGTATTGGATTCCCGAAGTGATAAAGGAATATAAGGAAACCAAAAAACAGAAAACGGCGAAGTAGAGGGGAGCTATGTCCTTCCGATACGAAAAGAAAAACACGATATGATAGATTCCGAAGGAGAAGATAACGCTTACGAGTATGATCTCCGCCCATTCGTCCCGTTTTTCCTTTAGATCGAGGTTTTGCCCGTCGCCGATCAGGAACGAATTCCGGATTCCGCCCTTGAGATGATTTCCCTTGAAATTGGAGACTACAACCGTGATCAGAAAATTTTCGGAAGGGACGATCTCGTTTTTTACGAGAGGATGAGCGATGAACACGGTTTCAGACGCGTCCACTCCCGTAAAACCGTTGGAATAGACCTTATGATCGTCGAAATAAACCTGATAAACTCCCGGGAGACGAGGAATCGCGATCTTGAGATTGGGGCGGTTGCGATCGCATAACACGCGCAGACGATACGTCGCGTATCCTCGGAGCGGATAGGCGGGATCGTAGTCCCTCCAGATTCCCGGAACGTTCCGATACGAAACCGGACCTGAAATCGCCGAAGTTCCTCGCGCTAGTTCTTTCCAGTGGAATTCCCATTCTCCGTCGAGAGCCGCGGTCGTTTTGTTGAGATCCGTTTTTCTGAGGTCGATGATTCCGCGTTCGGCTCGGGCGGTTTTTTCGGCGGGCACGGATGGAAAACAATAGAAAATGAATATTATAAAAAAATAAACTATTGAAAGACGGCCCGGGAACATACACGTCACGGATATCCGGGAACGTCCCGGATGATCCCCATTCTTCTTCCGCGAATGATGGCTTCCGAACGGGAATGGACTTGCATCTTTTTGTAGATTTTTTCGATATGTCTGCTTACGGTATGGCTGGAAATATCCAATTCTTCGGCTATGTCCGGAAAAGTCATTCCGAGTGCGACGAAGTTGAGTATTTGTAGTTCCCGTTCGGTGAGTCCTAGGTCGTTTTGAATCGGTGGACGTTTGTTTTCCTCGCGTCTGGCGAATTCGCGTATGATCTTATCGGCGATTCGGGGAGTCAGAGGAGCGCCCCCCAATACGATGACTCGCAACTCCGCGAGGAATAATTCCGGAGAGGTGTCTTTTAGAAGATAACCGGAGGCTCCGCCTTGGATCGCTTCGACGATCTTCTCCTCGTCCTCGAATACGGTGTAGATCACATATTTGGTGTTAGGTGCCAGTGCCTTCAGCTCTTTGAGGCATTCGAGACCGTTTTTTCCGGGTAATCCGATGTCTAAAATGGCGATATCCGGAATTTCACGGGGAAACGAATCCACGGCCTCCTGAGCTCCGGAATACCTTTTTAAAAAACGGAAATCGCTCGAACCTTCGAGTAGGATCCGTAAGTTGGACGCCGTATGATCGTTGTCTTCGATGACTGAGACGAGAGGAAACTTCGCGGTAGAATTCGATTTTTCCGTGCGTGGCATCGACCTGAATTTAACGAACTCTCCGTCTCGGTAAATGATTTTTCCGATCCTTTATAAATCGGCAAGGGTTCGTAGTTTATTCAAAAAATCCGTTCCATTCCTCTTTCGCCTTTTCCCATCTTCGTTTGCGTTCGTCTTTGTCCCGGGTTTTTAAAAACATTCGCGGTTGGGAATCGGGGTAGGTTATTTTCACTCTGTGTTCGTGTAATACTTCTACTAGGATTTTTTTTCCGTCCAATGCTTGCGTTTGATAGCTGACTACGCTGTTCATTTTGAGGGGAATCTTTCCGAATCCCAAATCGCATATTCCTTTGCGGAAATCCAATTCGACACAATCCACCGGTTTGTGCCACGTATCGCAGAATTTTCCCTCGGGGGGAGGAACCGGTTTTAGACCGCAGGATATGGAATTCGCATAACAATATAAAATGATAAGCGAAATTGAGATACGTCCGCCGCGGTTTTTTTTCACCGGTTCGAATCCGATTCCAGGTTGAGTTTCGTTTTTAGGTTCGGTTTTTCCGCGACGATTTCCCTCGCCAAACGTAGGATCTCCTCTTTTCTATCCTCGGTTTTCGGATATAGATCCTCCAATATCGAAAGAGCCTTGGGATGAAGGTTCTGTAGTCTGAAAATTTTCGCCTCCAGGATCCAGGCGCTCGTCGTGATAAAGTCCTCGTTTTCGTTTCTGGCTTTCCTTAAAAAAACCAGCGACGAGACGTATTGGTTGGCGCGGAATTCGGAAAGCGCCGTCAAAAAATGGGCTTCCCGTTCGGTGATCAGAATCGTTCCGCCGGATTCGGGGCTTGCGAGATTTCTTTTTAAAAATTCAGTGTCACCGGAAAGCGCGCCTCCCAAAAGCGAAACCCAAGTATATCCGGTTTTGAATTCCGGAGCGAGTTTGTCGTATGAAATCGAATTGAGTAAGTTGGTCAGGGATTTTCTCGAAAGGTGTTGTTTTACCGTTTCTCCGAAAGCGATCAAAAACGTATTGTCCTGGTTTTCGGAAAGGGACGGTTCCAAGGCCCGGGCTCGAAGCGCGTTTCTGTACATTTCGTCAAGAATGGGAAGATACGAGCCGTCTTCCCGGATAAAATCGTTGAACCCCGAATAGGCGAGTTTGCCTAACGTGCCCGAGTCGAAGGAGAATCCGTTGAGCAAAAACGAATAATAATTTCCTAATGCGATATAAAAATACCCGAATTCGTCCGTGGGATTGGCCGTCGCGTAATCCTTGGCGGCGCTCTGAAAACCCTTTACGGAACCTTCCTCCAGAGTGCCCGCGGCGATCTGTTGCTGAATCGACTTACGTTCCTTTTCGAGCAGGATCTTTCTGTCGCCGGCGAAAAGATTTTTGATATCCTGCCGGAAAAAAAAGCCCGTCGCTACGGCTACTAAAAGAAGCGCCGCGAAGACGTACGGTTTATAACTGGTTTTTTTCTTATAACTTTTGAGACCGGATTGATACAGCATAACAAGTCCCAATTTTTTATCCCTCTCTCCAGGGTTCACGTATTTTTTGGAGTCGTTCGAGGTCCTAAAACTTGACACCGAGGCAACCTCTGATTCCGTTGGATCTTATGCCATACGATTACGATTTTGACGAGGAATTTGAAGTAGAAACGGACGATGATGACGTTTCGGAGGAAGACGTTGTAACGTTTGCATGCGAAGACTGCGATCACAGATGGGAAGAGGACGCGTACGAAGCGGAGGACTACGGTCCCGAAGGGGCGATTTGTCCGATGTGCGGTTCCTCGGCAGTGATCGAACTTTGATTCCAATCCGGCGTTATCCGTCTTCTTTCGGGAAAACGGTACAACGTGTCGCCGGGTTTGCACTCATATTCATTCTTATTTTTCCGCAAAAAATTCTTCGAGCCACCGATTTCAGCGACGTTTACGATTTTTACAAAAAGGGAAACTATGATACCTTGGTAAGGGTTTCGCGGCCGGCGCTCAGCCGGGAGGAAGTGGATTACAGGATTCTTCTTTTGTATACGGCTGCGGAAAAAGATCCCGAGCAGATCGACAAAACGCTTCGCAGCATTTACGAACGGAAACGTTCCCATCCTGGAATCTTCTACAATTCGGTGTTTTTGTTTTTGGAACGTTGTCTGGTATTGGAGGACTCCGAGGCGGGAATTCGATGGGGAAAAATTTTTCTGGAATTCGGAGCGTCTTCGGTCCGTTATGCGGAAGGTCTTTACGCGTATGCGTGTATTTTATACGAAGCGGAAGAATTCGACGAGGCAAAACGGGTTCTGTCCAAACTGAGGGAATCCAAATCCTCGGAACGTCTGAATAAAAAAATCCGTATCCTGGAATTGAGCATCGAAAAAAAAACGGAGGCGCAGACTTGAAATCTCTCAAAGTTCAGACGGGCAAACTCAAGGGGAAATCCATCGAAACTCCTCCGGCCGTTGCGGGGAATACCAACTTTACTCCGGCCATCGTAAAAAAATCCCTCTTTGACGTGATCGGTTCTCTCGTGTTAAAGGGGAGGTTGATTCCGGAGGAATCGGTCTTCGTGGATTTTTTCGCGGGTTCGGGGCAGATCGCTTTGGAAGCGGTCAGTCGAGGTTTTGCCAGAGTGGTGTTGTACGAACTCGCCTGGGAACGATCGGACACGCTTCGGAAGTTGTTCGATAAGATCGGCGGCACCCACGACGTATTCCGAAAAGACGTATTCCGTTTTTATGATAAACTCG
Source organism: Leptospira gomenensis (assembly GCF_004770155.1). Lineage (GTDB taxonomy): Bacteria > Spirochaetota > Leptospiria > Leptospirales > Leptospiraceae > Leptospira > Leptospira gomenensis. Next base: position 195,407 of record NZ_RQFA01000061.1, on the reverse strand, counting down.
ACGTTCCGGAAAAATCACGCGTGTATTTTCTGGATCCTCCGTATTCCTTTTGGGAAAAGAAAAACGAAAAATTCCGCGTCCTTTCGGAAGACCTTCTTTCCAAGGAAGCTACGACGGCCGTGTTCGTACAATCCCCGGTTCATCCGGGTTGGGAAAACTACGAAACGAGAAAGTTCGGAAAAAATTTCTTGAGTTTTCGAATCCGCGAAAACTCGGAACCGTTCGTTCCGTTCGAGCCGGAAAAAGTCGAAGGAGGTTTTGCACACGAGGAAAAAGAAGTAAATGCACAACCTTCCGAAACGGATCGGTCCGAATCGGTTTGAAACCGGTATTGGTATTCGATTCCGAGTTTTCGAGGACCGCCGTCGGCGAGATTCGGAGATTTTTTTCGGCGAGAATCTCGAAAACGTACATTCGATTTTTTGCAATCGGAGTCGGAATTTCGATCGTCACACTTCTTCTCAATTCCTCCTTTCACGTGATGGGAGTGGATCTTTCCGAATTCAAAGCCTTGTTCTTATCCTTTGCTCCTTTGTTTCTCAAGGATTATTGCAAAACCGCCCTTTCGAGCGGAGCGGTATTCGGGGCGATCGGACTTTTGATTTCCGTGGGTTTCGAACACGATGTAGGATCGTTTTGGAAAACGTCGCGTAGGAATTCCGCGGTTGCAACGAAGTCGTCCCGGCTGGAGAAAACGGAGAATCAGGGAATCGTAACTTCGAATTCGTTTTCGAAACAGACGATCGTTTTCGTATCGTTCGTTTTTTTGATCTGGTGTCACTCGGTTCTGACCTATCCGCAGATGTACGGGGAATTCTTCTTCGATCGCGTTTCATTTCTCCGTTTGTTTCTGTTTTTTTTGACGGATCACGTGACTCCGATCGTGCCGCAAACTGCCTCGTTTCTCATTTTGGCGGGTTGTTTGTGCTCGGCGTTTCGGATTTACTCGCGGGAAAGAGACGCCGCTTCCGCGATACGGCTCGCCCTTTTCTGCGTTTCTCTCTGGTTTTTTCATAGGTTGGGGAACGTTCCGGGAATTTTCTCCGTTTCCTGGATATATATAATTTCTGTAATATTCAAAAAATATAAATTAATTCCCCTGTTTTGGCTCGTTCCGGCGTTTTGGTTCCTCTTTTTTTCGCCGAAGTTTTCCTCCGTGAACGTTTCCTCCGTCGGAACGCCCGCAGAAGGGCTTCCGAACATATTGATCCTTTCCGCGGACAGTTTGCGGGCCGATCAGATGGGATTCGCCGTAGGACGGTCCGATATTACGCCTAACATAGATTTGCTGGCAAAGGATTCCGCGATTTACCGGGATCATCATACCACCATTCCTAGGACGTTTCCGGCTTGGGCGGATCTTCTCACCGGGAAACCGAGTTTTATCCACGGAATCCAGGATATGTTTCCGGACGCGGAGGATCGTTCCGGTCTCAATCGTGAATTCGCGAAAACCCTTCCGGAAATTTTACGCCGACTCGGTTATCGCACCGAGGCCGTTTCTTCCTTTGCGGGAGATATCTTTTCGAGAGCCGATTGGGGATTCGAAACGGTAAAGGCCCCGAACTTTCACGCGGGGACTTTGACCGCGCAGAGGATTTTGGAATCGCAGATATTCCTTCTTCCGTTTTATACGGGTTCTATTCCGGGAGGAGGGGAATACGACGTTTCTCTGCGGGGACTTCCGAGTCTGGGGGACGATTCCAGAATTCTTCCGGATCTTTGGAACTCGATCGAAGGCGATGGTCGTCCTTTTTTCGTCGTGTTTTTTTCCTCGGTCACACATTTTCCCTTCAGTCCTCCGTACCCGTTTTACAAGAAGTTTACAAATCCTGAATATTATGGAAAATACAAATACTATAAGTTCGTGGATCCGAGCGATTCCTCCCCCGCGAACGTCGAGGATCGGGAACAGATTCGCGGGCTGTTTCGGGCTTCGATATCGTCCTTCGACGATTCCGTCGGGAAGATCGTACGCAGGTTGAAAGAAAACGGACTATACGATTCCACTTTGATCGTTTTGACGAGCGACCACGGAGAATCTCTCTTCGAATCGGATCACGGTCACGGTCACGGAGAACATCTGCGCGGAGAAGGTGTGACACACGTTCCTCTATTGATCAAATTCCCCGGAGGCAAAGCGGCCGGTTTCGAATTTTCGGGAATCACCAGCTCCTTGGATTTATTCCCCACGCTCCTTTCCGAGGTTTTGGAAAAAAATCCGGACCATCCGAAAAACGAAATTTTACGAAAAGAGATCGAGGATCGTAAAGGAAGGAATTTGAACCGAGTCTTCCGGTCGAAATCCTGGACGGACGATCGGACGGTGTATTCGGAAACGGGGATTTGGTTTAGCGATCGCGGAAATCATTTCTTTCAAAAGGAAAGAATTTTTTATCCGAACATCATCGGACTTCATTCGATCGAATCGGGGGAGTTTCCTTTTATTTCGGTCTCGGATCCGTACGCGAAAGAAAGTGTGGTCGTTTCCAAACATAGGTCTTTACAAAACGGAAGAAAAAAACTGATCTACATTCCTTCCGAAAACGGAGTCCTCTGGAATTGTTATGATCGGATCGCCGATCCTTGGAACGAACGGGTCCTTGCGGTTTCGGAATGTGCCTCCTTAAAGGATTCGCTTCGATCCTTTCTGCTCGATTCCGGAAAATTCAGGAAAGCGGGGGAGTATTTGTTTCCTCTTCGAAATTGATGCTTGAAGGATAGGGCTTTGCTAAAATTCTGTATTTTAATATGCCTAGAAGAGAAGATATCCGCTCTGTACTCATCCTGGGTTCCGGTCCGATCGTTATCGGCCAAGCGTGCGAGTTCGATTATTCCGGAACGCAAGCCGCCAAAGTCCTCAAAGAAAAAGGGATCCGCGTAATTCTACTCAACTCCAATCCCGCCACGATCATGACGGATCCGAATCTGGCCGACGCGACCTACGTCGAACCGATGACGGTCCAAGTGGTTCAGAAAATTCTCGAAAAGGAAAAACCGGATGCGATTCTCCCTACCGTAGGGGGGCAAACGGCTCTCAATTTGGCGCTTGCTTGCAACAACGCGGGTCTTCTCGAAAAATTCAACGTGGAACTCATCGGCGCCAAAGTGGAAGCCATCAAAAAGGCGGAAGACCGGGAACTGTTCAAAAAGGCGATGGAGAAGATCGGCGTAAGAGTTCCCGCGTCGGGACTTGCCAACAATCTCAAAGACGCCGCCGAGATCAAAAAAAGGTTGGGTCTGCCTTTGATCGTTCGCCCCGCGTTCACTCTCGGAGGAACCGGGGGAGGAATCGCCTACACGGAGGAAACTTTCGAAGACGTAGTTTCCAAAGGTCTCAAGGCTTCTCCGATCAGTCAGGTTTTGTTGGAGGAATCCGTGCTCGGTTGGAAGGAATTCGAGCTCGAAGTGATGAAGGATTCCGCCGACAACGTGGTCATCATCTGTTCCATCGAAAACATCGACCCGATGGGAGTTCATACGGGGGATTCCATCACGGTCGCTCCGCAACAAACCCTTTCGGACAAGGAATACCAAAATCTCCGCGATATGTCCATCGCGATCATCCGGGAAATCGGAGTGGAGACAGGCGGATCGAACATTCAGTTCGCGGTCAATCCAGCCAACGGGGACGTCATCGTCATCGAAATGAATCCGAGGGTTTCCCGTTCTTCGGCGCTCGCTTCCAAGGCTACGGGATTCCCCATCGCGAAAATTGCCGCGTTGTTGTCCGTCGGTTACACGTTAGACGAAATTAAAAACGACATCACTCGTGTCACCCCCGCTTCCTTCGAACCTTCCATCGATTACGTTGTCACCAAGGTCCCCAGATTCGCGTTCGAAAAATTTCCCGGCACGGACGATACTCTCGGCGTTCAGATGAAAGCCGTCGGCGAGGCGATGGCCATAGGAAGGACGTTTAAGGAAAGTTTCCAGAAGGCTCTCCGTTCGTTGGAAATCGACAGATACGGATTCGGTTCGGACGGATATTTTCAAGAATTATTATATTCCAGAAGTTTAAACCAGGATCAAAGAAAGGAATGGATCGATTCCTTACTCAAACGCCCCAACGACAAACGGATTTTTTACGTCAAACTTGCGTTAGACGAAGGTTACACGGTGGATCGTATCCACGAACTTTGTAAGGTGGATAGATGGTTCCTCTGGCAAATGGAGGATCTTTTCAAACTCGAAAAGGAATACGAGTCCGCGGGGGATTCCATTCTCGCCAAGATGAAACGGGCCGGTTTTTCCAACCGCCAGCTCGCGTTTCTGAAAAATAAAAAGCAAATTCTCGATCTGCTCGATTCTTCTCTACGTGTGGATTTGAAAAAGACGGAGATCCAGAACCTCCTCAAGAATACGGAAGACGAAATCGAACTCGTTCTCGTTTCCGAAAAGATTCTTCCCGTGTTCAAACGGATCGACACCTGCGCCGGAGAATTCGAGGCATACACTCCGTATTTTTATTCCTCTTACGACGAGGAGGACGAATCGGACGTCACATCCAAACGATCCGTGATGATTCTCGGAGGAGGTCCGAATCGGATCGGTCAAGGGATCGAGTTCGACTATTGCTGTTGTCAAGCCTCCTACGCGCTTCAGGACTTGGGAATCGAATCCATCATGGTCAATTCCAATCCGGAAACGGTTTCCACCGATTACGATACTTCGGATCGATTGTACTTCGAACCGCTCACTTTGGAAGACGCGTATCGGATTTATCAAAACGAAAAACCGGAAGGTGTGATCATACAATTCGGAGGACAAACCCCTCTCAAACTCGCAAAAGATCTGGAAAAAAAAGGAGTGAAAATTCTCGGCACAAGTCCGGATTCGATCGACCGCGCCGAAGACCGTAAACGTTTCGTAGAAGTATTAGAAAAATTGAAACTAACTTCTCCGGAAAGCGGAATCGCAACTTCGATGGAGGAGGCGAGGGCAATCGCGCACAAGATCACGTATCCCGTTCTCGTTCGGCCTAGTTACGTTTTGGGCGGAAGGGCGATGCTCATCATCAACGAAGAGAAGGAACTCGACCGTTATATGGAAAAGGCGGAAGAAATTTCCAAGGATCGTCCTTTGTTGATCGATTCCTTTTTGGAGGACGCGATCGAAGTGGACGTGGACGCGCTCTGCGACGGAAAGGATGTTTTTATCGCGGGAATCATGGAACATATCGAGGAAGCGGGGATTCACAGCGGGGATTCGGCTTGTGTGCTTCCTCCGCAAACACTTTCAAAAAAGATGATGGAGGAAATCAAAAAGGCGACAAAATCCCTCGCGATCGAACTCCAGGTGAAAGGTCTGATCAACATACAATACGCCGTGAAGGACGAGGTTCTCTATATCATAGAGGTCAATCCGCGCGCTTCGAGAACGGTTCCGTTCGTGTCCAAGGCCCTCGGACATCCGATCGTAAAATACGCTACACGTATCATGATGGGGGAATCCCTGAGTAGTCTTCCTCTTCCGAAGGAAATGGCGTTTCCGCAGGTGGCCGTTAAGGAAGCGGTGCTGCCGTTCAATAAATTTCCCGGGGTGGATACGATTCTCGGACCGGAGATGCGTTCCACGGGAGAAGTAATGGGAATCGCCTCGAGCGCGGGAGAAGCGTTTTTAAAATCCCAATACATGGCCGGAGACGAACTTCCGTATCAAGGAACCGTTTTCGTAAGCATCAACGATAAAACGAAGTCTGAACTTCTCTCCTACATCAAAGATCTTTCGGAACTCGGTTTTAATCTGATCGCGACTGCGGGAACTCATAAGTTCCTTTCGGACAACGGAATTCTTTCGTCCAAAATCAACAAAGTATACGACAACGTGTTTCCGACCGCGTTGGATTATATTCGCGAGAATAAAATTCATCTCATCATCAACACACCTTTGTCTCGTGTTACCAGAGACGACAGTTTTACGATCCGTCAGGCGGCCATCCGTTTTAAGGTACCTTGTCTAACGACGTCTAACGCGGCAAAGGCGCTGATCCGCGGGATGGTGGAAATGAAGAACAAAGGTTTTACGATCCATTCTCTGCAGGAAATCCATTCGATGCCGAAGATATATTGATAAAAACCGACTTCCTTCCCCGGAGGGCGGTTTTTTTTCGCGATTCCGTTCAACGAAAACGACGATTGCAAAAAAGTTTGCTGTTTATCATTTGAAATCTTTGTAAAAAACTGATTACTTTTGATAAAAAAATAATTTCATGAAAAAAGCCTGACTTCACTGTAAGTCCAGAATGGCTCTTCTCGAATCCGAAAAAATTCCGTTAGGAAGTATTCTTCCCGCGTTCCGACTTCCGGATCCGAACGGGACCGTTTATGATTCCGATTCCCTGTTCGGTTCCACTGGTTTGTTGCTTGTGGTGACGTGTAATCATTGTCCGTATGCGCAGGCTATCTGGCCGCGATTGATCCGTTTTGCCGCGGAAATCCTTTCGTTGGGAGTGAAAACCGCGGCCTTGAATCCGAACATTCACCCCGATTATCCGGACGATTCTCCGGATGCGATGAAGACAAAAATCCAAGAATTGGAAATTTTTTTCCCGTATCTGATCGATGCGGAGCAAAACGTCGCAAGAAGTTTGAAGGCCGTGTGCACTCCCGATCTTTTTCTCTACGACTCGGATCATACTTTGTACTATCACGGTAGAATGGACGACAACTGGAAGAATGAAAAGCAGGTTTCCCGTAAGGAATTGGAAAACGCAGTCCATCAACTGGTAAAAGGAAATCCGGCTCCGATCAATCAAATGCCTTCGATGGGTTGTTCCATCAAGTGGAAGGAGTAAAACTTTGCCTTCGATAACTCCGGATCAAACTCCGATCGTAATGGAGTCCTTTCAGGACACCGAATTGTTAAACGAACACTATCGCGAGATAGAAACAAAAACCCTGGAACACTTTCGTTCGGAATTTAGAAAAAACGAAACTTCGTTGGACGAGGTTTCCACGAAGGGGTTGTCTCCGTTTCTTAGAAAAAGCGGAGATCTTTATCAGGATTGGAGGATTCTAAAAAAAAGTCTTACGGACAAATACGACGAACTTCAGAAAAGTAGAAATCTTGAATATGAATTGATCTATCGAAAACTCGTCGCGGATAAAAACAAAAAATCGAAACAGACTTCCCTCATCGGCGATATCTTTCAATCCGTCGTAGACGGCGTTTTGAACACGGTTTATACCTGGTTTGATGCCGACAAAAAAAAAGATTCGGTCGCGACCGTTCCGCAGAAGATTCCGCAACGCTCCGCGCAGGACGACGATCTCCGTAAACTTTACCGTGAGATGGTGCAAAAAAAACTGAAAGAGAGGGACAGAAGTTTTTCCCTATTTCAGGATCTTCTTCGAGAATCGGCGTTGAATTGGAATCAATCCTATCGGAAAAAATTCCACCAGAGTCTTGCTTATACGGTGAAGGATTTGGAGAATGCCAAATCTTCCAAAGCGGACATTCTCGGCGCCGCAAAAAACGCGAAAAAAGCGGTGAACAATTTCCACGACGAGGAAAAAATTCAAAGATATTCAGTTTTTATGATAGACTTTTTTTTCGATCGTCTTTTGAAAAAGGAGCCCGTCCCGGAAAATCGGATTCTACTTCCGGAAACGGTCGAGCCGAAACAGACGGCTAAACAAATCGAAGAAGCTCCGAAAAATCGGGAAACGGAACCGAAGAAATCGGAAGAGAAAAAAAATCAAACTTTGGTCGTCAATCCGACCCGTGACGACTCGGAATCCCAAAAAATCGCCGAACGCATCGTAGGTGAACCGGAAAAAAAATCCACCGCTTCCAAGAAAAATTGCGCGATCACCGATCTTCCCGATCATCTTATCAAGGAGTGTTACGAAGATTATCTGATCGTAGATACTTCCACGCGGGAAAAAAAACTCGAACTTCATAGGATTCGTCTCGGTAAGGAAAATCAAAACACCAGAGCGGAGGCGATCGAATTTTTCAGTCAATGTGTTAACAAAGATCCGGCCTCGATTCCCATTGCGGAGTCGGTTCTCAAGCGTCATACGATCACTCAAGAAGAAGAGAATCGACTTTCCGATATGATCCGGAAACAAAAAGCCTGCAAATAATAGGTTTTTCAAACTCGGCTTTTGTTTGTCGTACGTGAATTCGTGTGAGTTCCCACGTAAGTTTGACGGGAGAATCTTTTGTCGCCCGTGAATTCGTGTGAGTTCCCACGTAAGTTTGACGGGAGAATCTTTCGTCGTGCGTGGATTCGTGTGAGTTCCCACGTAAGTTTGACGGGAGAATCTTTCGTCGCCCATGAATCCGTGTGAGTTCCCACATCTTTTCCGAAAAAAACGGTTTCGTTCCGATCATTCGCCGGCCGTTCCTCGATTTTCAATACCCCAAAAACGAACGCGCGACATAATCACAAAAGGGAAGAAGATAATATAAAAAACCGTCAAGGAATTCAGCGAAAGATCGATTTTAATACTGCGGAGCGTAGAATGAATATTTCCGGCGATCTTACGATTTCAGAATTCAAACCTCAGACACAAACCGGTTCCACACCGAACCTAACCAGCGCGACGGGCGCGTTGATCGGAAAAACATCTTTTCTTGACGTAATGAAAACTCTACAGGGTTCCGCGCAGAAAGGACTGGATGAAACTCTCAGTGGAGTTTTAAAGCCGACCTCGAAGTCGGAAGCGCAATCACCTAACAACGAAACAACGAATCATTCGGAGCCGGAGGAAATCGAAAACGTCGTCGTAAAAGACGAACCTTCGGTCGAAGAGGAAAAAACCGAAACGGAACCGACAGCGGATTTGCAAGAAGCGACTAACGTGACAGCGCTTCCCTGGTTTTTGGTCGCCGAGGCCAAAACGAACGAAACCGTGGATCCCGAAATCGAAGCCGTCATCGTAGACGAACTTCAAAATCAGATCGAAACCGAGATCGACGCGGAAACCGTGGAAACCGGATCAAGATCCGAAAACGAAACCTTGGAAACGTTTTTCCGGAGGGAAGAGGAAACTCATCACCCCGAAGAAAACACGAAAACAAAGGAATCATCGATCGGATTCGAAGACACGACCCAGGACTCGTCTTCTCCTGTGGAAACTTCCAAAGAAATCAAACGTCCTCATTTCAAAAAAGAAGAAACGTCTCGCAACGAAGAACTCGCCGAAACCTCCCATTCCGGAACGGCCGTCCGTCTACGGAACGCGGAGGAAGAAGTAAAGGAATTCAAACTCGGAGAAAAAAAAGTTTCCGGAAAAGAAGCGCAAACCGCGGCATCGGAAGAGGTCAAAGCGGAAGTTTCGAAGGAAGTCGCTCTCGATTCCGAAAAATGGAAAATCAGTCGCGATAAAAAAACCGACTCGTATCTCGCGATAAAAAATTCCGCGAGAGAGGAGATCAAAACCGCCGTATTACAACAATTTGGCGATTCGTCCTCGGGAAAATCCTCTTCCGGCCAGGAACAGTCTTCGCGTTCCGGAAACGGGGATTCCTATTCTTCTCTTATCAAAGGGAACACGTTATCCGGAACCTCTTCCATACGCGAAACCTCCTCATTCAGGACCGAAACCGGCGAAGGGAAGGAAGGGTTCGCCTCCCTGTCCAAAAAAGACATGGAAAAAAATTTCCAATCCCTGATCCGAACCGCGAGGGTTCAGATTCTCGGGGAAGGTAAAACCGTCGCGAGTATTCGAATGAACCCGAAGGATCTCGGTCACATGTCGCTTTCCATATCGACGGACAAGGACGTGATCCGCGGAAAACTTCTCGTAGAATCCGATTTCGTTAAACAACAATTAGGCGCCGAGCTCGCCAATCTCAAACAGGAACTGAAAGCGAGCGGCTTAGAATTGGAATCACTGGTGATCGAAGTAAGGGAACAAGAGGGATCGTTCGCTTTCAACGCGGAGTCCGATAAAAGCGGACGCGATTCTCGCCCTTTTTTCGAGGCTTTCGACGCGGAACAAAACCCGAATTACAAAAGCACTTTTTACGAGGACGAAGAATTTTTCTCCGAAGAAAATTCGCCCGAAGCTAACCCTTTTTCGGAAAAAACCGAAAGGAAAAACGAGAAATTGCTCGATCTGAAAGTATAGGCCTCGGAGGGAATCATGCCAGAGACAACAGGCGTCAGCCAACAAGCTACAAGAGACCGTTATCTCGAAGGAGACAGAAGTTTCAATATCCGGAACCATATGGAGAATATGGAGAAGGAGGAAAAGAACGGCCTCAAAGGAATCGAAATCCGTTCCACGGTAAAATCCCTCGGCAAGGACGATTTTCTCAAACTTCTCATCACACAATTATCTTCCCAGGATCCGACCAATCCAGTCAAGGATCAGGACTTCATCGCGCAGATGGCACAATTCTCTTCCCTCGAACAGATGAATAATATTTCCACGGGGATTCAGAAGATGGGGAATCGGCAGAGTTTTTCCCTCGTCGGAAAACTAGTCTCCGGTCCGGACTTCGTAAACGGTGAAAACGTCGCGGGAATCGCGGGGGCTCTTTTTTTCGACGGCGAAGGAAAGACCTTCGTTAGAGTCAACGGAAGATCCATCGACGTGGAACAGATCTCTTTGATCAGCGATCCGGTCGTTCTCAAGGAACAGGAGGCCGCATACAATCAAAGTCAGACGCAACATAACGGTTCGGTTCGATCCACGACCGAGTCTGCGGCGCCTGCAAGCGGAGCTTCCGCAACGGCGCCTAACGCGCCGGAAGAAAAAGCGCTCAGCGGAGCGGAAAAACGGGATGCGGTTCCGATTTCGGATAACGTTCCTCCCGGAGAAGTCGCCAAAGAAAATTCGCCTAACGACAGAACGGCGACCGAGGATAAACCTTCCGATTGGAAATTCCCCGGAAAAAACAAAAGTAATTCGTACGAATAAATAAACAAAGGTTAATCGAGGTAACAGCTTTATGATGAGGTCACTCTATTCCGGCGTATCCGGACTCAAGAACCATCAGGTCCGAATGGATGTCATCGGAAACAACATCTCCAACGTGAACACGCACGGTTTTAAAACGGAACGCGTCACGTTCCAGGATATGATCTCCCAGGAACTTAGGGGAGCCTCCGAACCGAAGGAGAATATCGGGGGCGTGAACCCGCAACAAGTGGGTCTCGGGTCCTTGATCGCCGCAATAGATAAGATCATGACTCAAGGATCGCTGCAGACTACGGGTAAAAATACGGACGTGGCGATGTCCGGGGAAGGGTTTTTTATCGTGAAAGACGGTGAAAAACAATTTTATACGAGAGCCGGAGCTTTTAACCTCGATAAGAACGGCTACTACGTCAATCCGGCTAACGGTCTTAAGGTGCAAGGGTGGAACGCGAGACTCGACGATAAAGGAAACAAGTTCATCAATTCATCGGCATCCATCGAAGATATTATCATTCCCGTATATTCCAAGGAGCCCGCGAGAGCGACTTCTCAGATCGATTTTAAATCGAACCTGAATTCCTCCGCGCCCGCGGTTCCTCCCGACTCGACCCAGGAAGAGATCACCGCTATGATCAACGATCCCGATCCGAAGATGAGAAGGGGGCACGTCACCACGATCAAAACCTTCGACGATCAAGGGATTCAAAGGGAATTTAAAATCGAATTTTATAAAGTACGCGATAACACCTGGAAAGCCCGTCTCAATTTAACCGACGCGACACAACTTTCCGTGGACGTAGCGGGAACGGGCGGTCAAAATACGCAACTTCCGGGAAATACGGAACTCGAATTCGGCTTTACACCGGACGGAAAACTCGTTTACGTTTCAGACGGAGTTGATTCGATGAACAGCGGTAAGTTGAACGCGAAGGTTTCCTTCCGGATTCCGGGGAACCCTGCAGTACAAAGTTTCGATCTCAATCTGGGAGAAGCGGGAATGGTGGACGGAATCACACAATTTTCCTCCGACTTCACCACTAAAGCGGTGAAACAGGACGGTTATACCATGGGTTATCTGGAATCGTTTTCGATCGACAATTCGGGGACGATTACGGGCGTTTTCTCCAACGGAGTCCGTCAACCTCTCGCGAGAATCGCCACCGCCGTATTCAACAACCCCGCCGGTTTGGATAAGGCGGGCGACACGATGTTCGCGTATTCCATGAACTCGGGAGAACCGAATATCGGGGAAGCCGGAGTTCAAGGAAGAGGGAAGATCAACGCCGGACTTTTGGAAATGTCTAACGTGGATCTTTCGGATCAGTTCACGGATATGATCGTCACACAAAGGGGATTTCAAGCGAACTCCAGAACGATCACGACTTCCGATCAGATGATACAAGAGGTATTGGGTCTCAAACGTTAAGTAAGCCTTCTAACTTAAGCCCTTTCCTTACTCGAATAATTTGCCTTCTTCGAGGGGGTTGGGGATTTTTTTCTAAGAGGGCCGACGCGGCAACGGTTCGCTCCGTCGGTCCTCGATTTTTTTCCAAATTCCGCTTTTTGAATCCTTTTTTCGACTTCCCTTTTTTTGGAGGAATCGATCAAAAATTCTCTTTCCCTGAATTTTAAAGTACGGTTTCATTGGCTCCTGGAAGAATGAGTCAGAAGTTTCCAAAATACGTAGTCACGGATTCGCGTTCCCTTTCCCGCAAACTTTCACCGGTCTCTTCCCGCTTAGAACTTCAATTTCTAGACCTCAAAGAATTTTTCGATTCCGAGTCGATCAAGGATTCGATCGGTTTTTTGAATGTGATTTTTTATCTTACGATTCCGGTGTTGAACGAATTTCAAAGGGACATCCACAGAAGGTTCCAAAGTAATCCCCTAATTCTGAGCCGTTTTATCCTAAACGATACTCTGGACTATATTCCTTCTCCGGATCTCAGAATAGAAGAGGATCTTATTTTTGCGATCCTTCCGGAAACTTCCTCCGAAGTCGTTTTGAACAAGGCGTTCGTCAACGCGTTCACTCAATTGCAGATGGTTACGGATCAATTCGATCTGCAACACAAGGTGAATACCACCAAATACGAAATCTCGAAACTTACCCGGATCGGAATCAGTCTCGCCGACGAAAAGGATTTTCATAAACTTCTTCGGGAGATCATTTTTAGCGCGAGGGAGATTTCGGTCGCGGATTCGGGTTCTTTGTATCTCGTCGAAAAGGACGAGCTCGGTTTTATAAAAAATTTGCGTTTTAAGATTTCGTCCATGGATATCGACACGGAGGAATTCCTACTTCCGATCAACAAGTCGAGCATCGCCGGATACGTCGCTGCGACCGGAAAAATTCTGAACATACCCGACGTCTACGATCTCCCCGAGGACGCGGAATATACGTTCAACAGCAACTTCGACGTATTATCGAATTATCATACGAAGTCCATGCTCGTCGTTCCTATGAAAAATCATAGGAACGAGGTCGTGGGAGTCATTCAGCTCATCAATAAAAAACGGAACTTCAACCAAAAGTTGACGGTGGAGCAGATGAAGGGTAAAGACGTGCTTTCCTTCGACGACTATTCCGCTCAACTCGTGATGAGCGTGGCCGGTCAGGCCGCCGTCGCCATACAAAACAACAACCTCTTGCAGGAGATCGAAACCCTCTTCGAAGGGTTTGTGACCGCTTCCGTAAACGCGATCGAATCGAGGGATCCGACCACGAGCGGTCACTCCTTCCGTGTCGCCTTGTTGACGGTCGGTTTGGCGGAAACGGTCGATCGGATCTCGGACGGGAAATACAAGGACGTACGTTTTTCCAAGGAACAGATCAAGGAAATACGTTATGCGTCCTTGCTTCATGACTTCGGCAAAGTCGGGGTGCGCGAGAAGGTTCTCGTTAAATCCAAAAAATTGGAGGACTACGAACTCGAACTGATCCGTTGGAGATTCCAATACATCAAAAAGGACATCGAATCCAGAATTCTCCAAAAAAAGACGGACTACCTGAAAAAACGGGGAAGCGCGGGATTCGCCGATTACGAAACCTCCCTGGAATTCGAACTTCAGGTCGAATATCAGAAATTGGACCAGATGTTCCAGATCGTGGTGGATTCCAACGAGCCTTCCATATTAGAAGAATCTAATTTTCAAATGTTGGAGGAGATCGCCAAAGTCAACTATGCGACCACCGCAGGAGAAAACCTGAATCTGATTTCGCCGTACGAATTCGGATTTTTAACGATCAAAAAAGGTTCGCTCGATTTCGCGGAGCGAAAGGAAATCGAATCGCACGTAGAACATACGTTTCAGTTTCTGAGTAAAATCCCTTGGACGGGGGATCTCAAAATGGTCCCTTCGATCGCGCACGCACATCACGAAAAGTTGGACGGAACCGGATATCCGCGCGGGTTGGCGGGGGATTCGATTCCGATCCAGTCGAGGATCATGACGATCGCGGACATTTTCGACGCACTTACGGACAAGGATCGTCCGTACAAACGTGCCGTTCCTTTAGAGCGAGCGCTCGACATTCTTCAGATGGAGGCCCGCGACAATCACGTGGACGCGGAACTTCTCAAAATTTTCATAGAAGGCAACGTGTATGATCGTCTTCAGAGTTCGGGGTTTTTGCGTTAGTCGCTCTTTGATCGGACACTACCGATAACTCAACGTGCCACTCTCTATGGATCGCTCCGGTAACTCAACGCGTCGCTCTCGCTCCACGGGGGGCGTTCCGCGCAACCGGATCGCGAAACGAATGGATTCGAGTGCGACGGCGCGGCCGGGCTTGTTCCGCGCTGCGGCTTTCGCCTTCGGTCGTCTCTGCGAGACGACTGCTTACGCACGCTCCACATCCCTAACGCGGAAAAATAACGCCGAATTCCGTTACGGAAATTGGACCGCGTGCGTCCCCAAAAAATCAGATCGGTTCGTTTAGGAAATCGCGCACTAGGGAGAGGAAATGGTTTCCGCGTTCTTCGAAATTTTTATACTGATCAAAACTAGCACAAGCGGGAGAGAAAACGATCGAAGCAACGTTCGTTCCGTTTTTCAGACGAATTCTATCGTTGTGGTTTTTGTCGGAAAATCTTTCGGACGAATCGAGTAAAAGGAAAACGTCCTTTAAGGATTCGAGGGAGATCAATCGAACTCCCATTCTTTCCCGAAGGCCTTGTTCCCAGACCGAACGAGCTTCGCCGATCAAAACGATCGAACCGATTCCCTGCATTACGAAATCGTAAAGCGGTTTCGGGTCTTCCTGTTTCGGTCTTCCTCCTAAAATCAAAAGGGTTTCCTCCGGATTTTTCCACGTGGACATTCCCGCGAGCATACTATGAAGATTCGTGGATTTGGAATCGTTGACGAAGAAAAGTCCTTTTTTTTCACCCGCGATCTGGAATCTGTGCGGAAGTCCTCGGAACGAAACGAGTTCGGATTGGATCGATTCCGGTTTTCCACCGATCGCCTCGGCGGCCAAAATCGCGGCGGCTAGATTCTCGCGATTGTGGGAGCCCGGCAGATAAAATCCTGAAATGTCGTATTCGTAGCGCGAAGTTCTGATTTTATTTTCCGCCTCGTCCAGAAAAGCATCGCATAACGCATGTTTGCCGAATGTCCGGATCGTACATTCGAAATAGGACGTTTCCGGGAGAAACGATTTGATTTTTTCGGAAACGACGAAAACGTGCGCCGGATTTTTTGCGTCCGCGATTTTGAGCTTCGCTCGGAAATAATTCTCCATCGTTTTGTGACGCTCCAGATGATCCGGGGCGAGATTTAAAAATACGGAGACGTCGAGTCGAAGCGGGGACGAATCCTCCAATTGATAACTGGACAACTCTAAAACCGCGAGGGAAATCGGTTCCCTACAAAAGGAGGAAAACGGAATTCCCAAATTGCCGCCTTCCCTAAGATCGGGAAAATCCCTTCGAAGCAGATGTGCGGCGAGGGCGGTCGTTGTGGATTTCCCGTCCGTTCCGGTTACACCCAATAGTTTACCGGGAAAAAAATTTCTTCCTAAGTCGATCTCCGATACGACCGGAATTTTTTTTTCGAACGCGTAGGTAAGAATCGGATGTGCGGGTAATATTCCGGGAGATTTTACGATCAGCGAAACCGGAGGAAGTTCGAAAGGATCGATCGTGTCGGGAAGATACGGTATGGAAAGAGATTGCGGACGATTCCGATCACAAAGAATCGGTTCGGCTCCGAGCGAAACGAGAAGTCCGACGGCCGCGTTTCCGGAAATTCCGCCTCCGAGAACAAGCGTTCGTAAACCGTGAAACGAGTCTGGAAATTTCATTTTTGGGCCGTTGAACTGTGATTGACAGGTTATTTTCGCCCGCGATAGTTGTCAGTAGCAAAAACTAAGGATATTCCCTTGCTCGATCACAAAGTACGCGACGGTGTTTTGATTGTTTATCTCAAAGGACGATTGGATGTTTCCATCGCCAATGAAGTAGAGGAAAATCTGAATGATCTGATCGACAATCAAGGTCATAAAAAAGTGATTCTGAATATGCAGGAAGTGGATTATATGTCCTCTTCCGGTTTTAGGGCTTGTATTTCCACATTAAGAAAATTGAATTCTAAAGAAGGCGCATTAAAAATCAGTAATATTAAGCCGGCCGTAAAACGTATCTTCGACGTGATCGAACTCACCTCCCTTTTCGATATCCGTGAAACCGAAGACGAGGCTTTGAAATCCTTCTAATTTCCGATGTCTTCCGCACAACTACACCGGGTTCTCCGAGAAATCATCTCCACAAAACAAAACGAAATCAAGGACATTCAAGACAGCGATCCGGCTCCGTACGATGGGCTGGGGCTGCGTGATTCCTTACGAAGCCGGACCTTTTCGATCATCGCGGAGTGTAAGCGGAAAAGTCCTTCCGCCGGCCAAATCCGCTCCGATTACGACGCTTTAAGCGTAGCGAAAGTCTACGAAGAGTCGGGAGCCTCGGCCATCTCAGTCCTTACCGATCGCCAATATTTCGGAGGTTCCCTAGAGGATCTGAGGGCGGTTTCGTCTAACGTAAAAATTCCGGTTTTGAGGAAGGATTTCATTTTGGACGGGATTCAGATCCGGGAAGCGCGGTCCAACGGAGCGGCGGCCGTTCTTTTGATCGTTAGGATTCTGACTCCGGATCGGATTCGCGACTTCATCCGAACCGCTTCCTCCTTGGGAATGGACAGTCTCGTCGAAGTACACACCGTGGACGAGGCGAAACTCGCGCTCGACTGTGGTGCGGAGATCGTCGGCGTCAATACGCGGGATTTGGATACGTTCCAGATCCATCAGGATTTGGTGGAGGAAGTCGCGGCGATTCTTCCTAAAAACATCGTCAGGGTCGGAGAATCGGGAGTGCGGAGTCGATCGGATTTGGATCGTTTCCGCAAATTGGTGGACGCCGCCCTGATCGGCACTTATTTTATGGAAAAGCAGGACATCCGCAAGGCCTGGCTCGATCTATTTTAGTATTTTATAAGATTCTGATATAATATTAAACGGAATGTATCTCCGCGGGGCCGGTCGAACCTAAAAGAAACAGTCGTAATACCGTTTCTTTTAGGAATTCCGCCCGAAAATCTTATGTTGTGCCTTCCTATTCTTCTTTTGATATAATTATCCGGGCCCTATGCGGGTAAGAAAAGTTGCACGCTCCCGTACAAGTTATTGTTATACCGCCGGTTGAATACGAGTATAATGAGATCATCAATGATCTTCGTAAAGACCCGCTTGTCGCATCATCTACGCAGTTCGTTTGACCTTCCGTTCCAGGTAGGACGCAAACGGGATATGAAATATCAAAAGGAGGATAGATTATATCCGGCAGTTGGGCAAAAGAGTCCTCATAATCGAATAAGTCACTCATCGAAATGGTCTCTATATCCTGTTTCAATAAGCCTCCGACCATACGTCTTCCGAATCCTTGTTCTAAATCGTTGAACATTTGAATTTTATATCTTCCGGCTTCGGGGTAGTCGAACGTAACGAATAAACCCATACCGTTATTAGAACTATAACCGAAACAAAATGTAGTTCCATCCGCTAAAGTTCCTATATAAGGACTTTTGTAATAACTCGCATTGTTCGGGTCTAACCAAACGCCCGGTTCATTGATTAATCCCGGTTTACAAGGAGGAATTTGCGCGATTCCCGCAAGTATGATATTATTTAAATCCTTCTCCAACTTTTGATTCGCGAGCTTTTCAGGGTCTTCTAAGCCGTTTTCTAATATTGAACAGGAAAGATAGAAAAATACGTAAAAACAAAATATTATTTTTTTTACATATACCTTTGAAGTTGAATTCAACGACATGTTTGTTATAAAAAAAGGAACACTTTTGACGTAAATATTTTTTTGTGCTCGGGCATTGAGGGCCGATTTCGGATGATCCATATGGAAAAAAACTTCGATTCTTTTTTCGATCCCTATTTCCGGCGACTGAGACTTTTTTAAAGGGTTTCCTCCCGAAACGGCCGGAAAAAAATCGGTTTAGGGCCTTATGACGTACGATTCTCTCGGAGACATACAAACCGGAAAAATTCCTCTCAAAGGAAGGACCTTGTCCGAACTCTCCGAGATCGTGCTCTCGCTGGGGGAAAAACCGTTCCGCGCCAAACAGATCTACCACGGTCTGTACGTAAACCGATACGAATCCTGGGATCGATTCACCACGTTCTCCAAGGCGCTTCGCGAGAAACTGGAGGAACAGTGTTCCTTGACGAGTCTTCATACGATAAAACATCTCAAATCGGTGGACGGGACGCAGAAGTTCACCTTCGCGTCCGAACCCGGAAACGGAAAGGAGTTCGAAGCGGTTTGGATTCCTTCCGGAGACGGCGGTAGAAAAACGATCTGCATCTCTTCCCAGGTAGGTTGTACTCTCAATTGCAAATTCTGCGCGACCGCTAAATTAGAATTTCAAGGTAATCTAAAGGCTCACGAAATCGTAGACCAGGTTTTACAAGTGGAAAAGACGGTGGGAGATCGGGCGACTAACATCGTTTTTATGGGAATGGGAGAGCCGTTCCACAACTACTTCAACGTGATCCGAGCGGCTTCCATCCTACACGATCCGGACGCGCTCAATCTGGGCGCGAAAAGGATCACGATCTCCACTTCGGGGGTCGTGAACGGAATCCGAAGGTTCATAGAAAACAAGGAGCCGTATAATTTCGCGATTTCGCTCAATCATCCCGATCCCGACGGAAGACGCGAGATCATGGACATTGAGGAGAAGTTCGCGCTTCCGGAACTTCTACAAGCGGCCAAGGATTTTACGAGAGAATTAAAACGAAGGATCACGTTCGAATACGTTATGATTCCCGGCGTTAACATGGGAAAAGAGAACGCGGACAAACTCGTCAAAATCGCGAGATCGCTCGATTGTAAGATCAACGTCATTCCGCTGAACACGGAATTTTTCGGATGGAGAAGACCCACACACGATGAGGTGCGGGAATTCATCTCGCTTTTGGAACCCGCGGGCGTTCCGATTCTGAACCGAAGATCGCCGGGAAAAGATATCTTCGGTGCGTGCGGCATGCTCGCCTCAAAAAGTTGACCTCCTCTTTCCTATTTGGAAAATGGGGCAATGAATCTAAAAAGGATTTTTCTTTTTATAAAACTTCCCGATAACCGATTCCTTCGTTTTCGACGGACGGAAACGATAAGGATCGCGAGTAAATTCGGATTCGGATTCGTTTTTCTTTTTGTATCGATCCTTTCCCTCGTTTCCTGTCAGGAATACGTTCAACAAAAGTGTAATTCCGCCTGTAAGTTTTTTGTTCAGTGCGCGGAGAATACGTTTAAGGACGTAAAGGTTACGGACGCGGAAAGAGGGCAGGCGATGATCGATTGTGAAAGCGGTTGCATCCGCGAACAAAGTTTCGTGCTTCCTTGTTTCGAATCGGAGACATCCTGCAAGGGGTTTAACACCTGCGTGATGGAATCCGGGTTTATGGATTAATTTTAGGTTACGGTATGAATCAGATCTCCTCCGATACTTCTTTTCTTTCCAAGAAATTCCTTTTCGTTTTTCTTCTCGTCGCGATTCTTCCCCTGCTTTTTACGTTTCCTCTGGACGTGATCGACATCGACTCCTCGCAATACGCGGAAATTTCGCGGGAGATGGTGGAAGGCGGAAATCCGTTTTTCATCCGGGACAACGGTAGGCGGTACTTAGATAAACCGATTCTAACGTTTTGGAAGATTTCCCTTTCCTTTTTAATCTTCGGCTACGAGAACTTTGCCTTTCGTTTACCGGCGATCCTCTTCACACTTCTGTCGTTCTGGGGGATTTTTAAACTCACCGAATTGTATTCCGGAAGCCGTACGAGGGCGTGGCTCGCGGTCTTTTTGTATTCTCTTTCACCCGGACTTTATTCCATGGTGGTGGATCCAAAGATAGACGTTTATCTTACTCCCTATCTCATCCTGGTTCACGCGTTCTACTATCTTGCGCTTAAGAAAAACAAAAATTACTATTATCTAATGTATTTTTCCATGGGGCTCGGATTCGTAACGAAAGGGCCTATCGCCATGGTGATTTCCGCAATTTCCATCGGAGGGGATATCCTGTTTCGGAGGGATTGGAAACGTCTCTTCGAAATGAGGCTGTTTCCGGGCGCGCTTTTGGCGCTTTTGCCGCCCTTGTTGTGGTCCATTCCTTTATATTTCGAATTTCAGACCTACGGACCTTACTTCTTTTTGTGGATCCAATCCTTCGGACGTTTTTACGCGAAGATGTATAATCAGAAGTTCAATCCGCTTTTCTTCTATTCCAACTTCTCCTGGGCTTTCGGAATATTTATTCTTCCGTTTTTCGGATTTGTCGCGTTTCGGATCCGCGAATTCATGAAACGATCGGGTTTTAAAGGACTATTTCAGAATATTCTAAAAAACGAATATAGTAGCGGCGATTTCGTTCCTGGATTTTGGTTGTTTCTTTTTCTGTTTCTGATCAGCTTCTCCAAATATCAACTCCCGCAATACATCTATTGGTGTCTTCCCGCCGCGGCCGTCATCGGCTCCGGCGTTTTAGAATCGATTCTTTTCTCGGTTTACGACGCGAAAGGCGGACCGTTTTGGAAGACGGAAAAGATACTTATGTTCGCCACGGGAATTTTCTTTCTGATCGCAGTAGCCGCGATTCCCGTTTTCAGCGTGGACGTTTCCTGGACGTATACGATTCTTCCGATCCTCTACGCGGTCGTTTTTCTGTGGACGTATCTACGAGGGAACGGTCCGACGAAAACGCTCGCCGTGTGGTTGTTTCCGATTTCTCTTTTTCTTTCGGTCGTGAGTTTGTATCTGTATCCGATGCTGACTTCGTATCAACCTTCCAAAGAGATCGGCAGTTTTATCCGCGAACACGAAGTGGGAAAGGAGAAGTTGTTTCTATTCGGCGTTCCTGCTTCCAAACGGTCCTACGCCTATTATTCGAAACGGATTGCGAGAACTCTTTTCGATCCCGCGGTTCTTTACGAAGCGGTTCGTCAAGACGGGGAACGTTATGTGGTCGTTCAGGATAAATGGGTCGGTAAGATGGGCGAATTTTTCGGAGACGGCCTTCGATTCGAAACAGTACGGGAATTTCCGGCGTATAAGGTTGCCACTCCCGAAGGAAAATTTTTTCTTAAATCCCATAGGTCCGCACTTGCGGGGAAGGTGATCTTGATGCGGGCCACGCTCAAAAAATCGGAGAAAAAATGACGGAATCGAAAAAAAGTCGAGAGGGAATTTCGCGATTCTCCCGAATCTTTAAGTAGGCTAAATTGTGAGCCTGGTTTGGTTTTGGTCCCTGGGTAAAACCGGGGACGCTTTTCCTCGTTCGTGAGAATCGATTCTTCAAAAGTCGCACAGTTCTTCTACTTCTTCCCTATTAGCCGCAAATCCATTTTCAAAGCCAAAATTTCCTCGGGGTTCGTTTTTCACGATGTTTCTGAGTTATGGATCCTTTTCGAAAGTCGATTCATTGATTTTTCTCTTTTTTCGTTTTTCTTTACTACGAAGACGGGCCATATCGTTTGTCCTCAGACATTCGATCGTGAAAACGGGAAAGAACCGTTTGCGGATTGCATATAATTATCGTTAGACGGGATTGCTGGAAAATGAGACTTCGAAAAAAGACTGAATTTAATAGTTATTGGAGGTTAGCTTATTGGAATCGTTATGACCGCCGCTTTGATAACTTTGATCAACCTGACAAAGTTAATTTTAAGAAAGCAATTCGAAGTCTGGAGAAATGGATAGATCAAAAATATCAGGATCGAGGCGATAAACAAAACTATTTGGTTAAGTTAGCAAATAATCTTGCTCCATGGTCCGGGTATTGCTTTTTATGGGTCATTGATTTTTTACACGAAATTAGAATAGAAAATGAGACAGTATTTCGAATCCTTCTCGCAAAATTTAAATCCGCGGAGTTTTCATTCGAAGCCTACGAAATATTAAAAGAGCTATTCCTACTAAAAAGAATCGTCAATTTATCGGAAATTGAATTAGATCCAAAATTTGTGACCGGAGAAAATCCGGATATCCTAATTAAATCGAAAAAATATGGAGACATTATTATTGAGATAACGCGCTTAGAAGCATCGAAAGAAGATCGATTTGTTTCAGAGTGTTTAAATAAAATTAATGCAAAATTTAATGAAGGTAGGATTCATTTGGCATTTAAATTTTTACGACGTCCAGAAAAGTCCGAATTAGAACAATTGTTGGTCCATATTGATGACGGAATTTATTCAACGAAGGGTGGTTTTACGATTCAAACGGACTATATCGTATTAATTTCTGAATCTAAGTACGAATTTAGTGATCAAGAATTTTCTGATTTATGTAAATGTAACTCACTTTCGTTCAATCAAAGAACAGGCTGGATTCAATCGGATAAAACAGCGGATAGAATTTTCGAAAAAATCAAGAAAAAAAATAAATACTCCAAAAAGTTTGATCAGTATATTCTTAGTCTCTATGGAATAGAAAGTCTATTTTATTTTTGGGAAAAAAAGGGCCTTGCACTTGAATTGGAAAAGATAGCGACTAAGTTTCAATATCCAATTAAATTTAATTTTCAGACTTTAACTGATGAAGAAAATTGGGCTCAAGATTTTATAAAGTTTAGGAAAACTTCCTTCGAATTAGGTTTTAATAAATTAAACAATCATACTTTTACGTTGGACAGAAAATATGAAAACCAATTTGATCAATTCACTATGGAATTAATGCAAAACTTCGCCTAACCTCCTCGCTTCGTTCGTCAAACTGCCCTTAGGCCTAATTCGATTTTGAAGCGCGGTACGCGTTAAAAGAAAAATCCATTTTCAGAGTTTAGGCTAATAAAAATCACGTTTTTCGAAGTTGGCATTGGTATTACCGGGGTTATACCTCCGATATGAAAACTGCAATTTCAATTCCGGATGAGTTATTTAAAGTCGCCGAGAAAACGGCAAAAAAACTTGGAATACCTCGAAGCCAGCCTTTTGCAAAGGCGTTAGAAGAATTTATTCGATCGCATAGTAAGGAATCCGTAACTGAGAAGTTAAATAAAATTTACGGCAGTAAATCCGAAGAGTTTAAAAGTAATCTCGCAGACGTATCTGTAGAGTCACGGCGTAAGAGTTTAGAAAATGATTCGTGGTGATATCTGGTGGGTAGACTTAGGAATTCCATTCGGAAGTGAGTTTGGATTTAGGCGACCCGTTTCGATTATTCAAGATGATTCCTTTAACGAAAGTAATATCGGTACGGTAGTGTCGATTGCGATTACATCGAACTTAAATTTGTCTGAAGCTCTCGGCAATGTTCTGGTTAGTAGGAAAGAATCGGGCTTATAAAAAGATTCGGTAGTGAATGTGTCTCAGATCGCGACTTTAGATAAAGAGAGATTCATCGAGCGGGCGGGAAAACTTAAATCAAATAAGTTCGACAAAATTGAAGCAGGGCTTAGGTTAGTGACAGGCTTAATTTAAGATACTTCGCATAACTGCGGTTTATCGCTGCCTGGTCGCTTGGGGCGGATAGAAGGATGGAAAGACCACGAAATGTTACGACGTTCTGCTGTGAGGGAGACGTTACGGGGTCGATTTAGTATATTAGAAAAAAATAAATTGAAATCCAATTTCAGGTTAGTGATGCACGAACTGATCGATCCGAAGGACCGGGTCGTGATGGCTTTTCAGGGAAAGATACCTTTTTTAAAACGACCCGAATCTAAAAATGCGGCGGCTTAAAAGCGAAACGAACAAAACAAATCCTTCCGCAGAAGAACGAAATTCTAAACAATTACTTGACGTTCGTATCGGTTTCCGATTCATTCTTTCCTCCGTGGGAACTGACTTTCCCGGAGACGGTGTTTCGTCGTCGTAGAAAAACCGCTTTCGAATCGACAAAGCTGATTCTCACAATACGAAACAAGGACGGACAAAGTGAATCCCATCTTTCGAAATATTCTGGCTTTTTTGGCGGGCGCCGTTGTGGGTAGCGCCGTGAACATGGCGATCGTAACGGTCAGCGGTCATATCATTCCTCCGCCTAACGGAGCCGATGTGACCACGATGGAGGGACTAAAGGCGTCTCTGCATTTGTTCGAGCCGAAACATTTTTTCTTTCCTTTTTTGGCCCACGCGCTCGGAACGTTTTTCGGTGCATTCGTGACTGCAAAGATAGCGGCGACCCGTCGGCTTTTGTTGGCGGCCGGAATCGGAATCCTGTTTCTAATCGGAGGAATCGCGAATACGATCCTGTTGCCTTCTCCGGTTTGGTTTACTGTTTTGGATCTTTTGGGCGCTTATCTGCCCGTCGCATATCTCGCTGGAATTCTCGCGATCAAAAAACGTTAGGCGGCACCGCAGCTTCGTATGCGGCCGACTTTTCTTTGTTAAAGGACGACTTTGAGTGAATTCGGAACAAACGTTAGAACGTTTAATACAGGCGCAAACCAAGGCGGAGATCCTATTCGACCGTATCGAGCGGGACGGTTTGATACGTCCCGGTCTCGCCGAATCGGAGTTAAGCGATTCGATCTTTCGTTTAGCGGAATCGCTTTTTGGAATCCGCAAATACTGGCACAAGAGGATCGTAAGGGCGGGGGCGAATACGGTTTTGCCCTACGATTTTAATCCCCCGGATTCGATGATTCTCGAAGACGACATACTCTGGGTGGATTACGGTCCCATCTTCGACGAATACGAGGCCGACTTCGGAAGGACCTACGTCCTCGGGAGCGATCCGATCAAACTCAAATTAAAGGAAGACGCGGCCAAAGTTTGGAGTATATGCAGAAATTATTATATCGATCGACGGGATGTCACCGGTTCCGAATTGTATTCCTTTGCGCGTTCTACCGCGGAAAAATTCGGTTATCGTTTCGGAGGCGAAATCGCGGGACATCTGATCGATCGTTTTTCCCATCATAAAATCCATTCCAAAGATCGGATCCATTATATCCGGGAAGGCAACGAAGTTCCGTTAAACGAAAAGCCGGACGGTAAAGACCGGTTTTGGATTTTGGAGACCCATCTCGTTCTTCCGGAAAAAAACTTCGGAGCATTTTATGAGGAATTGCTAATTTAGTTTTTTAGAACTCGATCGTTTCGTTTGTGGATCGAAGACCCGCTCTGCGAAATACGATTTCCTTTTTAGAACGTTTTTTCCGCGATTTTTCGTCTTCCGGTTTAAAATATAGAAAATTCGCCCTTCGGTTTTATTTTTCATGCTGTCTTAAAACGATTCCTAAACGGATATAACGATTGAACTCGGATTCACGTTGTGCGTCTTAATATTCCCTTGAAAGAGCGACTAACGTGCATTCGTTTGGGGGTTTTTTGCGTAAACTTACGATTTTTATTTTAATTCTCGCGTTTTTACCTTCTTTGCTTTTTTCGGAAAAGAAAAAGATCTATATACGAAGGGGAGAAGGGGCGCTTCCGATCAAAGATACGTATATAAATACGGGGATCGTATTTCTTTCCATTTTCGAATATCCCGTTTTGGATCCCAGGCAGATAGAAGCGATCCTCATCGGTTTGCAGGACAGAACCTATTCTCTCAACTCGAAACACACTTCTTTCGGAATCGAAATTCCGGGCGAACTGCCTTCGACGTTTTACCGTTTGGGTTTCACCAACAGCGTATATTCGGCCAGACCATACGATTCCTATCTGAACGCCTTATACACGAACAAATATATTCTCATCGAACCGAGACCGGTCATCGACGGTCTTCAAAACGCGTTTCTTCTTTTTTCGCTTCAATACGTCGTTCCTTATATCTCCACGGAAATGAGGAACGGAGTCCGTTACGAAACGAACAGTATAGATCTCGGTATTAAATACGAATTCAAAACGTTCAACGGACTCGATCTGATCGGCGGCGTGGACGGAGGAATCGGAGTTTGTGCGATTCGGGAAAGCTGCACCTCCTACAACATCAGCCCTTTTGCGGGAATCAAATTGAACTTCTGGGACATTTCGATCGCTTTGGAAGCCTATCACCGTTACGTTTGGTTGGAGTTCGGTCCCGCTAGTCTTCATCTAAACATAAAATCCACGGACACGTATATGATCACCCTTTATCGGGAATTCGATTCAGAGACGTTGGATTTTCAGGGTAAGGATCCGGCTCCGAAACCGAAATACCGTTAACTTCGTTCTGGACGGTGATTTTTCAGTCGCCGTCCAGAATTTGCGTATATTTTTATATACGAATATTCAAAAAACGTTTACTGCTGGACACAGAGAAGTCGGGCCGTTTCGTCGCAGTTTTTGCCTCCTACGTGAATGGAGGAAATGTCCTTCCCGTCGGGGAATCCTATCTCACCGGTATCCCCTCCCGCTCCGTTGTTGGAAATCCAATCCGCGCAGGAATTGGTGACGCTCCAATCCGGATTGAGCCCGGTCCAGATTTCGAGTCCGTTGACGTTCGTAAACGAATTCTGGAATTCGTTAAACGGGTTAAAGTCGAAAAGACGTTTCGAATTGCTTTTAAACACCACCGTGGTTCCGTCCATCCTTCTGTATTCCGTATCCGCAGCGAGGACCCAATCCACTTGACCGTCGCCTAATCCGTTGAAGTCGGCATCCGTGTTTCTGGAAGCAAGTCTCGTATTTCCCGGCCCTCCGTGTTCCGAAACCAACAATGCCTTAAACGTCGATCCGATCGGAGCGTTTGCTGGTTTTTGAACGTTACAAAACGCGTCGGCTCCGGAGATGCCGCCGAAGTTTCCGTCGTGAGCGTCTTCGGTGACGAACACGACCTTGTATCCCGGCGAAAAAAGGGAGCCGCTCGGATTCAGAAGTAGAAGCGTAAAAAGGTCGGACTCGTTCGAATCCTTACGGTCCGAACAGGAGAGAGCGAATACAAAGAGTAAAAGGGAGAGTGTGTAGATTGTGATCTTTTTCATACTTCGAAAAACCGAAAACGTTTCGGGGATTTTCATTTACGGGATGAATTTCGAAACCTAAGTTATAAGTGGATTCATCTATTATGAATGACTCATATAAAATCGTTCGCGACGATCTTTGTGGTCCGATGTACGGACGGGACGATGGCTTTCTCATCGGAAAATTTCGGTGATGTGCGTTATTCGCCTTGGATTTGATAGTTCAAAACGATGGGGCAATGGTCGGAAAGGGTTTTTTCCGAAAGAGGATCGCCGTCGAAGTCGCCGTCGTCTTCGGGGAACGGCACCGATTCGAGCGCATTTTTCGCAACGGGCAGGTCGGTAAGAATGAAATCGATCCGCCGTTTGTGTCCCCAGCAGTTTGGTTTCGTGAAACGTCCCGGATTTTTTAACGCGACACCTTCCGAAAGTAATTTCCAAGATGCGGAATCCTTTGCCAGAGCAATATTAAAATCTCCTAATAGAAAAAAATTCCGTTTTTCGCGCAGAATCCGGTTGAGAGCCCGGAGTTGTTCCTTTCGAATACGTATGGATCGTTCGTCGGATCCGGCTTTTAGGTGTATATTCAAGACGGAAATCCGTCGATTTCCTACGACAAACTCTATTTCGAGGCCCTTTCTCGCGCCCGGGAACACGGCGATTTCGGAACGTTCCGAGATGAAAACGGGCC
This sequence comes from Leptospira gomenensis, assembly GCF_004770155.1. Lineage (GTDB taxonomy): Bacteria > Spirochaetota > Leptospiria > Leptospirales > Leptospiraceae > Leptospira > Leptospira gomenensis. The sequence continues at coordinate 167,441 of NZ_RQFA01000061.1, read as the reverse complement.
GAAACTTTTTCTTCCAACAGACTCCGATCTCTTGATCGTAGCCGCGTGTGCGTGTGACCGCACAATCGTACGAGTTGGGAAGGATTTTTCGCACGGCGTTTTCGTTTTCTACTTCCTGTAGGGCGATCCAATCCGGATCGATCCTTTGCAGATGCGTTCGTATCCGTTCGAAATCGATTTCTTTTCTAGGAATTCTTCCGCGAGGAAACGCAGTTTCGTCTCCGATTTCATCATACAAAAACATCGCGTTAAAGCTGACGAGTTTGAGAGAGAGTTCTTGTGCCTGGAGCGGTGTTCGCGGTAGGAGCGACGCAAAAAAGAGCCAAACGGGGGGAAGAATTTTTCCGAACAAGACGCTCTTCTTTTGTTTCATCGATTCAAAGTCTCCTTAGACGGGTTCGGTTGCGAAAATCTCCGTTCCGAATTCTTCCTTTTCCCGAAAAAACGGTTCTTTTTCGGTGCGATCTTTTTTTGGTTTCGGATTTTTTTTTCCGAATTCGGGAAACTTCCGTTCGAGTTCCTACAAATTTTTTAATTGATACTTGATCTCAAATAGAATTCAAAATAAACACAAACGGAAGCCCTCAATTCTTCGTTTACTTGCAATTTTTCACATAACCAAAAATCCTGTTTCCAATACCAATATTGGATTCATAGGGACTTCATACGAATGAATAACAGAGCACTGAAACTTTCGGTACCGCTCATTGCCATCGCGGCCGTAGCGTATCTGATTTTCTCTCCCTCCAAGTATGTTGGGTATGCGCCCGATCAGCCTATACCCTTTAATCACAAGATACATGCCGGAGACAATAAGATAGACTGTAAGTACTGTCATACCGGGGTAGAAACCTCAGCACACGCCACAGTCCCCTCCACCTCCACTTGCATGAACTGCCACTCTCTCGTAGCAACCTCCAAACCTTTGATCAAAAAACTCGCCGCTTCGTACAACGAAAATAAGCCGCTCGAATGGATCAAGGTTCACGATATGCCGGATCACGTTCAATTCAATCACTCTCGTCACATTTCGAGAGGAGTGGATTGTTCTCAGTGCCACGGCAACGTAGCGGAGATGGTAAAAGTAAAACAAGTCGCATCCTTAAACATGGGATACTGCGTGGATTGTCATAGAGAGAACAACGCACCGACCGACTGTTCGACCTGCCACAGATAACCGGGAGTAATACTGAATATGGATCAAAAAAATTTCCAAAAAGAAAAGAAAGCTCACTGGATTTCCTACGATCTTCGCGACAAAGACGAAGAAGTCAAAGAAATGCAGAAAGCGGAATTCTTCACTTCTCCGGATCCTCTCATCGCGAGAATCAAATCGGGAGAATTCGATCGTAAGTCCTTTCTAAAACTGATGGGTGCGGGAGTCGCGATGACTTCTCTCAACTGTATCCGCAAACCCGTAGAAAAAATCGTTCCGTATGTGGACTTAAATAAAACCGACGAAAACGCCCAATACGATTTCGTGAAACACGGACATTCCTACTACTACGCCTCCGTTTATGCGGGAACCGGGATTCTCGTAAAAGCGAGAGACGGTCGTCCTTTGAAACTCGAAGGAAATCCGGAGCATCCAGTTTCCCAAGGAGCGCTCGGCGCGGCAGGTCAGGCTTCCATTTTCGATCTTTACGATCCGGATCGTTCCCAAAACCCGGCGCTGATCGAAGGCGGAATTCCGGTTAACTCCGATTGGTCCGCGGTCGATGCAAAAGTCAAAGCGGCGTTAGCGGCTAACAAAGGAAAGACGGTCGTAGTTACGAAACCTTTGGATTCTCCTTCCACCAAATCCGTCATAGGCGATTTTTTAAGAACGGTCGGCGGAGGAAAACACTACGAGATTTCCCTGACTTCGGCCGAAGAAATCGTTTCCAAGGGACAAGCCGCTTCTTACGGAAAGGCGTTGGTTCCTAATTATCACTTCGATCTCGCAAACGTAATTCTTTCCATCGATTGCGACTTTATGGGCAATTGGCTTTCCGGCGAAGAACACCAAAAGGATTTTTCTAAAAGAAGAAATCTTCGCAATGGAGCGCAAGACGTAAACCTTTACATCGCCGCGGAATCCGTTCCGACCATGTCCGGTTCCAACGCGGAATTGCGTCTTCCGATTCGCCCCGGCGATCAAACCAAACTCGCACTTGCGATCGCGGCCGCTCTCGGTGAACTCGGAGCCAACACCAAAGACGCGTTAAATGGAGCCACAGTTGCAAGTCTTTCCTCCGAACTCGGAGTGAGCGAAGAAAACATCCGTAAAACCGCTAAGGCGCTTTGGTCCAACAAAGGCAAATCCCTCGTGGTTGCCGGAAGTTTGGCTGCGACGACCAAGGATGCGGTGGATCTTCAGATTCTCGTAAACCTTCTCAACAGCGTTTTGGAAAACGACGGTAAAACCGTGGATCATTCCAACCCGAAAAAAGAAGGCGCTGCGGATTATTCGGGAAATCTTAAATCTTTAGCCGCGGAACTGAAAACTACGAAAGTAGGGGTTCTGTTTGTAAACGACGTAAACCTGGTTTACCAAGCGGGCGAGGAGTGGAAGAATCTTCTGCACCAAGCCGCCCTCGTGGTTTCTTTGAGTGATCGTCCGGACGAGACCGCGCTTGCGTCTAACGTTCTTGCGACGACGACGCACTTCCTCGAGTCCTGGGGAGACGCGGAAGTTACAAAAGGAATTTTCTCGATCCAACAACCTGCGATCCGTCCTTTGTTCAACTCCCGTTCGTTCGAAGATAGTTTGATCGCGTTTGCGGGCGGCTCTCTCGGAGGAGAAACGAGTTTTTACGAATACGTAAAAAACTCCTGGGTCAAAAAACTCGGCTCCAAACAAAAGTGGGAGGAACTACTCCGCGTAGGAACTACCGTCCGAGCTTCCGAGCGTAAAAAGACGACGGGCCCTTCCCGGAACTTCAACCGTTCCGCGTTGAAAAAAATCGGCGCTTCCACTCCGGGACTCAAACTCGCGTTGTATGAAACCACCGCGATCGGAGACGGTAGAGCGGCGAATAACGCACAACTACAAGAACTTCCGGATCCGGTCACAAAACTGACTTGGGACAATTGTATTCTCCTTTCCCCTGCTTTGGCTAAAGAAAAGGGAATTTCTTCCAACGACGTTTTGATTTTGAAAACAGGAAATCAATCCATCGAACTTCCCGCGCAGATCCAACCCGGAATGCACAAGGATTCGATCGGAATCGCAGTGGGTTACGGAAGAACTTCCGCGGGTGCGGTAGGAACCGGAGTCGGTAAAAACGCGTATGTTCTTTCCGAAGGCGGAGTTTATTCCGGTATCGCGGTGACCTCGCTCGAAAAGACGGGAAAAAAATACAAACTGGCGACCACACAACACCACCATATGTTGTCCCCCGGTTTCAATTACCCGGATCGTCCGCTGGTTCAATCCGCTTCCATCGAAGAATATCGTAAAAATCCCGCAGCAGGCAAGGCTCCTTCCGAAATTCCTAAAATTCTCAAGGACGGAAAACTTGTGGATGCGGTCGGCGCCAACCCTACGTATCCGTATCCCGGTTACAAATGGGGAATGAGCATCGACCTTTCCGCTTGCACCGGTTGCGGATCCTGTGTGATCGCTTGCCAAGTGGAAAATAACGTTCCGGTCGTAGGACGGGACGAGGTTCGTGTGGGACGGGAGATGCACTGGCTCCGAATCGACCGTTATTACATCGGAAATCCCGACGAACCGGAAACGCTTCAAGTGGCGCACCAACCGATGCTTTGTCAACATTGCGACAACGCTCCTTGTGAGACGGTTTGTCCGGTTTTGGCTACCGTTCACAGTTCCGAAGGGATCAACGACATGGTTTACAACCGTTGTGTGGGAACCCGTTATTGTTCGAACAACTGTCCTTACAAAGTCAGACGTTTTAACTGGATGCAACACTGGTACAACGGAGCGGAAGGTTCAAAAGCGCCTCGTTATCTCGGACTCAATCCCGAGGTTGCGGTTCGCGGTCGCGGTGTGATGGAAAAATGTAACTTCTGTTCTCACAAAATCGCGGAAGCGAAGATCGCCGCGAAAAACGAAGGTCGCGTTCTGAAGGACGGAGAAGTCAAAACCGCTTGCCAACAAAGTTGTGCCGCGGATGCGATCAGCTTCGGAAATACGAACGATAAAACTTCCGAAGTAGCGAAACTTTCCTCCGGTCCGAGATCGTATCGTGTCCTCGAATATCTGAATGTCGGTCCTCAGGTTGCGTACCTGACCCGGGTCAGAAGCTCAATTTAATGGAGTAACGTAAAAAGCTATGTCAATGTCCAACGCAGTCAAAGAAGCCCTGGATATCCAGCCTCTCGTAACCGGCGGTAAGTCGGTTCGGGACGTTACAGAGGATATCTTAAGACCGGTTGAAGCGTTCCCCACTTCTTTGTGGTGGAAGGCTTTTCTTCTGGTTCTTACCATTACAGTCATCGACTTAGGTATCATCGGATATCTTATGTGGGAAGGTCTCTACATCCTCGGGATCAACAATCCCGTGGCTTGGGGATTTTTCATCGTAAACTTCGTATTCTGGATCGGGATCGGCCACGCCGGAACCCTGATCTCGGCCGTTCTTTATCTGTTCCGCCAAGAATGGAGAACCGGGATCAACCGCGCCGCAGAAGCGATGACCATCTTCGCCGTATTAACCGCCGCTTCCAACCTGATCATCCACATCGGAAGACCTTGGGTGGGATTTTGGTTGTTCCCTTATCCGAACGAACGAGGACCTCTTTGGGTCAACTTCCGTTCTCCTCTGATTTGGGATACGTTCGCGGTTTCGACTTACTTAACGATTTCTCTCGTGTTCTGGTATATCGGTTTGATTCCGGATATCGCGGCGGTAAGAGACCGTTCCCAAGGAGAAATGAAACGTAAGATCTACGACGCTCTCGCTCTGGGTTGGGTCGGTTCCAACAAAGCGTGGTCCCACCTCGAAATGGTGGCGATGATTCTCGCGGCTCTTTCCACTCCACTCGTTCTTTCGGTTCACACGATCGTATCCTTCGACTTCGCGGTTTCCATTCTTCCAGGATGGCACACGACGATCTTCCCTCCATACTTCGTGGCAGGGGCGATTTTCTCCGGGTTCGCAATGGTCGTAACTCTGATGGTGATCGCGAGAGAAGTGTTCAATCTGAAAGATTATATCACCATGAAACACTTGGAAAACATGAACAAGGTCATCATGGTGACCGGTTTGATCGTAGGTCTCGCTTACTCCACCGAGTTCTTCATGGCTTGGTATTCCGGTAACGAATACGAAGGGTTTACTTTCGTAAACAGAGCCTTCGGTCCTTACGGTTGGGCTTACTTCATCATGTTCAGCTGTAACGTTTTTTCTCCACAGGTTTTCTGGTGGAAAAAACTCAGAACCAGCATTCCGGTTATGTTCGTGATTTCCATCATCGTAAACATAGGGATGTGGTTCGAAAGATACGTGATCGTTATGACGACTCACGCGGACTTCCTTCCTTCCAGCTGGGATATGTATATCCCGACCGTTTACGACTTCATGATGCTCATCGGAACCTTCGGAATCTTCTTCACGTTGTTCCTGTTGTTCTGCAGAATCATGCCTGTCATCGCGGTTGCGGAAGTTAAAACCGTTATGCCTCACAAAGACGGAGGACATCACTGATGTATAGACCTCATAAAGAACAATTTCATACGTTCGAAGAAACGAACTCCGGAGTATTCGGACTTTTCGATTCCCCCGCAGAAATCATTGCCGCGGCGGCAAAGACCAAAGAAAAGAATTATACGAACTTCGACTGTTTCACTCCGTATCCGGTTCACGGATTGGATGACGCGATGGGAGTTCCCCGTTCCGGTCTTCCTTGGGTCACTTTTTTCATGGGACTTTTCGGATGCACCGTCGGTTTCGGAATGCAGTATCTCACTCACAAGTTCGATTGGCCGATCAACATCTCCGGTAAAAATCTGAACGCCTGGTTTGCATACATTCCGATCACGTTCGAATTCACCGTGTTTATGGCCGGTGTGGGAACCGCAGCGGCGATGTTCTTCTTAACGAGACTTCCGAAGTTGAATCGTAAGGTTCTTCATCCGGATATCACCACTGACAAATTCGCGCTTTGGATCCCTTCCTCTTCCAAGGGGTATAAGGAAGACGAGGTCGTGAATTTCATCAAGGGACTCGGCGGAAAAAACGTCGAGGTAGTGAAATAGGAGCAGGGACAAAAATGAAATATTATAAGAACCTGTCCCTCGCGGGACAGAACCTTGCAGCTTTGGGTTTTTCGGTTATAGAAAACGTAGGCTTAAAAACTCGCTGTAAATCTCAAATTTTCCTTTTGGCCGCCGTTCTTTTCTGGAACTGCGAGTCCAAAACTCCTCCTTTGGAGTATTTTCCGGATATGGCGGATTCTCCTGCGAGAGAGGCACAAGAAGCGGATCCGATCGCACGCGACGGTGCGGCGTCCAGAATTCCTCCGAAAGGAGCGGTTCCGGTCGGATATTATCCTTACGAATATCTCGGATTGGATGTAACCCAATTGCCCAACAAAGGACTAAACAACACATATAAAAGCGACTTAGCCAACCTCCAAAAAGGAGAGGCAAAGTATCAGACATATTGTTCTCCTTGCCACGGTGTAAGAGGGGCGGGAAACGGAACCATCGTAGGACCCGCTCCGAGAATCGGATTTCCGGTTCCGGCGGTGATTTCTCCTAAGATCCAAGGATATTCCGACGGACAGATTTATCACGTGATCACGGCGGGATGGGGAAGGATGAAAAGTTACGCTTCTCAAATTTCTCCCGAAGATCGCTGGAAGATCGTTCTCTACGTGAGAAAGCTCCAGGAATACGAGAACAGAACAAAAAAAGACGTGGCTAGGAATTAAGAATCATGGAAGTCAAAGTCGAACAAAATCTGATTAATTTTAAACTCGATTCCAAAACCCGCAGTGCCCTTTTCGGGATGATCGGGATCGGGATCTTAAGTTTACTCATCGGGTATTTTACCCTTTCTCATACGCCACCGAGACACGAGGGAGGACATTCCAATCCTGCTTGGTCCGCGTTTTTGATCGGAACCTTTTTTATTACGGGAATTTCCCTCGCGGGAGTTTTCTTTACCGCGGTGAGTCATATCACCGGATCTCATTGGTCCGTTACGGTAAGAAGAATCGCCGAAGGATACGGATTGTTTCTTCCGGTGGTCGGAGTTTTACTTTTGATCACCACTGTGGGAATTCACGACTTGTATGAGTGGAGTCACGCGGAAGTGGTCGCAAACGATCACCTTCTTCAGCACAAAAAACCTTTGTTGAACACTCCGTTTTTCGTGGCGCGGATGATTCTTTTCGGAGCGGCTTGGTCCGTATTCGGATGGTTATTCCACAAACGTTCCACCAAACAAGATCAGGATAAGGAAGTGGCTCATACGCAGTTTAACGCGCGTTTGGCGGGGGGCTTTCTCGTATTTTTCGCGCTTTCGTTCTCGCTTGCATCCTTCGATTTGATCATGTCTTTGACCCCGCACTGGTTTTCGACCATGTTCGGAGTGTATTGTTTCGCCGGAGCGTATCAAACTGGTTTGTCCAGTTTGGTGATCATGATCTACTTTCTCAAAAAGAAAGGATATCTAGGAAATCTTGTGAACGAAAACCATATCCATGATATCGGAAAGTTTATGCTCGGATTTTGCACGTTCTGGGCTTACGTGGGATTTTCCCAGTTTATGTTGATCTGGTATGCGAACATTCCGGAAGAAACTTTTTTCTACGAGCAGAGATTGACCGGCGGTTGGGAAGTCCTCACGTTTGCACTTCCGTTTATCAAGTTCATTCTTCCGTTTCTATTGTTGCTCAATCGTCCGAACAAACGGGACATCAACGTTCTCGTAAAGATCGCGCTGTGGATCGTGTTTACACAAGTGATCGAAATTTACTGGCTGGTATTCCCCGCTAATTTCGAACATTTCCACTTGTCGGGATTGATTTTAACTTTCGGAGCCGTGATCGGGTTTATCGGTCTGTTCGGTTTCGTAGTGTTAAAAAGATATGAATCCGCTCCTCTGATTCCGGTCGGAGATCCGAGATTGGATCAAGCCCTACATCATCACCAATGAGAGGAAGAAGAATGAAAAGAAATATCACACTCGTCGTTCTGTTGACCGCGGCTTCGCTATTTTTAGGAGCTTGTTCCAAACTGGCGCAGGTCACCGATCATAAAAACTGCGATCCCTCTTTGGTGAATCCTTCCCTGAACCCGACCGTTCCGATTTTTTCGGAAGCGGATGCGACTTCTGCGGTAAAAGAAAGGATCGCTCCGGGTTCGGTAGTAAGAGTTTACGATTACAGAAATCATGAAGCGAATCCGAAACTTTTCGTGCGCGTAAAAACCGAAAAAACCGAAGGCTGGATCAATCCTCGTTGTTTGGTGGTTGGTCAGGATCCGTCGAAATCGGTTTTCTCTTGGGGATATCAAAAAGATTACGTACACTTTTACAATCCGGAAGATCACGAACACTATCCGAACGGATATGAGTTTCCGGATTACGCGTCTCTTCCGAAAGACAAGGTTCCGCTTACGGAATTGGCTCCGGAATTGAAACAGTAAACGCAACCGTTACAACCATTAGAAAGTTCCATGTTTCTCCGTAAGGGGGGCATGGATTTTTTTTACCGTCGAACCCTTTCCATATTTGATGTCTATGTAGACAACAATCGGATATGTTTATGAATGAAAGATTTTTTAGAATAAAGAAAATTACTAACCTGCTATTATTCTTGAGTACATTCGCAATATTTGAATGTTCTACGTATTACTTCCGTGGCAACGAACATCAAACTTTAGGTAGGATTCAAAGCCCGCGAAGGATTGCATATTTGGGGTTTTACACCTATAAAAGAAACGGCCGTGATACGATTATCGATTACACTTCACGTACGATCCCAAATTTTCGATTGGGTAAATATACGCGAGATTTTGATGAAGAACAATTTCGGAACGACGTGGACGAAAAAAAATGTGAAAACTTCGTAATCGATTATTTAAGAATCGTAGGTCCTTCCGGTTTTCCGGAAATTTTGACCCTCTTTAAATTGGAGAAAAAAGAAGAGAAAGTATTCACCTATAAACTGAAAGACGTTCCGGTCGATTATATAGTCGTAGGTATTCATCTTCCTCGTTCCACCGAATATCGAAACTTCGCATATAAGGCGCTGTCTTACTTAACGCACACTATTTCTTTTTTTACATTGGGTTTTTTTCCGGCGGTCGGCGTTTATGAAGCTAACACGATAATCAAAATTTATGATAGAAATCTAAATTTTATAAAGGAGAAGAAATTCGATCATTCGTTTTCGACGATTTCGAGTATTTGGATATCCAACAATCCCGCTGATTGCAACGCGAGCGGCGATTGTCTTTTTTGGGATTCTCCGCAAGGATTGGTGTACGAAATGAACGGACCGGAAATCGAAAGCTACTTACAAGCGAATTTAACGGATTCAAATCCGGGGCAAACGCAGTGAAATCATTCCTACCATTCGTTCGAAAAACGACGTTTTTAATAATTATACAGATTCTTGTTATACCGTTGATGGCTTGTATGTCGGCAAACGTTTATGATCTGTCTAAGAAGGACTCGAATTACGCTCGTGTTCGTATGATGAAAAATTCGGTCATTGATAGAGTCGATTCTCACGACTTCTCCGTTAAAAAACAATATCTCAAACTTACTCCCGGGGAACATGAATTAGAAGTCTCGGGCGACTTTACTCCTTGGAAATATTTTTTGAACGGTCTTGTAAAGAATTCTGCGCGAGTAAGATTCGATATGCTTTCGGGAGAATCCTATATAATCTGTTACGGCGTCGAAAAGGAAGCCGAAAGAAACAAGTATCGTTTTAAGAGTAAGTCGCCGTTTTTTGTTCGGGTCCCTTCGGAGGACGTGAATAAAGCCTTCTCGATTCTTCCAAGCGGAGAGCTTGATTTTAAAGAGTTTGACGATGAAGAATTTTGCGCGGAGCAGTACAGAAAAATAAAAAATTCCTCTGATTCCGTTCCGCCTGAGTGGAACGCTTTCGGACTTCAACCTCCGCCAATTCGCAGGGCGCGTCTATTACTCCATGCTTATATGTATGTAAGTGAAATCGATTTTATCCCGACTTCATACTTCAATGAGTTGAATGATTTTTTCGTCGAATCCGGAACTCGAAGGATCAAGTTCGGTCATTTGACAAATTCGGGTTACGTTTTTTGGCCCGTTCGCAGGGATGTGTTCTTTAAAGCCGGAGAAACCTACCTAATATGCCCCGAAAAATTGAAGAACAAATGGAGGCCGCTTGCGTTTCCGCTGCAAGAATCCCAGGTTCAAGAACTAATGGATTTATATTCGCAAAAAACGAAAGCAAACGAAAATCCAGAAATAAATCGCGCAACCATCGATACCGAATTCTGCGCACTTCTCATCGAAAAAAGTATGGAAAAAGCTCGGTGAATTGAGTGCCCATCATCGTTTGCGAGTTTCGATATACTTCGAACGTATGAATGCCGTATTCATGGAACGACTTCCGGCGGTCTTCCTATACAAGTCATTCAAACTCGATCCTTCGTATACCGCTCGATTCCTTTGAAAAATATCCGCTTCTGAAACGATTCTAAAAACGAATCGGTCAAAAAACATCGAGCGCGATCCAGCATTCCGTTCGTATCGATGAAAATTGCGTCCGGGGGTGGGGCTCCGTTGGAAATTTATCGGCTCGGTTTGACGGAGGAGCGGCGGTAATATTCTTTTTAAAAATATTCAAAATATATAATGTTACAATGGATTTTTATGGAATGCCTAGCATATGTAGGTATGTTTCGGAAGTCGGATCTATCTTAAAATTCGATTCCGATGGGGCGGAGGTCGTTTGTCCGTTTTCGTTTTTGCCTAGCGGATGTTTCGTTTTTTCGGAAAGAAGAGTCCGGATTTTCTGTTCGTATATTCCTGGTTTTATTTTTTTAATTTCGTATACTATATTATTTTAATATAAAAAATTTGGAATGTGTCTGTCCGAAAAATTCGGTCCCTCTTTTTGAGGATTCCTTCGTTTGGATCGAAAATTAGAATTCTAAACGATGCCGAATTATATTTTGAACCAAACGAAAGATCCGGATGCGGATCGGAAACGGAACCTTTCTGGTCCTAGGGGCCATGTTCATCCTAAATCCTATAGAACTTTGCGTCCGAAATTCTCCGCCACGAAAACTGTTTCTTCTTTTTTCGGTTCTCGTTTCTTTCGTTTGGGCGCAAACGGTTCATGCGAAGACTGCGCTTCGTATCAAGGTCAACACGGACGCCCATTCCGATCCACCCACAGAGGTATGGATCCGAGGAAACGGTCTTTCCCGAATCTTACCGTTTGTAGGGAAGCCGGAAGTGTTTGTGGATCTTTCCGATTCGGGAAAAGGAGAATACGATATTCTGATTACCTTAAGAAGCGGTGCGATGGAACAACGTTCGATTCGAATCGATTCCGAAATACAAGAAATGCAATTTGTCGTTCGTCCTAAATACGTAGCGGGAATCAACGTTGTCGGAAAAAAGCAGGAGGTTCTTCCGAATTACGTTTTGAGCAAGGAGGATGCGGTGCGTATGCCGGGAGGGTTCGGTGACGCGTTGAAGGCGGTGCAAACATTGCCCGGTGTTACACCTTTGTATCAGACGTACACCGGTTCCAGCTTTCAATCTTCGATTCAAACTTACTCACAAAAAGCGAACCAAAGATTACGTATCGATAAGCCCAACGGAGAAAGCGGGTTTTTGGTGATGCGCGGCGCGGGAAGTCGCGCGAATCAGTTTTACTTCAACGGAATGCCGATGAGTTATCCTTTTCACGCGGACGGTTTGACTTCGGTTATCAACAATAACGCGATCCGTTCGTTGGAGTTGTATTCGGGTTCGTATTCTGCGAGATACGGTTTTGCCACGGGGGAATCATCAACGTGGAAGGATACGAGAAACGCGAAAATATTACCGCTCTTCATCTCAGCGCTTTTCTTACGGACGCGTATACGTTCCATAATATTACGAAAAACTTAAACGTTTCCGTGTCGGGAAGAAAATATTATCCTAACGTCGTCTTAGGAAGTTCTCCGGGTTTGATCCCTGCGGAGACCTTTCTTGCGGATTATCAGGATTTTCAAGCCAGAATAGGTTGGGATATCAGCAAAGATCATTCCGTTTCGTTCCAGACTTTCGGAGCGAGGGATAAACGATATCCGTTTAAGGAATTGAGCGAATACAATCCGAAAGAAAGCGCACAAGCCTTTTTTAAGTCACCCGCGGATATGGATTCGGCAAGACTCAATCGTATCTTTCGAACGGACGCGTTCCAATACGTATGGAAACCGAACGAAAAATTCAAAACGACTTGGAACGTATCGAGAAATTATTTTCAAGAGACCACGGAAAACGGACTGGATGCGATCAATTTGGATATTTCCAAAATCGGATATCCGCCTTCCTTATATCGAAGGGTCCACACGGTTCAGAACGATTATTCGAGCGATCTGCGCCAGATAGAGAACGTCACCGAATTCGAGCCCACTCGAAAAAATTGGAAGATTCTTTTAGGAGGGCAATATAGGGAGACGGAGGCGGGCTTTAAGGGTAAGGTTACGAAATACGATCCGGATCCGAGTTTTTCCTTTCTACAATTACAGACTTTGGCTTCGCCCGAATCGATGGCAGTCTTGGAAGGAGACCTTGTCCGTACGAGGCAAATAGGATATTTTTTCGAAAACCGTTTCCGCTTTCAAAACACGAGCGTTAACCTGGGTCTGAGAAGGGATTATTACGATAAGTCCGGGGAATGGAAAACCTCTCCTCGTATTTCGGTCAGTCAGGAAATTCCTTATACCCGTTCCAGAATTTTTGCAGGATACGGAAAACATTTGCAGGCGCCGAGCGACGTTAGTCGTTATTCATCCAAAACCGGAAATCCCGGTTTAAAAATGGAGGAATCGGATCATTCCGAAATCGGATTGGACCAGAAGATCGGAGCCGATTGGAATATAAAAATAGAAGGATATCGTAATACGTTTTCCAACCTCTCCGTAGCCGATCCGTTTATCAGGGACCCGTATTCTAGAAATCGGGATATAGTCCGAGAAGCCATGGATCCTAACGCGAACGTTTCCCTTCTGCGGTCGCAAAACATGAATTATTCGAACTCGATGACCGGTTTCTCACAAGGAATAGAACTTTTCATCAAAAAGGAAGCGCCCGCGGAATCGGGCTTTTACGGTTGGTTGTCTTATACCAAATCGGTCACGAAAAGAAATCGGAATCTTCCGGAGATGACCGACGCGGAATACGCCGCTTGGTCGGCGAAAAACGCCTCTAAAGATCTGGTTTATCAGGAAAACTCGAAACACTATTATGCCAACGTATACAGCGACGGAACTTCGGAGTTCCTTTGGAAAAATTCGAAGGACGAACTCTACGATTTCGACCGCACTCACGTTTTTAATATGGTGATAGGATGGAAATTCGGTGAAATCGCCAGAATAGGATTTCGTTTTCTTTATTTAACGAATTTTGCATATACTCCCGTCGCGGGTTCCAAAACGACGAATTTAAACGATAAATTGCGTGAGATGTTTCCGGAGCTACCGCCTGCGCCTTCCGGTTCCGGAAATACTCCGAGTTCGTTTTACGTCTATGATCCGGTTTATTCCGATATGCGTCGTTCTGCTAGGCTTCCGGATTATAGACAGATCGACATTCGTTTCGACCGTTTTATACCTACACAATGGGGTAGAATCACCGCTTACCTGGAACTGGTCAATGTCACCGGAAATCGGATGGCGGTCGGCGAATCGGCGATGATGCCGTTTATTCCTTATATTCCCGGAGTGAATCCCGAATTGCAGTATATGTATTTGAACGGACAAACTTCCCTGAAGACGGATAAAAATCGGATTCCTTATCTCAATTTCGGAATCGAATTCAGGTTCTGATCGGAAATTCGAACGCGATTCGAACGGAAATTCGAAACACAAAGAGGTCTTTGTCGTCCCTGTTTATGAGCGGACGCGCGATCACAAAGGCCTATCCGAATCTTCGACGCGATTTGGACGAGTCCCGTTTCCTCCGAGGTCCGGAATCCAAGTTGAAAAAAACAAGGTATTCCCCGTAAAATGTCCTCGGTAAACCTATGAAATATAATTCCACGGTATTGTTTGTTTCGATTCTTGCTTCGATCTTAAACGCATGCAATTATCACTATTATCTGCAAAAACCTTCTTCGGGTTTTGCGTCCATCCCCGATCTCTTAAAACTTCGTATCGTCTATATGGGCTTTCGCTCTTACCAAGCGGAAACGACCGTTTCGAACGGAGAAGGAAGAGTTTATACCGCGAATCTGGTTTATCCGGAGCGTACGATTCCGAAATTTCAAAACGGATTTTACGCGTCGGATCTGAAGGCCTTCGGTTTTAGAAAAGACGTATCTTCGGAAAAGGTGAAGAAGTTCGCACAGGATTTTCTCAACGACGTAAAGGAAAGCGGCGTTTTGGAATTAACGTACGTGACCGCGGTGGAGAAAAAAGGGTCGGAAAGGATTTTCAAACTGAAGGATCTGGGCGCCGACTACTACGTCGTCGGCGTTCATTCTCCGGCCTTTCAGAAGAATTCCGGAGCGATAAGCGGATTCGTTCAGCTTTTTTCGAGTGTTTTTTCTGTTTTAACTTTCGGTTTGATTCCTAGTTACGCTTCTTTGGAAGCGGAAACGACGATTCGTATCTACGATAAGAATTTGAATCTACTCACGACACAAACATACGACAATGCCTATTCCGTGTTAGGCGCTCTTTGGGCTTCCTCCTATCCGGAGGAATGCGGAAGAATGGGTTGCGATTTTAAAAAGCAGATCGTATCTCCGCCGGCATTCGTGTATAAGGATTTCGGACCCGAATTCGAATCGGGAATCGTTCAATTTATCCTATCCTCGGGTTCGACCCGTAAGTAAAACGATGAACCTCGCCGAGTGGCTTGCGGATACGTTCGCCGGATTCGGCGGTTTTTTGGCCGTTCTGCTGGCGATAACGGAATCCGTTTCGGCTCGAACGACTCGCTTTCGGATTTTTTTCGGCATTACGCTGGTCCTGATCGGAATTTTACAACTTTTGAATATTCTGGGTCTACAAAAAACAGGACTCGAAAGCTCCACGTACGCGCGCCTAACATTGCCGGTGTTATTTCTAATCGGTCCTATTTCCTACTTCGCTTTGTGTTCTCTCGTGGAGGAAGATTTTCGTTTCGGAAAAAGGATTCTGTTGCTGATTCCTTTTTTGTCTTCTTTGGTATTGATTTTTTCGCCTTCGGCGGAATTGTTCTCGGGGGATTTTCCGTGGAAAGGCGGCCTGCAGAGCGGATATGTTTTTTCGAATATTCAATTAATTGCATTTTTAGCGGGAATCCTATATTCGTTCGGATTCGGAGTTTTGATATTCGGAATTTTGGCCGGAGTCCAGGATACGAAACTTCGGATCCTAATTTGGATCAGTGCTTTGGATTTTATAATCGCTTCCGGATTCGCGGGAGCCTCTCCAATCTACGGAGAGACGGCTCTTCGAATTTCCGGTGTAACGGTATCGCTCGCTCTATCCCTCGTCTATTACGTGCTGAAAAAATACGGAGATTTGGAGGAAACGATTTATACCGAATTGGTTCGAACCCGGTACGCACGTTCCAGGTTGGCGGGTTTACCCGTGGATTCGATTCTCGCGGAGCTGGAGCGAATGATGAAGGTGGACAAACTCTTTCAAGAGGAGAACGTCACGCTCGGTCTCGTCGCCGAAAAACTTTCCCTGAGTAGCCATCAACTTTCGGAGTTGATCAATCAAAAGCTGAATTCAAGTTTCTTTTCTTGGTTAAATCGACATCGTGTGGAAGAAGCAAAGTTTCTTCTGGAACGTACGGAAAAAAACGTCTTGGAAGTCGCGATGGAAGTAGGTTTCAACAATCGTTCTTCGTTTAACGAAGCGTTTTTAAAATTCGCCGGCACCACTCCGGTTGAATTTCGCAGAAGAGCCCGCGCATCCTCTCCTTCGTTTTCCCGTAACTGACTTTTGATCGTATGTACGAATCGGACTCGTATTGATCTTTTTTCCGATTTGGCTTTGTCGCTTTCAAAAAATATGTAAGCCGTTATAACTCCGGGCGACAGAATCGATTCGAACCGGCATACTATCTTCAGTCGTTTGACTACAAGGAAGGTAAAAATGAACACGAATCGTATCGCCAAGGATCTGTCTGCGGAACAGGAGGGAATCCGACCTTTCCTTTCAAAAGTTTACATTCTGTTGAACGTCGTCGTATATTTGGGCTTCGGAATCGCGTTTATGATTTTTCCGCTCCGACTCGCTTCGTTGATCGGCATTACAGTCGAAGGTTCAGCGGCGCTCGCCGATTTCCGCGCGATGTACGGAGGATTATGTCTGGGGATCGAGATCGTTTTGTTTTTCGGTTTTCTCAGGGAGGAATGGAGAAGGTTCGCGATTTTTCTATCGGTTACGACTGCGGGAGGGCTTTTGTTCGGAAGGTTGTGCACTCTGTTTCTCGACGGTCCCGGAAACGTTTACATCTACGTAAGTATGGGCACGGAAATCGGAGCGGTTGCGATCGGTGTTTGGCTTTTGCAAAGGACTACTCGTTAATTCGAATTCTCTTTTTCGGAAAATCGCGAAGTGTGAGTCCCCGGGTTCGTTCGTATTAAAACGAAACCCCGTTTCGGAAAAAGTCGAAACGGGGTTGTAATCCGGCTTGGCCGGATTACATTTTTTGTCTTTTACGGATCAACAAACACTCTTATTTAGTACACCGTACTCTAAAGGAAAAAGTCGTATCGGGAAGCGTGCTCTGCGGGGTTTGTCTCGTCGCAGGACAATCGATGGCTTGCAAATCGAAAACGGTCGCCGAGTTTTCCTTCACGGTGCCGACACAATTTCCAGGCGTGAAGTTAGTCCCGATTCCGTACGATCCTTGCGCCATGTCCACGTTGACCGCCACTCCATTGTCGCCTAACGTTTGTGTGTCGATCGAAAAGTCGATGTTATGAATCATCAACATCGGTACGATCGGAAATCCGTTAGGATCGTTCGGATCGGGAGTTCCGACCGTTATGAATCCACCGATCAGACCGTTATTGGGATCTGGATTGTTGATATTCCCGGATTCGCATTCGAATTGTTTCGTGAATACTAAGTTATCTTCCCCCAAACGAACCGTAGCGGTTCCGTCAACCGGTTGAGGAAGGTCCGCCAAGGTGTTGCTTCCCGTCAATGCGAACACAAGGGCAAGCGGTAGTAGATCCTCCTTTTTGTTTTCAGAACAATTGATAACGTTAAACACGATGGCAAGAAAACCCGCCGCTAAAACGTATCTTATTCTTTTATCCGATGTTTTCATGGTAACTCCTATATCGTAGGGAATCGTTTGTCGCGGGTTTTTATTCCGCGGAACTACTTCCTTTTGTTTTTACCAACCCTTGTTCGGAGTATAGTTCCCATAATCGATCGAATTTTCATTTCCTCTGATTGCCATTTTGTTCCGCTTTAAGTGCATTTTGTTCCTATCTAATTTTTTTGTTAAATAGTTTAATAAATTATAAAATTATAATTTATTATATTTTTTAATAATTTTAAATAATCCCGTTTTTATTTCGATTTACTTTTGTTTTCACGGAACTCGTGCGGGTTTTCTTGCCGAATCTTTCGGCTGTCGTCGCACGTCGCGGTGTTTGATTTTTGATTCGCCCGAAATTGAGGAAGCGGCGTTTTTCGATTCGTTTAAAAAAAATCCCGCTTTGAAATCGATTTCAAAACGGGATCGGATTTTAGGTCCTATTGGTATCTCGATCGTGTCCGATTACCCTAGGAAGAACTCAAATCACTTCGTACAACGGAGGCGGAAGGAAAGAGTAGTATCGGTAATCGGAGCGGCTGCATTCGTTCTCGTCACGGGACAGTTTAACACTTGTAAGTCGAACACGGTCGCAGAATTTTCTTTTACGGACGCTTGGCAGGAACCCGGAACGTTATCAGTACCAGGAGCGTACTGTCCTGCCACTTCGTCGATCACTAAGGAGGCATTGTTCGCGCCTCCCATTGCCATCAGTACAGGATTCGGATTGGTATCCGCGAAAGAAAGATTATGAATGTCTAAATTCGGGTTCACGAAAGGGCCCGCGCTAATGGAGATGAAATCTTCCTGGCAGACGTTTTGATTGATCAATATCTGAGTGTTTTCTCCCAGATTGTAAATCATGGTTCCGTCCGCAGGCTGCGGAAGGTCCGCCGGACCGCTAGTTCCCGTTAGAGCGAACACTAAAGCAAGGGGAAGAATGTCGTCTTTTTTGTCTTCCGCACAATTCGTAAAATTGAATGCGATTGATACAAGGGCCAACGCAAGAACATATCTTATTTTTTTTCGTACTGTCATTATGGTATCTCCTAAATTAAAACGTATCATTTTTCTCGAATTATCTCCGTTCGAATCGTGATCGTTTGTTTAAGTCAACCCTTGTCGGAATCGACATTTTCAAGAGGGGTCCTTATTTCATTCCCCGATTTATGTATTTCATTCCGTTTTTGGTCCTTTGTAGATAGGATTTTCGTCGTGGTATGGATTTAAGCGGATTATATTAGAAAAATAGAATGTTTAGGCTTCGTAAGTTTCCGTTATCGGACGGTTTTAGTTTTGTTTTTCGTCGGGATTCGTTTGGAACTCGAAATCCGAAAACTGATTTTGAAGAATGGAAAAGCCGTTTTATAAGTCAGGTCTCAGCGCCTCGTTTTTTCCTAACGAAACTTCGAAAACGTTTTTTTTTGGAAGTGAAATGGGGGTTTAAAATTCCGTTCTTTCGTTGCGTTCGTTTTCTTATTAACGATTCTTGGAGGAAAAAAATGGAGATCATTCGAAACACTATGGGACCAACGCAATTTTTCCTTTTTCAGTTTAAGAAACTTCTTTTTTACAAGTCTGCGAAAGACGGTAAAACGCGCAGGAGCGTGTTTAAAGCGACGTTTTTACTTTCGGCGGGTTTGTTTCTTTTGCCAGACGCGGTTTTCTCTTGGGGAACCCATTATCTCGTCATGGATCGTTCTCTCGAACACCCGAGTATGAATTACGTTTCGGCCGAGGTTATGTCCGAATCTTTGGAATCTTTCGTAGTTCGGGAGAAACACGGTTTAAAAATCCTATTCGACGACTTCGCAAAGTGGGAGGAAGGACGTAATTCGAAACGGTTTCGTAAAATCGAATTTCGTCCGGAACAGGCTTCCGTTTTGGAATTTTTACGCGCGGCAAGACTCAATCCTAAGACGAACTTTTCCGAAGTAGAGCGTATTCTTCCGGGACAGGATTTGCGTTCCGGCAACGTTTCCGCAAAGGATGTTTCTCCGTATCTTTTAGACACTACCGAATTGCCTGCGAAGTTTCGCTCTTCTAAAGGAAAAAAAGTGAGGATCCGTTCCGTCTTACGCACGTTTGTCGATGAACCAGATTGGGGTATGGATCATAGCCTCTGGGGTTTCGAGGAATACGGTTACGGAAAACAGGCGTATGGAAAACCGGAAGGCGAAGGAAGTAAGGCTCCGTTTCATATGCAATTCCAGAATGAAAGTTGGATTCTACGTTTGTTTGCTCCGGAAGTCGTCGAAGGCGGAATGATCCTGGATCGAATCGAACTTTGTTCCCGTCTTTCCGATTTGGCGAAAAAAACGGGTCATCCGTACTGGAGTGCGCGTTTTGCTTCCTGGGCGGCTCACTACGTTCAGGACATCGGACAACCGTATCATTCGAAAGCCGTGCCCGATGCAGGGATATTCTATTACATCGATTACGTTTTTTCCTCAAAAGAAACTAAAAAGGAAAAGAAGGCCCGCGCTACGCAGTTGGTGGCAAACAGACATTTCTTATACGAGGATTTCGTTTCCTTCGGTTTGATACAATCCTATGTTCAACCCGGAGACGCTAACCGATCCCTGATCGGTTTTTTGACGAGCGAGTTCGATTCGTTTCCTGTGAACGTTTCCTTTCGTGATTTGGTTTCTTTCGTGGGAGAAAACGCGTCTTCGCATGCGTTCGAAATCAA
Organism: Leptospira gomenensis; assembly: GCF_004770155.1. Classification (GTDB taxonomy): domain Bacteria; phylum Spirochaetota; class Leptospiria; order Leptospirales; family Leptospiraceae; genus Leptospira; species Leptospira gomenensis. Next base: position 147,308 of record NZ_RQFA01000061.1, on the reverse strand, counting down.
TCGATCCATCGTTTCTACGTTTCCCGCGGAATATACGATGAACCCGAACTACGATTTGGAAAAGGAGCTGGGTACTAAGATGAAGGAAATCTTTCCGAAACTAGATCCGGAAAAATCGAAGCATTTGCTTCAGGAAACGGGTAAGGATTTCGCTCTTACCGGCTCTGCGACGAGATCGATTCTTAATTCCCTTTTGAAAGACTAACGCGCATTAGTCGGCTTTCTGCGCCGTCTTTCGCGGATTTTCGCTCTTTCGATCAAAGATCGTGGTCCGCGTTAGGCAAGCAGCGTTTTAGAATTCTTCCGGACGGAGTTTCGTCTTCCGTATCGAAACGATTATTCGTCGAGGATCCTTCGGATCGTATCGAATCGCGACACAAAATTCGATTCGGTAGAATCCTGGAATTCTACGAATTCTTTTTCTTAGATTTCGTCCCGAATTAGATCGGTAAAAACGTCCTCCGATTTCAAAATCGATCAGTCAAAAATCATAAGTCTGGTCGCTCTCGGTTTCCGATCGGAGTATAATCGAATTCGAAAAGCGAAAGGTTTATCCTTGGGCTTTTTCGAAATTCGAATTTGCGGGAGAGAACGGGATATGGCTCTGAAATCGAAAGGGAGAAACCAATTCGGTGAATCGATCGACGATTCAACTTTGGACGCGGTGATCGTAGGAACCGGTTTCGCCGGACTTTGTATGGGTGTCCGTTTAAAAAAAGAAGGAATCCATTCTTTCGTAATACTCGAACAAGCGGGCGACGTGGGCGGAACTTGGAGGGACAATCATTATCCCGGCGCCGCTTGCGACGTTCAATCGCATCTCTACTCTTTTTCGTTCGAAAGGAATCCGAACTGGTCGAGGATGTACGGTCTTCAATCGGAAATTTTGGAATACCTCAATCATTGTACGGACAAGTACGCTCTTCGTCCGCACATTCGGTTTAACGCTTCCGCGGAATCCGCGGTTTTCGACGAACGCTCCGGTTTGTGGACCGTAAAGACGGGGAACGGACTTTCGTTTAAGACGAAAACCGTGATCAACGGTTCGGGCGGTTTGAGTCGGCCTTCGATTCCCGATATTCCCGGGTTAAAAAAATTCAAAGGGAAACTGTTTCACTCCGCTCGTTGGGATCATACGTACGATCTGAAAGATAAAACCGTCGCCGTCATCGGAACCGGAGCGAGCTCGATCCAGATCGTACCGGCGATTCAATCCGCGGTGAAGCGCCTGATTGTTTTCCAGAGAACCGCCCCTTGGGTGATCTCCAAACCGGACCGTGCGATTTCTCGATTCGAACGCGGTTTGTTCCGAATATTTCCGCCCGTGCAATGGCTGTTTCGCCTAACGATCTATTGGATGTTGGAATTCAGAGTTATCGCATTCACGATCCATCCCGGTCTTATGAAGGTATTGGAAATATTCGCGATGTCTTATCTAAATAGACAAGTTAAGGATCCGGCGCTTCGAAACAAGGTAACGCCGAATTTTACGATAGGATGCAAACGGGTTCTGATATCCAACGACTACTATGGAGCATTACAAAAATCGAATGTAATTGTAATCACAGAAGGAATTTCCGAAATTGGCGAGAAGGGAATCGTGACGAAAGACGGCGAACAACATTCCGCGGACGTTTTGATTTTGGCGACCGGGTTTCAGGCGGCCGACGCGACCGCTCCGTTTACCGTCAAAGGACTGGGAGGAATCGACCTGAACGAAACATGGAAAAACGGCCCGGAAGCGTATTTAGGTACGACCGTTTCGGGTTTTCCGAACTTCTTTTTGATCGTTGGTCCGAACACTGGATTAGGACACAGCTCCATGGTTTTGATGATCGAGTCTCAGGCGAATTACGCGATCGCCTGTATCCGTTCCCTCCGCAAAAAACGTCTGAAATACATCAATGTTCGCAAGGAGGTGCAGGATTTTTACAACAGGAGGATACAAGCCCGTCTGGAAAAGTCGATCTGGAATACGGGTGGATGCGTTAGTTGGTATCGAACCAAATCCGGAAAGAACACGACCTTGTGGCCCGGATTCACTTTCGAATTCCGTTTAAAAACCAGAGCGGTCGATCTTTCTCACTACGATACGGTTCTTTCGGACGAAACCGAGAAGTCGGTCGGTCTGGTTTCCAGGATCGCCCTTTTTCTTTTAGGAAGTTTCCGATAAAAAAAAAAGAACCGCCGTTTCGGACGATTCTCCAAAGTGTGGTTGAGATTCAAATTCGCGTAAAAGAACTAATTGTTGTTAGGCGAAAATATTCCGAAAAAACCCGATCCGTTGACGGACCGGGTTTTTTGTTTTACGGACGTTTACGGAGCCGTTGTAAACTCGGTGATATAATCCCCTCCGGAAAGTCCGTTGTCCGCGGCGTCGCGCACTGCCGCCATGATACGAATCTTATAGGTCGTATTACTCGTAAGCGCCGTCGAGTTGGCGCTCAGTCGAACCCGATCGTTGGACAAGTAGATCGTCATTCCGCTGATATTGACGCAGGTCGCAAAGTCGTCTTTCGAAACCTGGATGTTCGCGGTGCATTGATTTCCGGAAGAGAATCCCGTTAGAAGGTTCGGATTCATCTCTTCGTTGAATCGTATATCCACGTTTAACGTGGTGGAAACGTTCGTCGCACCGTCCGCGGGAGTGATCGTTTGGACCGAAGGAGCTGTGTTATCCACGTCGTTTCCGGTCGTAAATCCGTTGGTCTGCGTATAACCGCCGAACGAGTTACCGGACATATCCTTGAGCGCATTGGTGATCCGGATCTTGTAGACGGTCTGCGGAGCCAATACGTCCTGCAATAACAGAGTATGTCTGAGACCAGCAGAGCTCGGATTGTCGTAACGGAAATTTTCCCGAAAACGTATGCAGGAGGTGAAGTTGTCCGATGAAATCTGAACGCTTCCGCTACAGTTGTTGTTCGTGGAATTCAGAACGATCGATTTAGGATCTATCTTTTCCGTGAAGTCAAGAGTGATCACTCGGTTTCTCGCGATGTTTACTTTGTTTTCATCCGGAAAAATGAGATTCAACAACGGCGGAGTTGAATCGTTGTTCTGCGGAAAGAAATGCAGCGTATAATTCGCGTTTAACGGATTACCCGCGGCGTCTTTTGCACCGGTCGTGATTTTCACGGTATATTCTCTCGTTGGAAGAAGCGCGACCGCAGGTTTGATCGAGAATCCTCGGTTGCCGTTGAAGAAAACTGGTTGTGCGATCATCCGTTTACATACGCCGCTATTGGCTTCGGTAAAATGGATCGTCCCCGTACACGCTCCGTCTACCGTGTTCACGGTCAGAGAACTCGGATCCATCGGTTCGTTAAACTGGAATGCGACGGAGGTTCCCGTTCCGACGAGAGCATCGCCTTGCGTAGGTAAGGTGGTTTGTACGAAAGGTGAAGCGATATCCGCGCTATTCGACGTTCTGAAATTTCTGACCACCGTTTCGGTCAAAGCCTGACCGGACTCGTCCGTGATCAATTTATCGATACGCAACTTATACGGAGTGTCCGTAGCGAGTAGCGCCGCGGGTGTAAGTTGAAAAATGGAATGGTTTCCTCCGTTCGGACTAACCGGTGCCGAGTTCATTCTTACGCAGGTTGCGAAATCGTTCGATGAAACCTGAATCGTTCCAGAACAGTTGGTATCGGCCGAGTTCGTAGTTACGGAAGCGGCGCTCACGGTTTTCGAAAAATTCACCGTGATTTTGGCGTTGATGGGTACGTTGTTCGATGCGTGACTCGGCGTAGTCGAAGATACGTTCGGAGGAGTCGGTGTTCCTGGAAACGTGGGGGAGCCGGGGAAGGAAGGATTTCCGTCGTTTTCTCCGTCTTGGGGAAGTTGTCCGTTTCCATCACTCGCGAACGTCAACAGAGGAAGCGTGGACGTCACAGGATCGGATTGTTTTTTATCCTCGCAAGAAGCGACTAACAAAAATAAGGCGATCCAGGAAAGCCGCGCCACCCTCCAAAAATTTTTATTCATAGTCTGCAACATAACAAATACTCCGTGAGTCCGGGTTCTCCTTCGGTTTTTATTTCCGAGCGCGGACTCACATTCTAATAAGCATTCAGACCTTGAGCTTTTGCATTTTGGAATCGGATTTCATTCCCCGGAAGGCGTCGTTCATTCCGAATTTCGAGTTATAAAAAAAGATTCGAAAAAGATTTTCCGGGAATTCGGCATCAGAATTTATAAAATCATAAATTCTGAATAGGAACGCGTCTCTATTCGGAGCCGATCCGTTCCGATTTCAGGGTTTAGTGACGTCTTTTGCCAGGTGCATATCCAAAACTTTCAAAGACGCTCCTTCGTAAAATCCCACTTCTTTGGGAAAGGAATCCGGGTTTTTGAAGGTTCCGAATAAAAAATCGAAAATAGGCGTGTTCCCGTAGTTGAAGGAATGAACTCCTTTTGCGTGATGAAGCGCGTGGTTTTCCGGTCTATGTATCAAAAAACCGAGCCAACGGGGCGTTTTTAGGTTCGCGTGTTGGAAAATGGAAAGAAAACTATGGAGTAGGCCCGCCCAAATCGCTACGTTAGCCGGAACTCCGATAAGAAATACGAGGGAGAAACTCGCCAAAAATGTGAAGCCGATCATGTCCGCTAAACTGAAGTAAAACGCTCCGTGTACGTCGAAACTTTCCGCGGAATGATGCATTTGGTGGAACACCCTCCAGATCGGCGAAAACGTGTGCATCGTTCGGTGCCAAACGTATTGACAGAGTTCGAAGGAAAGGAACGCGATGGGAAGCGAAACCCAAATCGGAAACGAGGTCAGATCCAAAACGGAATTTTCGGCGAGCCACTCGTCCCAGAACAAGGGAGCATATACGGCCACAGTCAGATAACAAAGTGTGGATACCGCTCCTCTCAACTTCCAGAATTTTGTTTTGGGGTATTCGTTCGCCTTAACGGCTTCTTCCAATAATGCGAAACATACGTAGACAACGACTATAAGTCGAATATACCAAAGATCCATACGTGATTCTCCGAGTGAATTGATTTTAGAGTTCTATCAATTCATCGACATATTAAAGAAGAAAAAAGCCGTGGAGCGGCGTGATTGGTTCCTTTGCGGAAGGTTTGATTCCCGAGGGGACGGGATTCCTACTTGGATACGGAAACTACTTCTTCTTCGTCGAAAACTTCTCTACCGGTTTTCGTATATACAATGATTTTCTTATATTCCGTTTCGATTCTACCTTTGACGACTCTTCCGTCCTTAAGATGAATCACCCAAGCGTCTTTAGCGGACGGATCGGTTTTGGTTTCGTTTCTGAAATAGCGAGACGCGTCGGTTTCAGCCTCATTTTCCGTATTCCGTTTTTCCAGGTTTTGGACGAGACGTTTCAGCTGGGTTTCCGTCAGTGAAATCTTTCTTACTTGCGGAAGTTTGGATTCGAATTCCATCGTTTCACCGGGTCGGGAAAGAGTTTCTCGAATTTGTTTGCCCGTCTCCGGAACGATGTATTCCGATTCCGCGGAACCTTCCAACAGAGTGAAGTATGCCTTTTGATTTCGGTAATCAAGAAGGATATGCGTTCCGGTCAATTGTACGTTCCAAGAACCGACTTTGAGTTTGGTTCCGTTCTTTTTCGTGGACGTTTCTTTGAGGTATACTTTTCCTTTTAAAATTTCCGTTTCCAAATCGGAACGATCCGCTCCCGCGACCTTGATCGTCAGGTCCGTGTTCGGAAAAACCCAAAACTCAGTTCTTCCGAAAGAGGAGGAATAAAAAAGTCTGCACTTCCTCGATAAATCCGCGATCCTCCAGGATTCAGCGGTTCTCTCGCGAAACATACAATCGTCCGCGGATAGAATGACTCCGGTGGTTGCGGAGACCCGGTTTTCGTTCCCGATGAAACTGCGCTCCTTCAACCAGGAAGAGAAACAAACGACTAAAATCAGAAACGCGAAACTCCATAACAATTCCTTACTATTGAATCGGAAAAAATCGGCGAACCTGGATTTTTTCTTCGTAACAATAGAAGTATCGGGAATATCGTAGATCGTATATAAGGAAAGGTTCGGGGTTTTATCCGAAACGTAACGATAAAAAGAGGAGTATTCCGTATAAGCGGCGTAAGGCGCCAGTTCCGCTTTGTGTTGTGAGATAAGGGCTTCGTTTTCGGAAACGTTCGAATAATCCTCGGAAGGACAAAGGGATTCCCGAAAGGCCCGGTGTTCCAGATATTTTTTGAATTCTTCCGAATTCATCGGATGCGCTCCGGAAAAAGGATTTCCGGAAGAGAATCCCGGGACAAGGGTTTGAAAACGTGAAACCCTTGGATCAACTCCACGCCGATGGAAAGAAGGTAGAGAAACTGTTTTTCGTTTTCCACTCCTTCCGCGATCACCTTTAGTTCCATCAAAGAAGCGATTTCCAAAATCGAATTTACGATCAGTCGATCCAAGGAATTTTCGGTAACCCCTTTGATGAAGGCCTTGTCGATTTTGACGAATTCGACCGGAACCGATTTCAGAAGATTGAAGGACGAATAACCAGTACCGAAGTCGTCCAACGAAAAGGAGATTCCGATATTCTGCAGAACCTGGATCGTATATCTACAGATTTCGCCGTCGATCATTTCCGAATTTTCGGTGATTTCGATCACGACTCTGGAAACGATCCGCTTCCAGTCTTCGGAAAATTCCTTTGCGATATTCAACAACGATTCCGAAAACTCCAAACGAGAAAGTTGTTCCGGAGAAATATTGATCGCAACCTTGGTTCTTAAGTTTCCGTTGGATTGCAGTTCGGAGATGAGTCGAAGCGCGTCGAGAAAGGAACGTCTTCCTAATTCCAAAAGGGAATCCAAGTCCGGATTTTTCCCCAAAAAATCGTTCGGAAAAAAGATGCGACCCTCGGATTCCAAACGCGCCAGGGATTCCAAAAGTGGAATTTCACCGGTGCGTACGTCGATGATCGGTTGATATTGAAAAAAAAGTTTTTGATCGGATTCCGTTTTGGGTGGATTCGAAAGAAAATCCGCAAAACTCTTTTTGCGTCGTAAATCGTCGTTCGCGTCGAAGGTGAATTTTCCGCGAATGGGTTTTCGTTCCAGAATTTCCAAAGCGAGTCGTATCGAAGTTTCGAGATCCGATTTTTTTTCCGATTCGATCGAAGCGATTCCCATAGAAACCAAAAACGAAACTTCGTCCCGTCCGATCCTATGTTTTTTAGAAAGAGTTTTTCCGATTCGATCCTTGATCCGATCGATTTGATTCCTATCGTTTTCGAAATCGAAAACGAAAACGAATGTGTCCTTGGCGAGTTCCGAGAACACCAGGTTTTTCGAAGACGAAGCCCTGTAGATCACCGCCCCAACGAGGTTCACGATTTTTTTCGTGTCCCATTCCTCCTTGGAGGACCAGAGTTTGAGTAAAAGAATATACGGGTTTTCGAACTTGCCCTTGGAAAGTAGGGAAGAACGGATCCGCTCCGAGATCGGGCCCGTTTCAAAAGATTCAAAAAACGGAATATTTGCTACGGGAATTTCGTTTTTGATCTTTCGAATCGTATGAAATACTTCCTGCAGTCCGAACGCGTTGTAGATTTTTTTGACGGATATGATTTCCGATCCGATCGCTTCCGGACCGTCCATAAACAAACGCGAGAATCTCGCATAGGAAGCCGCGCCGTTTGCGATCATGCAGATTCTGTTGGATAAGAATAGGGAAGGTTTTTGATTGTCTCGATGGGAACCGGCTAACAGCGATTCGCCGTTTTTCGTCAGTAAAAAATGATCCGCGGTTCCTCTCCGTAATCCCAAAAATATTTCCAGAAGGTGGGCGGACAAAGGAAAAATCTCCGCGCGTTTTCGTTTCGGTGCGGATTCGTCTCCGGAAAAGGATTCGGAGAGAACGAAATTCTTCCGACCGATCCGTAGTAAAAGTTGGATTCGCTCGATCGGAAGTTCGTAACGATTCGCAAAAAGACGAAGCGAGTCCAGGGTCTCCTCGTAGAGTTGTGTCTGTTCCCGATCGAAACGAAACTCCCTAGGAAAAAAATTCCTGGAAGTTTCACGATCTATATCGAGGACGTTTCTGTTTTTTCTGTACTCGTAATCCCAAACGATAAAATCGACTCCGTTGGGATCGGGATGAATTTCAAAATCGCTTTCGAATACGATTTCGCGAACGGAGGAATGTGAGACGGAAGAAAGCGCGCCGGTGAGGGCGATTCCATTTTGAGAAAGTAAGGTCGCCCTGCAGCTCGATCCGCTTTCGATAAAACGAATCCGATCGATCGGGTTTCCTTCGAGATCGAGGAAATAAAGAAATCGTTTGGAGGTCTCATCCTCCCAAGGATCGATACGGATCGAAAAGGAGTCGAATTCTTCCCCTAAAAAGGGAGCGAAAGTATCCGGTGCGACGTCGTTATCCGTATAAGTGGCGATTTGCATTTCTAACTCGTGATTGGACATTCTTTTAGACGTCGATTGATGTGAATTTATACCGAGTCCTTGAAAAGCCAAGTATTAAAAACTTCCGCGGAATTTTACTCGATTTTTCGAAGATTGAATTGCCACACAAAAGGAATGAACGACTCTAAAATGGGAATGTACGTTTCTTTCTTTTTGAGAAAGCGTTTTTTTTCTCAGTGATCGTAACGAACCCGGTTTGGAATATGGACAAGATGGGAAAAAGAGGAACTTTATTTTCTTTGTTCTTCGATAAAAAAGGAACCTTCGTATGGAACGGAACTTTGTGTCTTCTTTCCGGTTCGGGGATTTATTTTTCTCTGCGAGAATCTTCCTCTCCCACCCCCGTTTTTTATTTTCTCATTTTATGTTTTTTCCTTCCTTTTTCGTTTTTACTAATTTTCATTTTATATCTCGCGTTGAATCGGAAAAATAAAGAAGTGGAATCGTTCGAAGAAACGGAAAATTCCGCCTCGGAACGTTCCTTTCTCGGATCTCGGATTTATAATTTGAGAATGACTCCGCACTTTCTTTTCAATTCGTTGATGACGCTTCGGATTTACATGGAAGGGGAACGAGCCGACGCGATCGATTACTTGGATAGTTTGTCCAATATGCTCCGCTATTCGTTTCGTTTCGTGGACAGGGAACGGGTTTCCATCAGCGAGGAATTGGATTTCACTCTTTCTTACTTCGATCTTATCAAAGAAAAGGCGAAACGTCCGTTTCGGATCCTTTTGAAAAAAGGGGAAGATCTGGAATTGGGAGAAGTTTTTATCCCTCCGTTTCTGATCCAAACCTTGGTGGAAAATTCCATCAAACACGCCGTGTTAAAATCCAATTCCACGGTGACGATAGAAATCCTGATTCAAAAATCTTCCGCGGATCGAATCTGCATCGTAGTGCGCGACGACGGGCCGGGAGCGAAAATCGCGGGAGCGTTCTCTTCGGGAACGTTCTTTTTTCTCAAGAGAAGACTGAACGAAATCTGTTCCCAATCCGATTTGAAAATCGAGAGTTCTCCCGGTGAAGGTTTTAAAACGGAAATTTCCTTTCATAACGCACATTCGACACGGGAAATGAAAAAAAGCCCCGTTTCCGGAAAGGAAATTTCTTTCTAATCCTACTCCGATTCACGATCCTTGTTTGATCGATTTAGGATGTGTGCGTTTCTATCGGTGGAATTCTCCGCGACGAACCGTCTAAACTATTGTTCGGAGTAAGACATGACTTTTGAAAACGGCGAAATAGACTATTCTACGAACGAAATGAAGATTTCGATCGAGGAATTTTCCGGTTTCCAATCGGACGACGGCTCGAAGTGTTTCATCGTCAAGGTAATCGGGGAAGTGAATATTTTTTCCGCCAAGAACCTCAAGACGTTGATAGAAGATATCGCGAAAGAAGGGAATCGTAAGATATGTCTGGATTTCGCGGATCTTCGTTATCTGGATTCCTCCGGAATCGCGGTTCTCATCGGTGCTTACGCGTTGTTGAGGAGAATAAATTCCGATCTGATCCTTTTTTCCATCGCGCCGCAGATCGATCGTATCTTCGAAATGACCCGCTTGAAACCTTTGTTTAAGATCGCAGCTAACGCGGATGAGGCGACGCGAAAGGCGGCGGGAAAACTTTGATTCGTTTTTTTAAACGGAAATCGCGACTACGATCACAACCTTAAGCGAAACTACATCCGCTACTAAATCTAAAACCGCAACTGAAACCGGATCTGAGCCGCAGTTTCCGAATTAGGATAAACTCGATTCGTAGTTCCCAACGGAAAACGAAACGTCGGAATTACGCTGAACGCGGATTCGTTTCGGTTCGCCAAAAAAGAATTTAAAAACCATAGATCCAAAAAATTAAAGACGTAAAACAAGGAGGTAAGAATCAAAAGAGAACGATTGTTGTTTTTGTGTTGGTAGTACGCTTCGTAACTGAAGTCGGCCTGAATCAATCCGTAATCTCCCCCCAACAATATACATTTTTCATTGTACGCTTTCTGTTTATGAAGTTCTTTTTTTCCGCGTTCGTATTCGTATTCCGCTCCGAGTGCGGCGACGACGGTGGAAGCCAGAAGGGAGACTCCCATTTTTTTTCTTCCGGTTCGTATTTGATAACTTCCGGGGACGAAATATTCGTAAAGTTTTGCGCGCGGGGATCGAGGACGGAGTTCGTCGGTTTGGTCCCAGATCCGTGTCGGTGTTTCGGCCGGTTGCGTTTCCGGTTCGTTTCGGTTTTGATATTGGACTTTAACGATCTTTGAATTCGGAATTTTTGTCCTGGCTCCGTTTTCTAAAAACGTAGTTTTCTGAGCGTCTATTTCCGAAAGAATTCCGGATTTGGTCGTTCCGTCTTTGAGAAAAATTTGTACCGGATATTCGACGAAAACGTTCTTATACTTTTTTTTTGCGGGAGGGAAGCCGTGTTCTGCGGAAAGCAGATTCTGCAATTCGACGGATCGAAGTTCCGAACTTTTTTCGTCGTAGTAGATGAATCTCTTTTTCGAGTCCGTTCCTAAAAAGATGCATTCGTTTTCCTCGGGATGTTCGGTCGTTTTTATTTTTGTAGGTATTCCGTTGAATCCGATTTCGATGTTGTATATCTGATCCGATCGAAGTTCCGAGATTCCGTCCGGTGTTGAAATGAGGATTCCGTTTTTCTTATATTCGATGACCTTGCCGATCACGGCGCTTCTGTCTTTGAGTAAAATCGTGTCGGCGGCGAGAGGGAAGACGAAGGTCGTCAGGACCAAGAACGCGTATTTTGCGGGAAGAACGGGAGCATATCGTTTTCGGGATGTTTCAAACGTAGGATACGTAAACGTCGCTACGCGGAAGAGAAATAGGATGCGGTTTCGTAAGCCGCGAGCAACCGGATTCTGGAACATGAAACGATACGCGAAAACGGCGTCGAATTTCGGTCGAAACGCGCCCGACTCGTTCTGGGCGAGGTTTTTTTCCGTCGATTGAAATCGACGGAAAACAGTTTCGAAATTCCGACCCGCTTTCCAGTTTTATTCCGCCGCTCCGCTTAACAATCGAATTTAAACGTCGCGGGATCGAAATTTTTCTCCCGCATTCGTTTTTATCGGCCGTTCGTTCGTTTTTATATCAGGGTCCGGAGACACAACGGACATAATGAAGATTGGTTTTCGTTTCTCCGTCGCTTCCCCCCATATCGAAGTCGATGATGAGGGCGATATGTCTTCCTCCATCCGCTCCTCCGTCGTTCGGGTGAGTGGTCGAGGTCCAATAAAAGGAATCATCGGCTCCGGGTGTGTTCGGAAAGGAAGACGCCGTGATTGCGGGAGCTTCCGCGCCGAAGTTTACGATCGAATAGAGTTCCTTGATATTGGGAAGTCTCCAAACGAGCCCGTTCGTCGTAAGAGTATTACAATAATCCAATGCCGCCTGCCAGTTGACGGTGGTAGCCGTTCCGGAACAGGCTGTTGCCGGATCCTGACCAAGGCTACACTGGGTCCATGTCAATCCCGTCGTTGAATCGAATACGGTTCCCACTCCCGGATTAAACGGACCGATAGAAGGACGTTCCGCAACTACAAGCAAAAGAAGGGATGCGATTAAAAGCGCGTATGTGTATTTCATTTGTTTCATCGGTTCCTTCTCCTTAAAGACTCGTTACACAAAGGTGGTAATAATTCGTATTCAACGTTTTGGTTTGATTTTGCGTTTTGCCGGCGAAGATGCTGATCTTAAACGCATTGTCTTTGTTGCTCGCTCTGGATCTGGTCGTGGAGGACCAGTAAAAACTTCCGGTTCTTATGTTATCCGGAAAGAAAGCTACGGGGATCATATAATCGCCCACGAAGGAATAATCCAAGATAGACAACATTTCGCGGATCGTAGGAACTCTCCATCCCTGTTTTCCCGCGTATCCGGCTCCGCCGTTCATGGTATCGTACGCTTTACATCTTTGGATCGCTTGCGACCAAGTGGCTTGGAGTGCTCCGTAAGGCGCCGCACCGCCTGCTCCTTGACAATTTCCGGAACCGGGAGACCAAACCTGTCCGTGCACACAAGAGGCCCATGTCAATCCGGTCAATCCATGTCTTGTGATCGGATCGGAAGGATACGAGCCGCTCGTGATCGGACCGACCATCGTTGCGCTTGGAGAATTTCCGACAATCGATCCGTCCATTCCCTTGCCTACACAACTGACCGGCGCTCCTGTCGTATCCCAACAACCGGTTTGTCCCGTGTCGGAGATCAGGGACGTTCCCAAATCCGCGAGCGTCCCGCTGGTCGCCACTTTGTTCGCGTTGAGAAAGTTTCCCGCTACGTCGGTCACACTGGACGCTACGAGAGTCCATCGGAACGAAAAATTGTCCGGTAAATATCGAAGATTGATCGTAAGCTCCCGATCGGAATCCCAAGTATGAGTGAAGTTAAAGGCGGGAAACGGAACAAACGTCGCGCTTGCGATCCGATCCTCGAACGTAACCGTAGGCGTCCTGGAAGTATCCATCGGTTCGTCGAACTCGAAATACAAGGTAAACGTTCCGGTGCTGTAGCCGGAGCTTCCATTGACCGGATTGAAGGTGACGATGGTGGGCGCAGTCGTATCCGGAACGGCGGATATCGTAGCTGTGGTATTCGGATTCGTGAAGCCGCCGGGTAACAAGGCGACTAACGTAGGATCCGAAGGTTGTGCGACAACGCTCGCGGACCCGATCGCCAATCTGGTCGCCAGTCCTTTGCTTCCCGCCGTGTTCGAAATAGAAAGTATTGCCGCGTCGGACGAACTCCAATCCACTCTGTCGGTAACCTCCGACTGAAGTACGCCGTCCGTATAATGAAAGGCTCTGAACTGCATCGTATTTCCGTCCGCGTATCCGGTCGGGGAACTCGGATCGATCACGATACTTTGAACCGGAGCGGGACCGGGTGTTGTAGGAGGGGAAGGGGGAGCACCACCGCCCTGTTGATCGACGGTTTCCGACTGTTTACTCGGGTGAAGCAGTGAAAAAAAAAGGGTTTCCCCGTTCGGGTTTTCAGTAAGGCAAAATTGTGAAAAAGTCGAGGCAAAAAGGATGAGGATCAACTTCGCCGTTTTTGATCGAAATCCTTCGTTCGAACTTCTGAATTTTCTTTTATCGCAAATATCTTTTCTCATCCAGCGTTTCCCCCGAAATGAATACATTATAAAAACTTAATGTATTTGAAAGTTCTGTTTATTTATGACGTGAAACCTTTCATAAAAATTATGAATGAAAAGTACTATTTGACTACTTTTTACGCCCAAAGAAGAAGCGCTTGTTCCACGGGAATATACGCCTCATTTTTGGGAATAAAAAATTGACTTAACTGCGAAACGAGGTTAAGGTTTATGTAATTTATTTTCGAAGTAATATGCTGCATTATAGGACGCTTATTTTCGTCGGATTCTTCAATAAAGCGGAATGAAGCGCTTGTTTTGGGGAATGAAACGCAAGGCATTCCCGTTAATACGAATAGACAGCGTATGTTTTTTTTCAAATATAGGTCGAAAGGTTTATCTCAAGCCTTGAGTTTCTAGGGTTGGAAGTATGGATAAGTTGTATAAAACGGTAATCATCGAGGACGATTCGAGCATCAGTGATTTTATAAAAAAAGAAGTCGAAAATCACGGTAAATTCGACGTGGTCGGAACGTTTGATCGGGGTTCGGATGCGTTGCGTTTTCTGATCGAAAACAAGGTGGATTTGCTTCTTCTGGACATCGAACTTCCCGATTTTAACGGTTTCGATATTCTGAAAGAGTTGGACGAGCCTCCTTTGACGATATCCGTGACCGGATACGAAGGAAACGCGAAAACGGCTTACGATTACGGAAACATCGATTACGTTACGAAACCGATCGTTCCGGAGAGGCTTTACAAGGCTTTGGACAGGGCCTACGAAAAGGTTTCTTCCATGAAAGGGGTTTCGATCCACAACTATGGAACCAAATTTAAGGGCGTGGACAGGAACGTTTTCGTGACGTATTCCAACATAGTTTATATTTCGTCTAACGGTAAACATTCGATTCTGCATACCGTTGACGACGGGATCGAAGTGATCGGTACCCTGAAGGATCTGGAACCCAAATTGTCCATGGGAAAATTCAGAAGGGTTCACAAACAATATATTATAAATATGGAATATTTGGCGCACATCGAATATTTCAGCGGCGGTTCGCACGTCGCCTACATGAAAGACGAAGAAAAAAGTCAGGTTCCCGTCAGCAGAATATATCTTTCCGGAATTTAAAAATCGAAGCGGATGATTCTTGTATCGTCCGCGCTCTTACTTTTCTTTCCTTTTTTTGGAACCAAACCTCTTGTCCGGGGAACGACCTGGTCTCCTACGGGAGCCAAGGCGTTTTCGTTTTTTGCGGCTTCGTGTTATCCTATGGTAAGCGACTTGAGTCGATATTTAATGCGTTTTCAAATTTCCGGTCGGGTTTCCGTTTCCTCGCAAACAACTTCGCGGGGAGTGGAGTTCGCAAAGAAGGATGAATTTCTCCGTATTAAGAATCCGATCTTGAAAGCACCGAAACGCCGGTAGTAGTTTTGCAATTTTGGGGATAGGGCGAGGCCCTATCGGTGTTTCCGAAAACGAAAGTGCGAACCTGTTTTCGGTTTAACGGACGTTTTGCGGTATCATTTTTCATTCTAAACTTCTTCATTCGTCCGCCCTGTCGTAGTCTTAAGAAATCGGCAGGGCGACTTTTCTTGCCTTTTTAGGTCGAATCCGATCGTTTTCGCTTTAAAACTGATTTTCTATTTTCGTGCACGATTCGAATCTGGCCACGATAAAGACTCTATGCAGACTGAATACTTTTCCAATATACGCTCCCGTTCCTCGGTCGATTATCTTTTACGGACCGTTCATCAGCATCACGTCCAGCTGAGTCTTATGGCGGATCAGAAGGCCAATATTCTGATCGCCGCCTCTTTCGTTATTTTGTCCTTGGCTCTCGGGTTTCTTCAAAGAGGGACCTACGTGACCGGTATCGTGATCTTGATGGCTTTTATCGCGGTCGCCGCTTCGCTGGCGATTTTTGCGGTTATGCCTCTTTCCAGTCCGGATAAGGTCAAACGCGAGAATCCTCTTTTTTTCGGCAACTTCGCTTCGACCGACGAGGATACGTTTTTTGCGAATTTGGAATCGACTTTGGAAACGGATGCGTCTTTGTATCGGGCGATTTCCAGGGATATTTATCAGATGGGAAGGACGATTTATTATACGAAGTATAGATATCTCCGTTGGAGTTACCGATTTTTTTTATCCGGTTTTTTTAGCGGAGGCACGCTGATCGTGTTCGAAATCCTCGGTTGGGTTCCGTCCCTGGCGCTTTGATAGCGCTTTAGTATATTGTTATTTTTGAATATAGTAATCCTGCCGAAAAATTTTTCCGTATATGTATTTCAAATTCCGGCGAGTCCCGATCCGTAATAACTTCTCAACGCACCCGTAAACTCCTTACCGAAAGGAAGCCATCTTTGATCGTCTAACAAAGATTCGAAATCGGAAAAAGAGGCGAAGGGTGCCCATACTTCCCGAAACGATGCGACGAGAAGTTTTCTGTAATACGTTCGATCCCAATGGATTTCTTCGGATGCGGTTTCGGATTTTTTAGGTACGACGGAAGGTTTTGCGGAGGTTCGTTCCTTTTTTTTCATCATCTGTAGCGCTTCTTCCGGAAGATACCATCGATCCTTACGTTTTCCTTTCCTATTTAGGACCAAATAACGGATCTTTTCGCCGGCTTGAACGTCGATTCCCAATTCTTTGAGGCGGAGTAGGGAAAGGGAAGAGGCTCCGTCCACTTCGTATTCCTCCAAGGTTTTGGAAGTCGATCTTCTGACCAGTAGATCTTCGGTCTCGACGGTTCCTTTTTTAAGTTTGAGATCATATCTATTATAAATTTCTAATATTTCGGTTTCTGAATTTTTAAGTTCTTCGACCCGGACTTTTCCGCACATCCATTCCAACATTTCGTTTTGCGCGGTTTTGACGATTGAGGGAAGATCTTTTCTTCTGGATCCGATTCCCCTAAATTTCAGTTTTCCGTTTTCGAATCTTCCCATATAACGGTTTGCCACGGGCATTTTGTGGTCCTGGGAAGAGGAAGGGAACAACAACCAGGTGTAAACCCCATCGACGTCTATTCTGATTCCCGTTTTCGATTGTATTTCTTCGCAGAGAGAATTCAACTCCTCTCGGGAAAAAGTGGACGAGTCCGTTTTTCGGATAAAGATGCTGTCGGTGATCGCGTGTACGAATCCGTAACCTCTCTCTTCCGCACATTCTTTGGCGGTAAGAAGTTTTTCCCGGGCGAAGGCGTTCACGCTTTCATGGCTTTCCAGACGTCCGAATTTGGCGTTTCTATATCCGAGATATCCGAACGAAGTCACCAACATCCATTTAAGGCTGTTTTGTTTTTGTTCGTATTCTCCGAGTTTCGATGTTTCCTTGCGCTCCTTTATTCCTATTTTATAATATTCTCTTCTTTTTAATACGTGTTTCAGGGCTTGTGAGACGATTCCGCGTCTTCGTACGCAGATCCTGTATCCGAGTCCGGGTACGATCTTCGCTTTCCGGTTTTTTTCGCAACATACGCAGTTGACGCATTCGGGCGAGATGTTGTGGTTCACCATGATACTGGGATACATCTGTGCGAAGTCGAGCTGAGCTACGTTTTCGAAAACGGATCCGTCGGAGATATCGGGTTGGAATACGAGTCCTCCTTTGTCCGCCTCTAACAGCTGTAAGGCGGTTTTGGGGGATTCTACCGCGCTTTTTTGCCAGGGAACGAGATAACCTTTTCTCAAGGCGACGTCAACTTCGATGCTCGTAAGCGCTTTGCCGGTGGATGCCCTGGACATCTTTTGTATCGGTAGTCTGGAAAGGCGCGCCAATTCTATTATCCCCAGTAGATCGGCTTCCCTATGTACGAAACTGTTTTGAGAATCTATATGCCATCTTCCGAATAAAGGATAAGAAGGCGCGCGATAGACTATGGTTCCGTATGTGTTGTAACTAGTACCTTTTGTTTGAACGTGTCTTCGGATCGGCGCGGTTTTGTCCCTGTCGAAGGCGGGAAAAATCCTCAATTTCTGAGATTGGGAGAATAAATACGGAAAGATGGTATGATCGCCAAACGTCGATAATACGATGTCCGGATCTTCCGTTTTGAATATACGGTCGATTTCTTGTAAAAGTTCTTTGGGATTTTTACCCGAAAGCTCGTGGAAGTTATCCTCGCATCGTAATACGATCGAGTTGTGTTTCATGTCGATGCGATGACTTCGCGAAAGGCTCATATACATCGTTTTGAGTTTCGGAACGGAATATTCCATATCTTCGATACGATTGTGAACTTCGACGTCGCGTACTCTTCTCCCGAATTTCTCCTCCGAATAGGTGAGTTTTAATTCACACAAGGGGAAAAGGCCTTTAGAAACCATGTAACTCGTAGGAACTTCTATGTCGGAATGATATATGTCGAATTTTCCGTAAAGTGCGTATAGTTTTCGGGAAACCCGGGAAAGTACGGACGGTCGGGAGATAGTAAGTTGTAGAACTTCGACTTTTTCGTTTTCGTAAAAAAGTTTTTTACTCGTGTAGACGGGGATTTCCGCGAGAGCGTCCAGTTGATAAAAGCGGTGTACGAGTTTTTTGAGAACGGATTCTTCGCCTCTTGCGTAGACGATCGGTTGATAGAAATCGTAGAAAAGACGCGCGTTTCCGTCTTCGTCTTTGATCCAAAGGTGGATCTTGTCTTCTATGTGATAGATATCGAATAAACTTCCCTTGACGATTTCCGAATTATTCATCTCCTTTAGAAACCTTATATTCTCCGAATTCCTTTTTGAGTTTGTGTATTTCCTTTTTCAGATCGATCATCATCGTAAGTAGCATAATGTCGATCGGGTATGGGCCGGAGGCCATAACTCCCGCCTGAACCTGTAGTTTCGCGATTCGGATCAGGTCGTCGAAGATTTCCTGATCCGGTTTGCGAAGTCCTCTTCTGAATTCGAGAAGTTCGGATTCCACCTGTTGCATTTGTCTGGAATAAGGCGTTACGGTTCTGCCCATATTATTGCGTTACGCCCTTTCGTTCCTGTGAAACCGATACGTTATCCGAAACCGATCGCTTTCTGGTTTTAAGATAGGAAAGTTTGTCTTCGGTCCTTAGTTCCCAAAGATCGGAAGCCGTTTGTATCAGTTGCGGAAAAAAATTTTCGAAAGTCGGATGAGGGTAGTGTAGGGATTCCACGACGAGGATCGGGAATCGTTCGGATTGTAGTTCCTGTAAAATCGAAAGCATACGCTGTAATAAAAACCTTCCTTCGTCCTCTTGAACGTCTCCGTCGAAGAACTGTTTGCAGGGAGCGAGAAGAAAGTAGATCGTGTTTTTCGGATTTTGCGCGGAGATCGCGCGTAACGAATCCAATATCTGATACGGGGTAAAGGCTCTTTGTACGAGAATGTTTTCGAGCAGGGACTCTGGAGGTACGTTTCGTTTTCTCGTCTCTGCGGTGATTACGAAAGGGTTGAATCGGATCGCGCAGTCGAGGTTGAAAATCTTGAATCCCGATACGGCGAACGCGTATTCCCATTGTAATGCGAGTCGATAAATCCCTGACTTTCCGGTGAGAATTCCTATACCACTCCGTTCCCAACTGAGAATCGGATGATACAGGTGGTCGCTGACTGCGGTCGGAAAGGTGGGTAAATCCATAAATACTTACTATATGATATGTATATAAATGTAAAGTATTTTTTTATCATTTGGGAAAATGGTCGTGGATTTTGTTTCTTGGATCCGATGTGTGGAAGAAGTTTGAGCGGGAGGGAAGCCGTCCATATCGGATCCAGCGTGGGAACTCTCACAGGTTTGTGGAAGGAAGGAATTTTGTATCCCGGGGAAATGTGTTTCGTTTCCAGAAGTTTTATGGTGGGTGGGTAGGAACTCCTCTTTCCCTGTATTTGTTTAAAATGCAAAGTCACAGGAACGGATGCGGTCCTCCGACACAACAGTTGTCGCACGGAGAAACGAGCGGTCGGAACTGTGGGAACTCTCACACCTCCCGTTGGAAAAAGAAAAACGTTCTTTTAGGAGAAATGCGGGAACTCACACCGTCTCCGAAAAAATCGTGCATCCGTCGCGATTGCCGAATTGCCGACGTCTTCGGTTTTATATCGCAAAAGAAGAATTTTCCGGAGTTTTTTTCGAAAAATCAGCTCTCAGCTTCCATAGTCTCGATCGCATAATTTTTCGCGTTAGTCATGCTTCCTGTGACGTTCGAATTATAAATTCGGCGAAAGAAATTCTAAACTTCATGAAATCCTAAATTTCTTTTCCAGCCCATTTAAATTTTTTTCAGTTCTCTCTGTCCGATATGAATTCCGATCCGAATATCTCCTAATAAAGTTCCTAAACATACAAGACGCGCGGGATAGGAAAGAAAAACACAAAAGGATTCTGGAATGAAAAAGAAACGATTCGTCTTACTCGGGTTGATCTTGTTTACGGTGACTTGCTCGACCCCGAGAAAAATTTTAAAACTTCCAACGGAACCGATCCCTCCGAAGACGTTGCAAGGTAAGGTGGTGTTCGCCGGAACGTTACTGCCTGCGTCGCCTTTGTATTTTAGTTCGGGTAGAATGCGTTATACGCTTCATGTACGAAGACCGCATATCGTAACTCCACAGTTTGCACAGATTCTTCCTTCGGATATCGGATCCAAGATTGAATATCCGTCGCCGATTCCAGCGGCTTCCCAACAACTGGACGTCAAGTTGAAGGAATCGGGAATGTCGGGTGATTATCATCGTCTTGACGGATTTCCGCACGTGTTCGATACGATCGATAATCCGAAACAGATGGATCCGATGACGCTCGAGGTGCTTAATTCCAACTTCAAAGGGGATTATTATCTTGTTCTCGTTTCTTCGATCGAAGAGGCCAATCAACCTACGATCTTTAATCTTATGAACTTCAGTCTTTCCGTCGCGTACCAACTCATCCTCTACGATAAGTCCGGTTTAAAACTTTTTCATAAGAATTACGCGCTCAGGTTCGACAAAGTGGAAATGTCCTATCTGGAAGTGCCTACGTATTACTTTTATCTGTTGAAGGGATTGGTTCTTCTTAAGGGAACGATCGCTCAGGATCTTGCGTTTATCAAAACGGCCAAACCTTCCGCACAATCGATTCAGTCGCATAAGTTCGAACCGAAAGCGACCGATACCGCGTCGGTTCTGTAGATTTTTTACGAGGTTGTTTGGGAAGGAACACGGAAAAGATAAACGGGGAACCCCGATTCGTATTTTCTGTGTTATGCGGGATCTAGTTGCCGTAAGAGGCGCGGCGGAACGCCGCGCCTCTTACGGCCTTTCCGAAACGAGGATCGTTTCGGAAAGGCCGACACGGAGAACGATTTAAATCAATCCAAACGGAAACGATCCATCGGAAATCTCTGAGTCACTTCCTTGACGCCGCCTTTGACCTTGGTTTTATTTTTTTCGTCGTTTGGATGATCGAGAAAATCGCAGATCAGATTTCCTACGATTTCTATATCCGCCGGTTTTAGTCCCCGCGTGGTCAACGCGGGTGTTCCCAAGCGGATTCCCGAGGCGACCGCGGGAGGATTTTCGTCGAAAGGAATCGTGTTCTTGTTCACGGTCACTCCGATTTCGTCCAATCCGTCTGCCGCCTGCGCTCCCGTAAGGCCCTTTACGGAAACGTCCAAAAGTACTAGATGATTGTCGGTTCCCCCGCTGACCACTCTGTAGCCGCGTTTTACGAACACTTCGGCGAGGGTTTTCGCGTTCGCAAGAACCGTCTCGATATAGGTTTTGTATTCCGGTTGAAGCGCCTCTTGGAAGGCCACCGCCTTGGCTGCGATCACGTGCATCAACGGTCCGCCTTGTATGCCGGGAAAAACGCGGGAGTTTAGTACTTTCTCATTTTCTAATGTAGAAAGAATCAACCCGCCCCGGGGTCCGCGTAGGGTTTTGTGTGTGGTGGTCGTCACGAAGTCGAACAAACCTACCGGAGAAGGATGATAACCCGTGGAAACGAGTCCGGAAATATGCGCGATGTCCGCCATCAATTTCGCGCCGACTTCTTTCGCGATTTCCGCGAATTTGGAGAAGTCGATCGTTCTCGCATACGCGGACGCTCCGGCTACGATGAGTTTCGGTTTGTGTTCGCGGGCGAGTTTTGCGATCTCGGAATAATCGATCGTCTCCGTTTTGCGATCGACTCCGTACGGAATCGGTTTGTAGATTTTTCCGCTGACGTTCACCGGAGAACCGTGAGTCAAATGTCCACCGTGCGCGAGGTTCATTCCCAAAAACGAATCTCCCGGTTCTAGACAAGCCAGAAATACCGCCATGTTCGCCTGCGCGCCGGAATGAGGTTGAACGTTCGCGTATTGTGCGCCGAAAAGTTTTTTCGCCCTTTCGATCGCGAGCGTTTCCACGACGTCGGCGTTGTGACAGCCGTTATAATAACGTTTTCCCGGATAACCTTCCGCGTATTTGTTCGTAAGCGTGGAAGTATAGGCTTCCAGAACGGATCTGGAAACGAAATTTTCGGACGCGATCATCTCCAGGTTGTTTTCCTGTCGTTCGTCCTCTTTTTTTAAAGCTGCGAATATCTCTGGATCTGCTTTCGGAAGAAACTGCATTCCTGGCCCTTCTTGTATGGATCGAAGTAGAAGAAACCCGATCAATCCCTGAAGATGAAATCCATCCTAGAGTATTTCTCCGTAAAAAGCCGTTGCGCTTCCCGAAGAACCGTTTTTGAAAATCGGAGATCCCTCTCTGTGTCCATTCTGGAAAGACCCAGAGATTCGGCAAATACATGAGATAAGTCCTGTCCAAATTTTGCGGGGGAAAAATCGGCCGGAAGAGAGGTTACGAAATCGGAATGATTTCGATTCTTTCTATATTCCGGTTCTTCGGGCGGATGTTTGAGAAGCCCCGCGACACGTTTTATGAGAGAAGGTTTTAGAATCAGAGTTCCGTGGTGGACGACCGCGCCTTTTTTTCGGAACTGCGCGTTGCCGGATATTTTTTTTTCGAGTCCGGTTTCGATCACCGCCAGGTCGGATTTTCCTCGGAACATTGCATCTAACGTCTGTTTGGCGAGAGCCCTCTTTACGAGATCGAGAAAGTATTCGTAGGATTCCTTCACTTTGTAGAGTTCCGGTTTTACGTCCAAGGATACGAAGAAGGTGAAGTTCAGATTCTCTTCGGGGTGATGAACTACGGTCCCGCCTCCGCTGGCTCTTCGTACGATTTCCGGAAACTCCCTATTGAAATTTTTTTCTTCTCCGCGTTTCGACGCGGGTTTTCCCGTAAATCGGTTTGCGATTTTTTCGTCGTGATCGATGGAAAAGTAGGAGGTCTCGTTTCCTCGTATGATTTCCGGAAGGATCGTATCCTCCGCTTTTTCGGAAAGACCCAGTACGATGGAGAAGGGGTTTTTCCAAATTCTGAGCCCCGCTCCGTATCCGGAGGAGACGAGATTTATGCCGATCGATTCTTCGATCGCAAGATTGTAAGCGGAGGATCGTTCCGAATTTTGTGTAAAGAGGAATGTGCGCATCGGTTTACAGATTCGGATCCTATTCCCGGCCGCGCAATGAGAATGCTGATTTTAACGGAGATAGGATTCCAACTTTTTCCAGCCTCCCTCGCCGTTCCAAACTCGTTCGCAGTTTTTTTGGTCAGCGGTTACGGCTTCCTTTTTCCATTCTGTAGAACCGCAAGGTCCGTTCGTCGCGGAGGATCGTTTTTCTTTCGGTCCGTTCCGTCGTTCGAGCGTTATCTTGCGGATTTCCACGAGAGCTCCGTCGTTTCCGTAACGAATCTCATGGAGAGATTCTGCCCCCTCAACCAAGTCGATGACGTTGTTTTTGTCGTCTTTGTATTCGCAGTTCGGAATTCTGTAGTAGTGATAGATGATCCCGTTTTTTACGTCGATTCTGTTTCGGACTTCCGCTGTGAGGCTTTCCATCTCTTCTCCGCAGAACGCTTCACGATCCTTTAAGGGAAACGCGATTCTTTGAATCGTATCCTTGACGAAATACAAATTGTAATACTCCTCGTACATTCCGCAACATTCGAAACAATCCGTTTGTCCGGTTACGAGCAGATTCGCTACGGGGATTTTGTGTTTTTGGATCCATTCCGCTTCCGCGAATCCGTTTTTATGGAATTTTCCGTTTTTGGAAAAAAGGACCAGCTTCTGTGATGGATTTTGAATATTCGATTTTTCTTGTATTTGATAGGATCCTATCCTTAAGGTTCGGGCGTCTCGATAGTTTTTTAGGCGGCTTTGGTCTTCCGGCGTTATTTCCTCTACGCCGGTGATTTCCAAACCGATGTCTTTGGAATCGTAGGTTAAAATCGGAAACTCCGCGGTTTGTGATAAGAGAAGATATCCGGAAAACATCCATCCGGTTGTATCGTTTCGGGTCGCTCGGATCCAATATCCGTTTTTTCCGGAGATAGTTTCCAGGGTTTTCGTCTTTTCCAGGATTTCGCCCGATCGGCGGTATTCCACGATTCCGAGCGATTTCGCCTTGACGCTCGGTGTTTCCCGTAGATGCAGACCGGTTTTCGTGATCACTTTGTAGAATTTATGTGCGGGTGTTTCGTCCTTTGCGAAGGAGGTTTTCGGATCCGTTTCCACGTTTAGTTTCGTTTGGTCCGCTCGCGGCGAATTCAAAAAAACGAATATTAGAATCGGTGTAATCGTTTTTCTTATTCGCATGGAAGATTTTCCGTTTTTTTCGTCCCTTTCGTTTGTGCGGTGGGTTTCGGTTTTTACGTGCGTTGTAACTTGAACGTTAGGTGGCTTTTGATCGTCGGCCATTCGTTTCGAATGATGCTATATACTGCAGTGTCGCGTAACGTTCCGTTGGACATCGTTCTATGGTTGCGCAGGATTCCGTCCAGAACCGCCCCCAGTCTTTCGATCGCCTTTCGAGAAGTTTCGTTGAGTCTGTGTGTTCTGAATTCGACCGCGATACATTCCAATCGTTCGAAGGCGTGTTCCAGTAGAAGGTATTTGCATTCCGTGTTCACCGAAGTTTTTTGATAACTTTTGGAATACCACGTCGAGCCGATTTCGAGTCGTCTTTCTCCCTTTTCGAGATTCATGTAACGCGTGCTTCCGATGAATTTACGATCTTTTTTGTGATACACCGCAAAGGGAAGGGAGCGCTGTTGGATTTCCTCGTCGAGTGCTGTTTCGATCCACGGTTTTATTTTTTCCGGAGAAGGCACCGTGGTGAACCAAAGTTTCCAGAGTTCTCCGTCCAATACCGCCTGCGCCAAGGCTTCTGCGTGGTCTTTTTTTAGGGGATGCAGTTCTATCGTTTCTCCGACAAGAACTAGGGGTTCGGGTGGGTAAGAGGATTTTATTTCCATCGTCTTTGTCAATTTCTTGCTTTTCGTTTTTGCGGGAAAGTCGAAATGAGTTTTTCCGTTTGAGTGGGAACGGCTCTGCGGTAGACTGCGATCGGTGTGAGAGTTCCCACGATTCCGTGTTCCCAGAGGAACGGCTCTGCGATAGGCTGCGATCGGTGTGAGAGTTCCCACGATTCCGGTGTTCCCAGAGGAACGGCTCTGCGGTAGGCTGCGATCGGTGTGAGAGTTCCCACGATTCCGGTGTTCCCAGGGGAACGGCTCTGCGGTAGGCTGCGATCGGTGTGAGAGTTCCCACAGTTCCGGTGTTCCCAGAGGAACGGCTCTGCGGTAGACTGCGATCGATGTGAGAGTTCCCACGGTTCCGGTGTTCCCAGGGAACGGCTCTGCGATAGACTGCGATCGGTGTGAGAGTTCCCACACAAAAGATTCATTCCTCCGAATAATAACGGCTGGAGGCCTCTTTCAGGAATTTTTTCTCTTTTCGGGAAAGGGAATCCATTCCCCGTTTGGAGATCTTGTCCAGAAGCAAATCCACTTCCTCCCGTACGTGAATTTTGCGGTTCATCTCTTCTTGCCATTTTTTCATCTTACGTTTTTGAAGATAACGGCTGAGAGAAAAGGAAGCGGGAAGTTTAGGCTTTAGTTTATTATAATAAAAGAAATAAAGACCACCGCCGATCGCGCCGCCGAGATGCGCCATGTGCGCGATGTTTCCGCCCGGCCCCGAAAGGGCGATGACGAGCATCAAAATGACGACCATATACTTCGCCTTAAGGGGAAAAAATCCCATAAACAGAAGTTCCTGGTTGGGCCAAATCAAGGCGAAGGCGATGAGAAGACCGTAAATTCCGCCGGAGGCACCGATAATCGTACCTTGGTGAAAACCCACATTGTGAAGGATCCACGGAAACAACCCTCCCATAAAACAGGAAAAAAGATAAAACTTCAGAAAGTTTCTTCCGCCCCAATGATTCTCCAAAATTGAGCCGAACATCCAAAGCGAAAACAGGTTGAATAGGATATGAAAAAAATTCTGGGTGGAGTGCAAAAAGGAATACGTAAGCAGCTGCCAGACATAGAATCGATGTGTCACCGAATCCGGGGTCATTCCCAAATATACGGTGAGCCAATCTCCCACCGTCCAAGATAAAAGCAGTTGAATTCCGAAAATCGCCGCGTTTACGATCAGTAAAACGCGGACAACGGGAGTCAGTTCCGGACCGATCCGATTATAGGCGCCTGTCATAGGGGAACATGATTCTCTTTTTGAATCCAAAGACAACCGTAAAACGATTTTTCTTTCCTCTCTTCTCTTTGACAGAAAGCAGGTTTCGGAAAATCCTGGGTCCAAGGTGATCATCCAACTCTACGGGACCCGAGGCTCGATTGCGGCCCCTCTTCGTACTCCAGAATACGTTCAAAAACTTTCCCAGGTCTTAGAAATCGTCCGAGACCGCGGGGAAGGCGTTCTTTCCGACATTCAGAAATTTATTTCCGAACTTCCAGAATATCTTACGCACGTCGTGGGCGGAAATACCACCTGTGTTTCCGTGATTTCCTCGTCGGGACAAAAGATCTTGATCGACGGAGGAACCGGGCTTCGCGTCGCGGGGGACGAATGGATGCGGGAGGAATTCGGAAAAGGCCGGGGAAGCGTCGTGTTTTTCTTCACTCACACGCACTGGGATCATATCCAGGGAATTCCCTTTTTTAAACCTCTGTATATCCCCGGCAATACGGCGCACTTTTATTCTCCGTTTCCCGATCTTGAACAACGGTTGGAATTACAACAAGGAGCTTCCTTTTTTCCGATTCCGTTTTCCAAACTGGCTTCTACGAAACTCTTTACCTGTCTTCTTCCCGGCGAAACGTTGGTTTTGGAAGGGGATTGTAAGGTGGACGCGTTTCCGCTCAAACACCCGGGAGGATCCTTTGCGTATCGGTTCCGGGAAAAAGGAAAGACCTTCATCTTCGCCACGGACGCGGAATTTACGGGAGAGGATTTCGCCTCGATTTCGGAGATGAAACCCTTTTTTGCCGATGCGGACCTTCTCGTGTTGGACGCGCAATACACGTTGGACGAATCCTTTCAAAAATTTGACTGGGGACATACCTCGTACACAATGGCCGTAAATTGCGCCGTAGCCTGGAACGTCAAAACTCTGGTTTTGACACATCACGAACCCGCATACGCGGACGACGTTTTGGACATCATTCTCCAGGAAGCGAAAGCGCACGCGGAAGCTCTCGGGAATTCCGCCTTAAAGATCGAACTCGCCTTGGAAGGGAGCCAATATAAACTGTTATGATAAAAAGTATAGGACTACATAGAACTTCGAAAGCCCTGCTCGTCATCGCGCTTTTGGGAGGTCTGTTTTTCGGTTACATTCTTTCGGAAGTGGACGAAGGAGGGGAACTCGCGATGCTCGCTTCCTACCAACCAACCACTCCGACGCGGCTCTACGATATCAACGGGGTCGTTTTCGCGGAACTTTACAAACACAAACAACAACTTCTGAAATATCAGGACATTCCCCCGCACGTGGTTCAGGCGTTTCTTTCCGTGGAGGACAATAACTTTTTTAACCACTTCGGAATCGATTTTATGGCCATTCTCCGCGCGGGAATCGTAAACGTCGTTTCGGGAAGAATCAAACAGGGCGGTTCTACGCTGACCCAACAGCTCGCAAAAACCGTCCTTCAAAACAGAAAACGTTCCTTTGCCAGAAAATTCATCGAAGCCCTTTTTACGCTTCAGATCGAACAGGAATATTCAAAAGAAGAAATATTAGAAATTTATTTTAATCTAATTTATCTCGGTCACGGAACCACGGGGCTCGCTTCCGCGGCGGACGTTTATTTCCAAAAAGACGTAAGCGATTTGGACGTGGCTGAGGCTGCGCTCCTCGCCAGACTTCCCAAGGCTCCGGTTAAGTATTCCCCTTTTAAAAATCCGGCGATTTCCAAAAACGCACATCTCGGAGTTCTACGTCTGATGGCGGAGCAGGGTTATATTCCCTCCGATCAAGTGCAGATCATCCACGACGATTTTTGGAATAAATACTGGCCGGTGGTCATCACTCAATCTCCTTCCCAATCCACTTGGGGAAACCGTTTGAACAAGGCTCCCCACTTCACCGAATACGTCCGTCAAAAATTGGAAAAGGAACTCGGAGAAGACAAGGTTTATACCGGCGGTTTGAAGGTTTATACAACTTTGGATGCGCGTAAACAGGAGATCGCTCAGGAGGAATTGTCCAAGGCGATCAAAAAACACGACGATCTCGTTTCCGGAGTTACGGTCAATTATTCCGGGGGAGCGGATCGCGGTCTCGTGGGTTTGTATTATCTTATGGGCTCCATCTTTCCGGTGGGAATGCCTTTCGTCAGTAAGCTGGATGAGAAGGCGAACTTCCGAGTTGCTCTGGAACGTGAGCTCATCGATGCGGCGGATATTCTTACCATTTTGACTCCGGGAGAAAACGAATCCGCGGCGATTTCCGAATTTCAAAAACAATCGGCGGTTTTCGGTAAAAATTTACACGTAGAAGGGGCGGCGATTACGATCGAACCTTCGACCGGTTACATTCAGACGATGGTAGGAGGATACGAATTCACTCCGAAAAACCAATTCAACCGCGCGACGATGGCGAGACGACAAACCGGATCCGCGTTCAAACCGTTCGTCTACGGAGCCGCCATTCAGGAGCGAGTCGTAGGAAGCGGAACCGGAATTATGGACGCTCCTTTGACCACTTTGACGGAAGAAGGAGAAGGGTGGTCGCCTCAGGATTTCGACGGAGACTTTTTGGGAATGGTTCCGCTTTCCCGCGCACTTTCTCTTTCCCTCAATATCGTTTCGGTGCAGGTGTTCCTACGCACCGGTCCGGATGCGGTCATCGATTTCTCTTCCCGTTTACTCGGGGTCAATCCGACCCGTTTTCCACCGAGTCCGGCGCTTGCGCTCGGGATCGCGGAACTCACTCCTTTGGAAATGGCGCTCGGTTATGCAACGATCGCCAATAACGGAAGAAGGGTGATCCCGTTTTCCGTGCGTTACGTCATCGATCAGAGTGGGAATGTCATCTATAACGAAGAAATCAAGGTTCAAGAAGAATTACAAAGACAGGCCAAGGACGGAAGCATTCAGGTGATCTCGGAAGGGACCGCCTACATTCTCAAAAAAATGCTCACCAACGTGGCGATGGCGGGGACCGCCGCCATGGGACTTCGCGATCCGGACAAGGGAAACTACAGAGGAACCGCCGCCGGAAAAACCGGTTCTACGTCTTCCTTTACGAATGCCTGGTATTGCGGATTCGATCCGAATTATACGACCGTGATCTGGCTCGGTTTTGATAAAAGTTCCATCTCCTTAGGAAGAGGACAGGCGGCTTCGGTTCTTGCGGTTCCGATCTGGGGTAGGATGTACAATCGTTTTTACGGCGGTCAGAATTATCCTTCCTTTGGAGAGGACACAATGCCCGAGGAAGTCCAAGGCGGAGGAACCTGCGCCTACAACGGATTGTCTCCGAAACCGGGAGTATGTCCCGTCACACAAAATCTGACCTTGAAACCGATCACGGTTGCGGGAGTTACGAAAGCCGTCATGGGAAATCGTCAATGCGACGGAGAAAGGGATCACTTTAAGTCCATGGATTTTAGGGAGTTCCTACAAAAAGAATATCAGATTAGTGATGAAGAATTAGGCAAAACCGATCGAAAGTTTAAACCTAGAACGGAATAATCGCGTTTTGGAGAATTTCGTTTACAGAATTTTTTCGTTTATAAGGATTGAAACCGAAGTCGGCGCAAAACGCGCATCCTAAGGCTTTGAAAAGGAATCATTCATGTCTGTAGAAATCAAGGTTCCCGAAATGGGAGAATCGATTACGGAAGCGACCATAGCAAACTGGGTCAAAAAAGAAGGAGAAGCGGTAAAACAAGACGAGATCCTGCTGGAGTTGGAAACCGACAAGGCGACCATGGAAGTTCCAGCCCCTTCTTCCGGAGTCCTTCAAAAAATACACAAAAAGGCCGGAGAAACGGTGAAGGTGAAGGAAATCATCGGGCTCATCGACGCGGCGGCCACCGCTTCCGCACCGTCCCCTTCCTCTTCTCCCTCCGCAACTTCGACTCAAGCTACACAATCTTCTAACAACGGAACCAGCAACGAAACACTTCCTCCCGCGGTCCGCAAATTGATCGAGGACAACGGACTGAGTGCGACTTCGATATCCGGCACCGGTAAAAACGGACAAATCACAAAAGAAGACGTACTCAAAGCGATCGAATCCAAATCTTCCGCAAACGTAGGAACTGCTACTACGGCCAAAGCGGCTCCGACTTCTACGCCTTCTCCCGAAATTCCGAAAGCGATTCCGGTCTCGAGAAGAACGGATCTTCCGAGAGAAACTACGGTTCCTATGACCCGTCTTCGCAAGGTGATCGCGGAACGACTCGTGTCCGCACAACACAACGCGGCTATTTTGACCACGTTCAACGAAGTCGATATGAGCGCCGTGATGGAACTCAGGAACCGTTATAAGGATAAGTTCAAAGAAGCGCATAACGTGGGTCTCGGTTTTATGAGCTTTTTCACGAAGGCCGCCATTCACGCTCTTAAGACGATTCCCGCCATCAACGCAGAAATTCGAGGAAGTGACATCGTATATAAAAATTACTACGACGTAGGAGTCGCGGTCGGAGGACCGAAGGGGCTCGTGGTTCCGATCGTACGGGACGCGGACCTTTTGAGTTTTGCGGGAGTGGAGCAGGAAATTCTCAGATTGGCAAATCGTGTCAAAGACGGAAAGATCGAACTCGCCGAAATGGAAGGCGGAACCTTTACGATCTCCAACGGGGGAATCTACGGTTCGATGATGTCCACTCCGATCCTCAATCCTCCTCAGAGTGGAATTTTAGGACTTCATAATATAGTAAAACGTGCGGTGGTGGTCAACGATCAGATCGTGATCCGTCCGATGATGTATCTCGCGCTTTCCTACGACCACAGAATCGTGGACGGAAAAGAGGCTGTTACATTCCTCGTGAAGGTCAAGGAAGCGATCGAGGATCCGAGCCGTCTTTTACTGGAACTTTAAGGAAAAAGGAATCATGTCAGCAGAATATGACGTAGTCGTGATCGGTGCGGGACCGGGGGGCTACGTTTGCGCCATCCGCTCCGCACAACTCGGTTTAAAAACCGCAATCATCGAAAAAAGAAAAACCCTCGGAGGCACTTGCCTCAACGTGGGTTGTATCCCTTCCAAGGCGCTTTTGGATTCTTCCGAAGAATATCACAAAACGCTCCATAAACTCGACGTCCACGGAATCACCGTCGGCAAGGTCGATCTCGATCTGAACAAACTGATGAACCGCAAA
Source organism: Leptospira gomenensis (assembly GCF_004770155.1). Taxonomy (GTDB): domain Bacteria; phylum Spirochaetota; class Leptospiria; order Leptospirales; family Leptospiraceae; genus Leptospira; species Leptospira gomenensis. The sequence goes on along the minus strand of NZ_RQFA01000061.1, from coordinate 116,054 downwards.
GATCAGATCGTAAAGGAAGTCACCGACGGAGTGGACTTTCTGATGAATAAAAATAAGATCAAACGTTACGAAGGTTTCGGCAAGGTCTTATCCGCTGGAAAAGTGGAAGTCGCATTAAACGACGGAAGCAAGGAAACCCTCAACGCAAAACATATCGTAGTGGCGACCGGATCGGTTCCGATCGATATTCCCGGGTTGACCGTGGACGGAAAAAACGTCATCACCTCCGATCACGCGATCGATATCCGCAAACTTCCCAAAAAGATGATCATCATCGGAGCCGGAGTGATCGGACTAGAACTCGGATCGGTTTGGTCCAGACTCGGAGCCGCGGTCACCGTGGTCGAATTTATGCCGGGACTCATATCCAACGTGGATCGTCAGATGGGCTCGTTGTTAGAACGTTCTTTGACCGCGCAGGGAATGGAATTCTTATTCGAACACAAGGTCAAAGGCGCGAGTACGACTAAGGGCGGAGTCAAAGTTCAGATCGAAGATTCCAAAGGTGTGGCCAAGGAACTCGAAGCGGACGTCGTGCTCGTTGCGGTCGGTCGTAGACCCTTTCTCGAAGGTGTGGGTTTGGAAGAAGCGGGTGTCGCATTGACACCTCGCAAACGAATTCAAATAGACGGACATTTTAAAACGTCCGTTCCCGGAATCTACGCGATCGGGGACGCGGTGGACGGACCGATGCTCGCGCACAAAGCGGAAGAAGAGGGAGTAGCCCTCGCCGAACTTCTCGCGGGACAATCCGGTCACGTCAACTACGACGCGGTTCCTTACGTCATCTATACTTGGCCGGAAATGGCTTGGGTAGGAAAGGGCGAAGAAGAATTAAAAGCGGCAGGAATCGAATACAAAACCGGAAAATCACTCTTTCGACCGAACGCACGCGCAAAAGCGATGAACGAAGCCGAAGGACAAGTCAAAATCTTAGCGGATAAAAAAACGGATAAAATTCTCGGTGCGTTCGTGTTCGGACCGAGGGCTTCGGACATGGTTGCGGAATTGGCGGTGGCGATGGAATTCGGAGCTTCCGCGGAAGACATCGCAAGAAGTTTCCACGCACATCCGACCTTGGCGGAAGTAATCAAAGAAGCGGCGATGGCGGTGGATAAGTGGGCGATCCACGCGTGAGCGCGGTCGTATTAGGTAGGTTTCAACAATGAAGATCGAAAAACTCATGGCGCTTTACGGGGAGAACGGCGCACTCCTCGAAGAACTTTACAATCAGTACAAACTCAACCCCGAAGCGGTGGACAAAGAATGGAAATCCTTCTTTCAAGAAGTGGATTCCAACGGTCTTGCCAACGGAAACGGATATTCGAACGGCAACGGTAAGTCCGCGGTCGCCACTTCCTTTACCGACGCACAGGCGGGTTCGATTCGAGAAATGGGAGTCATCAATCTTCTGAACGCTTACAGAAGACAAGGTCACCTTGCGGCAAAACTCGATCCGTTGGGAATTCAACAACCGAACCGAACGTTCATCGATTCCAAATTGCATAGCATCTCACCTTCGGATTTGGAAACCGTCGTGGACAGCGATACGCTCGGAAGAGTGAAACTCGCGGAGATCGTGGATCTTTTCGAAAAGGTTTATTGTAACACGATCGGAGCCGAACACTTTTATCTCGTAAACGACGAAGAACGCGAATGGCTTCAAAAACAAATGGAATCTCCCGAATTTTTAGCGCCGCTTTCTAAAAATACAAAGCTGAGACTTTTCGAAAAATTATTCCAAGCGGATTACTTCGAAACGTTTCTCGCGAAAAAATACGTGGGTAAAAAAAGATTCTCTCTCGAAGGAGGAGAATCCTTCATTCCTCTTTTGGATACGATCGTAGAAGAAGCCGGACATCACCAAATGGACGGACTTGTGATCGGAATGGCGCACAGAGGACGACTCAACGTTCTCGTGAACATCATCGAAAAACCCGCGTCTCTCATCTTTGCCGAGTTCGAAGAAAAAACCGACAAGGATAACCTGAGTTATGCGGACGTGAAGTATCACCTCGGCTATTCGAACAGCAGAATGACCGCAGCCGGAAAAGAAGTGAAACTTTCTCTGGCGTTCAACCCGAGTCACTTGGAGTGTGTGGATCCTGTCGTAACCGGTTCGGTGCGTGCGCGTCAAACTCTGATCGGAGACAAGGATCGTGCGAAATACATGCCGGTCCTGATTCACGGAGATGCGGCGTTTGCGGGTCAAGGTGTGGTCGCGGAAACTCTCAACCTGATGAACCTCGAAGGTTATACAACCGGTGGAACCTTCCATATCGTGGTCAACAATCAGATCGGATTCACCACACTTCCGGACGAATCCAGATCCACGTTGTATGCAACCGATCTCGCGAAAGGATTCCAAATCCCGATCATCCACGTAAACGGGGACGATCCCGAAGCCGTATATCGAGTGGTTAAACTCGGGATGGAATACCGTCAGAAGTTCAAAAAAGATTTTATCATCGACCTCGTATGTTATAGAAGACTCGGTCACAACGAAACCGACGAACCTGCGTTCACGCAGCCGAAGATGTATGCGACGATCAAAAGCCATCCTCCGACCGTCAATCTCTACGAGAAACGTCTCGTGGAAGAAGGCGACATTGCTCAGGAAGATTTGGACTTCATCAAAAACGGGTCCATGCACGGGCTGGAGGATTCTTTCCAAAGAGCCAAGGAACAGGACGTAAAGATCCGCGTCGATACCATGCAGGGAGTTTGGTCCAAGTTCTCCAAGGTTTCTTTGGATTCCGAACCCGCTACCAAACTTCTCGCGGAGCAGATGCACGGAATCGTTCAGGCTTTGACGAGCGTTCCGCAAGGATTTACTCCGAATTCAAAACTCGTAAAACTTCTCCAGAGCAGAAAGGAAATGGCGGAAGGAAAAATTCCCGTGGATTGGGGATTTGCGGAAGCGCTTTCCTTCGGATCGATTCTCGAAAGCGGATTTAGAATCCGTCTTTCCGGACAGGATTCTCAGAGAGGAACGTTCTCGCATCGTCACGCGGTGTTGGTCGATACGAACACCAACGAGAAATACATTCCCCTCAACCACATTTCGCCTAAGCAGGCGAAGGCGGAGATCATCAACTCTTCGCTTTCCGAGTTTTCGGTGTTGGGCTTTGAATACGGATATTCTCTCGCCGACCCGAACGCCCTCGTGATGTGGGAAGCTCAGTTCGGAGACTTTGCGAACAGCGCGCAGGTGATCTTCGATCAATTTATTTCCAGTTCGGAAGTGAAGTGGCAAAGACTTTCCGGTTTGATTATGCTTCTTCCGCACGGATACGAAGGTCAAGGACCGGAACATTCATCCGCAAGACTCGAAAGATTTTTACAGCTCTGCGCCCTCAACAACATGCAGGTTTGTAACCTTACGACCGCGGCCCAGTATTTTCATCTTTTGAGAAGACAAATGCTCAGGAATTACCGTAAACCTCTCGTGATCGTAACCCCGAAAAGTTTGCTCCGTTTTCCGGCTTCTCTTTCTCCCGTGGAGGATATTCTGCAAGGCGCGTTCCGCGAAATTCTCGTAGACGACGGCGGTTCCAAGCCCGACAAGATCGAAAAAGTGATTTTTTCCGCAGGTAAAGTATATTATGATTTAATGAAATACCGCGACGAAAATAAGATCCAGAATACGGCGCTTGTTCGAGTGGAACAGATTTATCCGTTTCCCGCGAAGGAAATCGAGGCGGCTCTCAAAAAATTCAAGAACGCTAAATCCTTCGTGTGGTGTCAGGAAGAACCGAAAAACCAAGGGGCTTGGTTTTTCGTTCGCGAAAGGATCGAGGATTTGATTCCTTCCAACGTAAGACTTACATATGCGGGAAGACACGAATCTCCTAGTCCAGCGGCAGGCCATATGAAGCTGCATTTGCAGGAACAGGATCAACTCGTTCTGGACGCGTTTCAGGCGTAAGATCTTACGGAGAGAATCCTTCGATTGAGGAATTCTCTCTAAAAGAAAAAGTTTCCGCGGTTTTGTTGAGAGCCCGGAAAATCATAAAAAGCCTGGGGGTGTGTCCTGGGCTTTTTTGTTTTTGAAAAGCGGTTCAGATTTTGTATTTTAGAATTTTCTAATTTAACAATAAAAGACGCACGAGGCCGTTCTTGGATTCGAACGTTCGCTCTTAAAAATAAAAACCCGGGTTAAGATGCGGGTTCTTATTTAAAGGACGACTCGGGTTGTGTCGTATCGATTCGACGAAACGTGTTTTTATGGATTCGGATTCCCGATCCAAATTTACCAGCGGCTTAAAATTTCCTTTTTGGTGAACGGGTTTGCGTCTCCTCTCGGATCGATTGCGGTGTTTGCATCCACTTCCACGGATTTAGGAATTCCATTTTCCGAAATACACAGATCCACGTTATTATCGTTGTCGTCTGTGTCGGCGATTTGGAACGGGGAAGTGACCCAGTTTTTTTTGCCGGAAGTCATTTGGATTCGAAATTTTTTCAGATCGTTGTTCCCCAGTTCCCGACCGTCCAAAGCTCTTACTCCTCCGGCCCAAACGATTCGGACAACGAGAGCGGTCCGGGAACGAGGACAATCGTTTCCTCGTTCCGATTCGTTGTAAGGATACGAACGACCAAAATCGAAATATTCAGCATAACTAATATAGGGTCCTTCGTTCAGGGGTGTTATTCGGATTTTTTGTCCGATAAAATTTTGTCCGTCCCGACTTTTGAGTTCCCCGACGATCGTTATTTCCTTCGGTTCGTTTTCTGGAAAATTTCCGAATTCGCCGATCAAAAGAACGGTTCTTAGTTCGAACGCTTCCAATGCGGGAGCAAACGTAGCGAACGAGGGAAAATGGATTTCCCCTTTTGACGTCAGGATTTGAAAGTCGGAAATGTCCAAAGTTTTCGGATCGATCTCGTGCGAAAATACCAAAGGCATTCCATCCTGACCCGGTGCGCTTCGCCAAAGAGCGACGGATCGGAACGGAAGTGCATTGTCCAATCCGAAAAATGCGGAGAGCAACTTTGCGCTTCTATGTCGATTTACTTCGGGATTCTCCGTAGAAAGCGTTTGCCGGGGAACGGAAACACACATATTTCCCAATAAAATTACGGCGAAAAAAATCGATTTTTTAATTTTCATCGGTCATCTCCTCTTCATCTGTTTCAAACAAACAGTAAAGGATTGTAAACTTTATTCCGTCCAAATTATAACTTCAAACAAGTTTGATTGGAAATCGAATGGAAATTTCTTTTAAGAGTGACGCCTCGATTTGTGCTCAGGATTTTCGATCTCCGGATGGAATCGATCCGCATTCATAATTTCTAAAATGTCCGTCTTCTTATTCCGATTGTTTCGAGCCGCTTCGGGTCGATTGAAATATTTCCTCCACGATCGAGGATTTGTCCCCCATACTTTTGGCTTTTTTGGCGTATTGGGCGGCTTGCTTTTGGTCCCCCATTTTCCAATAGATTTCGGCGAGGTTGGCTGCGTACATGGATTCCCTAGGACAAAGTTCCGCGGCTTTTCCGAAGGCGTCCAAGGATTGTTTCAGCTTTCCCATTTCGTCTAACGCGCATCCTACTAGATTGTAAAGCCTTCCTCGTCCGGCAAAATCGCCTTCCGCGGCCGTTAGTAGGTTTTTTTCCGCACGTTTGATTCCTTCTTCCGGGGATCCCGTTTTCAACCAATGTAGTCTTGCGTCTAAAAATAAGGCTTCCGCGTCTTCCGCATACTCGGAGAATATGGAACGAAGTAATTCTTCCGTTTGGGTATATTCCTTTTTCTTTAAGTGCTCCCAGCCTTTCACCAATCTATCCACCACCTTTTTGTGTCGAATCGAGTGGACTTCCTCTTTGGAATAGTTTTCCGGGTTTGTAAGTATGATTTCGCCGATCCTGTCAACGAGTGTGGATATCGTTTCCATTGCGGCGGAGTTTTGTTTGAGTTTGGCGGCAAGTTCGTCGTTTACGACCGTAAGCGCCCATCGTTTGGCGGTCTCCAGAGAACGAAGTACGGCGGTCGTATATTTCGGCGATTTAGAAATTTCTAAAATAGATTCCGATCGATCCGCAAAGTGAATCAAAAACGCGGAAAGCAGGCTGGCGCCTCCCGCGTATTCCGGTTGTTTTTCGTCCTTATCCAATAGATTGCGAAACAGGGAAAGTCCCAGATCGGAGGAAGCCCATACACAGATTTCGGCTCCTTCCCGTTCCCGATGAAATTCACCCTCGGGATAGTAATCCAAAATTCGCAGAAGTTTTTTCCTCCAGAAATCGATCCGATCCGATTCTTTTTTTCCGAGACGATAATAAGTTTCGGCTAACGCGAAATAGGCGTCGTCCAACGAAGAGACGTCCGGATGTCGAAGAATCGCATCTTCGTATCGTTCCAAAAAAGCGTTCAATTCTCCGTCGGAAAGGTTGTGTACTGTTTTGTCCAGGTCGTAAGGGATAAAGTCGAAGGCCGTCGGGTATCGCTCTGCGTCTTCCAAGGTTATGTGTTCTATCTTGTCGTCGCCCTCGTATCCCCACTGTGCTTCGATGAATGGAGTCAGATTCGATTTCATAGTGTTCCAATTTCCATCCGGAAAAATATGAAGTTCGTCGTGACTGGAATCCCATGTCCCGTAGAGCCCGATTCGCGGTAGCCAGATAAGAATTTCCGGATCTTCCCCATAGTGTTCCGAATTTTTTATAAGGCCGACCGAATTGGTGTAATATTGTCCTAATTCGTCATTTGCAAACGGACCGATCTTTACGGAGCTGAAGTGGACTTCTTGGATAGATGCAAGATCAAACCAACCTTGTCTTGTTTCGATTCTTTTTCGTCCGATTAAATCCTCCCGAAGGTCTCGAGGTAGATTTAGAATATTATAATTTTCTTTCATATTTTCTCCGTTTTGGCGGTGATACAATCGGCTTCGAGGTTTCAGGTTTCCACCGACTTCGACAGGCGGCGAATTTCTCCGAATTCGATTCAAAAAATGCGAAGGGAAGTATATCCGATGATCGAAAGAATTTCTAAGCGATTTATAATTTATCCACGCGGAATCTTCGATTGTGGCCGGCGTGAACTCGGAAGGATGTTCCGTTTTAGGACGGGGATTGCGCCGTAATTCCGACGATCCGTCCGTGAAACGCGGCGGCCCCACCCTGATTGGGTGGTGGAGGAGAGGTGGTGGGAAAACCTCCGGCAATTTTTTCGTATCAGAAAATCATACTATTCTCAAGAAGATTTTTTTTGAGAGCCGCGGGAATTCCGACAGGATCGTGGTGTTTTTCGCGGTTTACAAAAGTCCGGTTTTTCTCGCGATCGCGTAAAAATTCACACCGTATCCGAGACCCAAGAAATTCTTAGGAGGAAAAAGATCGTCCGTTTCCGGATTCCATACGTCTTTCACCAGAGCTTCGATCGAAAAATCCTTTCCAACGGGAAGTCCTAAAAGTCTATCGGGGAGTTGCGGGAATTCTGCCATGAGTCTAACCTCGTTTTGTTTTTTCTACCAGATCGTAGAATTTTTGAAATAGATAACGGGAATCGTTCGGACCCGGAGCGCTTTCCGGATGATACTGGACCGTCAATAAGGGATATCCGGATTTTAAGATTCCTTCCACGGTATCGTCGTTGAGATTGATGAAGGAAACCGGCTCGTCGGTTTTATGATCGTCGATGACCGCAAAACCGTGGTTTTGCGAAGTGATCTCGACCTGACCGGTGGATAAATTTTTGACCGGCTGGTTTCCACCCCGGTGTCCGAATTTCATCTTCTCCGTTTTTTTGCCGAGGGAAAGTCCGATGATCTGATGGCCGAGACAAATTCCGAAAAGAGGATACCCTCTTTCCATAATTTTGCGAGTTGCATCGATCGCGTAGTCGAGCGGTGCCGGATCTCCCGGTCCGTTGGAAAGGAAAAACGCATCGGCTCCTTCCTTCATGATTTCTTCCGCGGAAGTTTGCGCGGGATAAACGGTCACCGCAAAACCGGACGCGTCCAAAAGACGGAGAATATTCGTTTTCACACCGTAGTCGTACACAGCGAGTTTGTATTTTTTTCCGGAGTGTGTTCCGAATACGTACCGGGAGCGCGTGCTCACCACCTTGGCCAAATCGGAATTCACGATTCCCGGAAACGATTTTACCGTTTCCAAAAACTTTGGAGAATATTCCGGAGCAGTGAAAATCCCTCCATTGGGTGAGCCGTTGGTTCGGATATAACGCGTCAGCTTACGCGTATCGATCCCTTGGATCGCAGGAATTTTATATTCTTTTAAGAATTGAGATAGGGTTTTTTCGGATTTGAAGTTCGAAGGACGATCGACGTATTCTTTTACGATCAATCCGCTCGCTTGGATTTTCGAGGATTCCATATTATCCGGATGAATCCCGTAATTTCCGATCATCGGATACGTTAGAGTGATGATCTGATTGCAGTAGGAAGGATCCGTTAGTATCTCTTGATAACCCGCGAGCGAAGTGTTAAAGACGACTTCGCCGACCGATTCCGTTTCATAACCGAAGGATTCTCCCTCTAGGATCGTACCATTGTCGAGAACCAAGAACGCTTTCATCTCCTACAGCGTCGAAGGGGCCTTAGGCGTAGTCAAGGTTTTTCCCCGGCAAATGCAAATCGGTTGAAAAATATGTCCGATTTTCGCGAATGGAGAAGGGGAAACCCAAATTCGTTCCTGGAATAGAAGAAGAATGTATAGGCTTACACTGCCGGATCAATCCGTAAAGGAAGTCGCCGAAGGAAGCACCTTCCGCGAATTCATCGAAAAAGAATTACCCTTTTTAAAGAACAAGGCTCTCGCCGTACGCCTGAACGGTACGGATATCCAGGACTTATCCCGAACGGTGACGATGAACGCGAACTTGGAAGTATTGACGTACGCGGAAAAAGGCGGTTGGGACACCTTCCAACATTCCGCGGCGCATTTGCTCGGAATGGCCGTGCAGAACTTATACAACAAGGCCAACCTCACCGTCGGTCCCGTGATCGACAACGGTCCGGGATTTTTTTATTACGACATCGATTTTCAAGGCGAGGTGATCACACCCGAAGACTTTCCCAAGATCGAAGCCGAAATGGAGAAGATCGTAAAGGCCGATCACCCCGTTTGGAGAAAGGTCGTTCCCAAAAAAGAGGCCATCGAGACCTTCCAAAAACTCGGAGAAAAATACAAGATCGAAATCATCGGAGGAATTCCGGGCGAGGAAGTTTCCATCTACGGAATGGGAGAATGGTTCGATCTTTGTCGGGGCCCTCACGTTCCGAATTCGGGAATATTAAGATCTTTTAAACTAACTGCGATCTCGGGAGCGTATTGGAAAGCGGATAAAAACAACGCGATGTTGACCCGTATCTACGGAGTCGCGTTTCCCTCCAAAAAGGAATTGGATGCGTATCTATTTCAGATCGAAGAAGCCAAAAAACGAGATCACAGAAAAATCGGAAAAGAAATGGATCTTTTCTCTTTTCAAAAGGAAGGCCCGGGTTTTCCGTTTTGGCATCCGAAAGGAACGATCCTCTGGAATTCTCTCGCGGATTATCTTCGATCCGAATGTAACAAACGCGGTTATCAGGAAATTAAAACCCCCGCGGTTCTTTCCTCCGAACTTTGGAAGAAGTCGGGTCACTGGGATAACTTCCACGAGAACATGTATTTCACGGACATCGACGAAGAGGATTACGCCCTCAAGCCGATGAACTGCCCCGGATGTTCTTTGATTTACAAACATCATCTGCATTCGTATCGCGAGTTGCCGCTTCGCTTCGCGGAGTTCGGAAGTGTACATCGTCACGAATTGCACGGAGTCCTTCACGGACTTTTTAGAGTAAGGGCTTTCACTCAGGATGATTCGCATATCTACGCTCCGTTGGATCATCTCGAGTCCGAGGTGATGGACATCATCGACTTTACGTTTACCGTATATAAGAAATTTGGATTTTCAGAATTCAAAACCTTCATCGCGACGCGTCCGGAAAAATCGCAGGGCCGCGACGAGGACTGGGAGTTTGCGACTGAAACGCTCAAGAAGTCTCTCGAAAAAAAAGGAATTCCCTACGGAATCAAAGAAGGCGAGGGCGCGTTTTACGGACCGAAGATCGAGTTCAACATCAAGGATTCGATCGGAAGGCTTTGGCAGTGCGGAACGATCCAGGTGGACTTTTCGATGCCGGAACGTTTCGAGTTGGATTACACCGACAGTGACGGTCAGAAAAAAAGACCGGTTATGATTCATCGCGCGATCTACGGTTCTTTGGAACGCTTCATCGGAATTCTCATCGAACACTACGAAGGAAAATTTCCTCTTTGGATTTCTCCCAACCAAGTGAGAATTTTGACGGTGACCGAAAAGGTGGGCGATTACGCAAAGGACGTCTATCGCGAGTTAGTCGGCGCCGGTTTTCGGGTGGAGATGGATGTCCGCAATGAAAAGATCGGCGCGAAGATCCGCGACGGAATTTTGAAAAAGGCGAATTATCTTTTGATACTCGGGGAAAAGGAGATGGAATCGGGAACTCTCGCGGTGAGAAAATTGGGGCAGGAAGATACGAAAACTCTGACTCGTTCCGGGTTTATTTCCAACCTTCAAGAAGAGATCTTAGCCGGCTAAGTTGTAGGATCGGTACGGCGGCGGTTTGTGGAAGAGGCCGCCGTTTCGGTTTGTGGGAACTCACACGAAACGATTTTTCTGAAGAGGTTTTCTGAAGAGGAATGTCTTCCTTTGGAAAGCAAAGTGATGTGGGAACTCACACATCGGGCGGTTTCGTATTCCTTTTGAGCACGAACTACGTGGGAACTCACACGAGATACGCGTTCTTCGGTGGTTCGGCTTTCCTTTGGCAGCCAAACTGGTGCGGGAACTCACACCAAAAACTGAAACAATAAAAACTGCTGTCTCATCATACCCCGCCTCGTTCCGGTTTTCCGACGGATTTTCAAATCGGAGAAGCCAAAGAGGATTTCCCAAGCCGATCCTCGAGTTTTCGCGGCTGTTTCGCGCAAAGCACGGCAAATTCCAACGAAGCGGAGTCAAAAATCGCTTGAAAACAAGCTCCCGGATAAAATCTTGGAAATCTAGCCGGAGAATGAATGCAGAGAAAACCGAGTCAAAAATCAGGAACAGATAAACTCTTCAATCACCGAATCAACGAGAAAATCACGGGAGTTTCCCGGGTTCGTTTGGTTTCGGACGACGGAGTCGCCATCGTTTCTTTTGAAGAAGCGCTTCGAAAGGCGAAAGAGGAAAATCTGGATCTTGTGGAAGTGTCCGCCGATCAAGAGCTGCACGTATGCAAGATCATCGACTACGGCAAATACAAGTTCGAATTACTCAAAAAAAGTAAGGAAGCGAAGAAAAAACAGCACGTAATCAACGTAAAAGAAATTAAGATTCGCCCTCGAATCGAAAGTCACGATTACGATATTAAAAAGAAACACGCGCAGGAATTTCTCGGCAAAGGGGACAAGGTAAAAATCAGTCTCCGCTTCCGCGGTAGGGAGATGATGCACTCCGACCTCGGAATGAAAGTAGTTTATAGAATGGTGGAAGACCTGAAAGAACACGGTACCGCAGAGCGGGATCCGATTCAGGACGGAAAACAGATCGTAGTAATCATTAATCCTAAGTAATTTTGGGAAGATAGGGAATCTAAGGTAGAGAAGATGCCAAAGTTGAAAACGAACCGGGCCGCTGCGAAGCGATTCAAGTTCACAAAGAACAACAAAATCAAACGCAAGAGTATGAATACCCGTCACATCTTGACCAAAAAGGGACCGAAACGCAGAAGACGTCTTCGCGGTTTGACCCTGGTCAATAACTCCGACTGGAAATCCATCGTTCGACTCATGCCTTATGGAGTACGATAATGCCTAGAGCGGTTAACGGAACTATTCACAAAAATAGAAGAAGAAGAGTCCTTAAGGATGCGAAAGGCTTCCGCGGAGCTCGCTCCAAACTTTACAGAACCGCAAAAAGTGCGGTGATGAAAGCGGGCCAATGGGCCTACCGCGATCGTAGAGCGAAAAAACGCGATTTTCGTAAACTCTGGATCATCAGAATTAACGCTGCTGCCAGAGAAAATGGTTTGTCTTATTCCGTGTTTATGAATTCCCTAAAAAAATTAGGAATCAACATGGATCGCAAATCCCTCGCGGAACTGGCGTTTAACGACCGGGAAGTGTTCAACGCCCTGGTGGAAAAAATCAAAGTAGCCGGATAATCAATCCTGCTTGACCAGAATCGTCGGCCCTGTATGTTTACAGGGCTTTTGCGTTTTCCGAGAACGTTTTTTAAGGAGAAGTAGGTATGCTCACGATGGAGACCATTGAAGAATTAGAAAGCAAGGTCATTAAAGCCCTAGAACTCATCGGTGATCTTCGCGCTGAAAATGGTCGCTTAGAGTCTGAAAACGAAACTCTCCGTGCGGAAAACGACCAGATGAAGCTGGCAATGGAAGAAAAGGAAAAGGAACTTTCCTCCTTACGAGCCCAACTTCAAAAAACGACAAACGAACTCAGCGAACTCAAAGAAAGAGAACAAAAGCTGGAAGGAAAAATCAACCAGCTTCTGGGCAGATTGGATTCTCTCCCTGTGAGCGGAGGCACGACCGCTTCTTCCGCATCGGGAAACTCTTCTTCCAGCGCGGCTCCGATCGCTGCCGCAGCAACCACGACGGCCGCCGCCGCTACGACCGCCGCTGCGTCGTCTAACGTAGTCAAAGAAAACGCATCTGCGGAAGACGAGTTCGGAGAAGACGACGAAATCATCCTTCTCGACGAAGACGACGACGATATTTCCCTCATCACCGAAATTCCAGACAAAGAAGAGGACACTCTGGAAATCACCGAAGACGAAGCGGTGGAAGATTTCAGTCCTCTTTCTGCAGCCGAAGAAGACGATATCATCATCGAGGACGACGACGATGCGATCAGCGTTTTTGACGCGGATGAAGACGACGACTTTTTGATCATCGAAGACGATCCGAAAGCCTAAACGACCGATGGAACCTCGTCGTGTAAAGGTCAGAATCCTCGGGGAGGAATACACGATCCTGGGTGAGACGGGAGAAGAATATATCTATTCTCTCGCGGACGAAGTAGATCGCAAACTCAGAGAACTGGGAGCGGGAATGCCCGGGGCCTCCAAACAAAAACTCGCCATCTTAGCCGCTCTCAATTTCGCGGACGAATTGAATCAAATTCGAGAATCCAAACGGGAATCGATTTCTCAAAAAGAAGTCGCCGGTACCGGAGAAATCGAGGAAAAAACCCGCAGGCTGATTACCTTATTGGAAGAGGGAATCATCGGAGATCTTTGACGTTGAACTTTGTGTTTCGACGTCCCAAAGAATAAACTTCTCTCAAAATTCCCCGTAAGAAAACGCTCCTTGAAACTTCAATCCCGCAACGCGCTTCGAACCCTACTCACTCTTCTGGAAGAAAGAGACACAAAAGACAAACAAATCCTGCAATTCTTAAAAGAAGTCACAAAAGGCGCCGGAAAAATCATCGCGTATGCTCCGGATAAATGGGAAGTCAAAGTGGATCCTAAACTTCTCGGATGGGATTCGGCCGAAAAAGAAATTTATTTCCCGAAGATGTCCGAACAAACCCTGGAATTCATTCTTCCCGAGGATTGGGAATCGGGACAGTTCGGAATTTTAGAGCCGAAGGGAATTCGAACGCTGGACTTTCGGGAAGCGGATTGGATCATTGTTCCCGCGCTCGGTTACGACGAACAAGGTTATAGGTTGGGAAGAGGCGCGGGCTTTTACGATCGCACCCTCTACGACGCGAATCCGAGCCGATTGATCGGGCTTACCTACGAGGAATTGTTCCCCGCGCGTTTCGATAAGGAAGAGCACGACATAAGAGTGGGCCAAGTGATTACGGAGAAAAAAATCTATCAAATCGTCTGAAAATACCGTAAAATACTGTCTATTTTCAAATAACGATCCATCCGTAGATTTTTCGGAATTGTGGATTCCGTTTCTTCGAAATTTCTTGAAAAACAAATCGCTCTCTGTTTCATATATTGATCCTGGATTTTGTAGGGAGAACCGTCAGGGAAAACACAATGGCCTCATTCGATAACAGACAATATCTCGAATCCCTCGAAGCGGATAAAACGACCGAATCTCAGAAGGAATACCTAACGTTCAGTGTGGAGGACGAGATTTTCGGGATCGATATCCTGAAAATTCACGAAATTCTAAAACCGGTCCCGATTACGAGAATTCCGAACGGAGAGGATTATATTTTGGGTGTGATTAATCTTCGGGGAGAGATCATTCCGATATTAGATCTAAAGCAGGTTTTCGGAATCGGCTACAGCGAGATCATCTCTTCGACGAGGATTATCGTGGTCGTTCACGACGAAAAACGCGCGGGAATTCTCGTGGATACGGTGAAACAAGTGGTCAAGGTTCAACAGGATAAAATCAGTAAAGCGACCGACGATTTGACCTTAAACTATAGTTCTCTGATCGAATCCGTCAGCCAAGCGGACGAAACCCTGATTCTCAACCTGAATCTTTCCGTCCTGATCAACTTCGAACAGGAGGCAAATTGATGCCCGGAATTCTCGGAGAATACACAGAACTCTTTCTGGAGGAATCCGAAGACCAGATCGAAGAACTAAACGCCAATCTACTTCGATTGGAATCGGATCATAAGAATCTTTCCATCATCAACGATATCTTTCGCGCTGCGCATTCCCTAAAAAGTTCCGCCGCATTCGTGGGTTTGTACAATCTTTCCGATCTCGCCCACAAGATGGAGAATCTTCTCCAACTCATACGCGACGGTAAACTGGAAGTCAAACTTCCTCTTGTGAATCTTCTCTTTCAATGTTTCGATCTGATCAAATACGTGATCGCAAACGTGAGCCAAGGAAAAAAGATCGATACTCCCTTTACGGATATGATCCAAAAGTTGGACGCGTACGAAAAAGATCCGGGATCTTTTTCCTCTTCCATGGCTTCCGCGCCGTCGAGTCAGGCTTCTCCTTCCGCGTCTACACAATCTTCGGCGAACACCGGTTCTTCCGCTCCACATTCGTCCCGTCCTTCCGGAGAGGAGTCGGGGTCTTCCGCTGCTTCTTCGGTTTCAAAATCGCCCGCGACCCCGATGGCGGTTTCGTCTAACGGTAACGGTCTGGAAGTGCGTCTCGAGGCGGAAGAGGTTCGGGAACTCGAAGAGGAAATCCAAAAGACCGGTCATTGCTGGAAAATTTCCGTTTCCTTGGGGAAGGATTCTCCGATGAAAGGTCTGCGCTTTTCCCTGATTCTTCAAAATCTTAAAAACTTGGGCGTCATCTATAAGGCCGTTCCCGATCTCGAAGAATTGGAAAAGGGAGCGGACGTTGTTTCGATCGCGCTTTTGTTTCTTTCCTCCGAGTCCTTGGAACAGATTCGAACGGCGGCTAACGTGGATATGGTGGAATTTCTGGAAGTTCAGGAATACGTCCCCGTGGTTTACGAGGAAGTCGTTACCTCGAATTTTAAGATGGAAGACGATATGGCGTCGTCCGAGTCCAAGGTTACGCTCAAAAGTATCAAAGTCTCTTCGGATAAACTGGATCAGTTGATGAACAACGTCGGGGAATTGATCATCACCAACTCAGGCTTTCAACGTATCTACGACGATCTGGTCCGTATCTTCGGCGAGGATCAGCTTTTTAACGACCTCAAATCCAGAATCGATCTCATCAACCGTATTTCCAAGGAACTTCAGTCGGGAATCATGAACATCCGGATGGTTCAGATCTCCACCGTGTTCCGTAGATTTTCCCGTCTTGTGCGCGACCTTTCGCTTGAAACCAACAAGAAAGTGAATCTGATTCTCAGCGGAGAATCCACGGAGCTGGATAAGAAAGTCATAGACGCGTTAGGCGAACCTTTGCTTCATCTCATCCGCAATTCGGTCGATCACGGAATCGAACCTCCCGCCGAACGTGCCGCCGTGGGAAAATCGGAAACGGGCACGGTGGAACTCAACGCGTATCAGGGCGGAAGTAATATCATGGTCGAAATCCGGGACGACGGCCGCGGTCTGGATTCGGAGAAAATTCTCAGAAAAGCGATCGAAAAAGGACTCGTGAGCGCGACCGAGGCTTCCAACCTTTCCGAACAGGAAATCTTTCAGTTCATCTTTCAAGCCGGTTTTTCGACCGCGGATAAAATCACCGATATTTCCGGCCGCGGCGTGGGCATGAACGTGGTCAACAATCTGATTCAGGAATTCAAAGGTAAGATCATCATCAACAGCGTCAAAGGACAAGGGACTTCTTTCGTTCTTTCCTTCCCGCAGGCGCTCGCGATCATTCCTTCCATTCTCGTTTTGATGGAAGAGGAAGTATACGCTTTCCCTCTTTCCGAAGTCAACGAGACGATCAAAATCCACAACGATCAGATCACCACTCTCGAAGGGAACGAAATCATCAATCTCCGCGGCGAGGTTCTCCCGATCTACAGACTCAACCGTATCATCGGTCTTCAGGATAAAACGGATCGGGACGAATTTCCGGTCGTTATCGTTCAATACAAGGGTCGTAAACTGGGATTTATGGTGGATGAACTCGTGGGTAAACACGAAACCGTCATCAAATCCCTCGGCAAAAATTTTAAAAACGTCCACGGTCTTACCGGCGCTTCCATTATGGGAGACGGCACGATCATTATGGTTTTGGATATTCCGGGAATCGTGGAGATCGCTTCCGAACTCGAAGATTCGGATACGATCGTCCACTATCATCTCGAAACGATGCAAAGGATCAGTTCGATCCATTCCGCGGAACGGGAAGAGGAACTCTATATCCAAAAGACGACCAACCCGACGAACGTCTACAATCATAAGCTGCACGAGATCACCAATCGCGAACGTCTCAAAAAGAAAAAGACCGATCGAACCCGAGACACCAAACGGGTCGTCGCGGAAAAAGAGGAAGTTTTCCGAGAAGAAAAAGAATTGGCCGCGGCGCTCAACGTAGAAATGAAAGCTCCGGCGGAAAGACAACTTCCTTCCGATCACGGAATCGCGTCCCCCGATTCTCCTCATTCTCCGATCGAAAACCCTACGATCACCTCGTACTCGTCGGAGCCTTCCTCGACTTCTTCTTTCCGGAAACCGTTCGTTTCCTCCGAAGACGAATACCGCTCTCATATCACGGACATCGCCCTGGATAAAAGCGCGAGCGACGACGAACAAAAACGCGCCAAGGCGATCATCGACAGTTTTCTTTCCCAAAAGAAGGAACGTACGATGTCGGTCGCTCCTTCCAAGGATTTTAAAGGCGCACTTTCTAAGGAAGAACTCAAAAAACTGGAGAACGTCATCAATACCGGGATGATGAACGCCGGGATGGTGCTTTCCCAACTTCTGAAAAAGAACATCGATCTTTTTATACCCGAAATCATCATGAACGACCGCGAAGGTCTCGCACAAGAGATCCGTTTTTCCGAAGATCATTTTTACGGTTTGAAAATCCGTATGAACGGGGAATTGAACGGAAATCTGTTGATGATGTTTTCGAGAGAGAACGCGGGAAACCTCGCCAAAGAACTCCTCGGTTCGGAAACGATTCCCGGAGAAAAACTGACCGACGACGCAAAATCGGTGTTAAGCGAGATTTCCAACATCGTCTGTTCTTCCGTGATGAACTCGATCTCCAACAAGGCGAAAGCCAGCGTTATGCCCTCGGTTCCGGAATTTTTGGAAGGAACCTTTATGCAGGTTTTGGACGTCGTCAAACCGGAACGGACCAAATTCCTCAGTATGCTCACCGAGTTCAATCACGAAGGAAACGATCTCTTAGGAGTGTTGTTGTTTCTTCCGGATTTCGACGAATTGATGCAGTTGATTCCGAGGTTCTGATTTCGATGGTTCCGCATCCGGTTCGAGCGGTCATCGTGGATGATTCCCTTTTGGTGAGAAACATCATCTCCGATCAGATCCAAAAAGATTCCAAGATTTCGGTCGTCGCCACCGGTAAAACCGGCGTGGATTGTATCGAACTCGCACAAAAATTACAACCGGATGTCATCATTCTGGACGTGGAAATGCCGGTGATGGACGGCTTGACCGCTCTTCACGAACTTCAAAAAAAGAAACTCGGAATTCCGGTGATCATGCTTTCCGTTCTGACCCAAAACGGAGCGGAAGCCACGTTTAAGGCGCTCGAATACGGAGCGATCGACTTCGTCCCGAAACCTTCGAGCGCGTTTCAATTCGATCCGGAAGAGATCGGAAACATTCTCAAGTCCAAAATTATCGCCTATTTCGAAAGTAAAATCCCCGTTCCTTCCATCTCGGGCGGTAAAAAAATTCCGGTCACCGCGTTTCCCGCGCCTACCTCCAAAAAGACTCCGATTCAGGTGATTTGTATCGGAACCTCTACCGGAGGTCCGCGCGCGCTTCAGGAAGTTTTTTCCAGAATCCCAGAGGACATTTCTCTTCCGATCCTCGTCGTTCAACATATGCCCGCGGGTTTTACCAAGGCCTTCGCGATGAGACTCAACGATCATTCGAAAATCAGAGTGAAGGAAGCCGAGGACGGAGAACCGATCGAATCCGGTGTGGGTTACGTCGCCCCGGGAGACCTGCATCTTTCGATTCAATCGAGAGGCGGGAGGAAATGGATTGCCCTGAACAGGGAAGCTCCGGTAAATGGACACAGACCTTCCATCGAAGTTCTCCTAAACAGCGCGGTTGAAGAATACAAAAGCGGCATCATCGGCGTAATTATGACCGGGATGGGAAAAGACGGCTCGGCGGCCATGGTGAAAGTGAAAGAGGCCGGCGGTTCCACGATCGCTCAGGACGAACAAACTTCCGTAATTTATGGAATGAACCGTCAGGCAGTTGAAATGGGAGGCGTCGAATATATCGAGCCTGTTACCGATATTATCAATAGGATTCAAATTATTTTGAAAGAGAGAGGAATTTAATATGGCCAGAATTCTCGTTGTGGATGACGCCAAATTCATGAGAACCATGGTAAAAGACGCCTTGACCCAAACCGGTCACGAGATCGTAGGCGAAGCCGAAAACGGAAATATCGCGGTGGAGCAATACAAGTCTCTCAAACCCGATTTAGTCACGATGGATATTACGATGCGGGAAAAAGACGGAATCGAAGCGGCGCAGGAGATTTTCAAAATGGACGCGAAGGCGAGAATCATCATGGTTACCGCTCTCGGCCAGGAAGATCTACTCGCTAAGGCGATCAAAATGGGCGTGAAAGATTTCGTGGTAAAACCCTTTTCTCCGGAACGACTGCAACAAGCGGCGGACAAAGCGCTCAATTCCTAAGGCAGATTTCTTTTGAATGGAGAACGAAGATTCCGGTAAGTCCTTTGTAGTTCAATGGAACAATTCCGAAGGCGGTTTGACCGAAGGGCCCTTGTCCGTTCTCTGGAGTTTGATCGAAAGTTACAAAGTAGATATCTTTGATGTTTCTCTCTCTCGCATCACCCGGGATTTTCTAAGTTTTCTGCGCATTTCCGAAACTCTCTCTTTGGAACTCAGCGCGGAATACGCCCTGATGGCCGCCAATCTCATTTATCTTAAATCCAAGGCTTTGTTGCCCGATCCGGGTTTTGAAGAGGAGGACTATGAACCTCCGCTTCCGCCCGAGCTTGTGGAAAAACTTTTAGAACATAAAAAATTCCAACTTACCGCTAAACGACTTTCGGACATCGACCAAACGCAATCGGGCGTTTTTCGCAGAGAATCCAACGTCACCTTGGACGAGGAAGACAACTGGTTGGACGTTTCTCTTTTGGATCTGATTTCCGCATTCCATGAAGTTTTGGAATCCCAAACTTCCGAAGCAGAAATTCCCACCTTACTCACCGCGCCGCATCGGTTCACCGTAGAGGAAAAAATGGAAAAAATCCTTTCTTCTCTTCGGGAAAAAAAAGAAGTCTCTTTTCCGGAATTATTCGAGAAGGAACAACCCGAAAAAGCAGAAATCGTTGCCACTTTTCTGGCATTGCTGGAACTAAGTAAGCAGAGGATTCTCCGAGCCAAACAGCACAAACTGTTCGGGGAAATCCGTTTATTTCTGGTAGAGGGACAGTGGAACGGGACAGAGCAGCACTCAAAGGATTGATCGAGGCCTTACTTTTCGTTTCCGGTGAACCCTTAAAATTGGCGAGTATCGCCAAGTCGGCAGGAATCGAAAAAACGGAAGCTCGGGAAATTTTGGACGAACTCGTTCTGGATTACTCGGAAAAAAGCGGAGGGTTTCTTTTAAAGGAAATCGCCGGAGCCTATCAGTTCGTAACGAACGAAAGTTTCGCGGAACTTCTCGGAAATATCTTCAAAGAAAAAAGAAGAGAACAACTTTCCAAATCCAGTTTGGATACGCTCGCCATCGTCGCCTACAAACAACCCATCACTCTTCCCGAAATCGACGAGATTCGAGGCGTTTCTTCGAGGGCGATGGTCACTTCTCTCATTTCCAAAAAATTGATCAAACCGATCGGAAACAAGGAAGTTCCGGGAAGACCGGCCCTGTACGGAACCACGAAAGAATTCTTGATTCATTTCGGATTGAATAAACTATCGGATCTTCCGGCTCCCGTAGAAGTGAAAGAGCTGAAATTCGAAAACCTGGACGATCTGCTCGAAAATGAGTGACTTAGATCAAAGACTGAAAACATTCCGCGACCAAATCGATTCTCTCGATCGCGATATCGTAAAAGCGATCCAAAACCGCGCCGAATTTGCCTCCAAGATCGGAGAAATCAAACGGGAACGAAACGAGCCGGTGTTCCGACCCGATCGGGAAAAGGAAGTTTACGAAAAGATAAAGTCTTTGAGCGAAGGCCCTTTGCCAGACAAGGTTCTGCTTGCGATTTATCGCGAGATCATGTCGGGATCGATTTCCGTGGAAAAAGGATTGGAAGTGGGGTATCTCGGTCCCGCGGGTTCCTTTTCCAATCAGGCGGTTCGCGCTCGTTTCGGATCCTCCATCAACGCGTTGGAATTCAATTCCATTCCGGACGTGTTCCGCGCCGTGGAGACGGATAAAATCGACTACGGGGTGGTTCCCGTGGAAAATTCGAGCGAGGGTTTGGTCAATTCCACACTCGATCAATTTTTAGTTTCGGATCTTCTCATCTACTCGGAACATTATCTTAGAATCAACATCAGTCTTTTGGGATTCGAACACGATCTTTCCAAAATCAAAACGTTGTACGGGATCAAGATCGCCAACTCACAATGTAAAAATTGGCTGGCGGCAAACCTGCCGCACGTGGAAATCGTGGAAACTTCCTCCACCGCCAAAGCGGCGCAAATCGTAGCGGAGAAAAAGACCGGATGCGCGGCGGTCGCTTCCTCCATCGCCGCCGAAATTTACGGACTCAATCTGATCCGCGAATCGATCGAGGATCTCGCGGACAACACGACCCGGTTTCTGATCATCGGAAAAAATCAATGTCCTCCGACCGGAAACGATAAAACTTCGGTCGTATTCTCCTGTCCGGATAAACCGGGGGCCTTGTATCGCGTGCTCAAACCCTTTTTTGATCATCAACTCAATCTTACAAAGATAGAATCCAGACCCACGAGACGGAATTCATGGGAATACAACTTCTTCATCGACTTTAACGGTCATCAAAAGGACGAATCGATCCGTAACGTCCTGGCAAGTCTGAAGGAAAATACCATTTTTCTGAGAGTGCTCGGTTCTTATCCGATGTCTCCGCAAAACCTGTGAAATCCGAATATTCTAATATTCTAATCTATGGATTGGGGCTCATGGGAGCCTCCCTCTCCTTGGCCCTCAAAAAGAAGGGGATCGCCACACGCGTCACGGGCGTCGTCAGTTCCTCTAAAAGCAAGGCAAAGGGGGAAACGCTCGGTTCCGCGGACGAGATTCTTACCTCGGAAGAATTCCATTCCGCCAAACGTTGGGAAGATTACGATTTTATCATATTCGGAGTTCCTGTCGATCTCACGGTCAAACTCATAGCGCAACTTCCTCTGGATTATTCCGGAGTGATCACCGACCTCGGTTCCACGAAAAATCAAATCATTCACGCGGTCGAAGACAGGTTTTCGGGCCCGCACAATTACGTCTCCTCGCATCCCATGTGCGGATCGGAGGAATCGGGGCTCGAGTTCGCCAACGCTTCGTTATACGAAGGAAGGCTTTGTATCTTGACCTCTCCCGACGGAGCGAGGGCGGAAGTGCGGTCTAGTTTGGACACGTTTTGGAAACGTATCGGAATGGAAACGATCGAAATTCCGGCGGATAAACACGACTCCATTCTCTCGTATCTATCACATTCTCCTCATATACTTTCCTCCATCATGGCCGATTGGGCCGCCAATCAAAAAATCGTAAAACGATATACGGACATTTCTCCGATTCCTTTGAACGGAGGAGGGTTCCGGGATATGACCAGAATCGCGGGTTCCAATCCGAAGATGTGGGCCGCGATTTTTTCCTCGAATCAGGAGGAAATCTACAAATCCCTTTTGGACTACCGCGACCGTCTCGATATTATATTAGAAAAATTGAATCCGAAAAACACTCTGAATCCGAAAGAATGGGAGGGTTTTATGGAAACTTCCCGCAGATCCAGGGATTATATTTTGAAGAACCAGGATGATTCCAAGAAACACTAAACTCAAATCCCGGGAAATTACCGTTCCCGGAGATAAATCGTTATCCCATCGTTCCGTTTTATTCGCCGCTCTTTCCAAAGGACGGTCCAAAGTTACGGGATTTCTCGAAGCGGAAGATCCGTTGAACACGATGTCCGCGTTCACCAAACTCGGATTAAACGCAAAAAAGATCGCACCCGGAGAATACGAATTCGAAAGTCCGGGAAAGGAATCTCTCGTTTCGCCTAACGTGGAATTGGATTTCGGAAACGCCGGAACGGGAATCCGTCTTTCGGCGGGACTGATTTGCGGACTGCGGGGAGTGAACGCGACTTTGACAGGCGACGATTCTCTCAAAAAACGTCCGATGGGAAGAATTATCAAACCTCTCACGGCCATGGGCGCCTCGATCGTCGGGCTCGGAGAAAAGGAAACCGCTCCGCTGAAAATCGAAGGGAGAAAATTGAGCGCGTTCCGTTACGAAAGTCCGATCGCGAGCGCGCAGATCAAATCCTGTCTGATGCTCGCGGCGATCGCGTCCGAAACGGAATTGGAATATTCGGAAAACATACTATCCCGCGATCACACCGAAAACATGTTTCGGTTTTTGGGAAACGAGATCGAACGGATCACACCTCTTCGTTTTAAAATCAAACCTCCGTATATTTTGAACGGGGGAGAATTCAAAGTGCCGGGCGATATTTCCTCGGCGGCTTTCTTTTTGGTGCTCGGAGTGTTGGCAAAAGAAGGAAATCTTGTTATCTCCAATATAGGACTCAATCCGGCCAGAACCGGAATTCTCACCGCGCTCGAACTGATGGGAGCGAAGGTGGAAATTCTCAACCGCCGAATCGAATGCGGGGAGCCGGTCGGCGATCTCAAAACGTATCCGTCCGTATTAAAAAAAGCGAATATTCCGGAATCCTTAATCCCGTCGATCATCGACGAGATTCCGATTTTGTCCGTGGCCGGTCTTTTTGCCGAAGGCGGTTTTGAAATCCGTCACGCGGAGGAATTGCGCGCCAAGGAATCGGATCGGATTCATACGATGGTTTCCAATTTCCGCGCGCTCGGAATCGAAGTGGAGGAATATCCTGACGGATACGCGTTAGACGGAACCTCTAAGAAATCCGAAATCGTTTGGGCCGAACTTTCCAAAGGAAAAAAGATTTCCATTCTTTCCCACATGGATCATAGGATCGCGATGAGCTTTTTGATTCTTAAGAGCCTTTCGGGGTTTTCGCTCGAAATCGACGAAACTTCCTGGATCGAAACTTCTTTTCCCGGATTCGAAACCTTACTTCGAGGATGTCTTTATGAATGAGAATGTGATCGCACTCGACGGTCCGGCGGGTTCGGGCAAAAGTACGGTGGCGCGTAAAATCGCCGAAACGATCGGATTCAATTATTTGGACACGGGAGCTTTTTATCGGGCCCTAACTCTTTCTCTTTTTCGATCCTACCAAAAATCGCCTAACAATCGTTCGTTCGAAGAGTGGGTCAAAACCCCCGAAGCGGAACGAGGACTTTCCGAGGTGAAAATCCTCTGCGAGTTTTCCGCGGGAAAAGAAAACAAAATTTTCCTCAACGGAGAGGACGTTTCCTTGTCGATTCGAACCCCCGAAATTACGAGGGAAATCAAACATATCGCAAACCGAAGGATTTACCGGGATTTCGTAAACGAGGAACTTCATTCGCTCGCCAAACTTCATAAATTGATTATGGACGGAAGGGACATCGGCACCGAAGTTTTTCCGGATGCGAAGTTTAAATTTTATCTGACAGCTTCTTCCCGAGTGCGGGCGGATCGTAGGTTTTTACAATTACAAGAACAGGGAATTCCCGCGGACCGGGACGAGATCGAACGGGAGATCATTCTTCGCGACAAATCGGACATGGAACGTGAAATCGCACCTCTCTATCAGGCAAAGGACGCATTCCTGATTGACACTGATCTACTCTCCAAAAATAGTGTAATCAGCAAGATCCTCGAAATTCTGGATCGATGACCCCCAATTTTCCAGACGGATCCAATACATTAGCCGAGTAACCTACGCCCCATGACAAACAAGGAAGAGAAGTCCACTTTTGCAGAAGTATTCAAACAGTGGGAACAATCAATACACGAAGAACCGGAACTCCGGAAAGATCAAGTCGTTGAAGGAAAAATCGTCTCCGTAGACAACGACTACGTTTATGTGGCAATCGAAGGTCTCAAACAAGAAGGCCGTATTCCGAGAGGGGATTTCGACGAAACTCCGGAACGCGGAAATTATGTCTCCGCAATCGTAAAAAGAAAGGAATCTCAGGATTCAGGCTGTATTCTTTCCAAAAAAGAAGCCGACCAAAGAAAAGGTTGGGAAATCGTAAAGGAAGCCTTCAAAAATAGTTATCAAGTCACCGGCCGTTTGGTCAATGAGATCAAAGGCAAAGGATATATCGTAAATGTGGAAGGGGTGGAATTGTTTCTACCGGCTTCTCAGCTCAGTTATAAATTCAAGGAAGGGGAAACCTTCAAAAATAAAGAGCTCGAATTCAAGATCATCGAACTCAACGACCGCACCCGTTCCGGAGTGGTCTCGCGAAAAAAACTTTTAGACGAAGTCAACGAAGAGAAATGGGACGCTCTTCTTCTTACGATCAAAGTCGGAGATAAGGTAAAATCCGTCGTAAGCAAGATCGCTTCGTTCGGCGTTTTCTGCGAAGTGGACGGTGTTACCGGGCTTCTCCGTCAAAGAGATATCTCTTACAAAAAATACGCTCCTTTTAAACAGTATTTCCAAATCGGTCAGGAAGTGGAATTAGTCGTTCTCGAACTCGATAAGGAAAACAACAAACTCGCTCTGGGTCTAAAACAACTCTACGAAGATCCTTGGGTTTGGGCAGAACGTTCCCTGGAAAAAGAGATGGTCATTCGCGGAACCGTAACTTCTCTTACGAAGTTCGGAGCATTCGTCGAATTGAAAGAAGGTCTGGAAGGTTTGATCCATACTTCCGAGTTGGCTTGGTCCAAAAAACCTCCTCAACCAAAAGATATATTAAAAAAAGGGCAAGAAGTAGAAGCTCTGGTTTTGGACATCGACTTCAAAAACAGAAGACTTTCTCTCGGCTTAAAACAACTTCAACCGAACCCTTGGGATCAGTTGAGTCCCGAAATCCGTAGAGGAAACGTTCTCGAAGGTGTGATTACAGGTATTACCAAATACGGTGCGTTCGTTGAAGTGGAAAACGGAATCGAAGGTCTGATCCATATCAGCGATATCACCTGGGACGAGAAGGCGAGCAATCCTACTTCTCAACTCAAAAAAGGCGACACCGTAAAATACATGATCCTCGACGTAAACTTGGACGCGCAGAGAATTTCCTGCGGGCTCAAGCAGCTCCTCGAAAATCCGTATGAAATCTTCCGCAACGAACATCCGATCGGAACCATCGTGGAAGGAAAAATCAAGTCCATCAAAGAATTCGGAATTTTCGTGGAAGTCGCACCCGGAATCGAAGGATTGGTCCATATCTCCGAAGTTCCGAACGGAAGAGAAGCCAATCTCCTCGAGCTTTATAAACCGGACGAAATCGTGAAAACCGCAGTCATCAAAGTGGACGTGAAGAACAAAAAAATCTCTTTGTCCATCAAAGACTTCGATAAGGCTCTGGAACGAGAGGAAATGTCCAAATATCTCAAAACTTCCGACGCTCCTTCGCGCGAAAGTTTGGGAAGTTTCCTGAATACTTCTCTCCGTTAAGAATCTTAGAACGAAGGATTGGGTATGAAACGCTACGACGCAGCAGCTCGGACGACGGCCAAAGAAGTGAACGTGGATCCGTACGCGGACTTCCAAGGTAGTAAAATGGAATTGGCTTTGATTCGATTTTTCAGAGCGATTTCGTCCCGGATCAAGGAAGTTTTGATCGGAGCGGGTGCGATTTTCGTAATCGTTCTCGCCTTTGTCGTTTACGTTCAATACCAGGAATCGCAATTCGAAGCGGGAACGATCGCCTTGGAAGCGTTGGATAAAAAATTTCGAACCAATCCGACCATCGACTTAAAGGAAAAAATCAAATCCTATGAGGAAGTTGCGGCGCAGTATTCTTCGAACAAGTTGCAACTTCGTTTGGCGAAGATCCTCTCGGATTTGTATGCGCGCAACGGAGAATTCCAAAAAGCGGCCGACAAGATGGAATGGGCCGGCAAAAAAATCGACGAACCGGCTCCCATTAAGGCGTATTATTTTTATCTCGCGGGGAATTTGCGCGAGCGAGAAGGGAATTTCACGTTAGCCGAAACCGATTTTCAAACCGCTTCCGCTTTGCTTGCGAATACGAGGGAAGCCAACGGATTTCTGGCGTGGAGTTTGTATCAAACCGGAAGGATGCAGATGAAAAACGGGAAAAAGGTCGAGGCAGCCGAATCGTTGAAGAAGGTTTTGGATCAGGAAATAAAAACTCCGGCCAGCGATTACAACACCGTAAAACAATACGCCACATTCCTCCTCATACAACTCAATCAGAAGGGCTGATGCTCACGCTGGCTTTGCCGAAAGGAAGACTCGCCGAGGAAAGCATCGACCTGATGATTTCCAAGGGTTGGTTGTCTTCCAGACCGGATCACAATTCCAAAGAACTCATCTACAATGATCCGATGGGAAGAATTCGAATTCTTCTCGTAAGATCCCAGGACGTGGCCACGTATGTGGAACAATGCGCCGCCGATGCGGGAATTTGCGGTTGGGACGTTCTCAAGGAAGGCGGTTACGATCTCGCGACTCCCTTGGATTTAAAAATCGGAAAATGCAGACTTTCGCTCGCCGCTCCGGAAGGATATACGCTCGAAGCCCGTCATCGAAAGATACGCGTGGCGACCAAATATCCCAATTTGGCACGGGAATTTTTCTTCCATAAGGGATTATCCTGTGAGATTTTCAAACTCTACGGAAGCATCGAATTGGCGCCGCTCGTGGGACTTTCGGATTGTATCGTGGACTTGGTTTCCACCGGCGGAACTCTGAAGGCAAACGGGCTCAAAGAGTTGGACATAATTTTAGAATCTTCGGCCCGTCTTGTCTGGAATCGTTCTTCTTTGTACGGAAAACGAACGGAAGCGGTGAACTTTATGGAATCTCTGTCCAACGGCTAACGGCTCCTAATCGGAGGAGGCGTTGCGCCGACGGTTTCCTCGTGCGCAATCCAGGAAGAAGACTTCCGCCTGGGACACGGATCGGAGGGAAGTTCCCTTTTTTTGAAACGGGGATTCTAATCGACCACAACGAATGTGGGAACTCACGCAAAAATAACCAGAGAAACGACTGACTCCGATCCAGGAAAAAACGAACTTCCCAAAGGACAAACGATCTCGATCGCCCGGCCGAATAAAAAACGATTTCTCGGGGAGGGTTCGTTCTTTGAGGGAGGCTCGGATACAACGAAACTTCGCTTTTCGTCCAAAAGATTCCCCGTTCTTGCCGTATCAGCGAAATAATGGTTGAGCATTCACCTCCTCAAAAAACTATTGTCTAACAATTCAATTTCCCAAGAGGAAAGCAATGGCAGTTCCGAAAAGACGAAAATCGAAATCAAAAGTTAGAACAAAACGGGCCCATCATGCCATCGGTAAGCCGAATTTGGTGCCTTGCCCTAACTGTCAATCCTACAGACTTCCCCATAGAATCTGCCCAACTTGCGGATTTTATAAAACCGGAGTCGTTTTAGAGCCGAAAGTTAAAAAGCCTAAAGAAGAAAATTAATTCTTATGATGTGGGTCGCCGTCGATGTAATGAGCGGCGATTACGGGCCGGAGAAAATCATCGAAGGCGCCGTAAATGCCGTAAACCAGGATGGGGCCAACGTCGTACTGGTGGGCAAAGAAGAAGAGATCGGGGAAATTCTCCTTAAATTCGAATACGACACAAATAAAATAAGAATCCAGCACGCTTCGGAAATCATCGATATGAACGATTCTCCGTCGATCGCGGTGCGAACTCTTCAGGATTCTTCCGTCGTCCAAGCAACACAACTCGTAGCGGATAAGACCTGCGTGGGAATGTTTTCTCCCGGAAACACGGGAGCGACCATGGCCTCGGCGCTTTTGTATCTCGGAAGAATTCCCGGGGTTTTGCGTCCGCCGATCGCCGCCCCGATTCCGCAAGAAAACGGTCCTCCCATGCTTTTGTTGGACGCCGGGGCAAACGTCGATTGTAAACCCGATTATCTGGCTCAGTTCGCCGTAATGGGAGAAATTTATTCAAAGCTAATATTCAATATTTCTAATCCTAAAGTCGGAGTCCTTTCCAACGGAGAAGAGGATAAAAAGGGAAACGCCGTCTCTCTTAAGGCGTTCGAGATGATCAAAAAACTTCCGATCAACTTCGTCGGAAACGTGGAAGGAAGGGATCTTTACGGGAGCGGCAAGGACGTGGACGTGGTCGTCTGCGACGGTTTCGTAGGAAATATCGTCCTTAAGGCCACGGAGGGTCTTTCCAAATCCATCTTCAACGTTCTTCGGGAAAGTATCAAACAATCCAGTCTGGCTCAAACCGGAGCGCTTCTTTTAAAACCTACGTTCGGTGCGATTAAAAAGCGTCTCGATTACGCCGAATACGGCGGGGCTTTGTTGCTCGGCGTAGACGGAATTTGTTTAATCGGTCACGGTTCGTCCAACGCGCTCGCTGTTCAAAGCGCGGTGCGGGTCGTAATCGAATGCGCCGAACGCCAGATCAACGAACGGATCGCGGCGGATCTTAAAAAATACAATATCTGATCGATTTCGAAACCGAATCGGTTCGAAAACTTCCGTGTTTTCTTTTTCGAAATAAGATTATAATCTGAAGAGATACTCGGTAAAATCATTGTAACGTAAGATACGATGATCCGCTCGATTCTTCCATTTTTGAATCGTTTCCTTTTAAAGATAACGGTCACAATCCTAATCGTTCTGCATACAAGTTGTATGACGACGTCCGTCGTCCTTCACGCCGTCGAAAGGGACGACGTTATTTTTCCCTATCAAGGTAGTCTCACCGATGTGGCCATAATTTTCTTCGGACCTACGGGTAAGGTTTTTTCCGGTAGGGAAGGAAGTTGGCTGATTTGGTGTTTTGTCTTCATCGATTTGCCGTTTTCCTTAGTGTTGGATACGTTGTTATTACCAGGAATCATTCCCTATTATTTTTACGTTCACTCCGGAAGTCCCGGCTCGCAAAAGGCGCGTTATGAAAAATGGAACAAAAAAATATTCACCTTCAGAAATGAAAATCCGGCGTATGACGATCTGAGATCCGCCATCAGAAATAACGATCCGATCGTTTTACGAAAAATTTTGGATTCTTCGGACATAGTTTCCTTGGAGGAAAAAATTCAGAGTTTGCAGGAAGATAATTCGCTTCCCGGTGCGCACGCGCATATCGATTCTAACTTGAAAAATCCCGAATCTTGGTTCCTTCCGCAAGGGGATCCCGATTCTCGATGGAAAAACTATTCCTGGAATCAGATTAGTATCATTGAATATTCGCCGAGCGTCTTTTATAGTAAAGAAGCTGATATTCGGAGACAGTCGAATCGAGTGGAAACTTTAAGTCTACTCTACGGCGAGTTTCAAAAAAAAGCGAGTTTGGAAAAACGATTTTACGAGAAGGTCTGGAAGCCTTTTTTTTCTACCGAGATCATTTCATATGATCCTTCCGTGATTCACAATCTTTCGCAGCGGTTCGACGACAGGGAAAAGTTTTACGATTTACTGGATCGTAGGATTTTCGAAAAAAACTCGTTAACCAGGGATCATAAATTCTGGCAGGATCGGCTTCTTCTGTTATTGGAATTGTATCATAAAATTCCCGCCGATCTAAACGCGACGAGAGAAAAATTTAAGAACGAACTTTGGAAGAAGGCTATTTCTTCCGGTCTGATCGTTCACTCTCTTCCGGCCTTACGGATGGCTTTTCAGGATTTTCCTTCCGAAACCCAAAAGTCGATTCGCATTTTATTTCGCGAGGCCTCCGGTCTCGATGATATTTCTACGATGAATCTCATCGAAAAAAATATCCGAGAATCCAAAGGATTCATCATCGATAGAGAAGACTTGGTTTTGATTCTGCGGTATCCGAAAATTCTGGAAAAACTGATTCAAGTTGGGTTGGACCCGAATCTCATCCTAAAATCAAAAAAAACTTTGGTAAGAGACGGTCAAAAAACGGAACTCGAAGAACAAGAATCTTTGCTTTTTCTTAACTTTCTCGATACGGCGGATGAGGACGCTTCCGTCGAATCGTTCCGGGTTTTATTAAATTACGGCGCCGACTTAGACTTGGGCGTGCGCCGATACGATTCTTGGGACGGACACGAGTTCGTCTTTTATCCGAGAAATGTTTTGTTTCCTGCGTCTTCCGTTCCTTCTAAAATCATGAGGCGTAAACAGAAACTCTGGGAAGGTCGGAAAGCCGCGATTACGCGGTGAGTAGAACGGATCGAGGTTTGGTTGTGTTCACAGGCGCCGAACGTCGGTCCACGAACGGCTCTGGCGAATCGGGGATACGATTTATTCTCTGCCCTTTCTCGTATCGGTTCCGATTTTTTCGGAGCATTTCCGGTCCGCAGTGAAGGAGGTCTCTCTTTTCATTCAGCGAGTTCCGATTCTATATTTTGATTCGAGTAGGGCGTTCTTTCGAACGTTGTTCGCGATGGAAGTTCCTCGTTGAATTTTCCCTTTTTATGCGATGCAAAAAATGGTCAAAGACGTATAACGTTCCTTTTTCAGGCGCGACCGTTCGATGCGTCTAACGTCTGCGCGTTGCAAAAAAAGTAGGGAGGGTTTCGAGTGAATTATAAAATAAAATACACGTTATTCGAAATTCCGTAAAAAAGAATCAAAAATTATACCGCCACTTGTAGAAAACAAAAGAACTGAAAGCAGGATGGGCTCTATGTTTGACGTAAAGAAATTGGCGGACTTTGCACAAGCGGAAATCGAAAGATTCTCGCAGGAACACCAAGGAGAAATTTTTTACGCGTTTGCGATCGATGAAAGCAGGCTTTGTCTGAATTCCGTGGGTCATTTTGAAAAAGCACTGAAGGAGCTTGCGGTGCAGTCTCCTCGATACTACGACTCTCCGGAAAAAATCATGACTCTTCGGAATAATCCCTATCGCTGGGCCTATCACGGTTTTTCCTGCTTCCGTTCTTTAAACAGGGGATTTCAAGCTCCTTTTGACGATACTCTTTTCGAAGAACACAGTCGTCTGGAAGAGGGGGCTCGTCAGGAGAGCGCATACGCGAAAGCTATGGATGAGGTTCTGAACATTCTGCAAAGCAGAGGGGTTTTCGACACATTGAACACCACGAAGGATTTTAAGATCGGACGAGCGGAATTGGATTCTAAAACCCTTATTTTCCGTTAGACGAAACAGCAGCGATTTTATTTCGAATTTTCGAAAATGCCGTTTAACAATTATTAGGCGGCATTTGCCGAAGCGAATTTTTTATCCGTCGGTATCCGCCGTTTTAATTCGAAGACGGACGTTTGCCGGCTTTGCCGGATACGAAAATCGAATTCTAATGTAGGTATTTTTTTGAACCCACCACCCGATCCAGTTTCCGTCCCGGGCGAACTCGCTCCCCGTTCGACGCGCATCTTTGGTTTAGACCTTGTCTTTTTATACGTTAACTTTTCGTTTATCGCTTTATTTCATCGATTTTGGGGAGTCGTTTCCGTTTCGGAGGACGGACTGGGTTTGCCTTGGTTGCTTCCGATCTCTATTATACTTTTGTTATGTTTTACCTTCGTCGATGTTTGGCTTCTTTTAGAAAAACCTGCCCCGCGTCCGTTTCGTTTGCTCGTTGTAATTTTGGTTTTATTCGAAATCTTTTTGGAGTTGGCGGGTCTTTCCCGGTGGATCGTTTTTCTTTGGGATACGTTTCAAAGAGCCTCGGAGAGTTTAGAAGAGGGGGCGGGACCTGGCTGGGAAGGCTTTCGAACGGAATTACGACAGATTCTATCGGGGGCCGTTTTGGTTTTTATTTTCGTAAAAACCGCAATTCGTCTTATCTGGAATTGGTTTTGGGCTAAGAGCGTTTTTTCTTTGCGTTGACTGCAATCGTTTTGTAGTCATTGGCCTGGATTGAGGAGCCCCTGTTGGATTTGTGTGAGTTCCCACGTTTTGTTGTAAGTGGGCCGGATTTGTGTGAGTTCCCACGTTTTGTTGTAAGTGGGTTGGATTCGTGTGAGTTCCCACGTTTCGTTGTAAGCAGGTTGGATTCGTGTGAGTTCCCACATTTCGTTGTAAGCAGGTTGGATTCGTGTGAGTTCCCACATTTCGTTGTAAGCAGGTTGGATTTGTGTGAGTTCCCACGTTTCGTTGTAAGTGGGTTGGATTCGTGTGAGTTCCCACGCATTCCGCTCTCCCCAGTTTTTACAAGATCCCAAGAAAAACAGCTCTTTTGAAGGCGTTTTTCGAATTTCAATTCCCGTGAGCAGAAGGGGAACGAGGGGCAGCGCTTAAAAAACAGTTGCATTTATTATCGTATATTTACGATATACAATATGGCACTCAATAAAAAGGCGGAATTTTCGGAAGACACAAGAGTCCTCGCGGAATTTTCGAAAGCCCTCGCGCATCCGGCTCGTTTGGCGATTCTACAGACGATTGCGGAACGGAACGAATGTATCTGCGGGGAGATCGTGGACGTTTTGCCCTTGGCGCAAGCTACGGTCTCGCAACACCTTCGCGAATTGAAAGAGATCGGTTTGATCCAAGGCGAAATCGAAGGTAAAAAGTCGTGTTACTGCGTCCGTTGGGCTCGTTTACAAGAGTTGGAAACGGCCCTTCTTTCCTTTTTGGAAAATTTAAAACGTTATAAGAAGCCTTTGGTCGAGGATTGTTGCTGATGAAAAAATCCAAAATTTTAGTTCTATGTACGGGCAATAGTTGTAGAAGTCAAATCGCCGAAGGTTGGCTTAGGCATTATGCGGGTGCAGCCTCGGATATCTACAGCGCGGGAATCGAAACACACGGGGTGAATCCTCGCGCGGTTGCCACGATGAAAGAAGCCGGAATCGATATATCCGGTCATACTTCCAATCATATAAACGAATATCGTAATTTAGAATTCGATTATATTCTTACCGTCTGCGATCACGCAAGGGAGAATTGTCCGTATTTCCCTTCCAAAGCCTTGCGATTTCATCGAAACTTTCCCGATCCGGCCAAAGTAGTCGGTTCGGAAGCGCAAATCGAAAACGAATTTAGAACCGTTCGAGAAATGATTCGAGAATATTCTTTGAATTTACTTCGAGAGTTGAATTTAATCTCCGATCCGGTTCAGGATTGAGTCAAGAGTGAAACGGAAATTCGGTTTCGTAAGTCCTTATCTTACTCTTTGGATTTTTACTTTCATGGATGTCGGGATCGTATTCGGAAAAATTCTCCCCTATTTAGGAAATCCTTTTTTTTCGTCGATTCCGGCGCGGTTTTCCCTGATTCTATATCGAGGAAAAAAATGGAGTCAAGAGGAATTGACTTCGTTCGTTTTTCCGATGACCTTGATCACGTTTTCGTTCGCGATTTTTTTTACGTTTATTCCCGAAGAAAAACCGGTTTTTATAACTCCCGCCGACACATTCATCGTTGCGGTTCCTTCGGTTTTCTGCTTCTTGATCCCGTTTTTGATCAGTTTCGAAATCGGGAATATTATGAATCTGGAATATTTAATATGACTTCGATCGAGTTCTCCTCGGCAGGAAATTATCTAGAACTCACCGTTTCCGTCAATCGAAGTGTTTACGGAATCGCAAACGGGCAAACATTCTTCGGGATGATCGGACGTTTGATCGAAGTTCCGGCTCTGATTCTTTTGGTCAGGGGCGCAATTATGTTTCGTAAAAAATGGTTTTTCACGTCTTCGGAGGCCGAATTATGACCACCATCTCAAAATTTATGAATCGGGAATGCCAGTGTGTTACCCTGGAAAAAACGGTTTTGGAAGAGGTATTTCATTCCAAAATTCTAAATACGAAAGGTGCGGAACGTCTGGACGCGGCCGTTTTGTCCGAACGTTTTTTTTCTCAGAGTGCCTCATTTTTGGATCCTAAGGACTTAAACGTTATACGAAACAGCGTTTCAACGTTTCAAAGAGTTCTGAAAAACGAATCCGTTCGCCGTGAACTTCTCCGTGAATTTCCGGAACGGCTGAAGGAGCGATTTTCAGAAGGAGGCGTTTTTTTGAGTTTTGATTTTCACCTTACCGACTTCGGTCCGAAATTGATCGAAATCAATACGAACGCGGGAGGTGCTTTTCTTCAAAAAAAATTGGTGGAAGCTCAGCGGGAATGTTGTTTAGAAGTAAAGGACGCGCTTCCTACAAAAGATGAAATCGACGCAATCGAACCTTCTTTTTTGCGTACCTTTTTCCAAGAATGGAAGGACGCCGACCGAAACGGTTTTCCGCGCTTTATCGCCATCGTGGATGAACATCCCGAGGAACAATTTCTTTATCCAGAATTTCTTCTATTCCGCGATTTGTTTCTGAGTCACGGCATCGATTCCGAAATTTTATCTCCCGATTCGTTTCAAACGATGGAAGACGGTTCTCTTTTTTCGAACGGAAAGAAGGTCGATCTTATCTACAATCGAATG
Source organism: Leptospira gomenensis (assembly GCF_004770155.1). GTDB lineage: Bacteria > Spirochaetota > Leptospiria > Leptospirales > Leptospiraceae > Leptospira > Leptospira gomenensis. Next base: position 80,835 of record NZ_RQFA01000061.1, on the reverse strand, counting down.
ACGGATTTTTATCTTAGCGAGCCCGGAAATCAACCGATCCGAGACGCTTGGGAAAAACAAACGGTCGTCGTAACTCCCAATCCTCTGGACTACGAACTGTATGCGAAGAAAACGAATTTGATTTTTTGGAATCAAGAAACTTTTTTGAAAACCGCCGGCATCCAAGAAGAGGATCGAAAGATGTTATCTCAGATCGTTCCTTTCACCGGCTACGCAAACGAGGTCGAGCCGGATAAACTTTGGGCCGAAAGAAAAAGATTCTTTTTTAAACCGATTTCCGGTTATGGAAGCAAGGCCGTTTATAAAGGTGAGAAACTCACCAAAGGGACGTTTCAGGAAATTCTTTCCGGGAATTATCTGATTCAGGAACTCGTTCCTCCTTCGGAAAGAATTCTTCTCAACGCGGAGTCGCAACGGGTTCCTTATAAAATGGATCTTCGTGCGTACGTTTTTAGGGAGGAGATCCTACTTTTAGCCGCGCGTTTGTATCAGGGACAAACTACGAATTTTAGAACTCCCGGCGGCGGCTTTTCACCGGTTTATAGTTTGGGTCGGTAGATTGAGGCTCTTTTCGTCGAACTCCTTGTTTGCGTGTGAGAGTTCCCACGTTTCGCGTGTTCGCGGTTTGCCCGCGCTCATTGCTGGTTACTAAATTCCTAAAAAAAGCAGGGAATCACTTCCCTTACAATTAAAACAGAACGGGCGTTCTGTTCGATCGCCATTCCCGCCGTAAAACTCCCTTGACCCTCCGTTCGACCGAAATACTTTAGCCGCAGAGAACCCGAATAGGAAAGAATTATGATCGATTTAAAAGGTAAAAATGCAGTCGTAACCGGAGCCGCGCGCGGAATCGGAAAATCGACCGCTTTGACTCTTGCAAAAGCGGGAGCGAACATCGTTATCGCCGACCTCAACGAGGAATCCAGCAAAGCTACCGCGGAAGAAATCGCAAAACAAACCGGCGTAAAAGCGATCGGCGTAGGAACCAACGTAGCGGATTCTGAATCCGCCGCAAAAGCGATTCAAGCCTGTGTGGACGAATTCGGAACCATCGATATTTTAGTGAACAACGCAGGAATCACGAAAGACACTCTTCTCATGAGAATGAAAAAAGAACAGTGGGACGCGGTGATTGCCGTTAACTTGACGGGAACGTTCAACTGCACGCAAGCGGCTACTAAGTTTATGATGAAAAACCCCAACGGAGGATCGGTAATCAATCTTTCCTCTATCGCGGGTGTAAACGGAAACATAGGACAAACCAACTACTCCGCGTCCAAAGCAGGCGTGATCGGTTTTACCAAAGCGGTCGCTCTGGAAATGGCTTCGCGTAAGGTTCGTTGTAATGCGATCGCTCCCGGATTTATCGCCACCGAAATGACGGACGCGATTCCCGAAAAAATTAGAACCGCCATGGTTGCCGCAATTCCACTGAAACGAGCTGGACTTCCGGAAGATATCGCGAATACGATCGCGTTTCTCGCTTCCGATATTTCCTCTTTTATCACGGGTCAGGTAATCGAGGTGAACGGCGGAGGATTTCTCCCCGGCGCCCAAGGATAAACAATTCACTTCCGCTTCTTTCGCTCCTTTCTTTGGGAGTGGAAGAAGTTTTCCCTCTATTTCCATTCATTCGTTCGAAAAAAGAACCGTTTTCAACGCGTCTTTTTTTTTCGATTCGTATCGTTTCGGTTTTCGAAGTTTAGAATCCGATTCACTCCAAACAAAAATTTCACGCTTCGATTCTAATGAGACAAACGGTTATGGATCCAAACCTCATTCGTTTCAAAAATTTTTTCGACGCAGAAAACGATTCAAAAAAGAATACGAACATACGATGCGAAAGGAGTTTTTTTCCCGAAAAAAAGTATATTGGCTTGCCAAATATTTTCTGAATTAAATCTATAAAATTCGGTGGATTTTATATCCGCCTGACCAAATCTAACAAAAAATCATCATACCACCAAATGTGGTACGGAGGAAACAATGGCAGACTTTGAAAAAGTTAAATCTATCATCGTAGAACAACTTGGAGTGGATGAATCTGAAGTTACACCTGAGGCGCACTTCATCGACGACCTCGGTGCGGACTCTCTGGACACTGTAGAATTAGTAATGGCTCTCGAAGAGGAATTCGGAATCGAAATCTCCGACGAAGACGCTGAGAAAATTCAAACTGTCGGGGATGTAACTAAGTTCATCGACAACCTCAAGTCCTAATCGTTTGAGACTTTCCGGGTTCTTCGCGGAACTCGGAATTCTTTTTTCTTCCTTTGATTTTTAAAAAAACACAATCCTCTTTCATCGCTCGGAATCCGGAACGGGTTCAAACTCTCAAAAAACTCTCCCGAAAAATAGGAATCCAATTTTCGGATTTCGAATTCTATCATATCGCTTTCATTCATAGTTCCTACAAAAACGAAACGCCCGAAATCGAGGAAGACAACGAACGTCTCGAATTTTTAGGGGATTCGGTTCTCGGTCTGGTGGCCGCGCGTTATCTTTTCAAAAAACATCCGTATGCAAATGAAGGAGAATTATCCCGCATCAAATCCAGGATCGTTTCTACTCCGATCCTAAATTCGATCAGCGAAAAACTTTCTCTTTCCGAGTTTCTTCTTTTGGGAAAAGGAGAATCGAAGTCCCAGGGCAAGGGACGCCGTAAACTTTCGGCCAATCTTTTCGAATCCTTAATCGGAGCCATCTACCTCGATCTGGGTTTTGAAACCGTCGAAAAATTCATCCTCAAACATCTAATTGAATTTGCGGAAAATCCGGAAAAGGTGGAATCTGTCAGAGATTATAAAACGCAGCTTCAGGAATATTCACAGAAACACTTCAAGGTGCTTCCCGTGTATCGGATGAAAGGTGAAACCGGTCCGGATCACGCGAAGATTTTTCGTGTTTCCGTGAAAATCCGGGACGAATGGGAAGCCGTCGGCTCCGGAGTCAGCAAAAAAGCGGCGGAACAAAACGCCGCCAAAGAATTGTTTCTTCGGATCAAACGGGAATCCTAAAGGATTTTTTTTTCCTCTTCAAAAGCTCCGTCGAAAGGACGACGATCGATTAAGAATGGATTTTTTCTTTAAAAAGAAAGGAATGCGGGTCAGGGTCGCGGCCTTGATCTTCAATTCCAGAAACGAGATTCTTCTCATTCAACAAAAGAAAAAGGATTCCTACTATTGGCTTTTGCCAGGAGGCGGAATCGAATTCGGGGAAAGCGCCGAGGAAGCGTTACGCCGCGAATTGGCGGAAGAACTTTCCCTAGATATGAAGTCGGCCACCTTTTTGTTGTTAAACGAATCCATCGAACCCGGTGGGAAAAGGCATCTCATTCAACTGGTCTTTTCGGTGAACGTAAAAAAGGAAATTCCCGAATTGAACTTAAACGAAAAGGCGATCACCGGTTTCGGATATTTTTCTCCCGCCGCGGTCCGGGAAATGGATTTACGACCGGATATAAAATCGTTTCTTTCGGAGGGAAAGTTTCATTCCGCTCCGTTCATCAAAAGCGTCTGGGTCTCCGAAAAAAAATGAGTCATTTAGAAACAATCAACGTAGTCACCGAACACAAATCGGTTCCCGTACAACTTCACACGGATTTTTCCGGTTTATCCGAAGAGATTTCGAAACTTCCCGGCGTCACTTCCGTCTTTTTGATCACCGAACGTTCGATTCATTCCCTTTATTCCAAATATCTCGAAAAGGAATTGTCTTCTTTGCGAAAAGAAGTGCGGGTGATCTACGTCAAAGGCGGAGAAAAATCCAAACACATAGATCGTACCGGTGAAGTATATAATAAACTCATCGAGTTCGGTGCGGATCGTAAGTCTTTGGTCCTTGCGTTCGGCGGCGGCGTGGTAGGGGACTTCGCCGGTTTTATCGCTTCCACGTATCTGCGCGGAATCCGATTCGTTCAGATTCCGACCACACTTCTCGCGTGTGTCGATTCCTCCGTGGGAGGTAAGGTTGCGGTTAACGCGGACCTCGGTAAAAACATGATCGGCTCGTTCTATCAACCGGAGTTCGTCTTCGCTCCTTTGATCGCCCTTTCCACTCTTCCCGATCGGGAATGGAGATGCGGTCAGGCGGAGATCGTAAAACACGCGCTTCTTTCCGGAGGGGAATATTGGGAAAAGGTAAAGGAACATTCTCTTTCCGACTTAAACGCGAACGCTCCGATTCTTCCGTATCTGATCGCCGAGTCCGTTCGGTTTAAGGCCGCGGTCGTTTCCAGCGACGAAAAGGAAACCGGTCTGAGAAAAATCCTCAACCTGGGGCATACCACCGCTCACGCGATCGAGTCCGTAACGAAATACAAAAAATTTTCCCACGGGGAGGCGGTGGCCGTCGGCCTAATCACGGCGCTTTTTATCAGCGAAGAAAAGGCCGGATTGGATCCTAAGATATCTTTGGAAACGGTGGATTGTCTCAAACGATACGGGCTTCCGTTTACTACACGGCTGAAATCCAAGGAACTCGCCAAACACATGTTACACGATAAAAAGAACGTGGGAGGTTCGATCCGTTTCGTTCTTTTGGAAAAACCGGGATCTCCCGTTTTCGACGTTCCCGTGGAATCAGAGGAAATCGTCCGGAATATCCGCAGACAAAAGGCTCTTTGATGGGTTTCGAAATCGATTTCCTAAAAAATCTCAATCCGTTCGTTCTGCTTCGCGCAAAGGATCGCGGACTTTCGGAAGAATTGATTTTGATCGTCTATTTCATCGTTTTTTTGGTGGTTTCCTACAAGGTTATCATCTTGGTCCTCGATTTTTTTCGACCGACGTTAGACGTAACCGCCCGTTACAACAGAAGAAAAATGGCGAGGATGTCGTTTATCATTCTGGGTTTGATCATACTTTTACCGGTGGTTTTTTCGGGTTTGTCCTATCTTCCCACGGTGATGGGGCTCGCGGGCGCCGGTATCGTCATTTCTCTCAAGGATATTACGCTCAATTTCGTGGGTTGGTTTTTTATCCACGGGAGCAACGGGTTCGAAGTCGGGGATAGGATAGAGATCGACGGAGTGCGGGGCGACGTCATCAATATAGGTGTGAATCGTTTTACTCTGATGGAGATTTCCTCGGACCCGAAGTCGGATCAATCCACCAACCGTCTCGTTCATTTTCCCAATCACTTCGTCATCCTAAAACAACTCATCGTCGTTAAGGATAAGATGAATTACGTCTGGGACGAGATGAGGATCAAAATTCCGTACGACTCCGATTTCGAAAAGGCGGAGGAACTTCTGAACGGAATCATCCGAAACAACGCGATCATCGATCAGGATGAAATCGATTATACGCTTCAGGAACTTTCCAAAAACTATCTCGTTCGTCTTGGCAAAACTTCTCCCATCGTATATCTGTCCCTGGAGGAAGGGGGAATTCTTTTTTCGCTCCGCTATCTCACCCACGTACGAGAACGTCGCGATATGAAGACCAAAATCTCTCATCAGATTCTCAAGGAATTCAAACACTTTCCTGGGATAAGAATTTTATAAAATTCTACCGTTCTTCGATTTTCCAGTTTATAAACGTCCGACTCCGATTCGCGGCGGGATATGGATAGATATGTCGATGAAAAAAATTCTTATTCTGAGTTCGATTTCCGTTTGGTTCGGAATCGGTTGTGTGAACTATTACGTCCGGGACGCGGCGCCCGTGGAAAAGGAAAAACTTCCCGCAAAATTTAATCCGAAACGCGTTGCCTTGGTAGGATTTCGTCCGTTCGCCACGATCTTTAAAGGTCAAACGGGGAACACCCTCCATTACGAGGCGATCGTAAACTACGACCTCGATTACAGAAAAAATCTTAAGGATGTGGGAGTTCCGGTTGAATCGATTTCGGCGAGAGGTGTGGATACTTCGATCCCGAAAGAAAGAGTGGAAGCGTTTACGAAATTGTATTTGGATTCCGTGAAATGGACCGGAATCCCCGAACTGAAACAGGTATTCGAAACCAGAGAGATCAAAAAAGGAGATCCGTCTAACTTGGTTTATACGCTCAAAAAACGGGATGTGGATTACTACGTGCTGGGAATTCCCGGGCCGCCGTTTCTTTCGGGAGGAGATTTTTATATCCTGAAATTTCTGGGTACGGCTCACATCAGTTTGGCCACTCTTTTTACGATTCCGTGGTGGATGGACAACAGGGTGGAATCCACGATCTACGTTTTCGACAGCAAGCTGAATCTGATCAAGACGTGGAAGCGGGAAAGCGTGTATAACGGCACTCTCGCGTGGTGGAACAAAAACACAGGAGAAGGTTCGATCCAAGTGCTGGATATCAAAAACGAAAGGAAGGAAAGGTTTTATATTCCGGATCTCGCGGACTTTACGAACGAGTTCATCGGTTTCTTGGCCAAGTCGGATCCGAAAAAAAATCCTACTTGGTGAGTTTCGAAATCTTCATCGAGTTTTGCGTATATACATTTGATAGAAAGAAATGTCCGCTAAATTCGGCGGAGGATCCGGATTACTTTTTGTATGGTTGAAATCGGCCGAATCCGGAATCGAGAATGGGTTCCGGAGCTGAGAGATTCTATAAGGAAAACGGAATATTCGAAGGGTGGCCGATTCGAATATTCCGCGAGAATTTAAGAACGATTTATTTTTCCGCTTAGGGTTGTTCCTGGAGATGGAACTTATATCTTTCAAGCAATCGTTCGATCAGTATGTCTCCATAGGTTAAGGTCAATGATTTTCGATCACGATCGTAAGACATATATTCATTTTTTCTATAATACGACTGGGAACCGTCTATATAACTGGCCCCTTGCAGTTGTGCTCCCTGAAAACGCAGGTTGAATGGCTGACCGCCCAAAGAAAAATCTCTGACTTCGATTCTTCCAGCCTTATGATACCAAGCGGCGTGCCCCAATTCGTGAAGGGCTATGTTGTATTGGCTGTTGTCCAAAGTGTTTTGTCTCAATGCCTGAACGTATTCCGTCGAATTTGCGATCGGAAGAGAGCAGCCGTTACAATTCGAAACTAGAGAAGCGTCGAAGTGATAGGTGAAGTTTCCTCCGGACGTTTCGGTTCGAAACGCGTCTAGATTCGTATTCGCGTAACCGAGAAAAAGATCCGTTATGGAAGACAAAGTGCTTCCGTTTACCGGGTTCGCGCTCCCGAGTATTTGGGATTCCACTCCATTGAGTCCAAGTAGGTCTACGAGATAGATCGTCACATCCTCTCCGTTTTGGCGTTCCGGATACAATTCTTTTAAGTGATTCTTCATCATACTTGGGTTTTCTTCGTAATACAACATCGTGGCGAGCAAACGTTCGTTTGCGTTATTCAAGTTGAGAGGAGTTTTGCCCGGTGTTTTGGGCAGGGAGTTGTACCAATCGGTCACTAGAGACTGATTCAGTTCCGGTTGTATCATGGAAAACCGATGTACACCCTGAACATCCAACTTAAAATACTGCTTCGTTCCGCTATTGAAAGCGGTCTTAAACGTATTGGCCCAAGAATTCAAGGAAGTAGTCGTAATGAACTGAGTGTCCCCAAATCGTACGAGACGAACCTTAATGGTATCCACGGGGGCGCTCGTGTTGGTCGGAATCGGGGTTCTGGCGGCGAGAGTATCGATCAGTTTTCTAGAAAGTTGTTTGGTTTGAACGAAACTGGTACAATTCCCCGGTAGAGTGTGTAAAATTTTAAAGTTCAACGATTCATCCGTTGAATGCTGAAATTTAATGGAACTAGGAGTGGTGATCCAAACCGTCAGGATTCCCTGCGGGTAGTTGGACAGAGAAATGGGGTAGTCGTTCGTTGTGGAACAGGTCGTGCTGATTCTCTGTTTCGTCGTATTAGGGATTAGTTTTATAGAAAGAATGGAGCTTGTTTGAGTTATATTCAATTTTTTTAAATCTACTTCTACCGAATTGTTCAACGTCTGCAATTGGTTTAGGTTCACGGCTAAAATATACGGGGTTCCTCGATAAAGGCTGCCTATGTCCACAATCGGAGTTCCATAGGAATTATAAAGATAAACGCTCCGGCCGTTTACGATCATTTCATCGCGAACCCTATCTAAAGCAGTGGCATTTTCCGGGGCTGTGATGGTGACGGTATCGACGACGTTCGGAAAATCGGCCGCGGGTGTTCCTTCGGCGAAAATCGAATAGGTTCCCGGCGCCCAGTTGAGGGTGGACAATACAATCTGAAATTGTGTGTCTTCGGGTATCAAATCCGATGTTTCGAGAATATCGACCGAATCCATGTGTTTCGTTTGTGGAGGAACCTTTTGGTTACTGAGAAAATAAGACAATTCTTGAGCGGTGAGATCCTTCCAAATTTGTACGTATCCCGTGAACCGCGCGCCTGCCGGCGGATATAACAGTAAGGTAAGAGAGGTCCCGGAAGGTTGGGATAGGGGAATACATCCCGAGCCTCCGTGGGCTTCTAAGATATGAACGTAACCCTTGGACGGATCATAAACCGCACAATCGGGAATCCGTAGATCGGTTCTGGGTTGATCGGTGATCAAACTCAAAATCGAATCCGCACCTTCGGCAACGAGCGCGAACGTATCCCCCCGTTGATCCTTTGGATTACAACCTAACAAAGAATACAGTATTGTCAGGTATAAACAAAATCGTTTCATAATGGTTTTCCTGGATAAAAATTTGAACTCCCCGAAACGTTTGGTTTCGGGAGTTCCTTAGCAACATTCTAGATTTTGAATGTTGCTCATTAAAAAAATATCACAGGAGAATCGAGACTGAATTTTAGAAAAAAGAATCTGAATTCTATTCCCTATCTAAGCTGAGCTTGAATATTAGAATAAAATAAATATTTCATATTACAAAAGGAACGGATCTTTTTTCCGTCAGTGGATCCTGTAGATTTGTAAAAAATCCACGCTTCGAACGTTTGCTCCCGGCGCTCCGGACAAAATCACCAGCTTGTCTCCGGGATAGAGGAGTTCATCCTCTTTGAGTTTTTGATTCATATGGGCGAGCATATCCTCCAATCTCGTAAAAAAAGGCATCACAAACGGGACCACTCCGCGATAGAGTTTCATTTTTCTTGCGGTAGCCATAAACGGAGTGAAGGAATAAATCGGAACCTTGGGGCGCATTTCGGAAGTGATCAGCGAAGAGTAACCGCTCCTCGTAAAGTTAACGATGGCTTTGGCGTTGATCTCGTGCGCGATTTCGCGTGCCGCGTGTCCGAGTGCGGTACGTTCCGATTCTAAAAACGTTTTTTTTACGTTCCAGTGGATTTCGTAGATATGATCGATACTTTCCGTTTCTTGAATGATGCGGGACATGATCTCCACGGATTCCACGGGATAATGACCGCTCGCGGATTCCGCAGACAACATCACCGCGTCGGTTCCGTCCATCACCGCGTTGGCGACGTCGCTCGCCTCCGCCCGGGTCGGTCGAGGATTTTCGATCATCGATTCGAGCATCTGCGTCGCGGTGATGACCGGTTTCCCGGCTTGGTTGAGTTTATAGATGAGTTCCTTCTGCAAAATCGGAACCTTTTCGGTTTCGATTTCTACGCCCAAGTCGCCTCTTGCGATCATGATTCCGTCCGCGCGTTCGATGATGGATTCTATGTTGTCTAGGGCTTCGGGTCTTTCGATTTTCGCGATCAGACCGGTCTCGCTTCCCTGTAACATAGTTCTTGCGAGTTCCAAATCGGCAGCGGATCGTACGAAACTGAGAGCGATATAATCCACTCCCAAAGACAATGCGAATTTCAGATCCTCTTTGTCCTTTTCCGAAAGCGCTGGAGCGGAAATCGGAGTTCCCGGGAGATTGATCCCTTTGTTACTCCAGAGAATTCCCCCTACGTTTACTTTAAGAATCGCGGATTGTTCCGTTTTGGAAAGTACACGAAGAACGAGTTTTCCATCGTCGATCAAAATCCGATCTCCGACCTGAATGTCTTGGATCAGATTGGGGTAGGTACAACCGATTTTGTGTTCGTCTCCTTGGAATTCCGCGTCGGGAACGATTTCTATTTCCTGGTCCTTATGCAGCAGGATCGAATTGAGTTTCAGTTTTCCGGTGCGAATCTTCGGTCCTTGCAGGTCCGCCATAATTCCCAGAGGAGAACCGGAGATCTGTTCGCATTTGCGAAGAGTATCGTAGACTCGTTTGTGCGATTCGTGCGAACCGTGGGAAAAATTCATCCGAGCGATGTCCATTCCGGATTTTAGGATCGAAAGAATCGTCTCTTCGGAAGAGGAGGCAGGACCGATGGTACATACGATTTTGGTTTTTTTCCCGTTTGGAATTTTCATGGCTGGCTATTGTAGATACATCCCTTCACGGTTCCAGCGAATATTTCCTCTTTACGAACGGAAACGGGAAAATAGAATGAACCAAAAAAAGGCGTCCCCTCCTTGGAGAAGCAGTTAGAACGAATCGGTTTGGTTTATCACCCAGATTATAACATGGATTTGGGGCCTCACGTATTTCCTGCGAGGAAATATCAGATGGTGTACAATCTTGTAAAACAAGATCCGAAACTTGCGTCTCTTTATATTTATAAACCCGAGTCCGCTCGGGAAAAAGATCTGGCTCTGGTGCATACAGAAGAATTTCTGCGGGATTTTTTCGGACTCAAATTGACCGAAAGAACGCAGTATTCCGAACTTCCGCTGACGAAGCAGATCGTACAGAGTTTCGTTTTGGCGGTCGGAGGAACGATTTTGGCGACGGAACTCACCGAGAAGTATCGATTCGTGTATCATATCGGAGGTGGTTTTCACCACAGTATGCCGGACCGAGCCGAAGGTTTTTGTTATCTCAACGATGCCGCGATCGCGGTAAAACTGTATCAACTACGGAATCCCGGAAAAAAGATATTGTTCGTCGATTTGGACTTACATCAGGGAAACGGAAATTCCGTCGTGTTTCAAAACGATCCGAACGTATTCACGTTCTCCATGCACCAGGAGAATTTATATCCGAAAAAGGAAACCTCGGGAATGGACGTTCCTTTGGAGGAAGGTACGGACGATCAAACCTACCTACAACTTTTGGAGAATTCTCTCGAGAGGATCGTCTCCTCGTTTCGACCCGATCTAATCGTTTATATCGCTGGAGCGGATCCGTTCGAAGGAGATTCACTCGGAGATTTGAAACTTACCTTTCAGGGTTTGAGGAAACGCGATAAGGCGATCCGTGATTTCGCATTAAAAACGAACGCACGGGCGGTGATTCTTCCGGCCGGAGGTTATGCGAAGGATTTTCACGATACGGTCACGATTCATTACAATACGATCAAAATATTTGCGGCTGATTGAGTATGAACATTTTTTCAGATTCGGATAAGAAGAAAGGTAATCCCGGATTTTTGGACGGCCAGGATTTGGGAATGATCGACATTTCCCGGGAGTTTCAAACTTCCCTCGGGATCGAAAATAGCCTCTTCAACCGTTTTTCCATCGAAGAAGTCAACGCTATGATGGAAGAGGCGGGTATGTTCCGGATTCTCAAGGCGAGAGGTTACGTCGAGTTCGAGGTGAGTTTGGACGGAATTTCGGATATGGACAACCGGATTTATATCAAGGATCCTTCGGGCGGTGTATTAGTCCATATGCGGTTAAAATTTTCCGACTTTCAGTTTAAAAAGCTGGATCAATCCTATAAGCTCGTTTATATTGACTGGCTCTTGACCCAAAATCTAAAGATGAAAAATCTAAAGACCAAAAAAAAACTCCACCAAGGACAGGAATATCCCGGGTTGAGCGTGATGAACGAGATCACCGGTTTTATCAGGGTTCTTGCCACTAAGATGGGCGCCTACGGAGCGTTTAACATTCCCGAATACTTTCACGACGCTGTGCTTTTTCATAAATCGTTCCAATTCGTGGATCCGGAAAAGGAAGGGAAGTTTCGGGCAATCCTTCAGTCATTCAGCAGAAACAATCTCAGGGAATTGAGCGATCATATCCACGGAGAAAAGATAGTAAACGGGGAAACTGGAGAAGTTTACTCGTGGAAATACGGAGAAATGGTTTCTTGTATCAGTTCCTATCTCGAGTCCGCTCTTTTCGACGAGGAATATTACAAAAAAGTGAAAAAGATCGTTTCAGGAACCCGTTATATTAGGAAATTTTAATATGTCGGCATTTTTGCTCAGACCGGAGATCATCATTTTGGACGACGATCGGGACGTCGGAGAGACACTCGAGCTGATCCTATCCAAACTCGGTTATCAAAGCGTTTTTTTCGATTCCGTAGAACAGGGAAAACAGTATTTCGAAAAAGAACTCAACCCGATCGTATTTCTGGATATTCATATGCCCGGTATGAGCGGTTTGGATATTCTTCCTTATTTTAAGAATTTGGAATCAAAAACCCAAGTGATCATGATGACCGGGGAACGGGACATCAACAGCGTGGTCACTTCCTTGACTCATAAGGCAAGCGACTTCCTGCTCAAACCTTTTTCGATCCAGACTGTCCAGATCGCGATCCAAAGGGCCCACGATTATTATTCGATTCTCAAGGAAAAAGATCTTAGGGAAGAAGTGATCATGCGCGACCTTCGACTCGCGTCCCGACTGCAGGGAAAAATATTTTCGATTCCGGATCTTTCGCCGTATAAGTTAGCCGCGGACGTCACACCGGTTTCTTTTGTAAGCGGAGATTTCAACGTGCTTATCAAAAAGGAACGTTCCATCTTACTTTTGTTAGGCGATGTGGAGGATCATGGTGTGACCTCCGGATTGATCGCCCTTTTGATGACCGCGCTGGCCAGAGAGGAATTCAAAAATACCGACCACCCTTCGGATATCCTCAAACGGATGAATCAGGAGCTTTGTCTCGGCATCGGAACACACAGTATGACGGCGGCTTGTGTAGTTTTATTTCCGGAAAAAAACAAACTCGTGTACGCACGCGGCGGTCATCCGTTTCCGGTGGTCTTTCATGACGACGGTTTTTCCTTTTTGAAGGAGAAGTCGGGGCAGCTTATGGGGATTTTGGAGGACGTAGAATTTCCGGGACACGAGGTTTCCGTAAAACCCGGGGACGTTGTCTTTTTGTTCTCGGACGGGATCATAAACAACCTCAATCATCCACTCATAGAGGATCTGAACCGGATCCACAAAGAGGGTCCCGATCCGATCGACGAAATGAAGGCATCCTTGGATCAGTATATCCGTTCCGCTATCCCTTCCAGGGAATACAGGGACGACGCCTCCTATATTCTTCTACAGATCCGTTGAACGAAACTAACACGATCGCCGAGTCGGTAGTCGTGAAATTCCGCCTAACGTGGATTTTTTGCAGTCCGCGTTTTGCGGCGGGTCTTTTTATTCTTCGTCCCGGAAAAGGAACAATTCCTCGGGAAGATCCAAAACGGAAACGTAGGGAAACGTCCCTTTTCGTATATTAAAAAAAACTAATTCGGGTAGGCTGAAAAAGGCCGACTGAAATCCTTTTTGAAACTTTTCTCCGCGGTCCAAAGGCGCCGAAAAAATTCCGATCGCGGTCGCGCCTATACCCGCGCCTAAGTTGATCGTTCCGTAAACCGGTCTCAGCCAGAATACGTCGTCCGTATATAACGGAAAAAAATGATCTTCGCGGTTTTTTTTGTAAAAAGAGGAAGTGAGGGGAGAAATTTCCCGGAGCGAAGTCCAAAACCCGGGATCTTTTCGTTTTAGTTCCGAGAGCTTTTTTTTACGAAAGGAAAGCGCCGTCGTTTCGCCTTCGTTGTTCCATTTTTTGGTCACCGCGTAAGAGGCGTAAAACGGTATCAGAGAGAGGGAAAAGGGGAAATCGATCCTTTCTCCCGGAAAGGGGATTTCCCCGCGGTCGAATGAGTCCTGTACGTTTTTGAGTATTTCCGTCGTACAGTTTTCGTACAGAAGATGGAACGGATATAAGTTTTTTAGAATTTTATGATATTCTTGTTCTCTTTTTTTGGAGAGTTCCAGGCGTAAGGCGATCGTTCCCTCGTCCGGAAAATACATGGGGATCAGGAATTTTTTTTCCCGTTGCGGAACCAGCTTCCCGACCGCGACGCGCACGGGGATCGCGGTTCCGATTCCAGTTTCGAGTTCGAAAGCGCGGTTGGTCGCGTCCTCCCAGATCTGATATTCCTTCTCCGAAAGTTCCTCCAGGGAGGAAATTTTTTTTCGAGCCAAGGACACGACGGCCCAACTTTCCTCGGAAAGACGGTTTAGGTTGTTTTCATCGTCTTCGTTTTTTTTGAAAACGATCGGTGCGTCCTCCGGAAAGCTGGATAAGAACACGGGAGATCCGATACGTAGGCTTTCCTCGATGGCGTGTAATCTTCCCAATACGACTAACGCGGCGTAGGCCCAGCCGGGATCCCGCTCGGAAAGTATGCCGATAAGTTGTCCGGTTTGTGCCCGGAAAAAATCCCGGAAAAGTTCCTCCTCTTTGGAGCTTAATGATTCTTGTATATTCGAAATTATGAAAGTATTGTCGAGTCCCCATTCTTCTCTGAGGATTTTGCAGAATAAAATCCCTTCGAGCGAGTCCCGAAGCGGAAGGAATGTTCCCGGTTTTAAAAACGGAAACCGGTCTTTTCGTATCGTTTCGGGCAAAGGGGAGAATTCCATTCTATCGAGTAGGTTGTTTTCGGTTAACAGGCTTTCGTTCAATTCCGATTCCAGTTTTTCCATATAACCCTTTCCTAAAGAACGAGCCAGTTCCGATTTTAAATTTCCTGAAATCGGAGAGGTTTTGTTCGCTTCGAAATAGGCAGTCGCGCGGAGTCCGATCTTTTTTTCCGGCGAGTTCAATTCCTCGAGAAGTTTGGTTTCCCTTTTGAGGAACTCCCAATTCTGCAGATGACGAAATTGTACGAGATACAATCGATTGAGCTCCGACTCCAAAACGGAAATTTCTTTCGAAGTCAGTTTGAGTCGTGTCAATACGCTCGTTCGATTGGATAACACGTTGTAGTTGAAGGCGAAGTCGTCGTAGGATTCCCGTACGAGATGAAATACGTCGTCCGGAAAATATTGATAGTGGTAGACTTTGTTCCCGATCCGGATTCCGGTATGTCCTCCGCTGGATTGTCCCGTATTGGAATCCACGTAGATGAAATCCGCCGTGGCGGGAGAGGAATACGACCCGGTCGGGAAGAACAGGGTCGTGATCCAGAAGAGTAGGAAATAAATCAGAGTTGGAAAAATCCTTTGCGGATCGATTCGGTCACTTCCGGTCTGGATCCGCCGAGACGTTTTACGAACGTAGTGAATTTACTTTCGTCCACTCCCGCTTTTTTTAATCCGCTTCCGATTCCTAGATACGTTACGCGCATCGCCTTCCAGTTCGTGATTCCGTTTTGCAACGCCAGCGTGGATAAATCGTTTTTGAATTCTATTTCCTGAAATCCGTTTTCCATGTGCATCGCGGTCAAATCGCGCACGTCTTTGAAATAAGCCCGTTCCTTTTTTTCGTCGTCGCTCGAAGAGGAGGAGAATAGGGAACTTACCGATCCGGAGATCGATTTTACCGAACCGGAAAGACTTTCCAAAGAATCCGAAGATTTACTGAGAGAATTGACTCCCGCCGAAATCGACTCGAACAGGAAACAGTGATTGAGTCCCACGATAAGAAATCCGGTTACGAGAATTAGAATTTGTTTTTGAATGCGTCTCATCGACTTACGTCTCCGTTTGTTTTGATTCGGGTTGGAAGTTTATTCCGGATCGAAATCAAGTCAAACAACTTTTCCGGTTTGTAATATTACCGAGCCGTATGCGGGCAATCGTATTCTCAGGCTTCCGGTTTTCGGAGAATAATCCAAAGATTCCGGAACCGTTCCCGTCCAATAATCCGAAAATCGTTTGGCCTTCGTTACGAACGGAGTTTGGATTTCGATCGTATTTTCCTCTTCGCTTGGATTCCAAATTCCTAAAAAGCCTGCCGGGTTATAAAGTGCGTTGGGAAACATTCCGGCGCCGATTCCCACGGGGAGAGGAGTTTTGTTTTTACATTTGCCGGCGAGTTCGAGCGTTTTTTTGAGGAGTTCCAACCGTTCTTCGGATATGAGGGAAAGGTCGTCGCTTACTAGAATCATTCCTCCGCTGACCGCCATTACGCTGGCCATCAGTTTGGTCTGTTCCGCGTTCATTGCGTTTTTACTTTCCCGAACGAGAAGGCAATCCGGATCGTTGTACCAAAGATTTCTGTGCATAGAAGCGCGCGTAACGTCGTTGATCAGGGCGCGCTCCGTACATAACGCGTGTTTGTCGTGAACCAATATTCTTTTTTTCTCCCTTCCCCAAAACGGCGCCACGTCGCAGCTGATTCGCATCGCGTCGAACAATCCGATCGACGGATAAATCGGAGCTCCACATCCCAAAAGGAAGACGTCTTTTCCCACTACCTTCCGTATGAATCGTATCGTATCCGCATAACGCTTGTGAGGCGAGACGCTCCGATCGTACGTCCATCCGGGCAGAAGACCCGCGTATAAAAAATCCAATTTGAGATAGGGATATCCGTATTCTTTTACGAGGGTTTTGAAAACCTTCTCGAGAAAGTCCCTGGACGTAGGATGTGTTACGTCGATACAATAGGTGTAGTCCATTCCCCAGAGAGGGTTCCAAAGCGCGGGTACCGGTTTTCCGTCCCGATCTTTTAACACAGCCTCCGGATATTTTTGGAAGAATTCGGATTTTTTCCGAACCAAAAACGGCGCGAGCCAGATTCCCGGTGTGAGTTTTTCCCTTCGGATTTCCTCCGCGAGAAGTCGCATTCCTCCGGGGAACTTATCGTTGGTCGTGAGCCAATCTCCGATTTCCCTCTGATATCCGTCGTCGATCTGAAAAAACTGGATCGGTAGTTTTTTGGTCTTTACCTCGGCCAGATTTTTGAGGATGATTTTTTCCGATATTTTGGTGTAGTAATGATACCAGGAACACCATCCCGTCGGGACGGTCGTCGTGGAGAGTTTTACTTTATGAGCTTTTCCTAATTCTCCCCAGTATTTTTTCAGATAACTTTCGGGCGATGCAGTAAATCGGGATACTAGGATCGGAGTCAGCGAAAGTTTATTTCCGCGAAAATCCTCATATCGGTAGAAGTCGTAGATCAGGGATACGCCGGATTCCGGATATTCGGTTTTCTTTTTGGAGGCGGAGAGTTGTTCCTTTCTTTCCCGAGACAATACGCGGAACTTTACCCCTTGTTCCCCCGGTCCGATCGCGCCCGCGAAGTAATGCGGCGAAGTTCCGTCCGAAATCAATAGGGTCATTCCTTCGCTGTGCCAATCTCCGTTTTCTCCCGCAGAACGCGTGTAAACATTCTCCTGAGAATATTGTAAAAAATCCAAACCCGGCGATTGATCGATCCCGTTGAGTGAATGTGTTGCGGAAAGACTCCAGGACTGATATCCGTGTTGGAATAGTTTCGGATCGTTTAAGGAATGCGGAGGCAACTCGATTTCCAAAGTGAGAAGTTCCGTTCCCGCCTTGGGTCTTTGTTCTCCGATCCATTCCAAGATCGGTTTGTATGTTTCGTTCTTTCCCGTTTTCTTCTTTCCCAGAGAGAGCGAAAAGTTTCCGCAGTCGCTCGGGGTTTTGGTTTCTCTTTCGGAAACGGTAAAGTAAGACGTAAAGGAATCCTCGTAGATTTTGTAATTTAGAACGGCTCTCATATTTCTCTTTGGTTCACGATGTTTTTATTTTTGCGGAGGGAACTTTTCTAAAAATCGGGAGGGCCTGTTTTGTATTTTTAGTTCCCGAATCCGCGCGGTACGGATTATTATGAAATTATGCCTCCAAAACGTTCAACTATAAAACCGGAGCTTTTTCCGGGGGACCTCACTCAAAAAAGATTTGAAGAATATTCGACCGACGATCGCCTTGCGGTGGACTGCGAAATGATGGGGCTCAATCCCAGAAGGGACAGACTTTGTGTCGTGCAAATCTGCGATTCCTCCAACAACGTGAGTCTGGTTCAGATTCTTCCGGATCAGTCCGAAGCCCCTCTGCTCAAGTCTTTATTCGAAAATCCTGAAATAGTTAAGATCTTTCATTTCGCAAGGATGGACACCCTGTTTCTCCGTTATCGACTGGGGATCGCCGTGCAAAACGCGTTCTGCACTAAGATCGCGAGTAAACTCGCGAGGACATACACGGACAAACACGGTCTTAAGGACCTGATTAGGGAGTTCTACGACGAGGTATTGGATAAAAAAAATCAATCCTCCGATTGGGGGAAAAAAATTCTCACCAACGATCAAGTGGATTACGCGAGCGGGGACGTGAAGTATCTCATTTCGCTCGAACAGAAACTCACCGAAATTCTCGCGAGAGAGGGTAGGGAGTCCTTGGCGAGAGACGCGTTTCGTTGTCTTCCCGTTTTCAACCAGATCGATTGGCTCGAGATGCCGGCGCTTTTCGAACATTGAAGAAAAAACTTTCCAGAACGTTCGTCTGCCAATCCTGCGGTCAGGATTTTTCCCGTTGGGCCGGTAAATGCGAATCCTGCGGGAACTGGAATACGATCGTGGAAGAGGTCGGTTCCGAACGTTTTGCCGCTTCGAACGGAAATTCCCAAAAACAAAAAGGTTACAAAGAGCCCACTCCTTTGGATCGGGTGCAAGAAGAATCCTTTTCGCGGATCGATACCGGTTTGAAGGAATTGAATCTCGTTCTCGGAGGTGGTTTGGTTCCCGGTTCTCTCACGTTGATCGGAGGCGAGCCGGGAGTGGGCAAATCAACGTTGGTTCTGGAAATTGCACGTTATCTGTCACAGGCCGGTAAAAAAGTTCTGTATATTTCGGGAGAAGAATCCCCTTCCCAGATTCGGATGAGGGCGCAGAGGATGCGGTTGCAGACCGCTCATTTGTTTCTTACTTCCGAGACGTTTGCCGAAACTATTTCGGAGATGATCGAAGGAGAACGGCCCGCGGTCGTGTTCGTGGACTCGATCCAAACGATCGCGAGAGAAGCGCTTCCCAATCAAGCGGGCACCGTTACTCAACTTCGTGAATGTACGCAGATTCTTTTGGAAACCGCAAAACGTTCCGGGATTCCGATTTTGATGACGGGCCATATCACCAAAGAGGGTGCGATCGCCGGTCCGAAAATTTTGGAACATCTCGTGGATACGGTTTTGTACTTCGAAGGGGATCGACTCAACTATTATCGTCTGTTACGAGCGGTGAAAAATCGTTTCGGTGCCGTGGGCGATCTCGCGATTTTCGAAATGTTCGCGGGCGGTTTGCGCGAGGTCGGGGATAGGAATCGAATTTTCGTCAACGCCGGTTCCGAGGAAAGAAGCGGTTCGGTGATCAGCGCCGTTTTGGAAGGAAGTCGGGCTCTTACGGTGGAAGTGCAGGCGCTGGTGAGTAAGTCCGGCTTTACCCAGGCGAGGAGAATGGCGGAGGGTCCCGATACGAGACGGTTGATTCTGCTCGCGGCCGTGATCGAAAAATTCATAAAACTTAAATTAGGGGAATGTGATATATTCAGCAATCTCGCCGGCGGTTTGAATGCGGACGAGCCGGCGCTGGATCTCGCGATCTGTGTTTCCATCATTTCCAGTTATTTGGATCAACCTTTGCCGAAGGGGACCTGCGTTTTAGGGGAAGTAGGTCTTTCCGGTGAGGTGCGCGTTATCGGACAGGCGAATCTTCGCGTCAAGGAATTGGCCGGAGTCGGTATGAAGAAGGTCCTTTTGCCGGAAGGTAATTTGGCGGAGTTGGATGGAAGCGCGGAGATTCAGGTGCAAGGAATTCGTTCTTTGCAGGATTTGCATTCTTTGTTTCCGGGTGTGGAGTGATTGTTTTCCCGTGCAACAAATGAGGGAACTCACACGCGGGAGTGATCGTTTTCCCGTGCAACAAATGTGGGAACTCACACGCGGGGTGAATCGTTTTCCTGTGCAACAAATGTGGGAACTCACACGCGGAGTGATCGTTTTCCCGTGCAACAAATGTGGGAACTCACACGCGGGAGTGATCGTTTTCCCGTGCAACAAATGTGGGAACTCACACGCGGGAGTGATTGTTTGGCCGTGCAACAAATGTGGGAACTCACACGCGGAGTGATTGTTTGGCCGTGCAACGGATGTGGGAACTCACACGCGGAGTGAATCGTTTGGCCGTGCAACGAATGTGGGAACTCACACGCATCCTCAAAAAATCAAGATTGCATACGGCCCCGGATTTCCCGTTCCCGCGCCGATAAAGGAAGGAATGTTCGGTAGCATCGCCCCGGTCGTAGGATCTACGACAAACATATAAACCGTACTACCGGAAGATTCGGTCGTAAACGCATATTTACCGGAAGGATCCACGATCACGTTTCTCGTGGACATACTCGCCATAAGGCTCGCTCCCGTGGCGGTCAGACTTCCTGTGATCGGATCCAACCGCGCGATCGAAACGTGATTCGTTACCGAAGCATTGTTGGAGATATACGCGTAAACACCAGCGGGATCAAAGTCCATGTTCGAAGGAGTTGTTCCCGTCGTAAAATTTCCGATATAAGTCAAAAGACCGAGGGTATAATCGATTTGAAAAATATCCACGACACTCGCACTCGAATTCACGGAATACAAAAATCTACCCGAAGGATCGGTCTTTAAAAAAGCGGTCCCGGAAGTGGAGGGGGTATTCGAACGCGCGTTTAAGAATCCGGCGGAATCGATTCCGAAAAAGGTAATCGTGCCCGTGGTGAACGCGGAAACAAACGCGAACGTTCCCGTAGGATCCAAAGTCATCGCGATGGGAGTTCCGGAAAGAACATACGTAGAAACGACGTTAAACGAAAGAGCGCCGGAAGTCTGATCGATCTTATATTGAAAAATCACGTTCCCTGTCGATCCGGTCGCAAAGGCGAATTTTCCGGAAGGTTCCACGAATAAGGTCCTCGCGCCTGCGGAAGGAATCGAACCGATCGACGTAAGTCGGCCCGTCCCGGCATCGATGGAATAAAAGGTAATCGTTCCCGCGGTTTCGTTCGCCGCGTATAAGAATTTACCGGAAGGATGGGCCGCCAAAGAAACGGTCCCGAGATTGCTCGTCACCGGAAGCCCGTTACTCGCCAAAGTCCCGTTAGACGGATCCAGAGTAAAACCCCAGATTTGACCGTTCGTATAATTCGAAACATACACCCAGGAGCCGCCCGTCGTAAAACCGACCGGGCTGGTATAAACCGAAGCCATACTTTCGTTTCGTAGGTTCAGCGCGTTTTGTGTAACTCTCAGTTTATAACGGACTCCGCCGGAAAGAATTCGCGCCGGGGTGAAAACCACTTTCGGATTCGCGCTCGTATCCAAACTTCCTCCGACGCAGGATAAAAAATCGTCGGAACTGACCTGAATCGAACCCGAACAAATTCCGGAAACTTCCTGCGCGACCAATGTGGTAGGGTTCATCGATTCGCCGAAAGTGAACTCTAAAACGCTCGCCCTGGAAACGGAAACGAGTCCGTCCTCGGGAACTTGCGAAATGATTTTGAGATCGACGCTTACTCCCCGCGATATCCCGCAGATTCCGCTCGAATCTCCGAGAGCCATCTTCAGTGCGAATGTGGTTTTAAAACTTTCTCCGAAAGGATCGCACGAATTGCGTAGATCCAACGGTTTACAATTGAAATATGGTATGCAGAAACTATGAATTACCAAAAATATGGAAAAAAATTTAACTGAAAAAAATTGAGTTAAGTTTGTTTTATATTCTATTTTTTGAATGTATAATTCAGTTTTTCGATCCCGTTTCATTCTTGTATGAGGATCTTCATTCGTTTCGATAAGTCAAGACGATCGAATCTCCCCGCGGGGAAGGAAAAATTTTAACTTATAATTCGAATCCCGATTCTAAATTAGGAAATTCTAAAACATAAGTAGCGTGGTCGTAGACGCGCCTTTTTTCGACGTCCTTTGAAAACGTTTTTCGAATTCGGTCGGGTTGATCGTACGGAAAACCGCGCCGTTTACGGGATCCTCCGATGTTTGGAGGAGGGCGAGAACGCGGGAAAGTGAAGTGACTTCCTTTTCCTTTCGAGTAAACTTGGGATTCTAATGTGCGTCTTTTTTTTCATTTTCGTTTTATTCGTAGTATCGCCGTTCCACGATTTCGCTCGTGCGCAAACGACGGATCCTCTGTTGCGCGGTTCTTGGTTTGCCGATCAGGAAGAGAAAGAGGCAATCCTTCACAATAAAGTGAATCGATTTTTTCTAACGGTTCCCCATTTCACATGGAAGACGGACCTTCACGGAAGGAATTACCGTTTTTACAAAGACGGCCGTGTGGAATTTTTGATCGACCGGGATTATACGGAGGTTTTTCCGGACGTTTCCGAATTGGACGTACATACGAGCGAGGCCGATTCTCTTGCAAAACACGGAGAACCGTTTTCCGCGATTCGTTTATTAAAAGGGATCGGTCTTTGTTATCGGATGCGTTTCGGAAAATCTCTTCCCGGAAGCGCAACGGTCGCTGCACAAACATTGAACCGTCTCATCCGTCATATGGCGCATAAAAGCAAAGAGACCGAGGATCTTACCGATCCGTTCGGATGTTCCGAAAAGGATATTCTCAAATTGGAAAGCGTTTCGTTTCGTTTTTCCTTGGAAACCGTAAAGGATTGGAAACACCTTTTTCCGGAACCTTCCGCACCTGAAAGCGGAAACGAAGAAGATCACGTTTGGAAATTGAGACGTTTTTATAAAACCCTTCCCGACGAAACGGACTCCGACGAATGGGAAAGGGTTTATCGGAGCGGTTCCGAAAAACTTCTCCGGTTTCGTCCGGATCGGATCGTCTTTTCGGTTGGAATGTCCTATCATCCCGTCGCGGCGGTTTATTCTTCAAAAAATTATTTCCAACTCTGGGATCTAAAACGCGGAATCAATCAGCGGACCATGCGGGAGATCGACTTCCGGAGGAAAAAAGAAGAGGATTCGTACGTGTCGCGTTTCGTTCTCGTACATCCCGAAGGTCGCAAGGTCCCTATGGTCGTGTTGGAAAAATATTTTCTCCGGGACAACCGCGGACTTTTGTTTTCGATTTCCGGTCCGGAAAAACGGATTGAAGAACTGAAAAACCTTTGGTCTCATCTCAATCGTAAGTTGATCGTAGAGTGACGTATGATAATCGCGTTGGTTAAAACGGGAGATCGTCAATTTCCGGGCGAATTTTCCTCCGATTCTCCTTGGAAGTTGTTATTTTTAGGACTCGCGTTGATGAACGGGATGGCGCTTCTGTTTATTCCGTTGGGAATTTACGGCTCGGTTTCTTTGACGGCCGCGGTGCTTTTGTCTCTATTTTTGCCGCTCTTATTTTTGGTCATTCGTTTGAGCGGGCGTTTTGGAAATCTTCTTTATATCGCACTTTTCCTGAGCCTTTTGTCGGCGGGAGTTTCCTCGCTTTATATCAGTCACAGCGTCGGATTATTTTTGGGAGTTCCTCCGGGGAACAACGCAGACCTCGCGGAAAAATCCGAGTTTGAAAACGATCGGGTTCTTGTGTTTCGGGGAATCCGGATTCTTACCGAATCTGTCTTTTCCCGTTCCGCAGTAATTCGCGAAAAAACGGAACCGAAGCGTTCCAAACCGATTTACTTTCACGTGGCTCCTCTCGTTTCTTCCGCTTGGAAGGAGGGGGACCCGATTCGGGTTTGGGTGGCTTGCGAACGGATGGAATTTCCCACTTGTTCTTGGGGGAAGTCGGTTTTCTTTTGGGGGGAAAATCTCGAATCCCATTCTTTGTATCCCTTCTACAAACAGGCGGTGCAAGACGCCGCGAAACTCTATCGATTGCCGATTTCCGAGAAAGTGACGATCTTCCGACCCATTCAGGATGCCGAGAAAAGACTGCTTCGGGGCGGGATGTTTGGGGTTTCGGGTCTTTTTTTTCTGAACTATTCCTGGTTCGTTTGTATTTTTCTGGCGAAATTCTTCGGAAAGGGAAAGTAAGTTTAGAAACGGAAAGGAAGGTTAGCGAAAAGTTTTTTCGGATTTGTTTTTGGTCGGAATTACGACGAAACAAGTTGCTCAAGGGCCACCCGGGCCGGGCCGGGCCGCTCGCCCCGCGCTTTGTCGGTAAAATCTTCGTGGGAACTCACACGCCCGCGCTTTGTCGGTAAAATCTTCGTGGGAACTCACACACGCCCGCGCTTTGTCGGTAAAATCTTCGTGGGAACTCACACGCCTCGCGCTTTGTCGGTAAAATCTTCGTGGGAACTCCGGACAAAAACGGTTGACTTGGCCCGAGTTTCCCCCTACGATCCAGCCGGATTTCCCAACTTCGGTGGGAGCCACTTGCGGACGCTCCGCGGCTCGTCGGCATCCTATCCTCGCTCCCTACAGGTTACAGGTCGCTCGAAATAAAAAAATCTCCGATTTCCCAAAAAACTTTTTCGTTTGCTAATTTTGATCCTTTATCTTCCGATATTTATACAGAGACGGTAGTAGAACCAAATTTTCCCTTTCTCCGTGATTCCCGTTTTTTAAGGGAATACGAGCTCCGTTTTCAAACCGATTTTTTACTTTGTATTTTGCAACCAGGAGAAATTCTCATGAGGAAGAAGATCATCTTACTTGCCGGACTGCTCTGCATTCTTGCTGTACCAGGTGTCTATAGCCAGCAGACCGGAAACAATCAAGCTGGTGGAAATCAGCAAACAGGAGCGGCCCCGGATCCTCTTGAGAAACTCGTTCTCGAGAACTTCGAAGAGGCGGAGGACTGGAGGGCCAAATCGACCACTCCTCTGGGAGAAACGAAGGTTCTCAAGATGGTCCAAAGAGGTCTGATGAGAGACGTGTTTGACGAAAACACGGTGCCGGACAACGGAGGAGATCAGATCGAAAAAAATCACATTCTCGGAGTGAAAACCTTCTATAACTACAGAGGGTTCGATCGAGTGGAAGTGTTTCCTCCCCACGAATACGTGGTCAAAGGAAAAGCGCGTCAGCTATCCATTTGGGCCTTGGGAAGAAAATTCCGTCATACCCTTTTCGCGAAGTTGAGAGACTACAGAGGGAAGACCCACAATATCCGTCTCGGAAGATTGGATTATTTCGGATGGAGAAAACTCACCGCGACGATTCCTGGATACGTTCCACAAAGTACGAGATTCGCGCTTTTGGATAAGAATCTTCACTTCGTATCCTTATTCGTAGTCAGCGACGTTCACGAAGTGGGCGGATCGTTTTATTTTTATATGGATGATTTGGAAGTTCGTGCCGATAAATCGGATGCGAAGTACCCCGGATCCGAGATCAAAGATAACTGGTAATCTTCAAAGAAAAGGAAGCAGACATGGGAAGATTCATGAAATCGTTTAAAATTACGGCGGCGATTACCGCGATCCTCGGAGGAGCGATCCTCCTCGGACTGGTGAACGCACAAAACATCATCAAAAGTAAACGCGGTATCGATACCGCGACCGGGATCGACGTCAGCGGAATGGAACTGCGTTCGATTACCGTGGAGTCCTGGGACAACCCGGCTCCATCTGCGACGTACGGATGGGAAGTGAGTACCGATAAGGATACCCAACAACCGCAAACCGGACAACAGCAGTATCAGGCTACCGCACAAAACGCTCAGTCCTTGCGCGAGGTAAAGCTGATCTCCGGAAAACCGGGAGACATCAAGAATGTGGACGCAGGAACCGCAAAGGTTCTCGGAGTAAAATTCCAGTTCACTTTCCCCGGGGACAACTCGGTAACGATCCGTCCTCCGAGGGTACCGGAATACGAAGTAATCCGCACCAAATCGTATTTGGATGCGAACAACCAGAGAAAAATTTCCAAAATTTACGGAGTGGAATTCCCGGGTGTGAGCAAGGCGCTTTCTGTCTGGGTTTGCGGAAGAGGGAACGAATACAACCTCGAAGGATGGTTGGAAGACTGGAAAGGAGACACCCATATCCTTCAGTTCGGATCCTTGGACTTTATCGGATGGAGACCTCTGACCGTGGCGATTCCCCAAGGAATACCCCAGGACGTAAACTCCTATCCTCAGGTAAAAACCCTCGTATTCAAACAATTTAAGGTCCGTTCCCGTCCCGATACGAGCGGAGAAACAGTATATCTGTTCTTTGACGAGTTGAGAGTTCTCTCCGACGTATTCGAAGTTCACTTCGACGGAGCTTCCATCGACTTCGACGACGAGGATTGCAAAAGCAAACACAAACTCGATAAGATGCTTAAGACCAAAGTCGAAAAGGAATGCGGCGGAAACGCGAACGCAAACAAGTGATTTTCATCGGCGGGGCGTTCTAAAACCCCGCCTTCTTCCTTTTTCCCAAAGCCTAAGAAACTGGCTTTTTCTTGGGAAATCCCTTCTCTCCAAATTCTGGTTTACGGATAAGCCAACTCGGCTATAATTGATAATTACAGGGCTGTCAGAGAGGAATTTACCCCCACAACGTCCCAATTTTCATCAAGCCGAGACTCAATCGGTGGAGTATCCTATGTCTAACGAAATATCAGCAACTACGGAAACCAGACCGGCCAGCGATCTGGACAAGCTGACATCTCTTTTTAACGAAGAAATCTATGTTCGCACGGATGCGAGCTCCATTCCAGCCTCTAAGTTCAAGATTTTCGACGATCTTATCGAATTTTATAAATCCGCCGGAAAGATAGACGAAGCGAAACAAAAAATCGAAGAATATCTTTCCGAACACGAAGACAGCATCTCCGCAAGATATCTACTCGGAATCCTTTCTCTCGAAAGAGGGGAGATCAGCGATTCGGGACTTTTAAAAAACCTATTAGAATCCTTTAAAGTAGCGGGAAAGTGGGCGATCATAGAACACATCACCGATCAAATTTTGAAATACGGGGACCAAAGACTCGCGCTCAAATACAAGGCCGAAGCCCTTGAAAAATTAAAGAAGAATAAAGAACTCAAAGCGGTTCTCGAAAAACTCGCCAAACACGACCGCAAAAATCCCGAGATCCTAAAAAAATACGCCCTTTCCATATTAGAAGAAAATAAAGAACGCGCGATCACGTATCTCAAACAGGCGATCGAAACGTTCGCTAAAACCAAAGATTACGTTCAACTCGAAGAGATCTGGCCGATCATCGTACATAACAATCACGAGGATCTTCAGTTTTTCGAAAGAATCGAAAGAATCATGCTCGGTCATAGGGAACGGACCAGGCTCGTAGGATATCTTTATCCGATCGTAGAACCTTACAAACAACTTGAAGACTGGGACAAGGTAATCTATCTATTGAAGAAAATTCTGGAACACGAATCTTCTTCGAACAAGGCCAGAAACGAACTCATCCGCGCTTACAAAGCCAAATACGCCAATCATTCCCTTTTGGAAGACTTTCTTAAAATGTCCGAGATCGGCAACAACAGAAAGCCGATCAAGGTTTGTATCGCCAACTTCGAAAGAAACATCGTATTCGACACGAACAACTACGTTCTTCATAGAAACTGGGGTGTCGGAAAAATCACTTCGATTTCGCCTAACGGAGATTCCATCTTCGTGGATTTTAAGGATAAGAAAGATCATAAACTTTCGATCCAAATGGCGATCACCAGTTTAAAACCTCTCAAAAAAGATCATATCTGGGTGAAGTTCTACGAAAACAAGGACGAGATCGTAGACCTTTTCAAGAACAATATTCCCGATTTTTTCAAGGAACTTTTGACTTCTTTCGACAACCGTATGTTGACCGCGGACATCAAGTCCGAAGTTTCCGGAAAATTTCTTCCCTTGGCGGAATGGTCCAAGTGGTGGAACAAAGCCAAGAACGTAATCAAAAAAGAACCGAACATCGGATTCGATCCTAAGAAAAAAGACGAACTCGTTTATCGCGAAAAGGCGATTTCCCTTTCGGAAGAACTTTCCGAAAAATTCACACACCAGACCGATTCGAACAAAAAGTTGGACATCGCGATGGAAGCGTTGGATAACCGCGAAGACGCGGAAGGTGCAATCGAAGCGTTCAATCATTTTTATTACGAAGAAGAAGAGGCGGCCGATCCCGTTCGTAAGATCGTGGCGTTTCTTTATCTACAAGCCGCTTCGGAGGAACTCGGAGACGAGGAAATTCCCCGTCATTTGACCGAACCGAAAATCGCCGAACTACTCAAATCTCTTCCAACGAACACGTTAGTCGAAATTTCGACCAAAATCGGAAACGTGGAGATCAAAAAAGGATACGTGAATTTGATCCGCAAACACGCGAAAAACGCGGAAGAAATCCTGACCGGGATTCTTTTCGAAGTGCCGATCAAAGTGAACAAATACGTTTTTTCGATTTTGGAAGAGGAGGGAAAGTTCGATCTTCTCAACGCATTCATCAAATCCGCGGGAACGAGAGCCAAGGAAACTCCGGAGGTTTTTATCTGGGTGGCGAAATCCATTCTTACGAAAACCTGGGAAGGAGATTGGCTGCTTTCCTCGAAACCGGAAGAACGTCTCGAATTGATCCTGAAAGTTTTCCGTCTTTTCAAACCTCTCACGAAAATCGAAGACAAGGGAACCAAACTCAAAAACGCATCCAAGGAAATTCTTCACGGAAACGACGACGAGGTTCTTCGAGAAGCGATTCACGCGGGGGATTCGGAATACATACGCAAGTTGTATGCCCTGTATAAGGAAGTTCCGTATTTTACGGACTTGGAAAAGGAACGTCTGTATTCTCTCATCGTGGAATTAAAGCCGGATGTCGCCTGGGACGAGGACGAAGACGAGGAAGAAGAGGACGACGATATTCTCAACCGGATTCCGGACGGAGCAATTCTCGTTACGAGACGCGCTCTCAATCGGAAAAAGGACGAGTTCGAACACCTTCTCAACGTGGAAATGCCCGAAAACTCCAAGGATATCGGAGAAGCTCAGGAGAGGGGGGATTTGCGGGAAAACGCGGAATACAAGGCCGCGATGGAAAAACAGGTTCAATTGCAAGCCGCGATCAAACGCCTCGAAGCCGAGATCAAAAGCGCGATTATCTTGGATCTTACCAACGTCAAAACGGACAAGATCAATATCGGCACGACCGTAAAACTCAAAAACGAAAGCACGGGAGAAGTTGTAGCGTATTCGATACTCGGGGCTTGGGATGCGGACACGGAGAAACATATCATCAGCTATCAATCTCCGCTCGCGAAATCCCTTTTGGGTAAAAAAATCGGGGATCACGCCGCTCTCAATCTCACAGGTGCGGAAACGCGGTTTACGGTGCTCGAAATCGGAAGATATTCTCTGCACCAAGAAGACTAAAGAAAATTCGAATATTAGAATTTTCTAAAAATCCCGGATCGGTTTTTCGACCTGGGATTTTTTTTTGTCTTCTTCACATCGTAGACGTCGTCCGGAATCGCGTTTTACGTTATGCTGTTTCGAACGATTTAGTCCGCTCCGGCCTTACGTGAATCGGCTTTACTCCGCGTTCTCCTTTCCGATTCCGAAAACGGAGAATTGCGAAATTACGCCGACCTCGTTTCCGCGGTCCCGGGAAATCCTTCTTGCCGAAGAGAAACGATCTGAACCGGAAGGACGTGACGTTGTACATAGGTCAGCAATTCCTCCGTGTTGAGTTTTTGAATCAAAGCCTCCGGAATTTTATCCCAACAGCGGTCGAAAACGGAACGTGCGTCCAGCCCCTTTTCCCGAAGCGTTCCCACTTGGTCGCAAAGAAAACGAATTCTCACCCGATCGTGTTTTGTGATATTTGCCATTTTATTTCTCCCTTTCCGAAATACGGTTCCGAACACTGGAATCGTTACGATGGATCGGATTGGAATCGGAAACTGGTCCGACCCGCACTGCTTTTCGGAAGATCTATTGTTCCGAAGAATATAACAGAAAGCCCGGACAAAAAAGGGGAGAGTCGTATCGTTTTCGAGCGATTCCGAACGATTTTAGTTTCACGGACTTCTTGGGTTGCGCTTTGCGGTTCGACGCGCACGACGGATTCGTAAACGATTCACGCAGGAGTTTGTCTCGTTCCAAATTCTAGTTATTCTCGAATTTCCACGAACCGAAGCCTCCGATCGGTAGATCGTTCGTTTGTTCTTTTTATTTAGCCTTCGAAAAAATTCAGGATCGTCGTTCGGATTCGATCCTTTTGCGTCCAAGGGATAAAATGATCTTCGTCCTCGAGCTCCACGGTTTTCAGAATCGTTGCGGGAAGAACGGTTTTCAGATATTCCAAATTGGAAAACGGCACGAGAGAATCGTCCCTTCCGTGGATCATTACGGTCTTACATCGGATCCGTTTCCAAGCGGTTTCCAAAGAAGCGAGTTGCGATTTGAGAGGAAGCATTTCTTCGTTGCTGTTGTTGATTTCGTTCGGAAGAATTCGTTTGATCCAACTCCAATCCGCGACCCGATTGTACCATTGAACTTCCTCCACCTCCGCGCTCAGCGGAGCGGCCAACAGAATCAGCCCCATTCGGGAAGGGTCCTTTGTGTCCGAAGCTATTTTGGCCGCGATTGGTCCCCCGTATGAATGTCCTACGAGAAGTATTTTTTTCTCCTTGAAAAGGGTCCCTGTAAGGGAATCAATCGCTCGATCCAGAATCCGAGCCTGTTTCTCCACGTCCGGGATTGGTCTTTCCGCTCCGGATTTTCCGAATCCGGGACGATCGAAAGATACGATACAGAAAAAATTTCTGAGTTCGGGATCTCCCAAATACCAGGAGTAGTTGTTCCATCCTCCGGGGGATCCATGTATGAATATTAGAATATTCTTATTTTTTGATTCACACCCGCTCGAAACTGCGTATACGGTCCTATGTTCGATCTTTAAAAAAATTTCCTCCGGGTAGGCGCCGCTTTCTTTGAGTCCGTTCAGACTTTCGTCGGGCTTTTTTTTGAGGTCTTCGGGCAGTCTGCATTTCGAAACGGAAAACAGGAGAATAAGGAAGAAAATACATCCGATCCACAAATGACGTTTCATGAATGTATATTTTTTGAAACGGTCCGAGCGGACGTTTCGACCGACGTATCGGCTTTTTTCAGACGTTCGTATCGATCCCGGAAGAGCGCGTTCGGTTTCAGCGGATCGTCGGGTTCGTGCAGACCGTCTGCGATTTTTTTCACCAGATACATGTCTATTTCCCCCTTGTTTTTCGCCTGCACCTTTCCCCTGTGTTCGCACAAGAAAAACGTTCGGATTCGTTCGTATGTTTCGCTGGAGACGTTCACTTCTCCAGGAATTCCGGAACTCTCCATCCTGCTCGCGGTGTTGACGCTGTCTCCCCAGATATCGTAGGCAAACTTATCCGTTCCCACCACGCCGGCGACGACCGATCCTGTGTGGATTCCCAGTCTAAGTTCCCAACAAGGTAGGGATTTACTTTCTCGTTCGCGTCGCTTTCGCATCATAAAATTTTGAAATTCCAGTCCGCATAACACCGCGTCTACGAAGTGAGTTTCGTTTTTCAGAGGAAGACCGCCCGCCGCCATATAAGCGTCTCCGATCGTTTTTATTTTTTCCAAGCCGTGTTTTTTGGTGATGGAATCGAACTCCCTAAAAAACAAATCGAGTTCGCTTAACAATTCTTCCGGAGTCATAGTCTCGGCGATTTTGGTGAACCCGGCCATATCCGTGAAAAGTACGGTCACACTTTCGTAACGGACCGGAACGACGGAATCGTTGCGTTTTAATTCCTCCGCCACCGCCTCGGGTAGGATATTGAGCAATAGGGATTCCGATTTTTTACGTTCGATGTTCAGATTTCTCGTGAGGATAAAGATCAGCAACCCCGTCAAAATCTGTACGAAAAGGTAATTCCCCCCCGCGTCGAGATAACGTTCGGTTTCGTTCGGGTAGGCCTTGACGAGATCCCGGTGAAAGAATTCGGACGTATAAAGAAAAGCGGTGACCACCGCATAAAGCAGATAGACCAACCAAACGTTGTGATTGCGGAGCAGAATCGTCGCGATCACGAGCGCGGGGATGAAGTAATAATGGTTTCCTCCTATGGAACCTCCGTTAAAGAACCACATCGAAGAAAGGTAGATCAGAATCGTGAGATTAAAGGGCCAAAAGAGTGAATAGTAATAACCGTTCACACGCGACGCGAAATACATCCCCAAAAGAAGAATTCCCGAAACGAAGTTCAACAGGAATATGATCATGAAGTTTTCTAAATAAAAGGAGGAGAACGCTCCGAAGATGTTCAACGCCCCGTTTACGAACACGACCGTGTTGAACAATCTGTGTTCCAAGGAATTGATCTTGGGATCTCCGAATAAGAAATATACGATTTTAAGAACGGAGTGGATCATCTTCTCTACCTCTATTTGTGTCGTTGGAAACGGATTCGTTTTTTCAAAAGACCGCTTTTGAACGTCCGGGATTGGGAAAGTTTTTTCCGGTTAATCCGATCGGTCTTCGATTTTTTTATCCGCGGAATAATATTCGAACAACGTTTTCACGATTTCGTAAAGACTCGTTTTTGCGGTTCCGAGTTTTCTGTTTTCCCATCCGATTCTAAAAAGCAAATTCCATTGTCCGAAGAGTACGGAGTACTTTTTTAAAATACCGAATGCGGGGTCGTAGAGATTCGTGGACTCGGACGTGATTCCGTTCAGTTCGACGATTCCGAAGTTCTTTCCGTCTTTAAAGGAATCGTCGGAACGATATCGTATATCGTATCTTCCGAAATAAAATCCGCGGAAACTCCGGGAGATTTCGTCGATTTTATCGGTCAACGTTTCCGTGATCAGATCGGCTCCGTCCGTAAACAAAGTTCCCTGACAATGGTTGCCCGCCTCCGCGAGTCGGATTCGTTCGCCTAATTCGGGAATTCGATCCCAATCCTTTCTTCTTTCCCGGAAAACCTTCCACTGGTATTTGAATCGTCGGTGAGCGAGCACGAGTTCTCCGAGAGTGTGTTCTCCGTTCCCTTCGATCACAGGAAACGTTTTACGGGTAATCGAAAGAATTTTCCCTTTCGGTTGTCCCGGAATTCGATAGTAAAAAACGCCGGCTTCTTTCGGACCGGGATGATATTCCTGGATCAGAAGACCGACGTTCGTTTTGGAAAGATAACGGACGGCTTCCTCTTCGTTTCTGATCAGTTTTACTCCGGCCCCCCTTTGTCCTGCGTCGGGCTTTAGAATATAAGGATATTCTAAACTTAGATCCTCGATCGCACGCCTTAAGGCGACGGGTCCGTTTTCGCTCGGAAGAATTTTGCGGAACTTTAATACGTGGGTAGAATTCAGATTCGAAAGGATTTCGTTTTTGGACTCCCCCACCAAACCTCCGAGAGGAATTCCCGGATCGGCGGCGCAGATAGTCCCGAAACCTCGGTATCGTATCGTTAGATACGCCGCGTAAGGCACCAAGGGTAGATAAAACAACCAAGCCGGCCAGAACTCGGATCGGGTTAATTTTTCGAAAAATAACCTCAAACGATAAAACAAGCTCGGAATTTTTCCGAAGGATTTATCCTTCGTTTCGGGTGGGATGTTTTTGGAATCGGAGCGTTGATAACGCCGTTCCGAATTCGTCAGGGATTGAGACATTCCTTAAAAAGTGCTCCGCATAGATTTTGATGATCGCCATGTGATGGATCGTATGATCGTGAACGTATTGGTATTCCCTTCTCAGATTGGAGAAGGTTCGTCCTTCGAGTCCGGTTTCCGGATCCAAAAGATATCGCAACGAAAACATCCTGTTTTCGTCTATAGATTCCAATTTTCCCACAAGTTCGAATATCTTTTCACGCGCGGCAAGCGGAGATGTTTCGTATAACGTGTTCCGTTTACGGTCGTCGTAGGAAACTTCCGATTCCGCCATACCGGAGATTAAATTCTCTAGGACATCGATACAATGTCGTACGTGTTTGCCGATGCTCGCACCTTTGAGGGCGGCTATTTCGAGCGAATACTGTTTTTCCTCGAGCGTGGATAATAGATCCGAAAGTTGCGTAAACGTTCGGAGAATGTTTTGGTATTGGATCGATAACATCGTTGACTTCTTCGGACGCGGATCCTAGAAGTTACAGTTAAAATCCGATTTCGGACGTTTTGCAAGAGATTTAAATTCGGAAAACGGAGACGGGTTTTCCCCGTCTTCTTCGTTTTATTTTAGGAACTTTAGTAAAGACTGAAACGCACCGGTATCAACACTTTCACGGTGATGGGTTTTCCGTCCAACACGGAA
The DNA here is from genome assembly GCF_004770155.1 of Leptospira gomenensis. Lineage (GTDB taxonomy): Bacteria > Spirochaetota > Leptospiria > Leptospirales > Leptospiraceae > Leptospira > Leptospira gomenensis. Next base: position 46,766 of record NZ_RQFA01000061.1, on the reverse strand, counting down.
GGTGAATATCTTTTTTTGTAAAAGGCTTCGACCGCGGCTTCGTCCAATCCGAATCCTAAGGGTTTTCCCACGGAACGGACGCGGAGAACCTGTCCGTTTTCGGCGATGATCACTTCCAATGTGGAAGTTCCCGCGATGCCCGCCGATCTCGCTTCGGTCGGATACTCGGGGGTGATGTTCGGAGTAAGATCCACAGGCGCCGTGGCTCCCGAGATAATCGCGTCCTGCGCGCCGGCGATTCGAGGATCTTCCTGTTTTTTCACCGTGTCCGTGACTTCGAACTCGCCGTCGTCTGCCGCTTCTCCGACGTTAGGATCTTGGATCACTAAGTTATCAACGAACGCAACTTCGTCCACGAGTCGGTCGAGACGGTTGAATTCGATGGAAGGTGTATACCAGAAAAAAAGAATCAACATCTGAAGGATAAAGGAGACGGAAAGAAAAAATTCCATCCGATATCGATCTACGAACCTTCTGAGTTTTCCCCGTTTTACGACGGTGATCGGTGAGTTGTTTCCTTCCATCGGTCAAAGTCCTCCGCCTTGTGTCGTTTTGGTGACGAGGGAAATTTTCAACGCACCGGCTTCCTTTAACATCTCGAAGGTGTTGTCCAAATCCGCATACGACAACTCCTTGTCCGCGTGGATCAATACCTTCAGATCGGGAGTTGTGGTCAACTTGGCTCTGACGTTGTTGATGGCTTCGTTTAACGGCATTTTTACCTGATTGAAATACACGGTTTTATTCGGATCCGCACTGAGGTAAAGATTGGCGATCTTTTTGTTCAACTGTTCACCGCCGGGCACGTCGGGCAACGCGATCGGAAGATCCGGATCCGTATCCAAGACCGAAGTGACCATAAAAAAGACCAGAAGTAAGAACGCGATATCGGCCATCGAACTGACCGGAATCGAAGGGGATTTCTTTTTCTTTTTTAAACCCATATTATTTCAGCCTTTTTACGGAGATCTGTTTGAAACCGCGGATCTGAACCGCGGAAAGCGCGTCCAACATGTTTCCGTATTTGGTTTCTCCCGTCGTTTTGATCAGGGCCACTTTGTTTTCGATATCGGGGATATCCATCAGGTTCAACTGTTCGCGAAAGTCTATTAGATTTCTGTAATCTTTTGTTCCGATCGATTTGTTCTTCATCTTTACGAGTTCTCCCGCGACCAAAATCTCGTAGATGTTGTCGCGAAGAACCAAGGTGGGATTGGAATTCTTTCGGGGAAGTTGGATATTCAATCCTTCCTTTACGAAAAAAACGGCCGTTACCATGAAAAACACAAGGAGAAGAAATGCAATATCCGACATAGAGGAGGCGGAGATTTCCTCCAACACGCGTTTCTTTTTGATTTGGATCATATTAAGATTCCCGAATCCCTAAAAACGATTACGCTTTTCTGGAATTTCTCTTTAGGAATTCCTTATAAATTCTGTTCGCCGCTTCTTCCACTTCGGAGGTGAAACCGTCGATTCTGGAAGTGAGATATTGGTGGAACGTCATCGCAGGAATCGCGACGATCAAACCGGCCGCCGTGGTAATCAAGGCTTCTTTGATACCGCCCGCCACAACTTTCGCGTTTACCTGATCCGCGTTTGCGATGGCGTCGAACGCGTTGATCATACCGGATACGGTTCCCAAAAATCCGATCAACGGAGCGATCGTGGAAACCGCCGCCAAGATGACGAGTCCTCTTTCCAAAACGGTGATCACTTCCGCGGCTTCGCGTTCCACACCTTTCGCGAAAATCTCCGCGTCACCGGAAGATACGTCGATACCGCCTGCGAGCACTTGTGTGATTTTATAGTCCTTTCTTTCTTCCAGAAATCCCTGTACTCCGTCCAGACCCTTGGAATCCATCGTTTCTCCCAGATCTATATTGTAACCCTTAGGAAGCAGTTTCGCGGTTCCTAAGAAATAAATTCTTTCAAAGATGATTCCCAAAGCGACGATCGAGGAGAGCGCCAGAGGATACATCGTCCATCCTCCCAAAAGGAATAGATCCACGAATCCCCATCCTTTGTCCGCTTTCGGAGTCGCCGGTGCGGTTTCGGTTTTCGTTTCTTCTCCCGTCGGAGCGGCGCCGTCGGTCGCTTTCGCTTCGGTTTTTGCGGGTTCCGCGGTTTTATCTTGGCCTAAAATTGCGGTCGTAGAAAGGGAAATCAATCCCGCGAGGATCAGTGCGCTTGCGATCCATTTTATGTCTTTCGTTCTATAGGAAAATTTCATCGATATCTCCGATTAAAATGTGTCTGTAATATACGAACGAATTGTTACCGGAGAATTACAAAAGGGTTACGGCTTTAAAACTTGCTCGTCGAATTTAAGAATACGAACTCGAGAGAAAAAGTAGAAACTCGCGAAACGAACAACGAGAAATTGGGGAAAGGATGAGAGGCCTCCGCGAAACGAAGAGGGTACAACCGCAGGTTACGTAATGACGGCGAATTTTTCGAATTCCCTTCGACACGAATAAGAAGCGTGTTTCTTTTCTTTTTCGGAGATCGCGTTTCTTTCGAACCGTAAAATACGAACGTTATAACCTCGGCCTTATCGTCGATGGGAAAATAAAAACGTCCGAGCCCCGGAGAGAGAGAAGTGTTGGGGCCGCGGACGTTCCTCGTGCGGAAGAAATTTTAGAGTTTATAAGTCGCCGAGAAGGAAATATCCAAACCGGTTCTATATTTTTGAAACACGTATTCCTGACCGGTCAAAGGATCGGTCTGCGAAATTTTAAATTGTGTGTTCATGAGGTTACGCACCGAACTTCTTATATCGAATCGATCGTTGTGTTTGTAAGTATAAACTACGTCCGTAGTTCCGGCACCTTTTTGAATCGCATCCGGAACTCCGTCGGAACCTACGAGAGCGATCCGATCGCTGAAATAGTTATAGTAGAAACCTACGTTGTGTTTTTTGGATTTGGAAGTATAAACGTCGATTCTGACGTTGGATACGAAATCCGACTGACCTTGCAACGGGCGACTCAGATTGGTCGGCGCATAAGCAGCGTATGTGGAAGCGGGATCCACCTGACCGGTGGCGATAAACCCGTATATATTCGCGTCTATGACGTCCACTCTCGAACGAATAAAGAATACGTTCGCTTCTAAACGAAGCCACCAAAGCAGCTCCTTACGATAATCGAGTTCGATACCGCGGATGGTGGCTTGTTGTGCGTTGGCGTATTTATATACCAAACTCGCGCTTCCCGCTACCGGTAGACCGATGAGCTCGATCGGATTGGAAAGATTTTTGTAGAACGCACCGACGCCGATGTAGTCCGTGTTGGTCAGATAATATTCCCAACGAACGTCGTAGTTGTGTATGTATGTCCTTTGAAGACTCGAATTACCGAATATACGATCCGCCTGAAAATACGCGGAAAAACCGAACGGGGAAAGTTCGCGCAGATCGGGTCTGGTCAGAGTCTGCGAATAACCCAAACGGAGATTCATATCCTTGGCGATTTCCCAAGCGACGTTTGCGGAAGGAAGTTTGTCTTTGGTTCTCAGTTCTCCGATTCCTAAATTGTTTGCGTCGCAGAGGTTGGCTTTGATCAGAAGAAGTCTTTCCTCTTCCGAATTCGTGTTACAACCGTAAGCGGCGTTAAAACCGTTCCAACTGGATTTTAGATCGTATGTTTTCGTCTTTTGATAACTATCCTCGTAACGAACGCCCACGATCGTTTTCAGTTTTGCGAGAATCGGTATTTCCGCCTGCACAAACGCGGCTTTTAGATTTTGCGAAGCGTCGTAAGCGTTATTGCCGGAAGCCCTTTCGAACATTTTACGATTTCCTGATATATACGTAAGCGGGTTATAGATGATTTCTCCGGGAACGGGATAGATATAATCCCTATCGCTTCCGTTGAAGTTTCTTTGACCGAATTCGCGAAACTCGAAGTGTTTAAAACGGTCCAGGTTGTTTACTCCGAATTTCAGTTTACTCTGAAGTCCATCCCATTGGTTGAAGGGAATTTCGTATTTCAAGGATTGACTGCGGATCGTGTCTTCTGTTTTAGAAAAATATCTGGTTCCGTCCGGATTGTTTCCCAGTCTGCGGAAACCGGCTCCCAAATCGCTGCCTCCTTGGGACCAGGCCTGGTTGCGAGCGTCCGGTTCATCGCGTTCGGCGAGCGCGTAGTTCGTGTTCCATTCCAATTTGTGAGGTCTGGAACCGAAAAGTCGGATTTCATGTTCTCCGCCGACGGTGTTGTTGAAGATGGTCCTGCTTACGTAACTCAAATTCACCGATTTGAAGTTGAAGTTATCGATGTAGTTGGCGCCTTCTCCTTCCCGGACGATCTTATCCGATTGTGCGGAATAAAGCGTCTTGATAAAAAACTGCTGACCGATCGTCGGTTCGTATGCAAGATTTATGTTATTTCCCCAGAGCACTTCCTCGTTGTATATCTTCTGATTGTTCTGATTCAAGGGACGTAGAATATTAGAATCCTTTAAATAAAGGGAAACGGGATTGGTTGCTTGAAAACGAGAGTTCGTTTCTTCGCGGTAGTTATAACTTCTATTGTAAGTCGTTCCCGCTAAAATTCCGAATCTTCCCCATTTTTCGCTCTTAAAGGAATTTCCCGCTGAGATGCTGAAGGATTTGTTGAAAGGCGAGTCTTGTTCCTGCGGTGACCATTGCTGATTGAAACTCAAGGCTCCGATCTTCATCAGATTCGTGGGAATTCCACCGAAGCGGTCTCCTTCCACAAAAGGAATCACTTTCGGAAGTCCGTCGATCATTCCGGGAAGTTCCTGCTTTTTGGAAACCAATCCGAGGTCGTTGTACATATCCCCTTGATTGAAGGTTTTGAATTTGTGACCCATAACTTGCGTGTTCTTACCGACTCCGAGGGAAACGGAAAGTTGGAGGGTATCGGGATATTCCTTCGTTTCTATTTTTACGATCCCTCCGGAAAATTCCGCCGAGTCCTCCGCGGAAGCGGATTTAATCACGCGTATATTTTTGATAACTCCGGCGGGGAATAAATCCAAGGGGACGATTCTTTTGTCCGGTTCCGGAGACGGGATGAACGAATCGTTTAGGATCGTGTTGGAATATCTTTCTCCCAAACCGCGAACGAAGATAAAACGTCCGCCTACCAGCGTGATACCGGTGACTCTTCGTAGTACGTCTCCCGCAGAAGAGTCGGGACTTTTTTTAATGGCTTCTTCGCTGATCCCGTCCGAGACCACGCCGCTTTTTCTTTGAAGAGCGAGTAACGCGGAATCCGAGTTTTCCAATCCTCTTCCCTTTACTTCGACCGTATCCAACACCTGCGCACCCATAACCACGTTGATAGAATTTTGGGAGCCCGGTGAAACGGATATCTTCTTGAACTGCGTGGCGTAACCGATCATTTGAAATTCGACCGTGTGTTCGCCGGGAGGAAGATTTAATTCGTATTTTCCGTCGAAGTCGCTTCGCGTCGCCGCCTTGACGGAGCGGACGATGATTACGGTTCCGAAAACCGGATCTCCGGATTCGGAATCTACGATTTTACCTTTAAGTTTTCCTGTCGCTTGTCCGAATGAGGGAGAGACGATTAGGAAAATACAAAGAAAAATGAATATTCTAATTGTTTTATGTTTCATGTTCCGTACGTGCATACTTTGAATTTGTTTTTATGTTCGATCACTAATTTGATTTCGTCGATTCGCAGGGTTTTTCCGCCGGTTTCTAAGCGGACGTCTCCGATCACGTATCCGTTTATTTTGTTCAGCTTCCGCACGTTATGCGGTGTTTTGATCGGAGCGATTTTGATTTTTCCGGACGTCCCACTCAGGGTTTGTCGGATTTTATCTATGCCTGCCATTCTTCTTACCAGGAGAAGATACATCGCGTCTTCTATCTTCGATTCGGCGACTATGTTCTTTTGGTCGAGATTGTTGGGCAGATAGATTTTGCGGATTTCGTCCGGGTTGCAGGAGAACTTCATTTTGTCCTCGGAGTTGCGAGGAGTGACGCGGATTTCGGTCAGTGCGTTTTCGATGGCGCCTTCCAGAGTATCGGCGGATCCGTTTAAGGAATAATTTTCCTTGAGTTCGGATCGGAGGACGGCGCGATCCTTTTCGATTTCCGCGGCCCGTTTTGGGTCCACGGGTAGGTTGTCGAAATCGATCCGATTGTCCTTTTTCCCGCAACCCGAGATCGTTATCGTAATAAATAATAAAAATAGAATAGAATAATTCGTTGCTATTGTAATGGAATCGATTTTCCGAAATCCGTATCTCGGTTTTTTTTCGTTCGATTCAATTCGTGTGTTCTTTGATTTCGGCATAAAAACGTAAAACGGGGATTCTCCGATCTGAAGAATCCCTCTCTGTATTCTTTTTACTTAGCTCTATAAACGGTCCAACCGAAGGTCCAGTTGTCTCCGGCGATCATTCCGCCGTAGGTGGTATTGTCGGTGAAGAACGTGTCTCCTGCTTGTGCGGTAAGCGCGGAACCAGCAGCGTTCGCGGCCTCTGCGGCGGGTTGATAATCCGGCTTAGTTGCAAACGAACAATCGTCCGAATCTCCCGAACCCAAGGAGGTCACAGGAACCGCGGTCAAACCGTCAGCGGGCGGATTACAAGCTCCACCGGTGGTGTCGTTGTTCGGTTTAGCTGCTTCCACTAAAACGTTCGTAAACGTCGGATCGGTCGGTTGACCGCCGCCTCCGTTCAGAAGACAGTCGATGTTGCCGGCTTGAAAACCGTAGATCGCGCCGTTGCTAAACGTTCCCTGAAGTCCTTCTCTAAATCTCGCGCCGTAACCTGCTGTTACGTTGTGTCCGATCAAAGTGAAGTTGGAGAGTCTTACGTTAGTTCCCGGCTTCGCAGTCGCCGAAGCGGTGCCACCGCTGTGTGAACCGTCCATTTCGAAACCGTGAGGATCGGTGGAAGGAGTTCCTCCGCAAGTGGTCGGGTATTTCTGAGCGATCAGAAACTGAACTTTTCCTGTGTATCCTTCGTCGAGATCGAAGTCGTCGTCTTGTCCGCCGGTCATCAAAAGATATTTACCGGTCCAAGCTCCTCCCCAAGATTCGATTCCGTCGTCGAGATGTCTGTGCACTTGAACGTAGTTCAAAGTTGTACCGCTACCGACCACGTAGAGGGAGAGTCCGTTCAATTCGTCTCCGGCAGAAACTTCGTTACCGGCGAATTCGATGATGGTATGAGTCAGACTTCCGGAAGATCCGTTGTCGTTCGCGCCGCTATTGTATTGCAGACCGGTTCCACCTTCCGTGTTTTGCGCAGCGGCTCTTGTGCCCACGCCGTCGCCGATCACTAAGATTCCTCCCCAGTCTCCTGGAGCCCGATTGCCCGCGGTTTTCGAAGACGTAAAACAAACCGGAGCGGCCGCGTCACCTAACGTAACGATGGCGGCACCCTGTTCGATGATCAACGCGGATCCTGCGGTTCCGAAAACCACCGCACCTCTTTCGAAGATGATGGTGGCTCCGGCTTTCACTCTAACGATTCCGCTCAACGAGCTGGATGAGAAAGCGGGAAGAGTTTGGTTGGAAGTGATATCTCCGGTAAGAACGGTGTTCCCGCCTTGGATAAGGGTACCGTCGCAGATTCCGGATCCAGCGTCCGGATTCGATCCGCCCGCTAAAAGAGCGATGGCGAATAACGCGGTGTTGTCTTTGGAATCCTCCTTACATGCGGTAAATGAGGAGAGTAATAAAGCTACGCTTAACAAAAGAAGCGATACTTTTTTAGGGAAAGTCGATTTCATTTCTTATGACTCCTTGAAAATAAACCTTTTTACGGTCGGCATAAAATTAAACGAACGCGGTTACGCGAGAGTTACAAACCGATATAATTCCCGTAACGTTGAACGTTTTCGGATCGGATATGGTCTTAGCGGGTTTCATCGTAGCGTAACCGTAGTTTGTCCTTAGGGTAGTGCGAAAAAAAGAATCAGAAGTCCGGTTAATGTTCCCCACGCGAAGTAACGATCTGTCTTGGTTTCTTCTTTCGATTGTTCTTCGTCTTTGGTCCACTTGACTTCCTTTTTCTCCACGGAAACCGCGTCCTTTTTAAAGCCGCGTTTGGTTCCGTCCTCGTATTCAACGATGATACCCTGTTCGTTTTCGGAAGTTTTCACGTTTTCGATCACCTCTTTGGTTTTCGTATTCGTGACGGTATCCGCGAAAACGCCGCCGAATGCGGGAGTTAAACAAAGAATCAGAACGAGTATAGAATATTGTTTTGTAATCATTTTGTAACGGGTTTCCTTTCTGGATGGCTACCCAATCTCATTTCGAGGAACGGTTACAAGATTAAAATCGTCCCGAATGTTACAAACGTGTTAAAGTTGGAAGTCGGTTCCGGATAAAATTCCATCTTTTTACACGTGCGGGAAGGGGAATCACGATACGGAAGACGACTGTGTCGTATTAATAATAGAATTATAAAAATAGAATATTACAAAACGGTTGCAGATTCGACCGTTTTGAACGGACGTCGAACGGGCACGATCCCAACCACAACAAAGGATCGGCCCGAAAAAGGAGGTCAGAAAACGGTCAGTTTATCGACGGCAAGTTTGTCGGGGGATCGGAGGTTGCGGGCGAAATCCTCCAAAAGTTCGATCGGGAGGGGTTTGGAAAAAAGATAACCCTGTCCGCTTTCGCAACCCTCAAGCGCCAAAATTTCCTTTTGTCGCTCGGATTCGATTCCTTCCGCGATCGTCTTTAAGTTGAGACTTTCCGCTAAGGCAAGGATCGTTTTGATGATCGAGTCGTTTGCGGGATCCTCGTTTAATCCTTTTACGAAGGATTGATCTATTTTGAGAGTGTGGATAGGATATTGACTTAAGGAGCTGAGGGAGGAATACCCCGTTCCGAAATCGTCCAAGGAAAGTGTGATACCCGATTGATGTAGGGAATGTAAAACCTCCAAGGTTGAAATCGGATCGCCCGCTAAAGCGCTTTCGGTGATTTCAAGTTCCAGCTCCTCCGGACGAGTATTCGTTTCTTCTAATATATTTAGGACGGATTCGGTAAGAAATTTTTTTCTAAACTGAATCGCGGAAAGATTGACCGACACTCGAAAACCGGGGAGTCCCTTACGTTTCCAATTCTGCAAATCGGTGCATGCCTTTCTAAGGACCAGTTCTCCTAATTCTACGATTAAGCCGGTTTCTTCGGCCATGGGAATAAACTGAAGAGGAGAGACGATTCCCGATTGAGGATGATTCCATCGGACCAACGCTTCCATTCCGTCTAACGCGCCGGTTTTAAGATTCACCTTCGGTTGATATACTACAGAAAATTGATCCTTCGCGATCGCGTCTCTCAATTCCTTTTCCAGGGTCAATTTTTCCTTGATACGGTCGTTGAGTTCCGGAGTAAAAAAGGAATACTGAGTTCCCTGGGTGAGGCTTCCGTTCAAGGCCGCTTCCGCTTTCCATAAAAGTTGTTCGGATGCGGTACCGTCTTCCGGATAACGTGCGATACCAGCGTTGATGCCGACGTAAAGTTCGTTTCCCGCAATCGGAAGCGCTTCCTTAAAACCTTCCAAGATATCGATCACAGTTTTTTCGCAACCAAAGTCGTTGCCCGTTTCGGAGGAGAAGAGGAGCGAAAATTCTCCTTCTCCCGATCTCGCCAAAACGATCGCGTCGTTGCCGAGTTCGCCGATACGTTTTCCGATAAACCGAAGAAAAATATCGGAGGCGTGGTTTCCGAAAGTGTTTTTGATTTCCTTCCATCTCTGGATTCCCACCGATACTACGAACAGCCTTCCTTCCGAACCTGAGATCTTTTTGATTTCAGAATAGATGGTTTCCACGAAGTAATCCCGATTGGGAAGACTTGTCAAAGGATCGTAGTTGGAGAGATAATTTATGACCTCGTCCAGTTTACGGACCGTCAGCGCGGTTCCCGCCATCAGAGTTCCCGCTTCGTCCGTATAATTCGTGGGTAAGTTGGGAAGCACTTTTTCGCTCAGATATTTTTTGAGACAATGGGAAGTAAGGGTGATCGGAGTCAGTAGTTTATGAAGCGCGAATAACGTAGCTCCGGTTCCGCCTAACGTTGCGATTAGGGCAACGACCAGGGTTTGAACGATCATACGGACGTCGAAACCGGTCTGAACTACGTAGTAGGTGAGAAGCGCGATCAGCGGGACGTGCGTTCCGAGAAAGGCGACTAACAGGATTTTGGCGGTGTAACTTTTGAGTGGTTTGATTTTGGAAAGGGTTTCGTAGAGCCCAAGATTTTGATCGGTCATTCTTCTGTTTCCTATCGTTGTTTCGGACCGGGTCCGGGTTTTCAATTGCGGAGTTTACGCTTTTCGGGTCCAAAACGAAACCCGACAGGAGCATTCCTTAGGGAATACACTTCTACCGTTTTCGATCCGCCGCGGTTGTATAGGAAAATTATCCAAAACGATCGATTTTTGAAAATTTAAGCCGCACCGAGGCGTTTTGATTTAGACGTTCGCAAAGACTTTGAGAGGAATAAGCCCTGTTTTGCGGCAGTTGCGGGCTCGGTTTTTCAAAAAAAATACTTGCCTCCTGATTTATTTTTATATATAACAACTGTTGTTCGAAAAAGAATGGATCGATTGAACCTACGAATTCCCATTCCACCGCACCTCCTTTGTGGGATCGTCTACCGGATTCTTGTCGGGAAAAGCTGGCTGGCATTGTGGTGCGTGGAGTTTCGAAGGGACTTTGCGGATCGGAGGATTTGTTCGGAAACGAAAAAAAACGTTTCCGAGACCGGGTCTGCTCGATTTCGATTTTCGAGAAATGTTTGCGGAAGGCGGAACGACCGACGGCGATTCTGCAAAAAATAAATCGTGTGAATTTGAAAATAAAAGAGGGAGAGGAGAAGTGTATGAACAATGGAAAACGTTATTCGTTCATCGTATGTTTTTTGGTGCCCGCATTCGCGGTGTTAGGTTATTATCTGGGTGGGGTTTATAATTTTCTTACCTTTGCGGTCGTATTCGGTCTTTTACCCGTTCTTGACGTTGCGATCGGTTCCGATTCTTCCAATCCTTCCGAAGAGGAAGTGCCCGCTCTGCAGAACGAATTTTATTTCCGTTTTTTGACCTATGTGTGGGCTTGGGTGCAATTTTTCCTCGTCCTTTGGGCCTTGTTTGTCATTCAATCGGGAACGTTGTCCGTTTGGGAATGGTTCGGTTTCGTTCTTTCGATCGGAATCAACACGGGAGGAATCGGAATCACGGTCGCACACGAGCTCGGTCACAAAAACAAAAAGATAGAACAGTGGTATTCCAAATTCATCCTTATGACCGTCTGTTATATGCACTTTTTTATCGAACACAATCGGGGACATCACGTGAACGTTTCCACACACGAGGATCCGGCCACTTCAAGACAAGGAGAATCCTTTTACGGTTTTTATCCTAGAACCGTTTTCGGTTCCTTCGTGTCCGCTTGGAAGCTGGAAAAAAAACGTCTCCTTAAAGCGGGTAAATCGGTTTGGTCTTTGGAAAACGAAACGATTCAAGCGATCGTTTTTCCTGTGTTTTTTATCGTTACGGTTACGTTCTGTTTTTGGATGTATTCCGGAAGATTTTCCTGGGAAATCCCCGCGTTCTTTTTTATTCAGAGTTGGATCGCATTTTCCCTTTTGGAGTTGGTGAACTACATCGAACACTACGGTTTAAAACGAAAGGAAATCGCACCGGGAAAATTCGAAAAGGTTCTTCCGATTCATTCTTGGAACCAGAACTTCGCCGTAAGCAACGCGTTTTTGTTCCATCTACAACGACATTCCGATCATCACGCGAACGCGGGGAGACGTTATTCGGCGTTGCGTCACTTCGAGGAAAGTCCACAACTTCCCTTCGGATACGAGGTGATGATTCTGATCGCTCTCGTCCCTCCTCTTTGGTTTAGAATTATGGACGGACGTTTGGAGGAATGGAAGCGGAAGTATTACGCTTCTTCTGCGATGGAAAACGCACTCATACGTTGAACCAATCCCGCTTCGATCGAAGCGGGATGTGAATCGAAGACCGAAACGATCCTTCGGTCTTCGATCTTTTGTTTCGAAATTAATTTCCGTTTTGGGAATTCTTCTTCGACACGTTCAAGTTCAAACCAAAGGGGACCTTGTTTTGATCCACGTTGAAATATACGTTGGAAGGTTGAAAAAGACCCAAATCGCTCCGTGTCGTATCGATCGCATTCGAAAGATCCATATTTACGGAGATGTCCAAATCTTTCCAGGAATAGGTCTGAGTGTTCTCGTTCGTAACTCCTTTGACGCTGACGTTTATCGGTGCGTCGAACGGAATCAATACAACCCAAGGAAAAAGATAAACGGGAATACGCGCATTCGGAAGATACATCTGTCGATACAAGGATAGTATCAATCGTTCTTCCTGGTCCGTGAGTGTGCGGCTGCTTCTGAATATGGAATCGAAGTTTCCGATCGTATGATTGAACTTCACTTCCAGACTTACCGGAGACGAGAGTAGGTCCCGTCGTACGAATAATACGGTGACTTGCGGAGTATCGGTAGAGTAGGTTATACTTCCTCCTCCGGGGATCGGATCTGTTCTCGGAGGTAAAACCGGGTAAAGGTTCGATACGTTGTGATTCGGAATTTCAGACCACTGCGGATATTTATACAAAGGTTTTCTGAGTGTGTGATATTCTCCGTTCGCGAATTCTGCGTGCGAATAAAATGCGTTGTCGTAGACGATTCCGGATTCTTGCAGGTTGACCGAGATCACGTCGAGTTCGAAAACGTCTCGCGTCGGAACGTGTTGTTCGGACGGAATCCAGTTGGGACTTACGGAACTTCCTTTGAGCAGAACGTTATCCGATGATTCCAAAGATCTGTAGGGATAGGAGGGAAGGATTTCCCAATAATCCCACTCCTCGGTTTCGTTCGTCGAACCTGTGTTAGACGATTGTGGAAGGAAATCGAAGGCGCGAATGTCGATTCCCGCGAAATAAATCCCTTCCAAAAGTTCGTTCGACAATGCGGGGCTTGTGCTCGAAGAAGAATGAATCATCTGTGAGTTCGACGCGGTATTTTGATCGCGCAAAAGAACGTTGAGGCGCGGGGTATTTTGGGTTCGAAACAAGTCGATCGCGGTCGCGGATTGCGCGAGTAGACCGAGTTTTTCCGAAAAGGCTTTGTCTTTGTCGTTTCCGCAATGTAGAAAGGCGGAAGCTAACAAAAGAAAAATCGATACGTTCTTTGCAGAAGTTATCAGTCCGTTTAAAACCGACGACCGCCGGAACGTTTTAGGAATCTTGCCATCACTTCTATTTGTAGTTTTCATTCTTATATCTCCTGTTTCTTTATCTCCGGATTTCTTTTTTCTACGCGTTCGATCCCGATCCGTCGCCAGTTTTCTTCGCGTGTTCCGATTTTGTTCCTCCTAACTTATAGTTCGTGTTCTGCTTACTCCGATTCTTTCCGAAAAAAAGAAACGCGATCCGTTTGAAAACGATCTCCCGGATCGAAAGAAAACTTATTTTGAAACGATTTCGAGTTTCAATCCGAGAGGAACGTTTTGTCCGTCCGAGGCAAATCGAATTTTAGGAACACTCAGATCCGTTTCCGCGGGATTGGTATCCAACGCGTTGCTCAAATCAAACTTGACGAGAATTTCCGCATCCTTTGCCGAGTAGATCTTATTTGCGGTGTCGGATTCTCCGTCCTGCGTGATTTTCCAAGGTCCTTCGTACGGAATTACGAGCAAGTTGTCATAACTTCTTCTTGTGGTTCCCTGTTGAACTAGGGAAAGGAGGAATTCGCTTTCCTCCGTCGTCAAAGTTCTGCTCGAATATTTGATGGAAGATATCAAACTCCCATCGACCGGCGACACAGTGTAATTCGTCGTTACGACCACCGGAGTCGTCACGATATCTTTGCGGACGAAAAGCACGTTAGCCGTATTCGCTATGGGGCTAGAAGGCACTCCCGGGAACTCCGGAATACAAGTGTGCTTCGGAATTTTGCTCCATTCGGGATATTTATAAAGTATATTCGTTTCGCTGGTTCCCCCATCGATTCCCGCCGGATAATCGTGAATTCCGTAAAACGCGTCGTCGTAAACGATTCCAACTCGATCCATATTGATTTCAAAGGCGTCGATTTCGAAATCGGTAGTGATTTTCTGTCGATACATTGGCGGGTACCAATCCGGATTGATCTGATCTCCGACCTTTAAGACGTTGTATCTTCCTGCGGTATAGCCGCTGGGAGCGATTACCCAATAACTCCAATCCGGTCCGACAAAGCCGCTCATTCCGTTATGGATTTGATCGGTTTCACCGGGGCGATAGTCGTAGGCGACAACTTCCAATTCTCCGAAATAAATTCCCTGCAACAACGAGTTGGAAACTAATTGGCCGGTATGAGGGTTTATCAACGAGGACGCGTTAGACGCACCGATTCCCGACGAAAGGTTGGAATCGATGATACGAGTTTTTAGATTCGAACCTCCTACGAGGCTCATCCACGTTAAAAGATCGGTAAGTTCCTTAGATTCCTTTTTGTTCGTTCTACAATCGATCGTCGCTAATATCACGATCAAGGAAACGAGGCCTAAGCCCAACGTTCGAGCGTAAATACGGCAACCTTCTTTAATCTGTTGTTTCATACTTTCCTCCGTCTGGTTTTTCCTATTTGTTACGGTTTTCGGAAACGAGCCGTGCCACTTTTTTTTTATTCTTTATTTCCGATATACGGGGACTTGTTTCCCGCAGACTCGTAGGGTTTGTTTCGGAATCGCACGAGTCGATATCCGACGCGCACGAAAAAACGCTCCCGCGATGAACTTGGAATTTCCCCGGCGCTTGTCGAAATCGTTTAACGAATCCGTAAATCCCGCTTTCGTTTTTCCGGATTACCGAACGAGTTTTAGAAATAAATTTAAAACGACAGGCAAACGTCGATATTTCCGCGAGGAACGGCGATCCGCAGTGGTTGGAAATTTATTGCCGAATTGTTTTTCGCTTATCACTTTATAAGTAAGTTTTGCGCGTTCCGGGACGAATCCGAAAAAGATTTGCACATTACGTTATTCTGTTGCATCATCTGCGATCATTTCTTTCGGGATCGGATTTTCTTCTCCGGAAAATTTGATCTCCGATTTCGAAATGAGATCGACGGGCTTGTTTTATACGGGTTCGATTCAGACTCGGCTTAGGGGATGGACAACACTGGATCGAACCCGTATCTTTTCATACGGAGATATATTAGTATTTCATAATTCTTGGACGATTTGCGGCGATCACGGTAGAGGATAAAGGTCGCCGTATCGATACGCAAAATACATAAAAAATAGGATTTGAGTGGGGAGGTTTTAGAATGAGGAAGGGTTATCGTTATTGGTCGGCGACGTTTGCGATCGTCGTATTGTCTGTTTTTTTCGGGATTTCCTATGCGAACGCGCAGGGTTTGAACCTTCAGGGTTTGGCGGGCGGGGCGGATTATCCCGTGGAAAACGTGGACTACTTCTTACAGGACGTAGGAACCGCTTCTATCGGTTCTAGTCAGTACGGATGCCATTCCCAAGGAGTGAAGTTCGACGGGAATTATTTTTATTCCTCTTGTATGGATACGAACGGTAACGATACGGCCTATCTTTTCGTTCACGATAAATACGGAAGATTGATCCGTCGATTTAACGCCGGTTCTTCGTACGATCATCCGAGCGGAATTTTTCTGTACAACGGCTGGGCTTACGTGGGTTTCACAAGCAACGGGATCGATATGGAATCCAAGTTGTACCGATTTAACGGAGCGGGCACGGTGGAATATCAGGGATTTTTCGATCATTCCGTGGGTTTCGTGGGACAATCCATTCCCTATCCGAATCAATCTACGCTCGTAGCCAAAAGCAGGTATTACTCCTACGATCAATACTATGAAAGACAATGCAATTATACGGACGGAAGTTGCGGAAGTTATCTGGATATAACCACCGGAAACAACATCAACAGCGCGGGGCGCGACGGGGTTCAGGATTGCGACGTATATTTTAAAGGCGGAGGTTGGTACAAGGCGTGTATCCTTTTTTCGGCGAATCCGAACGTTATACGCGTTTGGAAGGGCAATCAGTCCAAGTTGGGACCGGATAACTCTTTGACGACTTATACGATGACCTATCAACCGGGACATTCGGGAGGATTTTCCTTTTATACCGATCCCAACGGTAAAAAATGGATCGTAACCACTCCGGCTCCCGATACCAACCGCAGGTATTGCGGAGGTTGTTCTCTTGTGGGCGGAAACAACTGCGCCTGCACCGATAAGAACAATCGTCAAAGGATCCGATTCTATTCTTTCGACCGATTCAACTGGCCGTCGGGACCAAACTGAGGTTTTAGATACGAGAGTCGAGCCGCCTATTCGTGATTAGGCGGTATCGGTTCGTATCAGAAAATTTGAATGTCGCGTTAACAAGCGAAAAGAAAAACAAAACCGGTTTCGGGAGATCCTCGTTTAGGATAAAACTAGGTGGTCGAGGGCTTCCGATCTGGTTTCCGCAAAGCGGATCTTTTTACCGCGGTTGCACTCGTAGATAAAATCCCGCAAACTTTTACTTTCATAACCCGAAAAATCGCCTACGATCGCAAGGCGGATTCCGTAGTTCTCGTATTTCTGTAGTATTTCCCCCGCAAGACGCGTTTTTAGGTCGAAGAAGTCCGTAGAAAAATGACGTGCCGACGCGAGTATTGCCCGTACGTCGTTCCCCCAACAATCCCCCAAAAGGTCGAGTGCGTCCTGAACCGATTTGATTTCCTCGTTTTCCGACGTGAGTTCCAGAACGGAAATCTCGTTTTGCCGAATGATCTCGAACTTCATTGTTTGGAAAGTATCTTGACGGTACGCTCCAAATCGTCCCTGTGTTGTTTTAAATCCTTCTTTAACAAGGGGGGGATGTCCTTCCGTTCCTTTAAGAAACGGTTCGTTTTTTCCACCAGTGCGGAGTTCGGTTCCAATCCAGGAAATAAGATATTTCCGAAAGCGGACGAAAAGTGGGAATCCCTGTTTTTATAAACGTCGATCACGACTTTGAAGTATCGCTCCTCGTATTCCTTCAGAATCTCTTCCTGATGATCCCAATAAAATCCGCGCATTCCGTAACGAAGCGTATCCGTGGAACGTTCCGTTTTCGGATCGGTGAATTCCTTCCAAGCGTTTTCCTTGGCCGTACGATCCGGGAACGCGATTTTTGCTCCGTACGCTTTTTTTGCCCCGAGATCGGAATCGTCCTTCTTTTGTTCGAGTTCGATCAGACGTAATACGTCCTTGTCACCGAACGCGGAAAGTCTCGTAAGTATGCTCCATCGTCTTTCTTGATCGATTTTTAATCCCGGTATTTCCGTCCTTCCTTCCAGAAGATCCTTTAGATACGTTAGTTGTTCTTCGGTTCGCGAAGTTCCTTCCAACATTCGATACCAGACTATTTTTTCCTCCTCTTTGGTGGAGGGATTCAACAATCCGTCCTTCGCGAGTCGGTTGAGTTTTCCGGTCCATTCGTACCGATTCTCTTTTTTGAGATAACTCGCCGCGATGGATGTCGCTTTGGTGAGAATATGACTGCTCCTAACGGAAAGATCCTCTTCGTAAATTCCCTGCGCGAACACGAGTTCCAAAAAGTCTTTGGGCGGAATTTCCGCGTCACGCGTCATCTGCCACAGGGAACCCCAAAGGATCCTCCTTGCGAAACGATCCGTGAGTTTGTTTAAGGAAGTTTTTAGAATCCGGATCGAATCCGAAGGAAGATAGGTTTTGGCGTACGCGTGATCGTTGGTGTTGAGCACGACTATCTCTTCCCCTCCGGATTTGCGTTTGTAAGGAAGTAAGGTTTCCTTTCCTTTTACGACGACACGATCCTTCCAAACGGGAGAAAAGGAATTTCCGGACAATGAAAAGATCGTCACTTCCAAAGCGTGCGTCCGGTACAATCCGTTTTTTTCCGAGGGAAGTTGACGGATCAATAAGTGATCCTCCTTCCATTCCGGGAGAAGGGTGTTGACCCCGGTCGTATCAAGCCATTCCTTGCTCCAGCCGCGTATGTCGATGCCGGAGGTTTCGGACATCGTATCCAGAAAGTCGTTCTGCACGGTGTTCGAATTCGCGTATTTTTGAAAGTATTTCCGCATCGCGTTGCGGAAGGAATCCTCTCCGATATAATACATAAGCTGACGTAACACGGAGGCTCCTTTGGAATAGGAGATCCCGTCGAAGTTGCTGATGGCGTCTAACGTGTTTTCGGCGCTTCCCGCGATAGGATGGGTCGTGGAAAGTTGGTCTTCGCGATAGGCCCATTCTTCGCGGACGTAAAAGTGTTCGAGCGCGTCCGGAAACAGTTTGCCCTGAGACATCGCGTAATAGGAAAGATAATCCGCGAAACTTTCGTTGAGCCAGAGATCGTTCCACCATTTCATAGTGACCAAATTTCCGAACCACATATGCACCATCTCGTGATAGATCGTGTTCGCCCTTCCCAGATATTCCGAATAGATCCGAGGACTGCGGAAGATATAATGTTCCGAAAACGTGACGGCTCCCACGTTCTCCATCGCTCCCATGTTGAATTCCGGAACGAAAATCTGGTCGTATTTTCCGTACGGATACGGAACGCCGAAATAGGATTCCAAAAAGGAAAAGGATTCCTTCGTGATCGCGAAAATATTGTCCGCGTCCATAAACTTGGCGAGTGATTTTCTGCAAAGGATCCGAAGGGGAATTTCCTTGTGTCTGTTCTCCCAGACCTCGTACGGCCCGGCGATCAACGCGAAAAGATACGTCGAGAAAAGCGCCGTTTTCTGGAATTTGATCGCGACCTTATCGTCCTCGGTCTTTTCGGTTACGGCTAACGTGTTGTGGACGTATTTCCATTCCTTGGGACCGGACAAGGACAATTCGTACGTAGCCTTCAGATCCGGTTGGTCGAAACAGGGAAACAGGCGGTGCGCTTCGAACGGTTCGAAATCCGTATGAAGGTATTCCGATCCGTCGGAAGGATCCTTGAACTGGTGGAATCCCGAACCGCTGTGATTGTAGTCGTTGACGTATCGGATTCGGATTTCGTTTTTACCGGGTTGTAGGGATTCTCCGGGAAGATCGAGACTGGAATCGGTTTTTACGTAATCGGAAAATTCCTTTCCGTTTAACAAAAACACTTCGATCTTCTTCGTCACGAAATCGATCTTTAGTTTCGCTTTGCCTTTTCCGGTATAAAAAAAAAGGATCTTTGTTTCTCCCCGATACGCGGAGGAACCGGCGTTCAATTCGAGATGAATCGAATAACTGACCTGATTGACCAGTCCGGCCCGTTCGAGGGCTTCGATCTGCGTGAGTACGTTGGGAGCGTCCATTCTATTTTCTCCAGTCATGGTTTCGATCGTCGAGGAATTACAGGATATCCTTTAGTTCCATTTTGCGCAAGCGAGGAGCGATCGCGCCCACAAACGCTACGGTGATAAGAGTCAACGCACCTCCGGCGACGATCGATCTTCTGATTCCTAACCATTCGGCCGTCACGCCGGATTCGAATTCACCGATTTCGTTCGAAGAACCGATGAAGATATGATTCACCGCGGAAACCCTTCCTCTCATGTGATCCGGGGTGTGCATCTGCACTATGGTATGACGAATGACTACGCTCACCATGTCGAACGCGCCCGCGGCCGCCAAACAGAGAAATGCGATCCTGTAGTCCGTCGAAAATCCGAAAAGGATGATACAGATTCCGAAACCGAATACGCAGGTCAAAAGGATCCACCCCGAATTCCGTTTCGGAGGACGGGCGGCGATGAAAAGCGCGCAGAGTACGGCTCCGATTCCTTGGGCCGAGCGGAGAATTCCGAAGACCTCCGGACTTTGTCCCAGAATTTTTTCGGTGAAGGAAGGAAGAAGTGCGACGGCGCCTCCGAACAATACCGCGAACAGATCCAGGGAAATCGCTCCTAAGATGATTTGATGTGTGGATACGAACCTCCAACCGGAACTCAGGCTTTGCCAGATCGTTTCGGAACCTTCCGGTTTTTCGGGAACGGGTTTGTTTTTTACGAGAAGCATCAGAAGAAAGCCGGAGCCCATCAAAAGGAGATCCACCGAATACGCGAAATACAAACCGAGAACGATCAGAAGTCCTCCCGTCAAAGGGCCGAGGACGAGGGAAACCTGCCACGCGATTCCGCTCCAAGTCGCCGCGTTGGGAAAGGTTTCCTTGTCCACGAGTTGGGTTTGGAAGGCGGCGGTGGCCGGGTTGAGAAACCCTCTCGCGATCCCGGAAAGAAAGACTACTCCGAAGATGGGTGACACACCGAATTCGTTTAAGATCCAACTCATATTAGGAATTACTAATAATAAAAGAAGAAACGAACATACGGACAAAAGTCCGAGCGCGGAGGAGACGATCCGTTTACGAGGAAACGAATCGATGACGAGTCCCGAAAAAAGGGCCATCGTGATCGAGGGAATCGCCTCGGCGAGACCGATGAAACCGACGTACAAATTTCGTCCGGTGAGGTGATACATCTGCCAACCGACGACCGTGGTCTGGATGCTGATCGATAGGGTGACCATAAACTTCCCCAGAAGGAAGGTGCGGTAGTCGGCCGCTCTTAGGGCTTGGAAGGGATCGTGTTTTTTTTGTGTTTGAGACATTCGTTTATCTTGGGATCGGATGTTTGATAAAGTACATTCCCAGAGCCGCGACCATCATTCCGTGGTGAAGAATGTTACGATCGATCAGATCCGGAACGTTTTCCAAAGGGGTTTCGAAAATTTCGATTTGTTCGCTGTCGTCTAAGTCTTGTTCCCGAAGTTTACGAACGTTTTTCGCAACGAAGGTATGAGACCAGTTGTCGAGGATGGCGGGATTGCCCGTAACCTTACCGAGGTATTCCCATTCTTCGGAAACGTAACCGGTTTCCTCCGCGAGTTCCGCTTGCGCCGATTCGAGCACCGTGTTTTTTTCCGCGATTCCACCGGGAATTTCCAAACTGTAACGGTGGATCCCGTGTCTATATTGATCGATCAGAAGAATTTTGTTTTCCGGAGTCAGGGCGATCACGTTGACCCAGTCCTTGGATTCTAGATGAAAAAAATCCCGGGAAACCCGTTTGTCGGGAGATTCCGTATGCCAGGATACGAGGTCGAAGATGGGTGTGGAAAACAGGTCCTTACGGTTTCGTTTGGACCAGAGTTGGGAAAGTGGATCGTAAGATTCCGGGTGAAAGGGTTTCATACCGCAGCTCCATTGTTTCGAAACGCGTTTTTTTCTCCAAGAGAGAATTCCGGTCGTACAGGATTGACAGAATTTTTCCCGGTCCAATTATGTCACATGTTCTATGAAGCTCAATCCTGAACAGGAAAAAGCGGTTCGTCACGTGGACGGACCGATCTTGATATTCGCCGGAGCAGGTTCCGGAAAAACGCGCGTCATTTCCAATCGAATCGCTCATCTCATCGAAAACGCGGGAGTTCCCGCGGGAAAGATCGTGGCTCTTTCGTTTACCAATAAAAGCGCTCGGGAAATGGAGGAGCGGGTTCGAAAGATGATTCCGAGGCAAAAGCTCAAAGGGATCGTACTTTCCACGTTTCATTCCCTCGGTTTGAACATTCTCAAAAAACATATCGGACTTTTGGGATACAAACATCCGTTTCTGCTTTTGAATCAGAACGATCAGGAGGGATTTTTAACCACATTACTGATCGCTAATAAAGTAGAATTAAAAAAAGCGAAAGTATCCGAGGTTCTCGGAAAGATTTCGAGGATCAAAAATTCGGGTCCTTCGTATCGGGAATATATGGATTCCTCGCTCGTCGAATCGGATCAGATCGCAAATTTATTGTTCGATACGTATCAGACTTCCCTCAAAGAACAAAACTCCCTCGACTTCGACGATCTCATTCTACTTCCTGGAATTCTACTCAAGGAGTTTGCGGAAGTAAGGGAAGAATACCACAAGAAATATCAGTATTTTATGGTGGACGAATTCCAGGACACGAACCAGACGCAGTATTCCTTTTTGCGCGCGCTTATGGGGAACAACCGCAACCTATGTGTGGTCGGAGACGACGACCAATCAATCTACGCGTTCCGGGGTTCGGACCTAAGTCTGATTCTCGGATTCGAAAACGATTTTCCGGAAGCCAACGTTGTGCGTCTCTTGGAGAATTACAGATCGACGCAGATCATCATCCGAGGCGCCAATTCGCTTATCAAAAATAATCTTTCCAGACGTTCGAAGGAATTGTTCTCCTCCATTCCAGGAGGAAGGAAGATCCGTTATATAGAACGGATGGACGAAAAGGACGAAGCCGCCTACGTGGTCGATGCGATCCGGGAGGAAATGATCAAGGAGGCGCGGGTTGGAAGTCAGATCGCGATCCTCTTCCGCACGAACTTTCAAACGAGACCGTTCGAGGAGGAACTGAGGAGCCGATCCATTCCGTATAAACTCGTGGGCGGTTACAACTTTTTCGATCGAAAGGAAGTGCGCGATATGATCTCGTATATCCGACTCGTCGCGAACACGAGGGACGACGCTTCTTTGTTGCGCGTATTGAATTATCCGAAACGGGGCATCGGACCGGGAAGTATTTCCCTCATCCACGAAAAGGCGGGACAAAACGGAGAATCCTTATACGAAACCCTCTTTCGAGTTTGCGAATCCCCCGATTTTATCCCCGGTCTTCAGAAGAAAATTCAGTCTGAAATTTATAATTTCGTAAATCTAATC
Organism: Leptospira gomenensis; assembly: GCF_004770155.1. Classification (GTDB taxonomy): domain Bacteria; phylum Spirochaetota; class Leptospiria; order Leptospirales; family Leptospiraceae; genus Leptospira; species Leptospira gomenensis. The sequence goes on along the minus strand of NZ_RQFA01000061.1, from coordinate 24,052 downwards.
GAAAAGACGAAAAAGAAATTCGCGACGGCCCCGAAGATGTATTTTGCGTTTCGGGAATTCATCCAGGACGTAGGAATCGAAAAGGAAATCCTTCTGGAGGAAAAGGACGAGAAGGTGGCCAAGGCGCGTTCGTTCAATCTTTCCGAGCTCGTCAATATGATGGCTTACTTCGAGGAGAATCATGATTCGCCCGAAAAGCCGACTCTCTTCGATTTTATCAATCGACTCAATTTGCTCATGGAAGACGAGACACCTTCCGAAGAGGATAAAGAAGACAATCGAGTACAACTTCTCACCATTCATCAGTCGAAAGGATTGGAATTCGATTCCGTTTATGTCGCAGGGATGGAAGAGGGGATTTTGCCGAACTCCCGGGTTCTCACGGAAGAAAGCTCCGTGGACGAGGAACGAAGGCTTCTCTATGTGGCAATGACCCGTGCCCGCAAGCATTTATGCTTGACAGGGGCCGCAAATCGACGCAAATTTGGGGAGCAAATGGCCACCCAGGTCTCCCGTTTCCTAACCGAAATCGATCCGGAGACAATGGACTGGGTTTCCAATGAAGAATCCAGACAGCAGGAGACGGAAGATTTCTTCGCGGAGCTGGAAAAATTGAAAACAGGATCCTAGAAATGACTTTTTATAAAAAAATACTGGCTCTGGTGTCGATTTTATTGCTCGCTTCTTGTGTGAGCGGTCCGAAGACCGTAGATGCGGGACAGGCTCAGGAATCCGCGGTTCGCGCAAGAATTCAAGTTATAGACTTACAACTTTCCGGGTCCGGTTCGGACGAAAAAAAACGTTCTTCTCTTTTGATGGAAAAGGCAAAGTTGCTTCTCCAAATAGAATCTTATAAAGAAGCATCGATCGTTTTGAAAGAGCTTCAAAGTTCTAAAGAAGGAAAGGCCGTAGAACATTTGGATCATTATCTCGGAACCGCCTATTTGGGAATCAACGACACCGAAAACGCAATCGTTCATTTTAGAAAATCGGAAACCGTGGATAAAAACTACGAGTCCACCACCCGCAGAAAGATGTATGCCAAAGCCCTGTATCAAGAGGAAAAATACGGTCTCGCGCTCGGCATTTTGGGACGCGCTTCCCGGGAAAAGGATTTCGAAAAAGATATCCTTTTCTACGAAACCGCAGCCAATAGTTTTCTCGGAATCAAGGAATTCAAACGATGTCAGATGGTTTTGGAAGAAGGACTTCAGAAATTTCCGGAAAGCCCGGTTCTGAAGGAGATTCAGGAAAAACTTTCCCAGGTTCTTCCCCGATAATTTCGCTTCTGAATTTTACGCTTCTAAGCCGGGTTCGAAACCGTTTCAGCGCTTTTGCAACCCGGGATTTCCTTGTTTATCTGCGGCTTTTTCTCCGCTTTCTCCGCGAAAATAGAAAGATCCGGTTCGTCCTCATCGCATCCGTTCTGATTTTTTCCATCCATTGGATCGTCGTGGAATCGGCGAGTTATTACGTTCGAACCCGACTTCTCGATCTGAGAGGTCTGAAGGAATTATCCCGAAACTTCATCAATCGCGAACTAGGCCGAGCGGTCACGTTAGGCGTCGTTGAGTATGATTTTCCGAACGCGGTCGTGTTCGAGGATTTTAGGATCTCTTCGGAAGAGGACTTCGCGCTCAATCATATTCTTTTGAAAACGAATAAGATTCAATTCAAACTCGGAGGGCTGTGGAAGGGACAACCCTTTATCCGCGGAATTTCCGTCAAGGACGCCTCCATCAACCTCGATCTCAAAGATCAGATTTCGGGTGAATTGATCGGTTATATCCAGAAGATCAATATTCCGGAAATCCGCCTCACAAACACGACCATCACGATCTCGCGAGACGGAGAAGAGGTTCTTAATTCGCTGAAGGGAATCGACATACTGATCGCCAAACAGCCGCAAGGCGTAGTCGTAACGGTTAGTGATTCCACGTTTCCTCTTCCGTATTCCAGGTTCATCCACGGAACGTTCGAAACGAGTTTTCAATCCGACGAATCGAAAAGCGAATTCCGTTTTCAGAACGTTAAGGCCGAAAAGGTGAGGGGTTTGTACTCCCTTTTCGGTAAAACGGCGTTCCAGTCGGGTAAAATCTCCGGGGAATATAAGATACTCATCCGAGGTAAAAAAATTTCCGTAAAAGGCAAAAACCGTTACGACAACGTTTCGGGGAGAATCCTGCAAGACCTTCCTCTCGGTCTGAAACTTCCCGATTTGAAGGATGCGGATTTCGATCACGAAATGGATCTTGAGTTGGACGAATCCCAGGAAAAACAGGTCCACACGTTTTCCAAGGAAGAGAATCGATTTCGTCTAACGTATTTCGTCGGTCCTAAAAAACTCGCGGCCTGGGAAACGTTCGTGGATTGGAAAAATCTACGTTCGTTACGTTCCGTCCTCCAGTTTTCGGGAGATCTTGAAACCTTGGAAGGTCAGTTGAACCTTAAAGGAAAATGGGAAGAGTCCGGGAACTACGGGGATTGGATCAAAAGCGAGGTTTCTTTAAGTCTGATGGGCTTTCACTGGAAGGATCCCTACATCGACCTGCGTTTGGATCAGTCCAACGCGGATATAGTCTCCGGAAATCAACTTTCCTTCGGTGCAAAGGGGAGTTTATTTCAAGAGCCGTTTTCCGTAAAGATAGCCGGTAAAACAGGATGGAAAAAATCCCCTCGGGCAAACGGAGCCTTTTTTTATCCCTGGTACAACGACTGGAAATGGGACTTGGAACTGGATCGAATTTCGGTGAAGGATTTTCTTCCTATCTATCATTCCTGGAAGAACTATATCCGCAACGACATCCGCACTCGTCAGGAAAAACTGATCCCCGAAATTCGCTGGACCAGAACTCCATTTTACAAATATCTAATGGAGTTTTTCACGGCTAACATACGTTGGAAGTTGAAGTCCTTCCGCTTTAAGGAGAGGGATCTGGGAAAGGCCACGTTAGAGGGGAAGGTCGTTCCTTTTTTTTCGAGGTTGGATCTCAAGGGATATCGGGAAGAAACACAATTCGTGGAAGCGTTCGCCAATTTCACGTTCGGTCAGGACAACCCCTACATGGATCTGCGTCTAAAAGCGACGGAACTTCCCTGGGAGGAGCCGATCAACGGATTCTGCGGAGCCTGGATCGTTCCGGAAACTGTGACGTCCGACGTTACGATCCGTCTTTTCGGGGACGATTTTTTGGCGCTTCACAACTCGTTGAACGTGCTCAACAACGTAAGTTACAATCGTTCCAAATTTCAGGACAAACGTTCGTTTCCCTTAAACCTGAGGGAGCCGTTCGATTTCGGTTATGAGCACAATATTCTTCCCACTTTATCATACTATCGTAATATATTTTGGAAAAACGAAAGCGCGGATCTCACCGGATACGGAGCGGTGGAGCCGAACCGAATCCGGATCAGCGCCAACGGAAAACTCAACGACGCTTACGTAAACCGGAAGTTTAGGGAGGAGGCAGGAGAATGCAAACTGGAATCGACAGGAGACAGGTGATTCTCGCCGGGTTGGGGGCAGCTCTTACCGTAATTCTTTGTATCGGAATCTATTACTATTTCGCGGGCGAAAGAAGACCTTCCGAAGGTACATTCGAAAATTTGAAAGTAGATTTGATCGGTACGTGGCGGGTCTCTCCGATCGAGCCGACGATCCAGATTCGTTTTATCAGCGAAAACGAGGCGGTTTTGTTGCGCGAAGACGCGGAGACGAAGTTGTATTTACGTACGGATCGGGACGGTTTACAACTTCGTAGAAGGGGCGAAGAAACTCCGAGCGGCTATTTTTTATTCCGTGAATTGAAACAAAACACCTGGCAGGGACTCTGGGGAGACGACCTCGTAGTATTAAAAAGAATCCCCTACGAATCTCGTTGAAAACTTCCGAACCTTCCTTCGTTTGAAGAGAAAAACTTTTCCGATAGTAAACGGAGATTCGTTTTTCGTTCGTGTCGCGTTTCCGTTTTCGAAGTTCGTCTATAATTTTTCCGAGAAAATCAATCTAAGTAGTATTTCATAAAAATCGAATGTAACGTTTAAACTTTATTTTTGATCCTGTTTTTCCATTCTGAAACGAATCGTTTTCGCCTTACTCGTTCCTTACACATCGGATGTGGAACGCCGTGCTTTTTGTCCTCAGGCTGAATTCTCCGTTGTAGCGCAACGCGTATGCGTTGTTTCTACTCGTATTCGCGGCGCTTCCGGTCGAACTCCACATGAATTGGATGATGGGGTTTCCAGGCGAAGGAAAATATGCGTTCGGTAGGGTGTAGTCCGTGGAATTATAGTTCACCGTGGATAATAATTCCTTAATGGAAGGAAGTCTCCATCCGGCTACTCCGTTGAGCATTAGAGCATTACAATAATTTAATGCGTTTGTCCAGTTCATGCTGAGGGCCGCTCCTCCGCTGCAATCCGCCGCGGTAAGGCCTGCGATACATTTTTGCCAAATTAATCCGCTCCTTGTATCGGAAATCGTATTGTTTCCGTTGTCCTGAAACGGTCCCGAATATCCGGCCGCCGGTTTGACCAGAAAGAAGATCGAAATAAACAGATAAAAAACGCTTTTCATCGAGATACTCCTTAGTTGGGATTTCCGGAGACACAAACCGCGAGAAACGGAGTGACGCCGTCGAAAACGAATCCTTTGCTCGTGACGACGCTCGCCCCTCCGGACGCCGAAATTCCCCACGCGAAAGATGTGTCGTAAGCGGAATTCAAATTGGTCGAAGCGCTCCAAAACCGCTGTCCGTTGGCGTTATCGCTCGGAAAGTTGGGAAAATTGGCCGCGGGTAGAATCAAATATGCGGTCGTGTTGGAAGAAAGTGTGGTGAGGGAAATAAAATCCCCCATTTCGGCCAGCCTCCATCCTTTTATTCCCGCATAACCCGCGTTAGCGTTTTCTTCGTTTAACAAAAAGCATTGTGAAACCGCTTCAGGCCAGGTAAGCGTAGTGTAAGCGCCCGTACAACCTGTTCCGTCCCAATTCATTCCCTGAGCGCAGGTCTTCCAAGTCAGGCCGGAGGTCTGGTCCACGGTAATCGGATCTGCGGCATATCCAGGGGTAAACAAGGGGCCGACGAGAATCTGTTGCGCGGGAGTGTTCGTAAAGGCGCCATCCTGACCCGTTCCGGTGCAAACGATCGTATTTCCCAAAGCATCGGCGCAAACGGGCTGATTGGAATCGATGACGTCGTGGATCGCGTTGGACGGTCCGGTCTGAAACAGAATATTATAATATCCTTCTGCGTCTCCCGCAAGAGAGTTACCGGCCAAGTCGGTAAGATCCGAAGCCCTTATTCTTAACAACACTTTGGAAACTGCGGGAAGTGCAACGTCCAAATCGACGTCCAGCAAAGTGGTCGAACCCCAACTTCTTGCGCCAGCAGGTAAGGAAAGTTCTACGGTGGTTTCGGTGCCGACGGGACCATACGTTAAAAAAGCTCTGACTTGAACCGCGGTATTTGCGGCCATCGCCTCGTCGAAAGTCAACAACAAATGTTCGTTCGTGATATCGGCGTTGATCGCTCCTGCGGAAGGTGAAGAGGAGACGACCGTTGGTCTGGTCGTATCCTTGGTAACCGAAAATAAAAACGAGTCGTATTGATTGAGCGCATCCTTAAAACACAACTTCAACGAGTTATCTCCTTCCGTAAGAATCGAATGAGCGATCGATGTGTTTTGGGTTCCCGATGCGGCGGTTCCTGAAAGTAGAACTTCGGGGGCCGTAAGCGTACTACAATCCTGCGAGTCGTCGGCGATTTGAAACGTTCCGCCGACGTTCGCTTCCCAAACGAGAGTCGCGGAGCCGGACGAGTTTACCGGAGAATCCTGTACTTCGGTCAGATCGGCCGCAGGCAGGATCGGCCCGGTTAGATTTACCTCGTATCCCCATTCTTCGACGTTCGACACGTTTCCGGATCTATCGACGGCTAACGCGCGTATGGTGGTTATTCCGGAGGAGATCGGTATGGAAGAAGAATAGACGTTTCCGTTCAGTACGGAAAAGGGATCGAAGTTCGCAGAAAAAGCTACAGACGGATCCGTTGACGTGGATGTGAACACGATCGAATCGCAGCCGGAAAGCGCATCCGTACAGTTAAAGGAAAGTGTTCCCGTACTCGTATAAATTCCCGCCCCCAAAGACGGAGATAGAGTCGGAGGAGTTGAATCGAAAACCAAAGGATTGGAAATCTGTTTCGTGATTCTTGAATCCTTCACGATCGAAATATATAAGGTATGAGTTCCTTCCGACGGATACGTTTCCACGGGAAAGAAAAAATTCAGCTCGGTCTCTGCAGCGGTTATTTCGCCTAAGGAACGTTGAAAGAACGAGCTGGAGGAGATACAAGAAGGAAGATCGATACAAGCGTATAACACGGATCCTGAATGTTCCGTACCGATCGCAAGCCTGAGATTAAATCCTCTGGAAAAAATAGGATCGGATATGATTTCGGGGAATACGATTCCGCCCCGAAGGCTTTTTCCTCCGTTGATCGCAAGCGCGGACGGAGAAAGGGACGAAGAAGGGCTCAAAGAAAGATACGTAGGAATGTAAAAGGAAAAACCGGGGAGCGAGGAATTTCGATCCAGCAGACAACCCCACCCCGCAAAGACGAGGAGCAAACCGGTAAGGAAGCGGAAGGGGAGGAACGTGATTTTTATCTGTCTTTTTCTGAGATTCATTCAACAATCCAACACGAAGGATATTACCACGAATCGACAAGACTTCTTCTTATATTATAAATCAATAACGCAATGAAGCATAACGTTTATGGAACTTGGGAAAACGAACGGAGCGAAGTTTTTTCTCGAATGAAACGTAGGGGCGAAGGGGGAATTCGATACATAAGGAAATTCGATACACAAGGGAAACACGAGTCCGTAGTGAAGAAGTGTATTGCCGGAAAAGTTGTATACGATAGAAGAAGAGTCCTCTCCTAAAAAGAACCGGAATCTATCATCGGCAAAACTCAGACTTTTCCCTTTACACGCAGGGATCGATTTATATCTTTGTCGCAATTATGAAATATTTGAATCGAATCTTTGTCGCCGCGTTCATCGCGTTCGCCTTTGCCTGTAAAGGTGGATTTACCAGTTATGATGTTTGTATTTCCAAATGTGATGACAATCTTAAATCCTGTTTTTCGTCCATTACGTTTTCTACGGTGGGGAGTTATGCGAGTTCCGTATTGACCACAAACTACGCGAACGTCTCCGAAGAAATCGATCCGCACTCTACGTTTCTGGAAGCGCAATCGATTATTTCTTATCCGTTTAATTCGACGAGAGGAATCGTAGTGACTGGTTCCGTTTCGGCGGCGAACGAAATCGATATCTATCGTCTTGGGATAATGTCGATTTCCGGTATCACGTTCTCCGCAAAATCGCTTTCCGGAACGGCGACCTGCGACACATACGTCGGGGTCGAACAATTCAACGGAGATGCGAATCCGGATCCATCTTTGACTTCCTTAGGAACTCTTACCGCTCAGGATCTGAATTTTCAGAGTGCGAGTGCCAATCGTGTTCTTTACGTTCGTTGTACTTCTCCCGCCGTCACGAATTATTCGTTTCAATTGAGAAGTTCGGAATTGCCGTTCGGATCCAATTATATTCCCGTTTTAGGGACCTTTCTTTGTTTCAGTAACGAGTCCAGCTGCAAAAAGAACTGTAAGATCAAATACACCGGAAACGGCGGAAATAAGAAGAAGGAAAACAGTTTGAATTCATCCGGTCCCGATCTTTTCGAGGATTTAGAATTTTAAGACCGTTCTGCGACTAACTACTCGAACTTGGAAGCGATTCGCCGAATTTCGTTCTATGGCGGATCGTCCCGGTTTCGTATAAAATGAAATTCGTATACAGAATCCCTTCGATTTTCTGTCTTTTCTGTTTTTATTGTAACGGAGTTGATACACATTACGACCGGTGCCGTTCGGAATGCGAAAAAGATCGAGACGCCTGCGTGTCTGCCGCTTATATTTTTTCCGGGGAATTTTCGGAAAGGACGACGGTCCAGAACGTAACGGAGAATACTTTAGGAATCCATAATACGTTTGCGAGCGCGCAGATTCTTACCGGCTATTCTTCCTTTTTCGGGGCGAACATCCGGTTGAGCGGTTCGATATCCGCTCCGAATGAAACCGACGTTTACAAGTTCTATCTAAGAGGGGGTTCGAACGAAACTCGCTATTCAATCGTTTCTGCTTCCGAAACGAACTTCTGTGTAGTATATGCCGGACAGGAACAGTTCAACGACGATTTGAATCCGGATCCGTCGCTTGAATCGTTGGGAACGGTCTCGACTGCGGAGACGGTTTTTACGTTAGGCGTCCATTCGGTTTTATATTTTGTTTGTTCTTCCTCTTCCGTCGGAAATTATTCTTTTAACGTCGAAAGCGACGACCTTCGTAAAAACGAAAGGAACGGTATCGCGGCGACCGGAGCTGCATTTTGTTATTCCGGCGAACTGGGTTGCCGTAGAAACTGTAAGTCGAGGTTTTTTTTGTGAAACGAATCAGATCCGTTTTTCCTACCGCGTTTTTCTTTTTGATCCTTTACTGTTCCAATTTCGGCGACGACGAATGTCGAAGACGATGTAATGCTTCCTTTCAAAGTTGTTCTTCCACATTATTCGTGAGCACGTTGTATTCACCGCTCAATCAAACTCCCGATATCGTAGACGAGGAGTCGTTTAACAACGATACGTTTTTTAACCGAGAGTTGCTCGATTATCCGGAGGTGAAACCCGTTCAGTTGAACGGTAACATTTCTCCGGCCGCCGACGTGGACATTTATAAAATTTCTATCTATTCGAACGAAACGTTTGTTCTTCCCGTTAAAAAACTAAGCGGTTCCGCCCTGTGCGAACTTTTTCGCGGCGGAGACGACGACACAAACAATACAGACGTTCCAGGTCCCGTTCTTTCTTCCGCGGGGATTCTTTCCGCTAATTTCCTTCAGTTGAGGGTGAGTTATCCGGATATCCTTTATCTGCGTTGCGCGGCTACGGTCGATTCAACGTATTCGATATATTTCGGCATGGATCCGAACAATGCCAACGCACAGAACGGACGCGCTTTGAGTCAGTTCGCCCTTCTTTCCTGTCTGTCCATGAAAAACGAATGTACATCTCTTTGCAGATGATCGGAACGTCCCGAAGCCGGCGGGTGGGGTAGTTTAGTAGTTTAGAATATACGCAATCGTATCCGCGAATATACTGTTTGGACTTGGTCGGTTCATTTTTTCGGACCGATTTTGATCAGTTTCACGATTTCTCTCGCGGCGTGTCTGGAGGAATTTTCGCTACCCAGGGATTCCTTTACTTTTCGGATATCCTCGACGGTTTTATTCCGATATTTTTTGTTTTCGAGAAGGGACAACGCTTCTTCGACGATATGCGCAGGTGTACATTCCGCTTGAACGATTTCCCTGCAGATTTCCTTTCCGGAAAGGATATTCACCAAACCTATGTTAGCCGTCCGGATAAAGAGAGAACCGATTACGTAAGTCAACATGCTTACCTTATACAATATGATCATGGGTTTTTCGAAATAAGCGACTTCCAGCGTCGCGGTTCCCGAAGCCACTAACACGAGATCGGCCGATTCTATCGCACGTAGAGAACGATCGAAAAGATATTCGATTTTAAGATTCGGGTATTTCGTCCTGACGTTTTCGATCCTTTCCAGAATATACAACTCCTCTTTTTGGTTTATATTCGGGAGCAGAAAACGGACTTTCTTTTTTTCGATTTCGTAGTGTTCGTCGATTTTTCCCGCCGATTCGAGCATGTCGTTTAACAATCTTCTTATCTCGCCGCTTCGGGAGCCCGGCATCAAGGTGACGGTTGTGTGGTAGTGGATTTTTTCTCCACTTTCCTCTATGGGAGCCTCCTTGCGAAGTTTTTCCCTAAGACGCACTGCGAGAGGATGTCCGACGAATTCACACGCTACTCCGTAACGATCATAGATTTCCTTTTCGAACGGAAAAAGCACGAGCATAAGATCCACATTGTCTCTGATCGTATAAATCCTATTGAACTTCCAAGCCCAGAGTTGCGGAGAAACGTAAAAAATCACGACGATTCCGAGTTTTTTCAATTCCTTTGCGAGGCGAAGATTAAAACCGGGATAGTCTATGAGGATCGCGTGTGTACAATTACGGCTCACCGCTTCGTTTAATATTCGACCGATGAGTTTTTTCAGAAAACGGTACTTGAATAGGATTGCGGAAAATCCTATGATCGAAAGTTCCTCCATGGATTCAATGGATTCGAATCCTTCCTCGATCATTCTTTCTCCGCCGACTCCGAAAGTCTCGAGCTCGGGAAAGTTTTTTTTGAGCTCGCGCAACAACTCGCCGCCCAATAAATCTCCCGAATGTTCTCCGGCGAGCATTAGAATTTTCGGATCATCCTTTTTGGTAGTTCCGCTTTCCCGTTTCACAAGCTGCGGAATATTAGCGTTTTTTTTGATATGTTGAGTTGATTTTCGCAAGTTTGCCATCGCCGATACTTAGGATGTTGATTTTCAGTTTTTCTGCAAGGTTAATAAATTCTTCGGGGTGGACTATGATCGTTTCTCCGGTCCGCAAAGCCAACGTTCCACAGTTGTTTTCGTACATGGACCGCAGCGTTTCCACTCCCACGGTAGGAAGGTCGAACCTATGATCCTGATTCAACTTGGAACTTTTACATACGGTCGCCTTTCCCTTTTTCGCATACGATCCGCCGCGTCTGATCGCGAGATCGGTCCCCTCGACGGCCTCTACGGCTAACACGGATTTGTCGAGAACGACCACGGTTTGACCTATATCAAGTCCTGCGATTTTCTGCGCGTATTCCATTCCGAATTCCGCGTCCTCTAACTCTTTTTTGTTAAGCGACTTTTTCGTATATTTTCCTTCCGGAAGAAATAGGGATTGGAGATACGTTTTCTGCGATATGATCGTTATTTTTTCCTTAGCGAATTCTTCCGAGACGGTTTTAAATATCGAGTAATCGTGCCTATTGATCATTCGAGCCAAAAGGCTGAGCGCCTTGAGATCAAATTTCAAATTTTTGAATATGATTTCCTTTTTAACCTTTCCGAGCAAAAGAAGGCGATCGATGTTGTGCCGTTTGCAAACTTTGAGAAGGGCCCCTATCTTTACGATATGGATCGGAAGATTACGATCCGCGTATTCTCCCACGTTGAATTCGGATTCTATAATGGATAAAAAAAGAGGATCCTCTCCGGCGGCGAGGGCTTCTTTCATTCCGATGTGCGGAAGTTCTCCCGCACCGGCAAGGATTCCCAGTCTTCCCAAACGATTAATCCGAAGAGGAAGGGGAGGTCGCGGAACCCGAGGATTCTCCGGAGCCCGAACCGCTTTTTTTGTAATCGGTCACGTAGAAACCGGTTCCTTTGAAGATGATTCCCGAACCGTTGGAAATCATCCTTTCCACTTCCCCTTTTTTTCCGCAGAGGGGACAATCACTGACCGGATCGTCCTTCATGGAATGGAATCGTTCGAATGTTTGTCCGCAGGCTTTACATTTATAGTCGTAAGTAGGCATATTCCCTCATTTTATTAGAATATTCTAATTTATGATTTCCTATGGAATGAATTTGAACTGAAAAATTCCGAGATTGGATGTGTCTCCCGAATCCGCGCGTTCCCTAGGCGTGGAAAGACAAAGCCTCCATCGTATTCCTCCGTCCGTTTGGATCCGTTCGAGAGGATCGATTCCGGAAAGGACTTTTTTTTCCGCAAGAACCAACGCGGCGTTGAGTCCGTTTTCAGCGTTTTGAAGATTGAGTCGGAATTTTTTCTTCGAAAAATTATCACCCGTGATATATCGATTCCGGTTTATGGAAATGCTTTCCGAGTCCATTTCTATCTCGAACGCCTTTTGTAAGTCTCCCGGCGAACCGGCAAACAAGGTGAAGACGGGAAGCGCGGTTTTTCCCCCAAGATAAGCCACGTAAAATTCGAGATCGCGAAACGGTTCTTCGATCGTTCTGCACATAAGATCGTATTTGTTTTGGGAGGAATGGAGTACGATTCCGAAGTCCCCGTCGAGTGCGATCTTTTCCGTGCGGTGATATTCCCCTTGGAATCCGGACGGAACCTCGTTTTCGTTCCAAGTTTCAAAATCCCATACGGGGGCTCGATCGAGCGCTCGGAAGGATTCCTCCATTGTTTCCGCGATCGATACGTCCGGTGCCGCGTTTTTGAGAAACCCGGAAAAAATCCAACCTACGGCTCCGTTTTTGAGATCGAAAACCTGGTTCCAGTTTCCTCGTTTTCCCGCGATGGTTTCCGTGCGCGAATCCCGATCGAGTACGAAAACCGTTTCTCCTCCCTTAAATTGAAAGGCGATCGGATTTTCCGTTCCGGGTCCGGTTCTTACGTTGAGATTTTTGCCTTCTACGATCGCCTTACTCGCGTTAAACGGTGAGTCTTCGCGTCCCGAAAAATATTCGAGCAAACGCGCGAGTTTGTTTCTTCCGTTGTCGTCGAGTTCCTTCGCGGATCCTGCCGCCAAGGATTTGAGAATCGCCTGATTGTATTCCTTGTATAAGGGTAGCGGATTGGATCCGAGCAATTTGGTGAGATATCGGGAAAGCACATCGGCGGTTTCGTATTCGGAGCCGAGGGTCAGTTTTTTACAAAGCGCCCTCGTTTTTAAAAATGATCCGTCCGGGAGAAAGGAAAAAAAACGGTCTTCGAATGTGTAAATCGTTCTTCCGGAAACCGCACGTTTGGAAAACGTAAGCCCCGATTTTTCCGAAAATTTTTGCGCCGTCTTTTCCCTCTTTTCGGCGGATACGCCGAGCAGATACGAATTGAATTCCGCCAAAGAGAGGGAAGCGTACGAATAGTCCTCGAGATCCGGATCTTTTTTTTTGAGAACCTCTAAGACTACGTCTTCCCAATTCCCTTTGGAGAAGTTTTTATAAACCGAATCGGTTTTGCGTGTGAAAAACTTCCAAAGTAATACGCCGAGCAGAACGGAAAAAAAGAAGGCGCCGAGGACGACAAAAAAATTCTTTCTCAATCGCGCCCGCCCTCCGTTTGGTCAATCCAGGTTCGGCAACAACTTATCTCGATCCACTTGAAAGCGTTCGAGAAGCGCGTTTTTAGCAAGATAATAACGCAATAGATCGATGTTAAAATTTACTTTGGCTTGCGTGAGTCGGAGCTGATCTTGAACGTGCGTATCGAGAGCGTTCTTTACGGAAACGGCGTCGGCTCTTCCTTGGCGGAAACTTCTTAAGATTCCGTTGTAGTAGTTTTCTGTTTCCCGTTCGCTCGTGATATTGTTCTTATAGATTTTATAACTCGCTTCCAAGGCTTCGATCCGCGTTTTCACGTCGTCGCGGACTTCGTTTTTCAAATCCTCTTCCTTTAAGGTGGCTTGGCGCATGCTGATATTGGCGTCCCTTACTCCAGCATAAATTCCTTTGTCTGCGATCGGATATACGAAATTGAGTTGTCCGGTCCATTCTTTGTATTTCGCAGTCGTGATTCCGTTGTTGGAATCGGTGTAGTTTTCCTGAGGAGAAATGATGTTCTGCGATTGGCTCGCTCCGGTTCCCGATATGGTCAGAGTCGGAAGGCGGTCGTTGTTCGCGTTTTTCAACGCGGCTTCTGCGATTTCCTTTTGTTTGAGAGCGTTTAAAAAATCCGCTCGGTGTTTATAAGCATATTCTAAATCTTTTGTATAGTCCGGTTTCTCCGTCAGTTCTTCCAAAAGATTGGTTTCTTCCGAAAGGGAAGTTCCTTCCGGGATTTTCAGGGAACGCACCAGTTTTCGTTTAGATTCTTCCTTTTGAACCTGAGCGGTTTCTAACTGGTTTTCGGCTTGGGCCAGAAGTGCGTTCCACTGATTGACTTCGAAACTTTCCGAAAGTCCGAGGCCTTGTTTGCGTACCGTTAAGTTGCGGATATTCTTCGTGTTTTCCACGAGTTGTTTGTAGGTTTTTACGGCTTGGGTTTTGATGGAATAATCCCAAAAATCGACCAAAGAATCCACGATCACTCCGGAGATCTGTTGAGAGACTTGGTTTTTCGCCATTTCGGCTTGGGACTCGAGAATTTTGACTTCGTTTCTTCCCTTGTATCCGAACGCGTTTTTCAATAAATCCTGGCTGATGGTCGCTCTTACGAATCCGGTATAGAGGGGAGGGATTCCCAAAGAATTAAAACCAGCGGGCGTGGTCGCCGCATTTTCGAAAGCGTTCGAGTCGAATCTTCTCGTTCCGGCTTCCACTTTGAAATACGTTCCGGTCGTTTGAAGAACCTTTTCGATACCACCCTTGATCGTATCGTCCGAGATCTTGGTTCCCGAAAGGAGGTTCGCCTGGTTGAACGGCAGGATGTTCTGGCTCGATTTTCCGTCGGCCACAAGTCTCCAAGAATACTTGGAATCGTTTTTCAGAAAGTTCGTATCGGACTTTGCGAGTTCGTAACGAAGATTCTGCAAACTGTAATTGCTCTCTAACGCGCGTTTGACGGTTTCTTCGGTCGTCAACTTGAGCGTCGTTCCCTCGGCGAAAAGGGAAATACCCGAAAGGAGGACGAAACTACTCAAAACGAATCCGATCCGTTTGAGAATCCTAGGTTTAGAATTTTTACTTTGAATGTTCATTCCGTTCTCCTTCTTCGAGTTTGAACCGTCTTTGGTAAGGCTCCGGTTATCCCAGAGCCTTCTTCATTTTTTCTCCGACTTCCGCGATGGATTGGCAGACCTGAATGCCCGCTTCCTGCATCGCTTTCATTTTAGAAGCCGCTGTTCCGAGTCCACCGCTGATGATGGCTCCCGCGTGTCCCATCCGTTTACCTGGAGGCGCGGTTTGACCCGCGATGAAACCTACCACGGGTTTTTTGACGTGATTTTTGATGTATTCCGCGGCTTCTTCTTCCGAAGTTCCGCCGATTTCTCCGATCATCACGATCCCTTTGGTTTCGGGGTCTTCGTTTAACAATCTGATCGCTTCGGTGTGGTTCATACCGGGAACGGGATCTCCTCCGATTCCGATACAAGTGGATTGACCTAATCCTTGTTTTGTGATCTGAGCCACCGACTCATACGTCAGGGTTCCGGAACGGGACACGATTCCCACCGATCCCGGACTGTGGATGAAACCCGGCATGATTCCGAGTTTTTGTTTCGCACGCGGAGTGATGACTCCGGGGCAGTTCGGTCCCACAAGTCTTGTTTTAGAATTTCGTAATACGCTGTACACTTTCAGCATATCGTGGGTCGGGATTCCTTCGGTGATACAAATCACGAGCGGGAGTTCCGCGAGAATTCCTTCCAGGATCGCATCGGCCGCGAACGCGGGCGGAACAAAAATCACCGCCGCGTTGACGCCTTCGTTTTTGATCGAATCCTGGATCGTGTTGAAAACGGGAACCTTATCTTCCCATTTGCTTCCGCCTTTTCCGGGAGTGACTCCGGCGACCACTTTGGTTCCGTAAGCCAGCATTTGAGTCGCGTGGAAGGAACCTTCCTTTCCGGTGATTCCTTGTACTACGACTTTTGTGTTTTCGTCTACTAATACTGCCATGTATGTTCTCTCTTATTTGATGAGTTTGGCAATGGTGTTTGCCGCTTCGCGGAGATCGTCCACTCCGGTAATCTTCAGTCCGCTTTTGTTGAGGACTTCTCTTCCCAGTTCCGAATTGGTTCCTTGTAAACGAACCACGAGAGGAACTTTCAGATCCACCGCTTTGGCCGCTTCGATGATTCCTTCGGCGACCATGTCGCAACGAACGATTCCTCCGAAGATGTTTACGAAAATTCCTTTTACGTTCGGATCACCGAGAATGATCTTGAATCCGTTTGTTACGGTGGTTTTGTTCGCCCCACCTCCGACATCGAGGAAGTTTGCGGGTTCGGCTCCGGCGAGTTTTACGATGTCCATCGTCGCCATCGCGAGTCCGGCTCCGTTTACCATACAACCGATGTTTCCGTCTAACTTCACGTAGTTGAGGTTGAACTCGGAAGCCTGAACTTCGAGCGGATCCTCCTCGGTGATGTCTCGGAACGCGGCGTTGTCCGCGTGACGGTAGAGAGCGTTTTCGTCGAGATCGATCTTACAATCGCCGGCGATGATTTCGTTTTGTTTGGTAAGAATCAGAGGATTGATTTCCAAAAGGGATGCGTCTTCTTTGATATACGCCTCGTAGATCGCAAAGAGAAGACTTTGAAACGACTTATGGGATTCTGCGGGAAGCCCGAGAGAAAACGCGAGTTGTCTCGCTTGGTTTACTTGCAGACCGATACCCGGATCGATCGCGATTTTTAGGATCTTTTCCGGATGAGTTTCGGCGACTTCCTCGATTTCCATTCCGCCTTCCGTGGAAGCCATAATGATGGTTTTCCGGATGGAGCGATCGAGAAGAATGCTGAGGTAGTATTCCTTGGCGATATCGATTCCTTGCTCGAGGTAAACTTTCAGAACTTTTTTTCCTTCGGCCCCGGTTTGCGGCGTTATGAGCTGCATACCGAGAATTTTGTCGATGGCCGCGATCGCGTCGTCTTTGGTTTTGGTAACCTTAACGCCGCCGCCTTTGCCTCGGCCGCCTGCGTGGATCTGTGCTTTGACAACGACTACGGAACCTCCGGTTTTGGAGGTGACTTCGTCATGGGCTTTGGATCCGTTTTCTTTTTTATCGATAACGACTCCGAAGGGAACATTGGCTTTGTGCCGTCTCAGGATTTCTTTTGCCTGATACTCGTGAATTTTCATGAATTAACCTTCATTGAACTTAGTTCAGTGCTTTTTAGGAGGTGAAGTTTTCTTTAAATTTATACTGTTTTCGGTAGGAACTTTGGTGTCAGTAAAAAATTAGAAGGAATTCCGACTTTGGACTTTCTGTCTAAAACATTTCCAAGAACCCCCGTTTTCGTGCGAATTGATTTGGCTGGAAAATCGTAGGAGACGGTTTGGGGTCGAAGGAAACACAGGGTTCGGTTCTTGTATAGGTGTTCCCGCGTTTTTCGGAGGGAGAGCGGTTGGGTGTGGGGATTTTCTATTTTTGAGTACGGAAAAGAAGGGCGAAATACAAACGGAAAACGTGGGAACTCACACGAAACTCGATCGTTTTTAGAAACGGTTCGATCTGGGAAAATTTGTCGTCTCGATCGATTCGAAACGACAAACTCTCGACCGAAATCCGTCGGAATTCCTACAAACGTTGGAGAATTTCCCGGATCAGTTCTCCGGGATCGATTTCGGGTGTTTCTTTGAGAATTTTTTCGACTTCCTTGATTGCCGATTTTTCATCGAAGCCGAGTTGAACCAGACCTAAGATCGCAATTTCTTTTCTTCGGAAAAAGGCGGCTTCTTTCGGATCGGTCGAGGGAGAATCGGAAGAAATCGGAATTCCTTTTGTGGGAGTTCCCGAAAGAAAGAGTTCCAACTTTTTGAGGTTTTGTTTGACTTCGAAAAAGATCTTTTCCGAGGTCTTTCCTTTCACCTTGGGAATTTTTTCGAGTTCCTTCGCTTCTCCGGATTGTACGATCCGGTACAAATCTTCTGCGGAAAAGAAGGAAAGGATTTTTAGAGCGGTCAATTCCCCGATGCCTTGCAGCCCTTTGATGACTTTGAAAAATTCCTTATCCTGTTCCGTAAGAAATCCAAACAACCTTTGTCCGCGTTCGTTCATTGCGTGGAAGATATGGAGTCGGACTTCCGACGACGGAGAGATCGTTTTGAGTTCGAGATACGTTTTGAACGATACGGTGACTTCGTAGGTGACTCCGGCCGTTTCCAAATGAACGAATCCGACTTCCAATTTTTTAAGAATTCCGTTTAGACCAGAGATCATTTCTCCACACGAGGCCGAAAACGTACGCGGTAAAGTGAATTTTGACGGTATTACGACGGACCTTGGGAAAAGCGATTTTTTGCGAAGGATTCGACGTCTATTTTTACTGCGCAACCGGCGCAAAGAGTTCTATCTAAGACGAGGATTCTTCCGTCCTTTTCGCGGTTCTAAAAAAGATTTTTTAAGGAGAAGGAGGGAGCGAACGTTTCATAAAAGCCGCGGAACCCGGGCAGAAGTCTTGAAATTCCGAAGAGGTTCGGATCGAGTCGGGAGCCGTTTTACGATCGACGATTTCGAAACCGAGCCGAAGGAAATATCTTTCGGCGGAGGTCGTCAATAAATACAACTCGTCTACGCCTTTGGATCGGGCGTGCGCGAGCATTTTTTGATAGAGCGAAGTTCCGATTTTTTCGTTCCGATATTTTTCTTCGACGCAGAAAGAGCGCAATAAAGCCACTTCGTCGAAAACCTCCAGACCTACGACTCCGACGAGCGTTCCGTCCCGTTCGGCTAAAATAAAATCGAAACGATTTCCGATGCCGATATCTTGGTAAGGTAAATTATTTTTTTCTAATAAGGATTGAATGAACGGTTCGTCTTCTTCCGTCTCGAACCTATAAATCGTCTTTTTCATTTCCTTTTCGGGTTCGGCGAACGCACTTTAAACGATCCGCCGTTTCAAGAATCGTATAACAACGAATTTACGATCAGTCGATTTCTGCCCGAAACAAGTTTATAATTCCACGATCTCGCCGATCTTCCAAATTTTGAGAGAGGAGGCCGGTTCTTTTTTTTCGGAATGTAATTTTTGCAGATACAAAGGCGCTTCCGAAGGAAGGTCGTCTCCCAGCGAAAACGTTCCCCAGTGGACGGGTAGTAGTTGGGAAGAACGGAGAACTTCTCCCGCTTCGAGGGCCTCTTTCGGACCTATATGCGCCGGTTCCATAAACCATCTCGGTTTGAAGGCGCCTATCGGAAGTAAGGCGGCGGAAAATCCCTGCGGAAAACGTTTTCCTATTTCGGAGAAATGTTTGGAGAAGCCGGTGTCTCCGCCGAAGTATATTCGAATATTCTCAAATTCGAATGCGTAACTTCCCCAGTGATATTGGTTCATGTCGGAGATTCCCATTCTACTCCAATGTTTTGCCGGAAGAAAATGTATTTTTCCGCCCGCGTAATCGTATCGATTCCACCATTCCTGAATGACCGAGTTTTCGAATCCTTCGTCTTTGGCGAATTCCCCCATTCCCGAGGGGAGATGGATCGTAACTTCAGGAAATAATTTTTGGATCTTTTTGATCGAGTCGATGTCGAGGTGATCCCTGTGCGCGTGGCTGATCGCGACGATATCCACTCCGGGAAGGTCTTCCGGTAGTATCGGAAGAGGAGTGAGTCGTTTGATGAAAGGAGGAGCCGAGAATATCGGATCGGTGAGAATGTGTACCCTTTTTCCGTGAAAATTCGCGGCGATCCAAACGGTTGCGTGTCCGAGCCAGACGATTCGCACCTTTCCTTCCGGAGCCAATAGATCCTCCTTTTTGCGGGGAATGACTTCCGGAATTTTTCCGGGATCGCCTTCCGCATACGGAGGATCGGACGGTCCGAGCAGCTTCCAACGAAGGACGGAAAAAAAACTTTTATTCAGACGTTCGTCTTCTTCGAGATTGTGATACTTTCCGTCCAAGTAGTGCGGAGAACGGGTTCTTTCCGGATCCACCGGAAAACAGGTTTCGAAAACTAAACCGAAAGACAAAACGAGCGGAAGCAAATTGGGTTTCATAAGGATTTTATTATGGGATTGGAACGCGATGATTTCGGTCAGGTTCCCGATTCTTTGCCGTTCTTTCCAGTCTTCTTTTAAAAAGATTCGAACGATACTTGCGATTTTTTTTAAGGTCGAACGTTCTCGGCTTTCTTTTTTTTCGGATTTTCCTTTCGTTCCCGGAAAACGTCCGTATGTTCGTGCGAGAAGGACCGGATTCCTTTTTTTATTTTATTTTCTTTTCTTCGTGTCATCCTTTTCTTCGATCCGGTGCGATTCTAAATCCGCAACGGATAAGGAAACGAACGTGAAATTCAATTTTTTTCTTCGACTGACGGTGTTTGCGACGATCGCGACGCTTGCTTCCTCCTGTTCGAATTACGGCGGAGATTCCGATCAAAAATCCAAAGACGCAGATAAGAAAAACTGTCAAGTCGCGGCGGCGTCTTATATCGCCTGCACTTCCTCCAATCCTGCGTATTCTTCGTCCTGTGATCCGTTGTATTTGGGAGTTCTCTCGTTTTGCGGCGGCGGGGGAACTTCCGGGAGCGCCGGTTCCGGCGGCGGTTATTAAGCGACATCGATGGGATCCAAGATTTCCCGTCGCTACGGGTTGGAATTTTTCGCGTCGGTTAGGGAGAAAACTCCGCTTCCTTTCTTGACGCGAAAGTTCGGCTTAAATACCACATTCCTAAAACCATAGAGCCGTCCGGATTTTCGGCGAACGATTGGATCTTCTTTTTGTTCGGCGTTTTTTCGTGAATCGTTTCCTGGAATATCGGAAATCATCGTTATGTCGCAAATTCCCTTGAGGGATCTTCCCGTCTTCGTCAACCGCCTGATCGCGGCTTTGTTGTGTTCGTTTTTTATAATATTATATTTTTGGAATTTTTTGTTCGGTTACGGTTTTCGGGCTGTCTCTTGTTTTTTTATCTTTGTCTCCGCCTTTTTGTCCTACACGTTGTGGGCTTTGATTCACGAATGTATCCACGGTAATTTTTCCAATTCGAGAACCGAAAGTCGTTTTGCGGGCAGGGTCCTTTGTATCCTTTTCGGAACTCCGTTTCAGGTCGCTAAAACCGCGCATCTCATCCATCATAAATTCAACCGATCGGAAGGGGAGCGTATCGAATTTTTGGAAAAAAACGGCGTTTCCAAAATCGGACAATCGATCGTATATTACGGAAAACTGTTTTACGGAACCTACTTTCTGGAGGCCGCGGGCGGTTTTTTGTTATCGCTTCCTTTGTCGATGTCGGTTCCGATCGCGGAAAGGTTCTTTTCCGTTTTTCCGGCGCACAGGGCTTTTTTTAAACAGATTCAAAAACCGGAAATCGTTCGTGAACTTCGTTTCGATTCGTTTTGTATCTTTTTGTTGTTCGGTTCCGCGTTTTATTTTTGCGGTTCGAATTTTTGGATTTTGACGGTCGTTCTGATTTTACGAGGAAGTGTGGTTTCGTTTTTGGATCATTCCTACCACTACGGAAAGGAAGTGGACGATCCTAATTCCGCATACAATTTAGGGCTTCCGATTTTTTTTTCCTCGTTGTTTCTCAATTTTAATCTTCATCGGGTGCATCATCGTTTTCCCGGTTGTCCTTGGAATCGTCTTCCGTCCCAGTTCGAAAAAAGCGGGGACCGCATCGACCTTTCTCTCGGGAGACAATCCTTGCGACAACTGCGGGGGCTTTTGCCTCTTCCCGAAAAATCCTGAGTTCGGTCGTTCATTTTGATTTGTCAAACGGGGGTTTTTCTACATTCTGTCGCTTAATGTCCTACAATCATAAGAACGTACTCGACACCGAACAATTCTCCAAGGCGGATCTGGATTTTCTCATCGGAAAAACCAGGGATATGGAACGCCTCGTGGAACAAAACAAGGCTTTCGGAATTTTGACCGGTAAACTTCTCGCTTCCCTTTTTTTCGAGGCTTCCACAAGAACAAGGCTTTCGTTCGAAGCGGCGATGGAACGTTTGGGAGGAAGGGTTATCTCCACGGTGGGATTTCAATTCTCCTCGATCTCAAAAGGAGAAACGTTATACGACACCATGAAGATGGTCGAAGCCTACGCGGACATAGCGGTGATTCGTCATCCCGTGGAAGGTTCTTCCCGGATCGCGGCGGGTGCGGTGAAAATCCCAGTCATCAATGCAGGGGATGGAGCGGGTCAACATCCCACGCAGGCGCTTTTGGATTTATACACGATCATTTCGGAAAAGGGAACCTTGGACGGTTTGACCGTCGCTTTTATCGGAGACTTGAAGTACGGAAGGACGATCCATTCGTTGATCAATCTTTTGAGACACTATAAGGTTCATTTGTATCTGATCTCTCCTCCGGAGTTGGCCTTACCCGAATCCTATAAGAAAGGTTTGGAAGGATATCCGATTTCTCTGGAAGAAACGACCGATATCAAGGCGGTTTGGGAATGCGACGTTGCATACGTTACGCGCATCCAAGAGGAACGTTTTCCCGATCATAAGGAATTCGAACGTCTGAAGGATCTTTTTAAGATCAACAAAGAACTCATCCTCGCTTCTAAGAAGGAAACCACGATTCTACATCCTCTTCCGAGAGTGAACGAACTTTCGACGGACGTGGACGATCTTCCGAATGCGGCGTATTTTAGACAGGCGAGATACGGAGTCGTTAGTCGGATGACCTTACTTTGTCTTTCTTTGGGACAGGATTTTTAAACTCAATTGGAACGCAGGTTATGGACATACGAAGAGGCGCGTAATATCCTTCCGATCATCCGGGAGATTACGGAAGAATATTATTCTCGCGTGTCCGAGTTGACCACACTACTTCGGGAGAAAATTCTTCCCGAAAACGAGATGGAACAAAAAGAGGAGGAGGTTCGAATTTCGACATTCGAATGGTCCTCCAAAATTCAGGAATACGGAGTCGAGGTCAAAGGACTTTGGCTCGTGGATTTCGATCACGGTAACGGATATTATTGCTGGCACCTCGGAGAAGAGGATTTGCTTTTCGAACACGGTTACGAAGAGGGTTTTGCCGGAAGAAAATTAATCGATAGGAATAAGGAAGATGGCGAACATCAATGAGAATTATTTAAAATTAAAGGCGGGATATCTTTTTCCCGAAATCGCGAAACGTGTGAAGGCGTATTCGGAAAAAAATCCTTCGGCGAAAGTGATCCGTTTGGGAATCGGGGACGTTACTCTTCCCATCGTTCCCTCCATCGTGGACGCGATGGTCGCCGCTTCCAAAGAGATGGGAACCTCCGAAGGTTTTCACGGTTACGGCCCGGAACAAGGATATTCATTTTTGCTAAAGTCGATCTCCGATAACGATTACGCTCCTTTGGGTATCAAAATCGACGAAAGCGAAATTTTCGTTTCGGACGGTTCCAAATGCGATTGCGGTAATATCCAGGAGATTTTTTCGACAGACGCAAAGATCGCCGTGGCGGATCCGGTTTATCCGGTTTACGTGGATACGAACGTGATGGCGGGACGCACGGGAGAGATCGGTTCCGACGGAAGATATTCCAATCTGATTTATATGCCCGCGACAAAGGAGAACGGTTTTCAACCGGAGATCCCGAAAGATAAAGCCGATATCATTTATCTGTGTTATCCGAATAATCCTACCGGCGCCGTCACTACGAAGGAAGCTCTGAAGGCCTGGGTGGAATACGCGAAAAAAAACAATTCCATCATTTTATACGATTCCGCGTACGAGGCTTTTATCAGTGAACCGGGTGTTCCGCGTTCGATCTACGAGGTAGAGGGGGCGAGGGAAGTCGCGATCGAATTCCGTTCTTTCTCTAAGACCGCGGGTTTTACAGGATTACGTTGTGCTTATATAGTGATTCCGAAAGAGTTGAAAGGTAGGACCCGTTCCGGTGAGGAGGTGAGTCTCAATTCTTTGTGGAGCAGAAGACATACTACCAAGTTCAACGGAGTTTCCTATGTGACTCAAAAAGGAGCGGAGGCTTGTTTTTCCGCTCAGGGCAAAAAAGAAATTCAAGATTCTATCTCGTATTATATGTCGAATGCCGCGAAGATTCGGGACGGTTTGAAAAAGGCCGGGTATGACGTGTTCGGCGGTATCAACGCTCCTTATATTTGGCTGAAAACTTCCGACAATCTTTCTTCTTGGGATTTTTTTGATCGTCTGTTGCAGCAAGCGCAGGTTGTAGGAACTCCCGGTTCGGGGTTCGGTCCCGCCGGAGAAGGATATTTTCGTTTGAGCGCGTTCGGTAAAAAAGAGGACGTTGAGGCGGCCATCGAGAGAATTTCCGCTCTTTGAAGATAGTTTTGTGGGAACTCACACGTTTTCCCGAGCGCTGCTTTGTTTGTCGTAGCAATTTGTGCGGGAACTCACACGTTTTCCCGAGCGCGGCTTTGTTTGTCGTAGCAATTTGTGCGGGAACTCACACGTTTTCCCGAGCGCGGCTTTGTTTGTCGTAGCAATTTGTGTGGGAACTC
>NZ_RQFA01000046.1 GCF_004770155.1 Leptospira gomenensis | reverse complement strand
TGAATGATGGAGGTCCTACCTTCCACAAGATCTACAATTATATTCTCCACCTCGATCTCTCCAGCAACCGGATCGTCCGAATCCTAAACTGCGAACCGGAACACAGCTTTTACGTGTACAACCATCCAACTCTCTACGATTCCTAAAAAAAGGAAAGGCCGGTTTAAAAGAAATCACAGGATAAAAAAACGAAATAGTATATAAATAAAACATAATATTCTTACGTTTGGTTGGAATCGTTCTATGGGTCGGAATCGATTCGTCTACGGAGCCGTCAAAATCGGCCCCACGCACTCGAAAGAAAGATTCTAACAAGGTCGATAAAAATCCCGGTTGGAAGCTCAGATTCGGAACATTGCGAAAAATTCCTGAAAATCAGAGCCTCAGGGAGCTGAGCATTAGGTTGACCGCCATCCCTACGATTTCGATTTCTCGAACACGCCTTGACAGAAAAAACTCCGAGCTCGCATCGTGAAAAAATGGAACAACTCAGCTCCAGAGATCGATTGATTCAAACGACCGCCAGACTTTTACAAGAACGCGGTTATCACGGAACGGGATTAAAGGAAATTCTCAAATACAGCGAAACTCCGAGCGGGTCCTTATATCATCATTTTCCGGAAGGAAAAGAACAACTGACTGCGGAAGCGATTTCCTTGGCCGGCGAACGGCTCGAGAACGAAATGGAAATGTTTGCCGGCTTGCAACGAACCGCCGAACAAATGGAAAAAGTCGAACGCACGGAAGCAACCGCACAGACCGTCCCTGTCGGACCGGCAAAACGAATCGATCTTCACGGACTCGGAGATGTTTTGCGCGAATTCACCGATCACCTTGGAAAAGAACTGATTCAATCCGGTTTCCAAAAGGGTTGTCCGATCGCAACCGTAGTTCTTGAGGTGGCGGCGGAAAACGATCGAATTCAAAAAGTTTGTTCGGAAACGTATCGAAAATGGGAGAATTTAGTATCCTCTCTTCTTATGAAAAGCGGGATTGACGGGCCGAGAAGTCGGTCGGTAGCCCTTCTTCTCCTTTCTAGTATCGAAGGGGCTTTGGTGCTTTCCCGAGCGCACCGGAGCCTTCAACCCTTGGAGGCCGTCCGGTTTGAATTGGAGAATTTTCTGAAAGAGCTTTCTCCGGTATGAGATCCTACACGAAATTGTTACGGTAAAACCAACGTATTCCCATCTCTCCGGTTTTTTAACGCAGCGTTTGAGTTCCCACACAAAACACGGAAGATCTTTCTTGACCCAAATCGCTGCCCCAATGATATTGGTAGAACGATCTATCCAGTCATTCTCAATTCTACCTCGGGAGAAATCCAATGAACCTTTTTATCACCGGAGCTTCCGGTTTTGTCGGAGAAGCTGCGACTCGAATTCTATCCAAAAATCATATCGTCTACGCAATGTCCCGATCCGAAAAAACGGACGTTCCAATCCGGGCGGCGGGAGGAAAACCGATCCGTTCCGAATTAAACGCGGTTTCCTCGAAACTTCTTCAGGGAATCGACGTCGTCATTCATAGCGCAGCCTATGTGGAACAATGGGGTCCTTTCTCCGATTTTTGGAAAGTCAACGTGGAAGGTACGGAACAGCTTTTGAAAGCGGCCAAAGAGGCCGGAGTAAAACGGTTTATCTTCATCGGAACGGAAGCCGCCTTGTTTTACGGACAACCGATGATCGATATCGACGAATCCTATCCTTATCCGAAATCGACCCCGTTTCCGTATTCCCGTACGAAGGCGGAGGCCGAAAAACGCGTGTTAGCTGCAAATTCGACCACAATGTCAACGATCTCGATCCGGCCGCGTTTGATCTGGGGTCCGGGTGATAAGACTGTTCTGCCGGTCCTACTAAAAATGGTTTCCGACGGAGCCTTCTCTTGGATCGACCGAGGAAACGCTTTCACCAATACGACCCATATCGCCAATCTAGTTCATGCGATCGAACTCTCTTTAAACAAGGGTCAAGGAGGAAAAGTCTATTTCGTAACGGACGATGAAACATTAAAGTTTCGTAATTTTCTAACTTCTCTTCTCGCAACGCAGAATGTGGTACCGCCCGATCGTTCGATTCCGGGTTGGCTTGCTCGTAGCATCGCATATCTTTTGGAAATAGTCTGGAAATTTTTAAGAATCAAAAACGAACCTCCTTTGACCCGCTTCGGCGCGAATATCATGTCCCGCGATTGTACGATCAAAATCGACAATGCGAAACGGGATCTAGGATATAGGCCGATCGTAAGCGTAGAAGAAGGTATGAAACAAATGCCCGTTCTCCGGACATAAACCGGATCCTGATTTTCCCCGAACGATATTCTTTTTACTTTACATTTTGCGGAATCGACGTATATGAATTCGCATCGGAAATTCCGTTTCGCCTAACAACAAGAGCGAAAAAAAGGAAAAAAATCCGTCCGATTTTTTCGAACGTCCTTTTGCAAATGCCTAATCCAAGAAGTAAAATCCCGCAATCCTTAGCGCAGGAATTCATCAAAACCATTCGCCTTCTGGCCTTATCCGGCAAAAAAAATTTTAGAAAATACCTTATCGAACCTTTGACATACGCGGGTTGGGAAAGGGAAAAATCCCATTCGACACAAAGCGCCGCCAAAATCATAGATAAGATACAATCGGATTCGCAGGATCCGGCGTATGTTCATACCATCGGGTTGAATTGTAAACGATTGGTTTCCTATGCGTTGGGCGAGAATTTATCCGCGGTCGGCGACAGTTGTATCTTCTTCTTGGAAAAAATCCAGGAACGGGACGCGGTGGCGGAAAGTCCTGAAGCGGCGGATTTTTTTTCAGTCATCGAAAAACCGCTCTCCGAATTCCGAGAATTGAACCGAACGAAAAGCGAACGTCTTTTCGAGGATTCGATCAAAAATTTCTCCCCAGAAGAATTGAAAAACGCGTTAGAACCGGTAAAACTCGATACACACAGACAAAAAGTGCATCTGGACGGCGAAGTGCACAGGCTCTATAACATGATTCTCACGGCAACCAAATCGGATGATCTTCCTAAATGTAAAAAATTATTATCTTCTTATATTATAAAATTCAGCGATTCCGAAAATTATAACGGACAGGAAGCGGAGAATCTCGTGAAGGCGCTCGAAAAAAGGGACGCTCACTTCAGGGAGAATCTTAGGGAATCGCTCGCGATAGAATTGTATTATCTGATCACCAAAGGGATTCTGGAAGGAAACGTAAGAAAGGCGATTCAGGGAATCCGAAAATACGCCCATATCTTCGAAGGCGATCCCAACGCGAGATATTATTATGAAATCGACGGACTCGAACGTAAGTTATACGGGATCATTCGTGAAAAGGACATGATGAAGGATATTAAAAAGGGAATATAGATGGCTACACTTACGATTCAGGAAAGGAAAGAGGGAAAAATTCTGGTTCTTCAGATTTTGGGAGAGATCGACGCTAAAACCGCGCCGGATCTTAAGTTAAAACTCGAGTCATCCATCGGCAACGGCGCGACTTTAATTCTCTGCGATTTTTCAGGAGTGACTTATATCGCTTCCGCAGGAATCGGAGTTTTGAATTCCATTCTGAAATATTTAAAGGAAAAATCCGGAGAAATCGTTTTTTCTAATATTAAAAAAGAAGTAAGGGATACGATGGATCTTATGTATTTCACGAAAAAGATTCGCGTATTCGAAAACGTTAAGGACGCGATCTCTGCGTTCTGATCCAAATGGATCCTAAATCCCAAAGGATTCATACGTTTCCCAACGATCTTTCCGAGCTGGCGAAGGTGAGGGAAGAGGTGCGTTCGTTTTTAGGAAACGATTGTGAAGATATTCTGCGGGGTAGGTTGGTCTTTGCCATCGACGAGGCGCTTACCAACGTGATCGAACACGGATTTCCTGATCAACGCGTATCCCAAGTGGAACTCAAGATGATCAGAAATAAAAATTTCTTGAGGTTCACCATCACCGACGATGGAATTCCATTCGATCCCACTTTAAAAAAAAGCGATACTTGGAAAGAACTTTTCGAAACGGGAGCCGACGGCGGTTTCGGGTTACGTTCCCTTAAAAAAATAATGACCGTACGTTACAAACGCCTCCAACGTCCCGCCCGAAACCGCCTAACACTGATTCACCCGAGGAAAGAAAATGATTCCAGATAAATATCTACGTATGATCCTTCCCGGGATCCGGGCCAAACTTTCCTTTTTTACCGCCGTTCTCGTAATCTCTCTCCTAACGATCACCTCAGTGATCTACTACAATCAGCAACAAAAGTCACTCGAAGAAAAGATGAACACGGAGCTGAAAGCTCCTTTAGAATACGTGAATGCCGTAGTATCGGATCTCGAAAAGTTGAGTTATAGCCTGATTTTAATCGAGGAGTTTAAGATCAGAGTAAAGGAAAAAAAGAAAGAGCTCGGTAAATTCAAAAGAAAGGTGATCAAAAAAGAAGGCGGTCTCTTCGGCGCGCTTAAATCTTTCGGGGCTTCCATCGGATTGAAGGTGAAGCACAATTATTATCAAAAATCGGTGGATACCTATTTCACTCGTTATCTTTCCGAAAATGAAATCCGCGATTTCGAAATCAAGGTAAGAGGAGAACTTCGTAGGGAAAACGGAACTCCGATCGATCCATTGTATTATGATAAGTTAATGAATATTTCGAGACGGACCGCCTTGGCCAGGATCGAAGCCGAAAACGCCCGTTACAGAATCGCCGAAGCCGACGAGGAGATCAAAACCTTGGAATCGGAGATTTCCTCCTTATCGGATCCTAAACGAAGGAAAGAACTTATCTCCGAAAAGGAGACGCTGTCCTCTGAAAAGGAATCGTTGGTTAAATATGTTTCCGAATCCGAAAAGAAATCTGCGTTAGGCGAAACCGCATTGACCAAGAATCTTCAAAACTTCTTCCGGGGATCGTATAAGGATAAAATTTCCTCTTTGGGACTTTTACCCGACAAGATTCGGATTCTCGCCTACGATACTTCCGGGAAACAGACTTTGGATACGGGACTTCTTTTTCCCGAATCTTCAGAAACCGGAAAAAAGTTATTGAGCACGGCTTCCTTCGAGGAAAATAAAAAAGGATTGTTTCGGGGCGACGATCCTTTTCGGGTCATGCGGGAATTTCGCGATCCGGAAAATTACGAAATCGCGGGCAGGCAATACGAGGTTTCCTACCGAGTCGTATTTCGGAATCCGGGTATTGCGGAACGTTCGGAAACGTTGATAGACGAAGTCCTGAAAAATCCCAATCGTTGGAAACAATATCTGGATACGGATCGGAAATTCGCTTCGGATCTCGGGGAACTTTCACAAAAAATAAAATCGAAAGTTGGCGAGTTGAAAAAGGTCGGCAAGATAAAACCGGCTTCGGATCCGGAGTTTAGAAGTTTATATTCTCAATATAAAAAAATTATTAAATTAAGGGATTCTAAATTAGATGAATTGAATCCTTATTCGGAAGAAATTGCGAGGATGGAGCTCGATCGTAAAAAGGAGATATCCCTTCTACAATCGAAGTTGCGATCGTTGAACGAAGAACTTTTGGTCTGGAAAAAAAAGGAAAAAATGCCCGTCAAAGAAGTTGAGGCAAACTTCTCGCCCGAAGACATACAGGAAAACATCCGTTCCTTGGAGGCGAACGCGGAGGAAATTCGTGAGATTTTAGAAAGAGCGGAGGCGACTCAATTCGATTGGAGCGATTCGATTTTTTTCCGTGCGCCCGCGTCCTTCGTAGGTTTGAGGGAAGCCGCGTTGGACGAATTTGTTTTTCTTCCGTATCGTTCCGACTTCAATTCGATGCGTCGCTTTTGGAGAAATTCGGAGGAAAGAAAAACCGTAAAAAAGAAATGGGCTCTCTTGCGCGACTGGATCTTCGCCGGAAATTCCGAGACCGAACTTCCGAAGTCCGCAATTCCCGTTTTGGATTCCGGAATTTTAATCCGAAGTAGAAGCGAAGCCGAGGAGTGGATGTGGGCCTTGGATTCTTCCCCTTTGTTTTCTGAATCGGAAGTGAAGGAAGCGTCGGGATTGGCGCGCGATCTACTTCGCAAAAATCATCTCGGATTTAACGTCGTAATTTTGGATAGAACCGATGGTCTGCGTAAGATAAGACAAAATAGGGAAGAACTTCTACGTTATACGGCATTGCTCGGTTTTGTCGCCATCCTGTTCGCCTATGTTTTGGCTTGGATGGTTGCGCGGAGAATCAAAACGATCATAAGTAGGACGGAGGAAGTGGGAAAAGGAAATCTGAACGTCGAATTCCCTCCGTCGGGTTACGATGAAATCGGAATTTTGAGCGATTCACTCAATCGTATGACGCAAGGGTTAAAAGAAAGGGAGGAGATGAAAGGAGAACTTCTTGCCGCGGAGGAAATTCAAAAACGTCTTCTACCGGAAAAACTTCCGAACGATCCCGGAGACGCGGTCGAATTCGGAGCCTTTTACAAAGCGATGGCCGGCGTAGGCGGCGATTATTACGATTTTATCGAACTGAACAAGAACGAAGTTGCGCTTTGTGTCGGAGACGTTTCCAGTCACGGTGTAGGTCCCGCTATCGTTATGTCCTTATTTCGCGCTCAAGTAAGAGCTATTCTAAGAAAAGGGGAAAGGGATTTGAGAAAGATCCTGACCGAACTGAACGAATATCTTTATTCCGATACTCCCGATCATATTTTTGTGACTTTTTTTATGGCGATCTACGATCGTTCCGCGTTCAAAATGCGTTATATCTCCGCGGGACACGTAAAACCTCTGTTATACGATGCTTCCGAAAAAAAGATTCGGGAACTTCCGGCAGGAGGTTTGCCCATCGGTATGGATGAAAATTCCTTCTTCGAAACTACGATAGAAGCGAGATCTTTCCTCATGGACGCAGGCGATATTTTTTTCCAATACACGGACGGATTGGACGAAGCGAGAAGTCCGCAAGGAGCGATGTACGGTAAGGACCGTTTGGCGAAAACGATCCTTACGAACGCGCACGATTCTCCCTCCGAAATCATACGGACCGTCGTCGAAGATCTGGACGTTCATACCGGTAAAAATTTAGGCGGTCCGGGATTCTCGGAACTTTCCGACGATATCGCTATGATCGCGATGAAACGTAAATCCTAACGGTTTGCTTCGCCATTCCGGCTAACGTGCTCCGCCGTGATCCTTTTCGGTGCGATCGATTCGTTTTCGTTCAGGTCTTCTTTCGCGGCCGTATGCGACGAATCCTTCTCCGGGCGATTCGTATAAGGATAATATTTCACCCTCGGGATCGCGACTCCGAAAAGGATATTCCGTCTGAAACGCGGCGATCGGATGATTTGTATTATGTTTTTTTAATATTTTTGCAATAGATCCGAAAGACCGACGTGCCCCGCCTTGCATTATTTCGTGGAGACTTTCGTTTTCGATCGGATTTATTTTAGCGCTTCGGTTGGTAATTTTTCGCTGATGTAAGGTCCGTATAACTTCGAAGTTCCCGAGAACGCGCCGATTTCGTGGACTCTTCGAAAGATCGAGAGCGGTTTCGAATCGGTTTTTGATCCGTAAAATTCGCTCATTCCCGTACGTCCTAAACCGATTATAAAAGTTATCGAACCTTGTTTTTCTAAAGATATAATTTACTGTAGACGTCGTTCGGTTTATCCGTAACGAGCTTCGATGAAACCTCCGTTTTTTCGGTATTTCATCCGTCTTTATCGAATCGTAATTGTAAAAAAAATATCTTCGATTATACTCGTTTTGCGTGTAATACATACGCGTTCCATCAAAGGATACGAACATGCTGCGGAATCTGTTTTTGATTTTTGTTTTATTCACTTTCTCTTATTTTACCGCTCTGGAAGCGCAAGTACAAACACCGTCTCCTTTGCCGGAAAAGTCCTTCTCCCCAAAACCGGAAAAGAAGGATCTATTAATCCGACGTAGTATGTTGGAATGGCACCAGATCGCAGGGTTTGTTACCTTAGGACTATGGCTTGCGGCCAATATAGAAGGTGAAAAAGCCAAAGACAGCTTGTATCGCAAATCGGACGAATACTCGCAGCTGGTTCTACTTACCCGTCCCGAATATGCGAACAACGATCCGTTGTATGTAGTTGCTATAGCACAAGGATTGAATCAAAACAGCATCGCTGCGGATTATCTTTTGCTAAAGGATCCGGCCTCCAATTTCCCGCTTTATCTGGCTCTAAAGTCTCAGGAGGAATGGGAAGCCAAACATTCCGGTAGTTCTCATAAACAATTTGCATATGCTGCTTTTGGAATGTATTTTCTTACTGCCGGTCTCGCTTATTTCGCTCCGAAACGTATTGTCGATTCGGAGGATTCCGACGTGAACATATACAGTCCTATTTTCGCCCACAAAGCTCTTATTCCGATCCATTTGGCTTCCATGTTGTTGCTTCCCGCTTTGGGACAACGAATCGAAAAGGACGGACCGGACGCGGTTCGGGATATGCAACAAGTCGGTTGGATCGGTTTCGGAGCGTTTTCGTTGTCTTTGTTGGTGATCACTTTTTAAGGAAAATAACATGTTCTTCAAAAATAAAATTTCTTTCGTCGCCGGCTCTGTCGTGTTTCTATTTTGTCTTCCTCTCTTCGCATCGGAGTTCCTGAAAAAGGAGATCCGGTTCGAAGTGGATCATCCGATGAAATTAGTCCAAGGAACGTGTCGTGAAGTGGATGCGGAAGTTCCTAAATTAAGTATTAGGAATACGGAATATAAACTCGACGCTCCGTTTCGGATTCGGATTCCTATACTGAAGATCAAGTCCGGGGATGAAAATCGAGATTCGCATATGGCGGAAATCCTGGGTTATCCCGATTTTCAGGAAGTTTCGGCTACGATCGAATCCGTTTCCTTTGTCGGAGGATCTTATTCGGTTAAAGGGAAGCTGACGATTCGGGAAGAGACTCGATCCTTTCAGTCCGAAGCCAA
This sequence comes from Leptospira gomenensis, assembly GCF_004770155.1. Classification (GTDB taxonomy): domain Bacteria; phylum Spirochaetota; class Leptospiria; order Leptospirales; family Leptospiraceae; genus Leptospira; species Leptospira gomenensis. The sequence goes on along the minus strand of NZ_RQFA01000046.1, from coordinate 200,771 downwards.
GGTCGAATCTCCCGAAAAAGGACAGGTCCGCGTTTTCGGAAAATTGCAGGTACGATTTTCGGAATTCAAGCTCGAGCGCCCTTCCGTTTTATTCACCAAAACCAAGGACGAAGTGGAGATAGATTACGATTTTTTAATTAAGATCTGATTCTTTTTTCTAAACATTCGCGAAAGTCGAGAAAAATTATTGATTGACTACGTCAGGTTTCGCGTATAAATAATTTCGATTCTAGATTCGGGAGCTTTAAGGGATGTCCTCCTTGTTGGTCACTTTGGTTCTGTTTTATCTTCTCGGAATGTGCGTCGTTCATTACGTGGTAACGAAAAAAGAAATATGATATTAGGTCATTACGCTTCGGCCCTTATTCCCTACAGCAGATTCAAACGATATCCGTTTTGGGTGTTGCTTTTATGCGCTAACGTTCCGGAATTCTTTTGGCTTTTATTGGCTTTTGCGGGAATCGAACCGGTTTTTCCTTCCTCCTTATTCGAAGCTACGTTTCAGAATCTGCAAGTTCATATGACGTACAGCCATAATCTTTTTCCCGCCGTGATCCAAGGCGTCTTCGTCGGAGCGGTCGTCTACGGAATTTACAAGGATCGTTCCTTTGCGCTTTGGTGCGGATTTTTGACCTTATTACACGTGTTATGCGATCTCGTCGTCGGGTTCGAGCACCAAATTTGGGGTCAGGAAACGGCAGTTGTTTCCTTAAATTCCTATCTTTATTTCCCGCACGTCGCTATTTTCATCGAATTCGTATTCAGCATCGTTTGTATTTTTTGGTACGTTCGTACGGAGAAGTTGAACGGATCTCCGGTTTCGAAACGTAAATTGATTTGGCTGGTTACGATTTTCGGAATCGGAATTTTGATGTGGCTTCCCAACGCCACGATTCCGATGAAGGATCTTTTCCCGTTTTAGAAAAATCTTTCTAATTTTCGTTTCGAATTCAGTTTAGTTTGACGAAATCTCCTTGCTCCGGATTATCTCATCCGGAGTCGATCGCTTGGAAACATTTCTCCTATTCGTATTATTTTTATTCGGTCTTTATAATTTTTTTCATTCCAGAGGATTGAAACGTAACGTAGAAGAACTCGAAGAGCGTATCCGTTCTTTGGAGCTTTCCTTAAAAAAGGGAAAGCCGGATGAGAGGCCCGCGCCGTCCGTTTCGACTTCTACTTCCACGATCAAAACGCAAGAAACGGCGGTTCCGATTTCTTCTGCAAACGTCGCCAAAGAGGAAAAGAAAGAAGAGGTAGTCAGCGCAAAGACGGAATCGAAACCTCCCGTCGCCGCCAAAACGATAAGCTCCGAAACGAAAGTGAAAAAAGAGACGGTGTCCGTTTCCAAAAAAGAACCGGTTCCCGTCGTTCCTCTTCCGCCGAAAGAACCCGGTTATCTAACGTTACTTTGGAAGAAGATAGAAAAACCTTTGTCCGAAAACTGGACCGGAATCTTGGGGGCCGTAATTCTCGTCGCGGGAATCGGCTTCCTGGGAATATACGCGCTTTTCATCCTATCGGCGGCGTATCGTTGTCTGCTGATTTTAGGATTCGCCGGCACGTTATTCGCCTTGTCTCTTTGGGCGAACGCTAAACCCGAATTCAAGAATTTATCCTTGGCGTTACGAAGCGGTGCGGCTGCTGTATTTTTATTCGTAGCGTTAGGCGCCGGTTTCGTGGATGCGCTGAAGTTTCTGGAAAACCGGTATTTTGCGCTGGGACTTTTGACGCTGGGTATTATCGCGAATCTTTTCGCGGGTTACAGGTCTAAAAACGAAACATTCGCTTCTTTGCATACGATTCTGGGGCTCGTCGCCGTTTGTATTCCGCAAAGTTCCAATTACACGTTAGTCGTTCTTTCATCGATTTGTATTCCCGGGGTAATCTGGAACTACCGAGAGAAGAGACAAATCCATCTTCTCGTCGCGAGCACCGGATTTTTTGCGGCACATCTTTATTGGAACGGCAGTTTCTTTTCGACGACGAAACCGCAGGGAGCGGAGATACTTCTGCCGATCCTTTGTATTCTGCCGGTTTTCGTCGGAGCCTTGCTCGTTCATTATAAGGAAACGTTGTATCGTGTTAAGGAATTCGAAGGATTCCCACTCGCAAGCCATCTTTTGAATTGGGCGTATCTCGGCATAAGTCTCGTTCGTTATTCGCAGAATTCGAAACTCAGTACGGTCGTTCTTTTCGTTTCGGCGGGGATCGTATGGTTTTTGTCTTCGATGGCGAAACGCAAACAGATTCCGTGGTTATTTCTCACCGATCGCCTCGTTTCCCAGTCGTTGATCATACTCGGAGTTTTTTCGCTTCGGCTTTGGGATTTGGGCAATCTGTCCATCGTAGCCGTCCTCGCTCTGGAAATACTGATTTTTTCCTTTGTGTGTTTTAAGGAACGGAGTCGATTTTTGGAACGGATTTCTCTTTCGCTTACCGTGATCGTTTTCGGAGTACTCGTTTTCTTTTCTTATAAGGAGTTTTTCCAATCCGCAGAGCCAGGTTCGATCGTTGCGGAATCGTTGGCCACGCAGATAGGATACGGAGCGTTAATCTTAACGTTAGTCGCCTTTATCGGAATTCTGGAACGAAAATTTCCAGAAGCTAAGGAGGAACTTTCCCTCACTTCGCTTTTGCTGACGGCGATGTCGTTATTGGCCGGCGGAGGATTGTTTTCCCTTTACCTGAACTTTTCCGCTGAAACCTACGGGATTTGGATTCCTTCGATCGTTTTGAGCGCGTTGTTGATATCTAGGAAAAAACTTTATTCAAGACGACTGTTGATCGTCGCCGCGATCGCAACCTTTCTGACGACCGCATACTTATGGAAAACGATCCTGTTTTCCGGATTTCAAGAGCCGGAAAAAATCCTGACCTTATGCCTTCCTTGGCTTTTGCCTTTCCTGGTTTATTTAAAAAATTGTAATGTTTCTTCGGAGCTCGGAAAAACGAAGCGGGTGTATTGGCCGGGTGCGTTCGGATTTACGGCACATTTCGTATTCACTTTTTATCATTATTTGGATACGAAAAGTTCGTTGTTGTTCGGGACGTTTGCGATTCTACTTTCCTTGATCTATTTGGAATCGGGAAGAAGGTTTCGTCTCCGTGAACAGGAAAATTCCGAACCGGATCGGGAAAGATTTTCCTCGTCGCTGTTCTCCTTATCCTTCGTCCTTGTCGTATTATTCTTATTGAGACACTTTACGGTCGAATTTCAATCTTCCGTTCTACTCGCCGGAATTCCGGCCCGTTTTTGGATAGAAGTTCTTTCCGGCTCGGTGTTTTTATATTGGGTTCTTTTGCCGGAGGAGGAGTTGTCTGCGTTGGGCTGGTTACGATCCGCGCAGCCGCTTTTCTGGGAGTTAATACTTTCAATTTTTGTAATAGGAATTTATACCGAAGTTCCGGAGCGAATCGTTTCCTTCGTTATGTCCTTGGCCGTTTTCCTGGTATTTATATTATCCAGGATCGTATTCTTGAAGACGGAACGTTTTGTACTTTATTCTTATTTCTTTTTTATATGGACCAACGTGGAGATTTTTTTGGGCGGGGAAGTCGCCGTATTTGCGGCCAAATCCGAATTTCCTTGGCGGGAACGCGGATTTCAGATCGCCTCCATCTTCGTGCAGTTAGGCGCCGTCTTCTACGTATTTCCCAAAGCCGGACTAGAAGGGTTGGAGTCGCGTTTTCTGGGATGGACACGGTTTTGGAAATACCCCTTGCGCTTTTTTCAGAAATACCAAAACCTTTTGCCCGGATATTTGGGGGTTTTCGGGATCGTCGCAAGCGTTTACGTATATTCGAAAGATATAATGTCCCCCATATCCAATCTCATCGTAGGACCGGCGTGGGCTTTGTTGTCGATACTTTTCTTGGAAACGGGATCGCGGTTCGGACGAAAGGCGAAGTCTCAAGTCGCGGAAGTGCTCGCGGATTTTTTAAAACGCGCCTCTTGGATAGGGTTGATCGCGTTTTCGATTCATTACGTGTATGTCGATTTACAGTCTTCTTATTTTTATCTCTGGATCCTGCCCGCCTCCGGTTGGACTGCGTTGCTCGGAATTTTTGTCTGGTTGTATTGGGCGACATCGGAAATCAAGGAAGCGGAAACGGTTCCGTTTTGGAAGATCGTCTTTCCGTTGTTAAACGAAGGTTGTCTTTTGTTTCTGGGGCTCGTGGCGTATTCGGTCATCGAAGAGTCTCTGATAAGCGTTACGTTCGCGCTTGCCGCCTTGCTGGTTTTGGAGATCGGAATAAGGAAGAAGGAAGTCCTTTCCAGATTCCGTTGGTACGGAATTTTGTTTCATCTTGTTTCATGTTTTTATCTTACGTTTATCGTTTCGACGGAGGATAATCCTATCGTTCATTGGACCCAAGCTAAGTGGATTCCCGGAGTATTGACGATTCTACTTTTATTTTTATTCGTATATAGGGTGTATCGCGGTTACGGAAAGCAGGAGATATTCTTCCCTATGGGTCTGGGTTTTTTAAAGAGTGTCAGCGATCGTACCGGAACCCATTTGAATTCAGTCGTATATTACCCTTTCTTTATGGGAATTTTCCTTTTTCTATATTGGTCCTTTTCGAGCGCGGTTCTTACGTTGTTTTGGGCGATGTTGGCGTTTCTGATTTTTCTTTTGGGGCTTCTTCTCAAGGCCTCTTGGTTCCGATATCTTTCTCTCGGAATGCTTTTGTTATGCGTAGGAAGACTCGTTTTTTACGATCTCTCGTCTTCGGGAACGATCTTAAAAGCCGTGGTCTTTTTGGGAGTCGGAAGTATATTACTTTTAATGAATACGATTTATAATAAATACCGGGATCGGTTTTGAATGAAACGAACGATTTTTTTCACGGGAATTTTTTCCTTCGGATGTGTTTTGATGTTCCTTCTTTATAAGGAGCAGATTCAGACGGAACGAGCCTCTACGTTGGCTCCGTTTTATCAGATATTGGGAAAGCCGATCCGGACTATGAATCGGGCTCTGACGAAGGTTTTGTCCGTGGATTCACTCGACGAGAAGGAATACGGAGACGCCATTCGCGAGCGTTTTTCCGAATTGAAAAACGAAGGTAACAAGGATTATGATTACCTCAATAAGTTGATCGTAAATCTCACCGTCTACAAACAGAAACCTTTTGAATATTCTGTTTTTATAATGGAAGAGGAGTCTCCGAACGCGTTCGCCTTACCCGGAGGCGTTATATTCGTAACAAGAGGTTTGTTGTCCACTTTGAAATCGGAAAACGAATTGATCGCGGTACTCGCGCACGAAATCGGTCATATAGAAAAATCGCATTGTATGGACGGGGTTAGGTTCGAGCTTCTTTCGAAAAAGATAGGAACGGAAACTTTGGGAAAACTCGCCGATTTCGCGTTTCAGTTGATGACGCGTCATTCGTATAACAAAACGCAGGAAGACGAGGCGGACGTTTACGCGTTCGAACTCGTTTCCAATACTCTTTACGATCCTTTGGGAGTCGGTCTTGCGTTCCAAAGGTTGGAGCAATATTCTCCGGAAACGGGAGTGAAAAAAGCCAAACTACTTTCCGAGTATTTTCAATCGCATCCGCATATGGATTTGAGAAGGGAAAAGTTTTCCGAAAAAGCGAAACTCTGGTGGGAGGAACATCCGGAAGATCGTCGATACAAGGGCGCGCGCAATCTTAAAAACCGCATCACCTTTGAAACAAAAGACTACGAAGAGGAATGGATTCAAGGGAAACCGCTTTGACGATTTGTGTATCCGTTCCGATCGTACGCTCAGCTTGAACTTCGGAATTTTGCGGGAAGCGGATACATTTGATCATTCCGCAAGTTTAAACTCTTTCCTTCCCAAGTTAAAATTCCGCGGAGGGGCCAATCGTCTAACATATGTTTGGCGAAATGGGATCGTATCCGACGTGTAACGATGACGGCGGCGTTTTCTCCGGTAATTTTAATCCGATCTAGATTCCCTGTATTCGAGAGGAGTGGTTTTTAGGAAGGTCTTAAAAACCCGATTGAAAGTGGATTTGGAATTGAATCCGGCCGCCAAAGCGATGGAAAGCACCGATCGATCCGGCTCGGAAAGAAGTAGTTCGCACGCTTCCTGAATTCTATATTCGTTGAGAAATTGATTGTAGTTTTTTCCGAACTCGCTGTTTATGAATTCCGAAAGTTGGGCGGGATTGATTTCGAATCCGTTTTCGGAAAGTTCGTTCGAAAGCATCTGTAAACTCAGGTCCTCCGTTAGGAACAGTTTTTCCGAGTCCATTAAGGAAAGAACGGCGCCTCTCAAAGAATCCTTATCCAAACGTTTTATCCTGGATTGTCTGTATTCCCTGGTTTTGTTCCTGATCCTAAGCGGTTCGAAAAATCTTCTATCCAAAAGATAAACGAAAAATACACAAAGGCTACCGACAAAACCGCCGAAACGTAAATATGTTTCTCCGTCCACAAAGTGGTCGAAAATCGCGCTAAAAGAGGCCGATACGACGCCCAATAGAGCCGTCAAAACCGGGAACCTCATTTTTATCCATATCGAGTCGTTTGTATTCCAATATATTATAATATAATAAAGTAATATCAAACAGTATAAAATCATGGAGGCCTTAGGTAGGGGAACGAGCCAAGCCGAGATATAAAAATAGATCCGCGTATAACCTTCTCCGGAAACGAGAAGCAGATACGGATCGGGGTTTTGAAGAAGATTATGCGAGAAGGTCTCTAAACGAACCTTGATTTCGGGATCTACGAAGTGAAGAGGAAGTTGAAATAACGCGACGAAAATTGCCGGAGCAAAATGAACCCGGGAAACTTTTACGAATTCGTATTTTTTGTCTACTATATCACGAAGAAAAAGATACAGCAGAGGCCCTACACAAAGTGCGAGAGGAAGGTGGGTCATCCTAAAAAACGCATACGGACCTTCTAAAAAACCGCGATACAAGGCGCCTAAATAAGTCTGCCAGACTCCGGTACAGAACATGAGCGAGGACAAAAGATATTTTCTAGGATCTTTGTTTTCCGCGGCCAATTGTCCCGCCGCCGCGGCGATCGCGAGAACCCCTCCGAAAAAAATTCCGAATATTATAAAGTCGTTCATGTCGGTCTCAAATCATGATCTGGGGCGATCTATTTTCGGGTTTATATTATACTCGAATCGAGGTGATCAGAAATGAAAGTGGAAAAAAATAAATTTTTCGTACGAAGCGGAGATTCGTATTCTCTCTCGGTGCATTCCTTTCTATCGAACGATCCTAAAATCGAAAATCCTTTGATACTTTTTCCGGCTATGGGAATTCCCGGAAAATTCTACGTAAAGGTCGCGCTACAGTTGGCGCAGGCCGGTTTTAGGGTTTACGTTGCGGATCTGAGAGGTTCGGGCGATAGTGGTCCGGCCCCTTCGCGCAAAAACGATTTCGGTTATAGCGATTTGATTTATAAGGATTGGCCTGCGATCGTAAGCTCCGTATGCCAACGTCATCCGGAAGCGAAGCCGATATTAATCGGACATAGTCTCGGCGGACAATTGAGTTCCATCTATTCCGGTTTACATCCGAACGAAACGAAAGGTTTGATTTTGGTCGCAACGGGAACTCCTTTTTTCAAACACTTTCCGTTTCCTTACTTTGCCCTTTATTTGTTCTTTTATTTTTTCAGCCGCTTCGTATCGTTCTTCTTCGGATATTTTCCGGGCGACAGATTAAAAGTCATGGGGCGTAATGCCAGACAAGTGATGAAGGATTGGTCCAAGGTAGGCATAACGGGATCGTTTCGCGATTCGGAAGGAGTCAGTTTGGAATACACGTTCGAAAAGATCGAATGTCCGGTTTTATGTATCTCCTTTTCCGATGATACCTATGCGCCTAAAAGTCCCGTGGACGCCATCTTAAAAAGAATCGGTTCTTCCGATATCACGAGGCTTCACGTCGATCCTAGTCGGGAAGGTTACGGCCCGATCGGACATCTGGGTTGGCTTAAAAATTCCGATATCGTTTCTGGAAAAATCGGTTCTTGGATTTTGGAAAAAATAAAATGACTAAACAAAACACCGCTTCTTCGGTTTCGCAAGAGGCAGGGCTTCTTTCGAAAAAGAGCCTGTTGTATTTTTACATAAATACCGGTATTACCCTACTCGCGGGAAATATGTTCAACTATTCGCTCATCATATATTCGTTCGATATCACCCGATCCCAGACTTTTTCCGGATCGGTTTTTTTGGCGAACGTTTTGCCCACGGTACTTTTCAGTTTTTTCGTAGGAGCGTTTTTGGATCGTTATTCGAGGATCAAAATCCTGTATATCTTTCAGACGAATTTCATAATTTCGGGGATAGTGTTGGGGACTTTGATTTATTTCGGAAAAATGAATTACGATATTCGTTATATTCTAATTTTATTATCCTCTTATAACGGGCTTGCGTTGACCTTCATAATTCCAGGAAGGCTTACGCTTTTAGGGAACCTCACACATTCGAAGGACACGGCCAAAGCCACGATAATGCTCAATATATTGATCATCATCGGTTTCGGTTTGGCTCCCATGATCGCAGGTTTGATCAAACAGAAATATCATTGGGACGTTCTCTTTTTTACGATCGCTTTCCTGTATTTTTCGGGATATCTGTTTTTGATTTCCGTAAAAGTTCCCGAAACCGCAATCCCCGAAAAGGAAACGATTTGGGCGGGATTAAAAAAAGGAATGTCGTTTATCAAATCCGAAAAATTGGCTTTCGAACTTCTGCTTATGACTTCCCTGGCCGTTTTTATGGTGGGCCCTCTTCAGGTGGTTCTTCCCCAATTCGCCAAAAAAACGCTGCTTTTGGACGAACAGGGCCGCGGACTTTACATGGGAACTCTGGGTTTCGGCCTTTTGCTCGGAGGAGTGGGCGCTCGACTTCTGCACGACCGCTTCCACCGTGGTTACATTATGTTGGGCGTTTTGATACTTACGGGAATTCTTGTATTCGTTCTTTCTAATATACAGGCGTCTTTCGTTTCTGGTGTCATCCTGCTGTGTATAGGAGTGATGGGAGGTTTGTTGACTGCGTTGATACCTTCCGTATTGCAGATCATTACTCCCGACTCCGTCCGAGGAAGAGTGATGAGTTTTTACAGTCTTATTTTCCAATCCACTCCCGCGCTGTCGGGTTTGTTGACCGGAAAACTCGCGGACGTGTACGGTCAATCCTATTCGATCGCGGTTTCGGGAATTACGATCATAGTTCTCGGAGTGTTATCCTTTGTCGCGTTCGCGAGACTAAGGGAATTGCGCTGAGTCGAAAATCGTTTACGGCGCGAGATGTAGGATCGCGCCTTTGAAAACGGACGTGTTCCAATTCGAAGTATCCGGAATCAGTCCTAATCCTACGTCGCGATTTTATAATTCAAGGACGAAAACCGTATCCGATTTTTTGCGGGAATTGTTCTTACGTCAATTTTTCAAAAGGGAAGGGTGATATCCGTCCGGAGTTTCGTATCCCATTACATCCAAAATCGTTGCGGCTACGTTCGCCAGTCCCGGGTTTTCGATTTGAGAATCGAGTCCTAATCCGTTTTCCGGATCCAAAACGCTGAACGGCACCGGATTGAGAGTATGACTCGTTTTAGGAACCGGATTCCCTTTGGAATCCGGTTCCACGTTTCCTTTTTTGTCCAGTTGATACATTTCGTCCGCGTTTCCGTGGTCGGCGGTTAAGAATAACACAATATTCTGTTTTTCGCATACTTTCCAAAGTCGTTCTATACAACCGTCCATGAATTCCATGGCTTGAACGGTTGCAGGATAATTTCCGGTATGACCGACCATGTCTCCGTTCGCGTAGTTTACCCTGTAGAAGTCCTGTTTATTTTCCTTCAGCGCTTTTTCCAAAGCCTCGGTGATCGCAAGCGCCTTCATTTCGGGGCTTTGATCAAAGGGGATCACGTCCGAAGGGATTTCCCGATATTGTTCCGTTTTTTCGTCGAAATAGCCGCTTTTATTTCCGTTCCAAAAATAGGTAACGTGCCCGTACTTTTGGGTTTCGGATAACGCGTATTGTGAAATTCCGGATTCCGCCATGTATTGGCCGAGAGTCCGGTCGATGGCGGGCGGCGCTACTAGGAATCTTTCGGGAAGTTTTAGATCTCCGTCGTATTGCATGATTCCCGCATAAACTATGTTTGGCGGATTTCCTCGATCGAATTTATCGAAGTCCTTCTGCGTAAAAGCCAGGGAAATTTCGATCGCACGATCCCCCCTAAAATTGGTGAAAACCACTGAATCACCGTCCGTGATCCGCCCTACCGGAATACCGTTTTTCGCGACTACGAACGAGGGAAGATATTGATCGATCACTTTCGGATCCTCTTTGCGGAAAGTTTCGATGGCCTCTTTTGCGGAGGAAAAGGTTCGTCCTTCGCCCGAAACGTGGACTTTCCATCCGCGTTCGACCATGGACCAATCCGCTTCGTAACGATCCATCGTAATCGTCATTCTGCCGCCGCCGGATGCGATTTCGACGTCGATTCCTTGTTTTCTAAACTCGTCCAACCAGGATTCGAAAGGATTCAAATATTCTAATGCGGATTTTTCGGAAACGTCTCTTCCGTCCAAAAGGATATGAAGTCGTATTTTAGGAACCTTTTCCAGAATCGCCTTCGTTACGAGCGCCTTGGTATGATCGATGTGGGAATGAACGTTTCCGTCGGAAAAAAGACCTAACAGATGTAAGGTGGAATTTTTTTTCTTCACGTTTTCCACGATTTCCTTCCAGGCTTGTCCTTCGAAAATCGCTCCCGTTGCGATCGAATTGGAAACGAGTTTGGCCCCCTGATCGAAAATTCTTCCGGAACCCAAAACGTTGTGACCCACTTCCGAATTTCCCATATCTTCATCGGACGGCATTCCCACCGCTTTGCCGTGCGCTTGGATATGAAGAGTGGGCCGTTCCTTCCAAACATGATTTAAAAAAGGAAGGTTTGCACCCGCAACTGCGTTTCCGAATTCCGGTCCGCGCGGTGAATACCCGACTCCGTCTAAGATAACGAGCAAAACTTTTCTAGGCCGAAAGGTATATTTTTTGGAAAGGTTCATATTAGATTCATGGAACCAATCGACTCTCTAAGAAGTCAAGAGATTCAAATACGAAAAAAACTTTGAAATTTGCTTTCTTTTCTTTCTACGAAATGGAATATGCGAATGAGCTAAACGAAAAAACCTTCCGAAAATTCTAAAATAAATTTCATTTCTCTAAAATCGGAGACGCGATGTCGAAACCGGTCGTAAATCAAGTGTTAGCTGCAGCGAACTCGTCGCAGCAAAACTTTTTAAAAGTCAAAAAGATCAACGAAGTTGTCAGCTATTATCTGAACGATAGGCTAACACATTCGGTGTATAAGGCCGTCGTCGCTCAAACGAGTTATAAAAACGCGCGTTCTCAAAATCTGTTTCAGGTCGAATCCAAGGTTCCGGAAGCGGCCGAACTTACGCAGGCCGAGGTTTTGTTTCATCTCAAACGACTTTTAGAAGACGGAGTCGTTCTACAATTCGCATACATTTATCTTGATTCTTCGACTTCGGAATTAAAGTCTAAACCTTGTTATGTGGCTTATCCGGATGCGGAGCTGGGCGACTTGACTCGTTTGTATCTTTCCCTTGTGGATCTTTCCGTTAGTTCGATCCTTTCTTATCTAGAAACGAAACCTCCTTTGAGCAAAGACATTCTTTGGGAGGATTTGGAAAACGATTTCAAAGGGGAAAATCCGCAAAAGCTGAAACTTTTCTTCAATCCCGAAATCTATTTCAAACCTCCTTATATTCAAATTCCTTTAAATAAGGATTACATGCAGGATATGGCGGATGAAATCGCGGACGGGTTGATCAAAAAAGGGAGAATCCGCGAAATCCCCGATTACGGATATATCACCGTGGGCGCAAAGGAACTTCCGGAGTTATTCCAACTTACGGACCAATATCATCAAAAGAAACTTTTTCCGAAATACAAATGGGCTATTTCGGACGAATTCACGGCGATCGCACACGAAGAGCGTCTACACTCGGCCGATCCTTCCTTGGCGCCGACGACCCTGTTCGGAAAAAAAAGGTCGGACTCGATCGAAAGGGCGGCTCTGGCGGATCCGGAAAGAAAACAAAATCTCAAGTTCATAGGTTTCGAACTCATAAGAAGTTTAGGAGACGAAATCGAACAATCTCTGACGCATTCGTATCACGATAGTATTCGTGCCCGCTTTCACGAGATGACCGATCATTTGGCCAAGCCGAGCAGCGGGCGCTGGGACAAGATGATTCTGATCCTTCCCGACGAGGAGTTCCGGATTTTTCCGGTCGAATTAAAGAAATTATTAACCGAAGATCTTCATATCGTTTATTCCGCTTGGGAAACGAAGGGTGTGACGATGCACGCGTTTATCCGTAGGGATTCCGAAGCGGTAAAAGCGATCGTAAAAGGGATTTCGAGCGTCAACGCCGTCGAAGCCTGGAAAATTCTCTGCATTCGAAATCTCATCGAGCAGAACGAAGACGCGTTTCAGACGATATTTAAGGATTCCGAATTCGTTAAGAATTACGGAAAGGTTTTGAGAAAAGGATATCTGGAATATTTTCCGTGGTATTTTCCGATTCTGGACTTTTTCGGAATCGCGAAATTATTCCAAGATGTTTTTTTTCAGGCGGCCAAGGAAAAGATCCGCGCGGAACAGTCCGCGTTGCGCACGAAAAATCGGGACGTGTCGGTCAAATGGGAGCAGGGAAAAATCCAGGAACGAATGAAGGAGGAGGAAAGGATTCGGATTTTGGAACAAAAATCCAAACTTTCGGAAGCTCTCAATCGACATTATTTCGGAAAAAATATTCCTCCCGTGTTGAAGGACGTTTTGTATGAAATTCAAGGTTATACTCCCGAGGTGATTCAACAAGTCATAGAAAAGGAGAAGTTCGTACTTCTTCCCGATTCGTCCGGAGATAAGACGGACGCGATCGTTTTGTATCCCGCCGATGAAACCTTTCGTTCCCGAGCCCGTGAATTGTATAAGGTGTTATCCGAGAAAAAGAAAAATTTAGAAACCAAATATAGGAGCAAGGAGGACGATTTCCTGAACGAAAAGATTTCAAAAGTTCTTAAATACGTCGATTCCTGGTTTGCGTCCAAGCCGGAATCGTCAAACTCCGGGAAGAATCAAAAAGCCGGCTCCTTAACGGAATCTACGGAAGAAGATCCGTATGAGAACTTTCGAAAAGAAATTTCCAAAACCAAAGGAAAAGGAAAGAACAGGCTCTCCGCGTAAAACGTGCCGCAGATGATCGCTCCGACTTATAATCAGATTCTCTTTTTTTAATATAGAATCGAAATTCGCCTTTCCCCTTTCTTTGATTTTTCGAAATTCGATTTACCTACGTTAGCCGAAACGCAGAAAGGAGAAAAAGGTTCCTTTCCTCGAATGAAAATCAGATCATATGTCTTCGCGTGGTGTTTCTTTCTTTTGTTTTGCAGCAAAGCCGAAAAAATAGAAATGGATGCTTCGAAAGGTGGGGCGGGGATGTTTCTCAACTTCGCACCCGTTTTTATAAATGTGGAGGATAATCCTTTCGATTTGACTCTGCTTCCCGACAGTTTGTGGGAAGGGCAATCCGCGACGATCTCGCTGACCATCAAAAATCCAGGTTCCTCTGCGGAAGAATACGAGTTCTCCTGGTCGGATCATTCCGGCGCTTCGTCCTTATCCCCGACAAATCACAGTTATACGATTTTGAATCGAACGGCGAATTTATCCGTGATACCGATCGACGAAGATTGTCTGGAAGACACCATGTCCCTCCAAGCAAGGAGGGTTTCCGATTCGAAAATTTTTAATGTGGAATTTCGAATTCAAGAGATCGATCGGTGTATCTTTTTGGCGAGTAACGCTCTTCCCGATGTGCAAGGACCCGGGTTTTCGGGGAATTTAGGGGGAATCAGCGGAGCCGATCTCCGTTGCCGGAACGAAAAACCTCCCGCTTTGCCGGGAGAACCTTCCGAATATAAGGCTCTTTTGGCGATCAGCGGTGTAAGAAATCCTACGACTACGGGAGGAATCCCCGAAAACGATTGGCCGATCAAGATCGGGGTTCGTTATTTTTCCTATTCGACTTCCGCACCGGAGGGGGAATGGATTGCGACCGGGGTGAGCAATTCGATCGGAGCAGGGAGCGGGATTTTTGCGTTTCCTCTGAATTCAAGTTTCAATCATACGAGCGATACGTCCGCGTTGGATTTTTGGACCGGTTTGAATTCCAACTTCGAACCGGTTACCGCCTTCACTTGTTCCGATTATACTGTAGGAGCTCCTAGCAGCGGTTTCGGGTATTTCGGTGAAACAGGGGAGGTCAACGGCTCCGCCATTGGATCCTATTACGAGGCCTGTGAGGAATTGAATCGGATTCTTTGTGTTCGTATGTGATTTTGAATTTTTATCGCGGGAATCGAGGGAGTTCCCGCAAAACTTTGAGATAAAAACAAAAAGCCCCGCGGGTCCGGCCGAAACGCAAATCCAATCAAAAAAGCGAAAACAACCGAAGAATATAAAAAAAATCCTTAATTATAAATTTCACCTTTTCGGATCTATGATACAATACTTTCTGATCAGTTATGGATTTGCGGAAAGTATTTATACGCTCTATTTTCTCTTTCTCCGTTCTTTCCGGATTACTTTTGAGTTTGGGGAACGGTTGCAATCGTGCGGAACGGATCAGTCTGGATGCGAGTAAGGGGAACGGCTTGCTTTGGAACGTAGTTCCGTCAATTTTAAATACCGCTTCTGCGCCGTTTGATGCGACCTTGATTCCGTCCACGTTGAACGAAGGGGATTCGATTCCTGTTACGTTTGCGTTGACGGCGGCACCTTCCGGATCCGAAACGTTTTCCTTTGCCTGGGAAAATCCCTCTCCGGGAAATCCGGGAGTAAGTCCTACAAACGCGACGTTTTCTTCCTCAAACACGACTGCTACGATCACTCTACAACCGATCGACGATAATTGTCTGGAGGATACGATGACCTTAAAGGCGACTCGTTCCTCCGATGGAGAAGTGTTCCGTTTTACATTTACGGTAAATGAAGCGGATAAGTGCACGTTCGTAACGGGTTCTTTTTACACGGGGAATTTTAACGGATTTCAAAATGCCGATCAAGGTTGTGAAGCGGAGAAGCCGGCTTCTTTACCCGGCGATCCCAAAGAATACAAAGCGATGATTTCGGGAAGTACGACCGTGTCCTCCGTAGTTTATACGAGACAGGCCACTCTGGTTTCCAATTGTAACATGCTTTCCACACCCGGATGTACTTCTACGACGAATTGGGTTCTTCGATCCGACACACGTTATTACAGAGCGGATGGAACGACTTTGATCTTCCGTACACATCCGAACGTTCCTGCGTTCGATTTTTCTTCTTTGACTATGGATAACTCAATGGACGGTTCTTCAACGAAGGTTTGGACGGGAATCGCCTCGGATTGGCTTTCCTCCGGGACCTCTTGTATCGCTACGTTCGGCTCTTGGACCTATGGTTCCGGCAATGGAACCTACGGAAACGCGAACTCCGTAAATAGCACCGCTCTTGCCGCAGGAACACAATTGTGTAGCACTCCGGCGTCGTTCTTTTGCGTTCGTCAATAATTTTAGTATTAGAATTTAAAGGTATAAACCGCAGTCGGAGTGATTTCCGTCATTCCCGTTGTGGGACTTTTGACCATGGAAGCACTGAACCGCAATCCCTCCGGATTCGGGTCCGACATCAATGCCTGCATTTTTTCGAAATTTCTCGCAAAAAGAAACGTATGAATCAACTGCAAACCGTAGACGGCGCCGAACAACCATTGAGCTTGGTTGTACTGTTGGATGGCTTGGTTATAACTTTCGAAATACGGATTGGTAGCCGTGGTCGTGATGATCAACCGTGCGATCAACGCAGTGTCACGTACTGTGGAATCGGAAGTGACCGGATTTAAGGTAGGATCCGAAAATGCAGCCACAGTAATGGCGACGGAATTCGATTTATAGTTAGCTTCTTCCGCATCCGCTTTTTGTTTACTGTTGATTGCATACAATGCAGAGCCTGCGAAGAGCGCAAAACTAATCACAGCCCATTTTTTTTGACCCATTCTCCACTGACCCCAGCCGGGAAGAAGAGCGGAACGAGCGGTCAACGTCCATTTTGTTTCTTTCCAAGCCGGAGAAGTTTCTTCGGTTTTAGTTTCGGGTTGTTTGGTAACGATCTTTTTAGAATCGTCTTTCTTCGGGTCTTTTAAATTGATTTCGGAAATTTCGGATTTAGGAATTACCTGTACTTTACCGTTTACTTCTATTTGTACTTCGGTTCTGCTTTGGTTTACGATTTTCCCCTGAAGCGTTTTTCCGTTTTTTAGAATCACAGTGCTTGCTGTCACAGGGAAAAGGAACGCTAAAATGAAAAATGCACCTAAGAATCGTATAATTTTAGATATTCGAGACATAGAACTATAATTCCAGCTTATAATCATCAAATCTTCTTCGTTATCTTTTCTGCAAGAAATTATCTTTTTGCTTGAAAAAACAAGCAGTAATCCAAGATCTTATATTACCGTGGCACGCACATCCGAGTTAGAAGCTCTCTATAATCATAACAAAGATGATTTGTTTCATTATATAAAAAAATCGTTCTACGATGAAAATTCGGCACAAGACATTCTTCACGATTCCTTTTTGAACTTTTTTCGTTATTACGAAACGAAGGAAATTCCCGATCCGACGTCTTGTAGAATGATTTTATTTCGGATCGCTAGGAATTTAATTATCAATCACGCTAAATCTTATTATCAAAGAAACGTCTCATTGGTGGGAGAAGATACGGGAAATAACTTCGCCTCCAAATCTCCGAGTCCGGAATCGTCCGTTATGGAGAAGATGGACCAGTCGGATGTAAAGAATACTATGGACCAGCTTTTGGAGGCGATCTCTCCGGAATATCGGGAGGCCTTACTTTTGCGTTACCAACAGGATCTGAAGTTGGAAGAAATTTCCAAAATTCTCGGAATGAGTATCTCCGGGGTTTCCAGGTTGATCGAAAGAGCGGAAAAAGCCTTGGCTCAAGAAGGGAAAAAGCGTGGATTTCAGCCAGGGAATTACATATAAAGACTTAATTCCTCTCCTATTATATTTTAAAATTCTTAAGAATTCAAATCATCGGTGGAAAAAAATTTCTAAAATGAAAAAAAAAGCTCAAACACACCCTTTTAGTTTGTTTAACAAACAGGAAGCGGGAACGATGGATTGAATCGCAGACCCGGGAAAGAACGACTATGGAAAATAAACTAAATACTCCCGAATTTGAAGGATACGCGCGGCTCCTTAAAGCAAAGGACTCTGTATCTCAACTCCCGGCGTTCGATCCAAATTGGATCGGACAAAAGCCCCGCTTTATCGTGGAGGAAAAAATTATGAGTGTTCCGACAGAAACTAAAATTCTTTCTTTTCCGAAAACCGGTTGGCTTGCGGCTGCTGCCGCTTTGATCCTTACCGTAGGAACCACTTGGTTCGTTTTTAGAACTCCGAAATCGGGGACTGAAATCGCACAAGGAACTCCTCTGAAAGCCGCCGTTGTTTTTGTAAAAGGGGAAGCGACCGTAATTCGAGAAACGGAAATTAAATTACACCAAGGTGATCTTTTGAATGAGGCGGACGTCATTCTTACGGGAGCCGGTGGAGCCGTGGATATCGGTTTGACCGATTCCAGCGTGATCCGTGTAAAAGAGAATAGTAGATTGATTCTCAAAGAATTGAGAGAAAACAACGGATCTCAGATTCGCATGAATCTGGCCGCAGGTAGATTGCTCAACGTCGTAGAAAAAGAAAGAAAAGGAAGCAACTACTTCGTAGAAACTCCTTCTGCGGTGGCTGCGGTGCGTGGAACTTCGTTTGAAGTGAGCGCTTCCGAAGAGGAATCCGTAGTTTTCGTGGCGGAAGGCGCCGTCGAAGTTACTTCTCTCAACTCCGCAAAGAAGGTTTATATCCTCGAAGCGAGTAAACTGGTAACCGTAAATAAAGACGGAGAAGTGGAAGCGATCGACCTTGCAAAGATGAATTCTACTCTTCCCGAATATAAGGATATGAGAAAGAATCTTGGCACGCTTGATAGCGAACTTCTTTCCGACGTTCAAAATCTGAAAACCGCTAAAACGGAAGAAGAGTTGAGCAAGATGTATGATCTGAGCATCGAACATATCATCATGAAAGACGGAAGAGAGTTGCGCGGTGTGGTCGTATCTCAGAAAAAAGGAAAACTGGTGGTTCAAACTCTGAAAGGATCGTATATCCTGGATGAAGACGCGGTGGATAAGATTAAATACTAATCTTCCCCGAAAGAACGAATCCTGGTTCGGAGAAAGCCGGTTGAGGAAACTCATCCGGCTTTTTTATTTGAGTGGTGAATGTCGGGGTTTCTATCCCTGTAGAAATCGCACTACATTCGGATCGTTTTGAGAAGCAACGTTCGTTTTGCGGAATGAGCCGTTGTCCTTTTGGCAACCTTCTAAAGGTTTTGACACTTTACGAAACGTCGTAGTAACTTTACGGTTTTATGATAAACTTTATTCGATTCGATCGGAGATCCACGAATCCAAAGAGTAGGAGCCGCCTCCCAAAAGAACGAGTGAAATTCCCATCGAAACCGCGAGGATATGATATTCGAATCCTTCTCCCCCTTGATTTCCAAACCAGTTCATAAAAAAGCCGATTTCTCGATGGGTCCAACCTGCTACTGCGAGTGTGCACGTAATTCCGAAGGCGGCCAGTCGGGTGAAGAGACCGAGCGCTAAAGCGATCGAGCCGAAAAATTCCGAAACGATGGCAAGGACCGCCAAAAAGGCCGGGAACTCCGCTGTGTTTACGAAAAAATCCATCGCCGCTTCCCAACCCACGCCGCCGAACCAACCGAGCGCTTTTTGTGCTCCGTGAGGAAAGATACAGATCGACAAACCGATTCGAAGAAACAAAGGGGACAGGGATTCTTTGGTTGAAAAAAAATTCTGAATCATTCTCTCGAGTCCAGTTCTGTTCGTTTTCGTTTTGAGAAGTGGGAAAAGATACTAAATTTTAATCCTGCGGTTGATTCTGTAAAAATCGGTTCGGTTGAACAATGATTCTTTGTGAGAGTTCCCGCAGGAGAAAAACTTCCGGGGATCATCGAAGAGGGAGTTCCCACGCTTA
The DNA here is from genome assembly GCF_004770155.1 of Leptospira gomenensis. Classification (GTDB taxonomy): domain Bacteria; phylum Spirochaetota; class Leptospiria; order Leptospirales; family Leptospiraceae; genus Leptospira; species Leptospira gomenensis. The sequence goes on along the minus strand of NZ_RQFA01000046.1, from coordinate 181,569 downwards.
ACGAGTAGGAAGGATACTTTGGTCGGCGCATTCCTCGACCGCGTATGAGTTCCCACACTTATCGGATAAGAAGACGAGTTACCGGGAAACACGGGAGGGGAGGGATTCAAAAATTACATCCAGTTCTCTTCCGTTTTCTCCTTGATTCGAAACGGAGCTTTGAGGTGATTTTCTATGTGATTATGTCTCTTTAGATGGGGGAGTTGTTTCGTATAGTAGTAATCAGTAGTAATCCCGTGGGAAAAGAGAGGTGGTCGGATGTGGGAACTCACACAAATTCGGTAGAACCGGTCCCGTGAATACTCCGCAGCAGTTCTTGGGGAATCCAGAATGCACGAACGGTGTAGGAACTCATACTCGATTTCCATCGAGCAACGTTTCGTCGAATCGATCCACCGTTGCCAATCCTCTTGTTATTTCCGGCGTGGGAACTCATACAATTCATCGAAATAACGGGGAAATATTCCTGACTCTTTCAAATCCTAAATTCCAAGCTAAAATCGGTTGTCGAAAGAACCGAATCTGAAAAATCTGGCTTAAGATTATTTGGCGGAACACCCATGTCTGAAGAAACTCAAGAAAAGAAAAACAAAAAGATCAACAAAATGACCGTGGCTGAAATCAACGCCGCGATTCAAAATTCAAAAGAAAAAATGAACGGCTCTTCCAGCAAATACATTCTGCATCTCAATGCAAGATTGGAAGAACTCGCGGCAAAAGGTAAGAAATAATTCCTTTTCTCCGATCCGTCGTCCACCGACGGTTTCGGATCTGTGCTCGTGCGGCGGCGCTGTTTTTGAGCCCTCTATAATTTCCGATCCTTGCTTCAATTCATCGACATACAACATCAATACGCTTCGGCCGTATTGTTCAACGGATTTTCCTGGCATATCAAACCCGGGTCCCGGGTTTGTCTGGTCGGACCGAACGGTTCGGGAAAGTCAACGCTCTTTCGTATGGCCGAAGGAAAATTCGTTCCCGACAGCGGTAGCGTTTCCCGTTCCAAAAATACGGAGATTTCCGTTTTTCAACAGATTCCCGATTTCGATCCGGAATCTTCGGTGATCGATACTGCATTAGAAAAACATAAACATTATCGCGAATATTCGGAGCGTCTTAAGGATATCAACGGGAAGTTCGATTCCTTTTCCCACGATTCGAAGGAATTCGAAGCCGTTTTGGACGAACAAAGCGCCTTGGAAGAATACGCGTTCACATACGGGGTCCACGAATTAGAATCCAAGGCGCGTAAAATTTTGGGCGGTTTGGGATTCTCCAACGCACAAATGGAGATGAAGGTCCGGGAATTTTCACCGGGTTACCAACACAGACTGGGACTTGCGATCACACTTTTGAATCCTGGCAACTTATTGTTGTTAGACGAACCTACCAACCACCTCGACAATTCCTCCAAACAATGGCTCGCGGATTATCTCAATTCCACCGGTCAATCGTTCGTTCTCGTTACACACGATCCGGAATTTCTCAACGCCACCTGCGATATGATCGCCGAACTTTCCCCTTCCGGTGTCATCGAATTCCGAGGAACTCTGGAGGAATATTTCGAACACAAAAACGAACTCCAGGAAAAACTCCAGGCTCAGTACGAAAAGGAAGAAGCGTATCTCCAAAAAAGAATGGAGTGGATCGAACGTTTCCGCGCCAAAGCGACCAAGGCGAGACAGGTTCAGTCGGCGATCAAAAAACTCGAAAAACGGGACAAGGTGGACGCTCCGGAAGAATCGTTTTGGAATTCAAAATCCGATTATCGTTTTAATTTTATTTCTTCCGGTAAAATCACCGCGCGAATCGAGGACGGCGCCTTTTCGTATTCCGGGAAACCGCCGTTTATTTTCTCCGGCGCCAATCTGGAAATTTCCGCCGGAGATAAAATCGCGATCGTAGGTCCGAACGGGGCCGGAAAATCGACCTTTCTCCGTTGTTTATTAGAAATTCATAAATTAACTTCCGGTAAACTGTATTACGGACCTAAGACGAAAATCGGATATTTCTCCCAAAATCATCATGAAGAGTTGGATCCTTCCAAAAACATGCTGCAGACGGTGATGTCCGCGTATCCGGATCTTTCCGAACAACAGGCCCGCAGTCTTCTCGGTTATTTTTCGTTTTCGGACGACGCGGTCTATAAGCAGACGGGTCTTCTCTCCGGTGGAGAACAAAGCCGTCTTCGTTTGGCGCTTCTCGTCCGTTATCCAACCAATTCCATTTTTTTGGACGAACCTACCAACCACTTGGACCTCGTGGTTCGGGATAATCTTCGCCGCGCTTTGACGGAGTATGAGGGTTCTCTTTTGATCATTTCCCATGATCCGGAATTTTTAAAGGATTTATGCAATCGGACGATTTCCGTGGACAAGGGCGAGATTCGGGATTTTAATTGCACCTTCGCCGATTATTTGAAATACAACCTTCAGGAATCCGCTCCGAAAACCCAAACTTCTCTTTCCTCCAAAAAGGAAGACGGGGTTCAAACCCGTTCCAAAAAAAATGCGGATAAAAATCGTATCAAAAAAATCCAGAAAGATCTGGAACAGATCGAAGCGAAAATCGAACTTTTGGAAAAGTCCAAAAGAAATTTGGAAGAGGTTTTGGCCGATCCCGGTTTTTTTAAAAATAGAAGTTACCAATTGGAATTGGATAATTTTAACGAGACCAAAAACGAAATCTCTCGGTTGACCCAGGAATGGGAATCCCTTCAGCTTGAATTGGAAGAACTGACCGGGTCCGTTTAAAACGATGTAGGCGGGAGTTCCCGCATTTTTTACGGAAAGCCGATCCTCCGTCGAATCCGGAAGTAGCGGTATTCCGGAGTTCCGACCACAGGGGAAAAACCGGAAAACACAATCGTTCTATTTTTTTAATTGAGGAACTTCATCGTATGACCCCGAAAGAATTAAAGACAAGATTGGAACAGAGAGACGCGGGTAAGGATTCGTTTTATCTTCTCGACGTAAGAAATCCGAACGAGGTGGAAATCTCCACGATTCAAGGAACCGATCTTTTGATTCCCGTCGGAGAACTTCCGAACCGACTTTCCGAACTCGGTCCCTGGAAAGATTCCGGAAAGGAAGTGATCGTTTATTGTCGTTCCGGTGCTCGTTCGGGTATGGCCTGCGGAATTTTAAAACAATCCGGTTTCGCAAAAGTGCATAACGTGGAAGGCGGAATCCTGCTGTATTCGGACGAAGTCGATCCTTCTCTCGCTAAATACTAAACGATCGAGTAAATAAACGATCGTTCCGACGCAGGTTTAAACGATCGTCGGTCGAAGATCCGCGTTCGTTTTGTCCTATTCGGTTTTCACCGTGGTAGTTCCCGCGCGAAGGATACGAAGGGCTTGGTCCGTCTTGAGCGTGTCGTAATTCCGGGAGATTCCGCTGATTTCCTCCCATCTTGGAAAATCGGAAAATCGACGCGAAAGACGACCGGAGCGAAGCGCAGCCCGTAGTAGCCTGACCCGAGCGTTTCCGATTTTGTCTTGTATTTCTCGAAAAAGATTGCGAGGGACGCGCCCAGTTTCCCCCGATGTGGGAAAAAACCGGCCGGCGGTACGGGGAGAGAATATTTTTTATCGCGGGAGTTCCCGCATTTCCTCGTAGAGCGAGCTCGGATCCGGCTACCGACGGTTCCCGTTTGCGGACAAGTTCGTCGGAAGATTTTCGTTATTCTCCCAAGAGGATCTTTCGGAAGTAGGAAAATCCTTCGGCCAAAGGATCGTCTTTTCCTCCACGCCTGCGTTTGAGCATATTCGTTAAATCTAATACCATCAATCCATACATCCAGGCCCACATCATCCGAGCGATCCCGGGATATTCGGCTTTCGGAAGTTTGAATTCTCGGCTCGCACATCCATTGCGGATCGTCTCCAAAAATACGCGATAACTCGTCGGTAAACTTGGAAACACCTTTCTGTGCATATGCCCGTGAACGGTGTTGAACATCACCTTATGGAGTTCCTTATTGTTGAGCGAAAATTCCCAATAGGCGCGGGCAATCCCCGCAAGTTTTTCAAAGGAGTTGTTTCCGTTTTTTTGAGCGCTCCGCAGAAGTTGCGTCAATTCCGTTTCCCCTTTGGCTATGAGAACCTGAATGATTTCTTCCTGACTCTTAAAATGAGAATACGGACTTGCGACGCTGCAGTCCAATTTTTCGGCGATCTTTCGCATGGAAAGTCCGTCGATCCCTTCTTCTTGTAGGATCTCCATCGCAACTTGAACGATATTTTCCCGATTCAAACTGTTTCTGGATCTTCTTTTGTGTCGTACTGCAGTGGTCATCTGTGATCCCAACTTTATACGACCCCTTCCGGGTCTGAAAGCAAAAATCCAAGTTCGTCCGGGAAAGCAAAAATGAATTCAATTCCTACTTTCCAAAATAGCCTTTTTTTGAGGATTTGGAGGAAAAAAGGAAACTGAATAGATTTGCCTGTTTTCGGGGCTTTTTTCTATTTTTGTAGGTGACATTTGTGGTAGCAAAGAAGGCAAAAAAGACCGTTAAAAAAAAATCCGTAGGAACTCCCAAATCCAAGTCCGCTTCTCATTCGAGCCGCGCGGCAAAATCGGGAAGCCCAAAAAAAACTTCGTCCGTAACCTCGTCCGCTTCAAAAAAATCGCCCCCCTCTTCTTCGCAAACGGGAAAGGGGAGACAGTTTCCGGCTCCTTGGAATTTATACGGGGAAGGTTTTGTTTTTCCTCTTTGGGCCAAAAAGGATTACAACCGAGAAATGGGTTTTTTTAGCGAAGAGGATTCCAAACAATACAAAGGCGGTTTGGGTTCTCTGATGCTGGTCAATTACGAGAAGAGCGACGTCGGTCCTTATTACGAACTTCTTTATATTCCCGGGAATTTCGAATACAAAGGAGATTCCTTTAAACGGATCACGCGTATTTTCGTTTCCAGTCAGACATCGGTGGAAGAGGGAATCCGCAACTGGGCCATTCCCAAAGAAAAGGCGGATTTTATTTGGATCAAGGAAGGAAATCTTACGAAAATTTCCGCGTTTCGCGGAGGAAAGGAATTCTTTCGCGTTTCGATTTTGACGAAAGGTTTTTCCTTTCCCGTCTCCACCAAACTTCTTCCTTATACTTTACTGCAAAAATCTCCGGAAGGTTATCTTAAGACAAGATTTATCGGCAAGGGTAAAGGAAGAATTGCGACGATTCAGGAGATTTGGAGCGATGAGGCGGTTTTTCCGGATGCGATCAAAGGCGGGATGTTTCAGACCGGAGTTCATTCCGTTCCGTTCGAACTCGTTTTTCCGAAGGCGATCCCGTCGGATTGATCGATCGATGTGCGAGTTTCGGACGAACATTCAAAAATTAAGATATTAGAATATTAAAGTTATTAGGAGTAATTATGGAAGAAGCGGTCATTTTGGACGGGATCAGAACTCCGTTCGGTAATTTCGGAGGCACCTTAAAGGACCTAAGCGCGGTCGATTTGGGGGTTATGGCTTCCAAAGCGATTCTGGAGAAAACCGGAGTTTCCGCGGACGCGATCGGAGAATCGATTTTCGGAAACGTAATTCCTACGGGAAAGGAAGCGATTTATCTCGCGCGTCATATCGGTTTAAAAACGGGTCTTCCTCTGGGAGTTCCCGCTTTGACACTCAACCGTCTTTGTGGTTCCGGTATGGAAGCGATCATACAAGCGGTCAAAAAAATCTATCTCGGCGATGCGGACGCGGTTCTTGCGGGCGGCGTGGAATCGATGAGCAACGCGCCGTACGTCGTTCGAAACGCGCGTTGGGGAGTTCGTTACGGTTCTGCGGAATTTGAAGACACTCTGGAACAGGGACTTACCGATCAGTATGTGGGTTTGATCATGGGGCAGACCGCGGAAAACCTCGCCGATCAATATAAAATTTCCAGACAGGAACAGGACGAATGGGCTGCGATTTCGCAAACTCGCGCCGAAAAGGCCACGAACGAAGGTCGCCTGAAAGAGGAGATGTTTACGGTGACCATTCCCGGTAAAAAACCGGTCACCTTGGAAAAGGACGAATTCATCAAAGGAGCAGCGGGTGTGGAGAAACTCGGAACCTTAAAGGCTGTGTTTCGGGACGGCGGGACCGTTACCGCAGGAAATGCTTCCGGTTTAAACGACGGTGCGGCTGCTACGATCGTAACCTCCGCTTCTTATGCGAAGAAGATCGGTAAAAAACCGCTCGCCATTGTCCGCGGCTACGGTCATGCGGGTTGCGATCCTGCGAAGATGGGAATCGGTCCCGCGATCGCGATTCCCGCGGCCCTAAAAAAAGCGGGTTTAAAACTTTCCGATATGAGTCTTGTGGAAGTGAACGAGGCGTTTGCCGCTCAGTACCTTGCGGTTCAAAAAGAGTTGGGTCTCAATCCGGACATCACGAACGTAAACGGAGGTGCAGTGGCCATCGGACATCCTCTGGGGGCTTCCGGCGCACGTGTTACCATCACTCTGGCGTACGAACTCAGAAGAAGAAAGGCGAAATACGGTGTCGCTTCCCTTTGTATCGGCGGCGGACAAGGCATCGCTCTGGTTTTGGAGAACCCGGAAGTCTAAAATTCGGAAAACTAATGTATTAGAAAAGTTGAATTTGTTTTGATCGAAGAAAACCCGGAATCGTCCGGGTTTTCTTTTTTATTTTCGCTCGTTTCCGTTGAGACGAAGTTAAGGATCGGTTTCAGGATCGCGTCCATCTCCGCTCTCAATTTTATCACGCATAGGATTCATAAGATCGAGACGGGGCATCGGGAAATTTTTTACGATCTTCCGATGGGATTCTACGATTGGTCGATGGTCGTAACTACGATCGCACTTATTTCTCCTAATCGCGCGTTCGTATAACTTCAGTTTTGCGAAACTATCTTCTTTTTGGGTGGGGGGCTCTTCCGTAAACGGAGTTCCGACGCCCGATTTTTCCGTCGTTTTTTCGCATCCGTATTTTTTATCTTTTTATCGCACGTTCCGGGCCCGCGATCGTTTCCTTGTATGTCGCACTCGGTTTTCGTTGGAGCATAGTTCCGCTTTCGTATTTCGAACCCTTTGGTATTCCCGGATTGATTTTGTCTCCGCGTTCTTTTTGGATTTTTTGGGGAATTGTGTGAGAGTTCCCACGTGTCCGGCTCCTTCGGTGGTAGCGATGTTTGTGTGAGAGTTCCCACGTGTCCGGCTCCTTCGGTGGCAGCGATGTTTGCGTGAGAGTTCCCACGCGTCGCGGCTCCTTCGGTGGCAGCGATGTTTGTGTGAGAGTTCCCACGTGTCGCGGCTCCTTCGGTGGCAGCGATGTTTGTGTGAGAGTTCCCACGTGTCGCGGCTCCTTCGGTGGCAGCGATGTTTGTGTGAGAGTTCCCACGGGTTGCGGCTCCTTCGGTGGCAGCGATGTTCGCGTGAGAGTTCCCACGTGTCGCGATAAACAAGAAGATTCATCCACCGAAACCGCAGCACCTCACCACCGCCAAACCCCGGGCCCTAAAACCGAGAAATTTCCTGAAATTCCAGGCGTCTACGGGCTGACTCCTATCGCGAATCACAATAGACCCTTTCGTACCTTCTTGACGGTAAAGGATTCTCTTCGAATCCTGCATTACAGAGCTCTTTATTCCAGGTTCCAACACCGATTTCGAGGCCGTACCGGAGATCTTCCCCTCAATCCGGCTTTTCGGCGATTCAGGCGGGATGCCCGGGACCATCGGACGAGCCAAATTTCGATCAAGGTGTGCTATTAAATGGAATTTGCCCTTTCCAGTGAACAAAAAGAATTACGTGAACTCGCCCGAAAATTCGCCAAAGAAGAAATTCGTCCCAAAGCGGAGCATCACGACCATACGGGAGAATATCCTCTCGCAATCTTAAAAAAAGCCTGGGAAATCGGGCTCATGAACATCCATATCGAACCGCAATTCAACGGGGCAGGGATGGCCGAACTCGATGACGTCATCATAGGAGAAGAGTTGTTTTGGGGATGTTCCGGGATGGCCACCGCGATCCTCGCCAATAACCTCGCCTTGGCCCCGGTTTTGATCGGTGCCAGCGACAAAATCAAAAAGGAATTCGTCCAACCGATGACGGAAGAATTCAAACTCGCCGCCTATGCGGTGACCGAGCCGGGCGCCGGTTCGGACGTGGCTGCCATTCGCACTTCCGCAAAACGAGTCGGAGACGAATATATCATCAACGGATCCAAAATGTGGATCACAAACGCCGGTTATGCGGATTGGTTTTTCGTTCTTACCAAAACGGATCCGGCGGCAGGGCACAAAGGAATCACCGGATTCATCGTGGATGCAAAAACTCCCGGAATCACACTCGGAAAAAAAGAAATCAACATGGGACAAAAGTGTTCCGACACACGGGGGATCACCTTCGAGGACGTAAAGGTTCCCGCGTGGCAAATGGTGGGTCGCGAGGGAGAAGGATTTAAGATCGCCATGGGAGCTTTCGATCATACCCGCCCCGGAGTCGCAATCGGAGCCGTCGGAGTCGCACGCGCGGCTATGGAACACGCGCTTCAATATGCCAATACGAGACATACCTTCGGACGTCCGATTATGGACAACCAAGGAATTTCGTTTCTAATCGCGGAAATGGCCCGTGATATCGAAGCCGGAAGGCTTCTCTGCTACCAAGCCGCTTGGATGATCGACAACGGGTTCCGCAACACCTATCAGGCCTCGATCGCTAAGATGTTCTGCGCAGACATGTGTATGAGAATTTGCACGGACGCGGTTCAAGTTCTCGGCGGGTACGGTTTTAATTCGGAATATCCCGTCGAAAAACTTATGCGTGACGCTAAAATTTTCCAAATTTACGAAGGAACTTCTCAAATCCAAAGAATGATCGTTTCTCGTTTCCTTGCCGACGGAAAGGGAATCGAGGGACCGAACCTCTGAAGGATCATTCGCTCACATTCGAAGAGTTTTCCAAACTGGCGGACCGGGGGAATTTGATCCCGGTCTTCAAACAGATTTTTCTGGATATGGAAACTCCCGTTTCCCTCTTCGCAAAATGGGGCTGCGAATCCGCAAAACATTCCTTTCTTCTCGAAAGTGTGGAAGGAGGGGAAAAACTCGGAAGAAATTCCTTTCTCGGTAAAACTCCACATCGCATCCTGCAAGGCAGAAACGGTCTTTTTTACATTTCCGAAGGAACGGAACCGCCGACCGAAATCATCACCTATGATCCTTTGGTTCTTTTGGAGAATCTTTTGGGAGACGACGTTTTTGTGCAGGACTATCGTTTGCCTCCGTTCGCGGGAGGTGCGGTGGGATTTCTTTCCTATTCCGCGGTCCGTTATTACGAAAACATTCCGGATACGAAACCGGAGGACGAAAACGCGCCGGATTGTTATTTCGCGATCTACGACGAACTTTTGGTCGTGGATCATATCGATCACGTCCTAAGAATCGTAGTCAACGCAAGGACGGCCTCTCATTCTTCTCTTAGGGAATGTTATGAAGCGGCGCTCCGGAGGATCGACGCGATCGAAAACGAGATTCGCGACGGAATCGTACCGGACGGAATCCGGAATCCGAAAACCGTTTCCGGACCTTTACAATTAAATCCGAATATTCCAGATGAAGAATATAAGAAAAATGTCGAACGTGCAAAGGAATACATCAAAGCAGGAGACATTTTTCAGGTTGTTCCTTCGAGGAAAGTCAGGTTTAAACCCGAAGTTTCTCCGTTTCAAATCTATCGCGGTTTGAGAACGGTGAACCCGAGTCCTTATATGTATTTTCTACGTATCGGAGAAATCACCATCGTGGGCAGTTCTCCCGAAATTATGGTGAAATACGCCGGTAATCATACCTATCTTAGGCCGATCGCGGGCACGAGACCGAGAGGAAAAAATTCCAGCGAGGACAAATTCCTCGAAGAGAATCTTCTTTCGGATCCGAAAGAAATCGCGGAACATATCATGCTCGTGGATTTGGGACGCAACGATCTCGGACGCGTTTGTAAACCGGGAAGCGTCCGGGTGAACGACTTCAAAGTGATCGAAAAATATTCCCACGTTATGCACATCGTAAGTCAGTGTTCGGGGGAACTCGACGAGGAAAAAACCGTCTACGATCTTATCCGAGCGACTCTCCCCGCGGGAACGGTTTCCGGCGCTCCTAAAATCCGCGCGATGGAAATCATCGACGAATTGGAAACTACCCGCCGTGCCATCTATTCCGGCGCCTTGGGTTATATCTCCTTTTCCGGAGAAAGCGATCTTGCGATCATCATTCGAACCATCGTGTTCTACGGCGATGAAGCGTTCCTGCAGGCGGGTGGAGGCGTGGTTTACGACTCCGTTCCCGAATCGGAATTGGAAGAAACCAAAAACAAAATGGCGGCGTTATTAAAGGCGGTCGAATTCGCAAGAAACGGACTCAAAGGAGAATGGAAGTAAATGCTTCTCCTCATCGATAATTACGATTCTTTCACATACAATCTCTACCAATATTTCTGTCAGATCGGAAATCAGGTCGAAGTATTCAGGAACGATAGAATTACGTTAAGCGAAATCAACGAACTTCATCCCAAAGGAATCATTCTTTCCCCGGGCCCCGGACGTCCCGAGGATTCAAGGGTTTGTCTGGACGTGATCCGGGAACTCGGCGGCAAACTTCCCATTTTCGGAGTCTGTCTCGGACATCAGGCGATCGGTCTCGTTCACGGAGGAAAGATCGTCTCCGCTCCTTCGATCATGCACGGTAAGGTTTCCCTGATCGAACACGACGGAAAGGACATCTACCGCGGTATTCCTTCTCCTTTTGTGGCGACTCGTTATCATTCTCTCGTGATTCAACCGGAAAGTATCCCCTCGGAATTGGAAGTCGCTTCCAAAACTCCGGACGGAGTGATCATGGGCGTCAGACATAAAACCAAAAAACATCTTTACGGAGTCCAATTTCATCCCGAGTCCATCATGACGGGCGCGGGTTTGGATCTGATCCGAAACTTTTCCTCCATCGTTCAGGAGTTATGAAACTTTTTTTCAGGCTTTTGTCCTATTCCGTACGGTATAAGTATCGATTCACGCTGGGAATCGTCTTTGCCTTGTTAACTGCGATTTTAAACGCTATCTCCCTTACCGCCTTTATCCCGTTATTCGACTCGTTGGGAAACGACAAAAAGACGCAGTTTCAATTGCAACTAACGTTGCCGGAACAGAGGATCGTCCTAAAACAGAAGGTGTTCGGAGACGAATCCCTGGACGGTCTCGAAAGGACCAAACTAGTGTTGATCGACGTAAAACAATGGGTCAACGGCAGAACCAAAGGTCTAGAGCCGAAGGAAGTCGTTTGGGCGATCTGTATCATCGTTATGCCGCTTTACCTTTTGAAGTTGATCACGTATCTTTTATCCGTTTTCTGCATCGCCACGGCCGGTTATAAGGCGGTGCGCGATATCCGTCAGGAGTTGTTCGAAAAAAATCAGCTTCTTCCGCTTACTTATTTTTTTAAGGAAAAGACCGGTTTGATGATGAGTCGTATCATCAACGACGTCGAAGTGGTCGCGGCGGTCATTTCCAGCAATTTTCGCGACGCGACGATCAACTTCTTCTACGTGATCACGCACTTAATGGTATTATTATATTTGAATACGGAACTTCTTCTCGTTGCGTGTCTCACGGTTCCCGTCATCATTCTTCCGGTAACCCTTTTTACCCGGAAGATCACGAAATCGACGGTACGTTCGCAGGAAAAAATGGCGGATCTCAACGCCAACATTCAGGAGATGATTTCCGGAATCAAAGTGATACGCGTCTTTAACACGGAAACCTACGAACAGGAAAAATTCGGTAAGATCAACCACAACGTTTACCGGAGAAACTTCAAAGGCCAGTTTTATCTTCAGATCGCTCCGTCGCTCGTCGAGCTGACCTCTTCGATCGTGGTCCTCGGTTTTTTTGCGGCGGGGGCGAGTCTGATCTACAACGGAAGATTCACACAAGGCGAGTTTATGGCCTTTCTGTTGACGCTTTTGTTTTTGCTTCGTCCCCTTACCCAACTTTCCCAGATGGTGGGAAAGATCACACAGGCGATCGCCTCCGGAAAAAGGATTTTCGAAATCATCGATCTGGAAACGGAGGACCACAGCGAAGAGAGCAAGGTTTCCGCGACTCCTCTCCACAAAAGCATCGAATTCAAAAATCTTTTCTTTTCCTATCCGGGGACGAACGCGGCCGTCCTGAAGGACATCAATCTCAAAGTGAAAAAAGGCGAAACCGTCGCGCTCATAGGAGCGAGCGGTTGCGGTAAATCCACGTTGATGGATTTGCTACCGCGTTTTTTCGATCCCAGTTCGGGTTCCATAGAATTCGACGGAGTGGATGTCCGCGATATCAGTTTGGGCGATCTCCGCAAAAAGATCGGAATCGTTACGCAGGATATATTTTTGTTTCACGGTTCCGTCGCGGACAACATCGCCTACGGAAAACCGGGTGCAACGCGTAAAGACGTGATCCGCGCCGCAAGATTGGCGCACGCACACGACTTCATCAAAAAGATGGATAACGGATACGACAGCATTTTAGGAGTTCGAGGTCTCAATCTTTCGGGCGGACAAAGGCAGAGGCTCGTCATCGCGAGGGCTCTGTTGCGCGACCCGGAAATCATGATCTTGGACGAGGCTACTTCCGCCCTCGACGTGGAATCCGAGCGACTCGTAAGCGACGCCTTACGTCGATTATACGCCAATCGTACCACGTTCGTAATCGCTCACCGTCTTTCCACGATCAAGGATATCCCGAGAATCATCGTGATAGAAAACGGGAAAATCGTCGAGGAAGGGGATCATAATTCCCTTTATGAGCAAAATGGAATATACCGAAAACTTTCGGATAATCAATTCACCGCAAACAACGGAGTTCTGCCATGAAAAAGGCCGTGTTGATCGTGGACGACAACGATCGTTACGCGAATAATCTGAAAATCTGGTTCGAGCAAAAGGGATTCGAGACCGTTCGAGCGATCGACGCGGCGCAGGGTTGGGAAATCTATTCAGCCGATAAAAATCGATTTCATACGATCGTCACCGACATTACGATGGAAACGCAGACTTCCGGACTTTGGATGATCCGACGTATTCACAAAGACGGCTATCGAGGAAACAAGATCATCGCGACGACCGGTTTTGATTTTCCGGGAGTGATGCGGGTTTCAAGTTCGATTCTTCCCGCGTTCGCTGGGGTCGGCTGGATGGTTCCGAAAGTACCGCTAAAACAAGGGAAGGTCGTATTTCTTCCCACTTCGCTTAATAAAAACGTCCCCTTCGAATCGGTCCTTTAGTTTTCCAACGGAGGACCGTTTTCGTTCGGAGTTTCGCCGCTTCCCGGATTGGCCGGGTCGGTTTCCTCCATATCCGAAGCCGGTGTAAACCCGTTCGGCTTTTTACGTAACTTTTCCCGTTTTCCTTTTTTCGTTTTTTCCTTAGGCGGCGCGACGATCGTTCTGAGTTTTAGAAACGATCCGAACACCCAGGACTGATGGGTTTCATAATAACTCTCGGGATTTTTGGATTCCAAAAGAAGAAGATAATAATGGTCCTCGGCGTATTTGTCCCCGATTTTTTGGATGAAACGGCGATCGCTCTTTTTCAGAATCTTTCCCACTTCTCCGGAAGAAAGATTTCGGATCTTACGCGAAGTGGGATAGGGATTTTCCTGCGAAAAGCCTCCTTCCACGTTCACGGTTCCGAACTGATAAAACGCTTTTCGAATATACAATTGCGCTAATACTCTCTGGGCGAGTTCCTCCGAAGGAGAACTTTCCAAAATTCTAATAAACGAATATGTTCCGTAAAGACTGGTGTTTTGTCCGATGGCCTCGATGATGTTTCTGGTCAATTCGGGTTTGGTTTCCAGAGTTTGTTCCAGGATACGCAGAGAAGCCCTCGTTTTGTGGATTCCCAGCGCTTCGATCGCGGTCTTTTGCAGATCGGGATCCTCCGAATCCAAATACGTTTTGAACAGTTTCAGGTCTTCGTTCACCTGATACGCCGCCAAACCGAGAAGCGAAGCCTTTACGATTTCGATTCTCGTGGAACGGATTCCCTGACGGAGAAGTGCGTCCCTTGCGGAAGGGTCGTTCGTTTTTCCCATTCCCTTCCATGAGGAAAATTGAATGTCCGGATCGTTGGATTTTATTCCGCGGAAAAAATAATCCAAAGAGAAAGGAGATCCGATGTCGGCTAACGCTCGATAGGCGGCTTGTTTCACCGCTTCTCCGTCCCGTTCGATCACACGGTGTAGGGTTTTGACTCCGCTTTTCCCCATTCTTCCCAAGGCCAAAACGGCCGCGGCGCGCACCCTGGGGATGGGATGAGTCAGAGCGATCCGATCCAGGGTTTTGTATCGTTTTTCGGTTTCGGCGCGGAAGACGGTGAGAATCCCTTTTTTGAGGGAAAGGTCGTAGTCGATTTCCTGTCTTTCTTTCGGAGTTAGATTTTTGCGTTTGCGTTTTTCATAGGAGGAAACTCCGTCCGATTCCTCCGAAAGATTTCGAGGATCGTCTACGTTCAAACCGGAGGAAGCGCTTCCGTCGGAATTATTTGTGTTGTCCGAATCGCCGGTCCCGTCTTCCGGGGCGTCCACGGTCAGCGGAAGATCGATTTCCCCGCGGTTCAAGCGATTCGAATCCGCCACCAAAGTCGAGTCGATCATCAGAAAAAGAATCAGGGCAAAAATCGTGTTTTGAAGTTTAGAATCAGAGAACATCCGGACCTTCGATGGGATAATTTTTTAAACTAAAGACTATTAGTATTAAGTTCGTCAGATTTTTTAGCTTTTTCCTACTTTTTTCCGTGACAAGCATGATTTCCCGGAATCGGAATGCTTGACGGAAGCGGTTTCGCCTGTAAACTTTTAGCAAAAGGGAGAATATTATTTATCAGCAAGCTCAGCGGTAATCTCAACGGCCTTAAATCCAACCAGATCCAAAGATTGAAAAAAATTTCCGAGAAAAGAATCCGGGAAGACCTACTCGTTAGTCAAGAAATTGCACGCTCCCTTGGCGAATTGTCCCTGGAAATCGGGAAACAAATCGGCATACTTATCGATCGTTCCGGCTACGTCACACACGTGTTAGTCGGCACGGACAACTCCATCGAAATCCCGTTTTTAGACAGACTCCGTACTTCGGAAGCGAGGTTACGCGGTCTTCGTTTGGTCCATACCCACCTCAAAGGAGAATCGCTGAATCAGGAGGATTTGACCGACTTAGCTTTATTGCGTTTGGATTATATCACCGCGGTGACTCTCGATTCCGCCGGGAATCCGAACGGATATCACTCCGCGCATTTTAATCCGGATTCGGAAGAAGAACTCTGGACCGTTTTGCCCAAACAATACCCGGGTCAATTGAAGGAGGGAATTCTCGAGGAGATCCTGGAGATAGAGTCCAGACTTTCCCGCTCCAGACGCAATCTCAAGGACGCACAAAAAGAGAATCGCGCCTTTCTCGTAGGAGTGTATCCCGAAAAAACTTCGGGACGGCATCCTTCTCTTTCGATGGAGGAACTCAAGGAGTTGTGCCGAACGGCGGAAGTCCACGTCGTAGACACTTTTGTGCAGAGAAAAAACCGTCTCGATCCTTCCACCGTTTTGGGAAAGGGAAAACTGGAAGAAATCATCCTCAAGGCGATTCAAAAACACGTGGAACTTCTGGTATTCGATCTGGAACTCACTCCGTCACAGGCGAAAAAAATTTCCGACGTGGCGGACATCAAAGTCATCGATCGTACGCAGTTGATCCTGGATATCTTCGCGAGAAACGCGAAAAGCCGCGACGGTAAACTCCAGGTCGAATTGGCTCAATTGAAATATCTCAAAGGACGTCTCACCGAGCTGGACGATAACATGTCGCGTTTGACCGGGGGAATCGGAGGAAGAGGACCCGGTGAAACCAAACTCGAAATCGGAAAACGAAGAGTGGAAGAAAGGATTACCCGTCTCGAAGGGGAATTGAAGTCCCTGAAAAAACGCAGGGAAGTCAATCGCCGTCAAAGAAAGAAAAACGAACTGCCCGTCGTCGGAATCGTCGGTTATACGAACGCGGGAAAATCCACTCTTCTCAACGCGCTCACCGACAGCGAAGTAATATCGGAGAACAAGTTGTTTGCGACATTGGATCCGACTACGAGGCGTATCCGTTTTCCGGAAGAAAGGGAAATCGTCATTTCCGATACGGTGGGTTTTATACACGATCTTCCTCCGGAACTATCGAACGCATTCAAGGCCACCTTAGAGGAGTTAGGCGATTCGGATCTTCTGGTTCACGTCGTGGATATTTCCAATCCCGATTACAAACTTCAGATGGAAGCCGTCGAAAAAATTCTGGAAGAATTAGAACTTTCTCATATTCCTACGATACAAGTATACAATAAGATCGACCGTATGGAAAAGTTCCGGACTTGGATGAGCGAAAACCGTTTCGAGGAAACTTTCGTAAACGGAAAACCTTCCCGAATCGCGGCCAATCACGGGCCCGGTTTGGAAGCCGTCGCCGATCTCAAAGAGGAATTAGGGATAGACGTTCACGCGGATTCGGTTTTGGTTTCCGCGTATCAAGGATGGGGTTTAAAGATTCTTTTGGATCTTTTGGAAGAAAGAATTTATGATCGATCCAAAAACGGTTATTCCGCGGCGGAAAAGTTTTAGAAGGATCGAATCGGTCTCACTTTACGAAAACGCCCGTTTGGCTTCCTCGACGGAATGATAGATTTCCACTTTTTTGGGAAGTTCCATCAGACGAATCACGTTTTCCAAAAAGTGATTGAGGCCGCCGATCACGATTTTTCCGGAATGTTGATCCACGGTTTTGATCAATGTCAGGATCGTGGCCACTCCCACGCTGTTGATGTATTCCAGATTGGATAAATCCAAAATGATATTGTAAACTTCCTCTTCGAAGATGAAGTGAATCTTTCTGGAAATTTCAAAGGAATTGGAGTTGGTCACTTTCCCGTTGAAAACGACCACTTGAACGTCCTTGTCGGAAAGTCCCGTTTTTGTGGTTTCAATGTACAATGAATCGAATTCTACTCTCGCCATGAAAATTCCTACTTAACTTTTCGGATAAAGTTTCCTTTCTTCGTATTTCGTTCGGATTGAATGCGATCCTAAAAACGATCGATCGAATCTCCACGAAATTCGGTTGTTTCCCTTTCTCGGTTACGCGTCCAAGGCCTCGACGGAATCCTTTTATGAGAACGTTTATTTTCAAATTCCATTCCGTTGTCGCTTAGAAAATAAATCCGGTTTCACGGAAGGAGCTCCGGAGGAAAAACGAATTCCCTCGCTCGATCCGAAGATAAGTCCAGATGTATCCCCGTCTTTTCAAAATGCAAAGATAAAGTAAAATCCTTTCCTTTCCGAGAAGAATTTCCTAAAGTTTATCCTCTAACCGAATCGCGACGGACGTATGTCGGATTAAGGACAGACCGTCTATGATCTTCAATGATTTTTTTATATTCGCTTCCGTCGCCGGATGAGTGATCACAACGACTTCGACCGGTTCTTTCTCCGCCTCGTTTTGTCTTACCGAAGAGATGGAAATTCCGTGGTCCCCGAGAACTTTGGAAATTTCGGAAAGAACTCCGGGCTGATCCGAAGTAGTAAACCGGAGGTAATACCTGACCAATTGACCATTGGCTTCGGAAATTTCCGCCTTAGGAAACAAGTTTTTTTCCGGAGTTTTCGTTTTGTTGATTCTGGAACCGTAGTAAAGAACGTCAGAAACCACGGAAGAGGCGGTGGGAAGAGAACCCGCTCCCTTTCCTACGAACATTCCCGGCCCAGCATACGAGGTCTGGTAGTATACCGCGTTCATTTCGTTCATGATATTCGCAAACGGATGTTTTACGGGAATCATCACAGGTTGTACTCTTGCTTCGAGCTGATCCCCGATTTTGCGGACCAATCCCAGCAGTTTTATCCGATAACCGAGTTCTCCCGCGAATCGAATATCCAAACCGCTAATCTTCGTTATACCCTCTATCTGAACGTCTCGGAACGGGATTTTCCGAGAGAAGGCCAACGTTCCTAAGAGGGAAATCTTATGAGCCGTATCGATTCCTTCGACGTCGAACGTAGGATCCTTTTCCGCGAAACCGAGATCCTGAGCGATACGAAGCGCGTCCGAGTAATCCAGATGTTCCAGTTCCATTTTGGAAAGGATGAAGTTCGTTGTCCCGTTGAGAATTCCGTACAACGAAACGAAAGAATCGGCGCCTAACCCCGTTTTGATGGAACGAATGACGGGAATCGCGCCGGCGACCGCGGCTTCCATTCCGATTTCGAGGTTCTTCTGCGAAGCGAGCGAGAACAATTCGTCCCCCCTTTGGGACAACAAAGCCTTATTGGCGGTAACGACGGTTTTACCGTTTTGTAACGCGGTTTCCACGATCGAATAAGCGACGTCGGTTCCGCCGACCAACTCCACCACGAGATCCACCTCGGGATCGGTGACGACTTTTTGATAGTCGGTTTCCAAGCTGCAATCCGGAAAATCGGTGAGTTCTTTTCGGATCTTTTCCGGAGAACGGGTGCAAACCGAAACAAGAAGCGGATCCAATCCGAACTTCTCCCGATAAACGTTCCGTTCCTTTTTAAGAATTTCGATCACTCCCGAGCCGACGGTTCCGGCTCCAATCAAACCGATACGAATGCGTTCCATTGTTTACCATGATCGGAATTTGCGGGGAGGATTCACTCAATTTTCAACGAGGAGGAACGGCTTCCTGCGGAGATCTAAATTTTAATTTACAACATTTCAAATCTCTGGTACGAATCGTAGAATAGTTTTTCAAATACAGCTTACAAGGTCCAAATGGCAAATAAAAGAAGACCTCCCAGAAAGAAACATAATTCAAACCAAAAAGGGTCGGGGGGGAACGAAAGGAACCGCGAAAATTCCGATTCCAACCGCGGCGGAAACGAACGCAACGAATCGAAAGAAGGAAATCGAAGACATTCCCATCAGCAGCGTCAACAACACGGAAAGAATTTTCACCGAAATCAGGAATTTCATCGCAAAAGCCAAGAGCTCGCGATGGAAAACAACGTTCCTAAAGTAAGAGCGCCTCGGGAAAACGGAAAATACTTCGCGGGAGTTTTGTTATCCGTTTCGATCCTCGTGCTCGGTATTTTCAGTTATTTCATCTGCGAGAATTATCACACCAAAACTCCCGTTTACGGTAAAAGAGGTTGGGACGATTCCTTCAATCGATCCGTAACCTGGGCCGAAGCGAAAGATATCTGCGAAGAAAAATCCAAACGTCTTCCCGGAAAGGACCAGCTCAAAAACTTCAGCAAACGCGCCGATCAAAAGTTGAAAAACGCGGGAGTGTTTTGGTCCTCCAGTCCGGACGGTGATTCGGGATATTACTTTTCCGTAAACTTCAAAGACGGAGTCGAGGCCAGCAGTCTCGGAACGATGAAATACAACGTTATCTGCGTTAAATAAATCCGTTCCGATGATTAAAAAAATTTCCGGAAGAATCGTAACCCACGAAAGGGAGTTCGACGGAACCGTGGAATGGGATCCTACTACGGGTTGGATCACCTCCGTACGCGACGGGTTGGAATTCGACGTGGATTCCGAAAGGACGAACGACGAGGTTTGGTTTGATCCCAACGAGTCGGCTATTTTTCCCGGGTTCGGCGATATCCACGTTCATGCCAGAGAGGACGAATCCGGCAAACATAAATATAAAGAGGATTTCGATTCCGCAAGCGCCGCCGCGGTCAACGGAGGAGTGGTCCATATCGCAGATATGCCCAACAATCCGATTCCGCCTGTTGACGTTACAAGTTACGGCACAAAACGCGCGTTAGCCGATCGTTCCTCCATCCATATCACCCTCTACGCGGGGATCGGTCCGGAGACGAATCCTTTGGATAGACCGGTTCCGTATAAGGTTTTTATGGGACCGAGTATCGGAGAATTATTCTTTCACGATAATCGAAGTCTCGAGGATACGATCCGTCGTTATCGAGGGCAGAACGTTAGTTTTCATTGCGAGGATCCGGAAATCCTCGAAAAACATCAGGAGGAACGTTTCCACGAGGATCGGAGGCCGGCGATCGCGGAGACCTTGGCGACCGATTTCGCGTTGTATCTCATCGAAACCTACGAACTCCGCGGAAAACTTTGTCATTACTCGACCGGCGACGGTTTGGAAAAGATCAAAAGCGCCAAAAAAAGGGGGGTCAAGGTCACTTGCGAGGCCACTCCCACACATCTCTTCTTCGACAAATCGATGTTAACCGACGAGAATCGACATTGGTTTCAGATGAATCCTCCACTCCGCGAAAAGCAGGATCGGGAACTGATGTTACAAGGAGTCAAAGAAGGTTGGATCGATTATCTCGCCACCGATCACGCTCCCCACAGCGTAGAGGAAAAGAAAAAAGGAACGAGCGGAATATCACAACTTGATACGTATTCCCTCTTCGTCACCTGGTTGATTTTAAACGCCGGCGTGGATCGAAAAACGATCGCGAACATCTGCGCTAAAAATCCCGGAGAATTCGTAAACGAATATCTGCCGAAAAAATACGGAAGGGGTTTCGGAAAAATCGAACAAGGTTATGCCGCCAACTTTACCGTGTTGAATCTAAAGAAGCCGAAAAAGTTCCTAAAACAGGAGATCAAAAGCAAGTCCGGCTGGTCGCCGTTCGAAAATTTCGAATTTCCCGGTTCGATCGAGGCTGCGTTTTTTATGGGGAATCGGATCCGTTAACGGACCGATTTTCGCAATTTCGCATAACGTAATCGATACGATTTCACTGTAATCCGGAAGCGGATCGACCCCAGTGCCGAAGGGTTTCCGCTTTTCGAAAACCGAAACGTTCGTAGATTCCTTTTCCCATTTCGGTCGCGTGTAGGATTACGACTCCCGAAAAAACGGAGCGGATCCTTTCCAAAGTAAAAGAGACCAACGAAGAGGCGAATTTTTTTCCCCTATGTTCCGGATCCGTCGTGATCGAATAAAGGCCCACGGAATTCCCGTTATAAAAACTCATCGCGGTAGCGACCATGGTCTGGTCGTAAAACGCCGCGTAGACGGAAACCGACTCCCTCTTTAAAAGACGAAGATATAGATTTTCGCGATCGTCCGACTGAAAGGAAACGTTTACGATCTCCAGCCATCGTCGTAGGTTTTCGGAATCCGAGATCTTCTCGTATCGTACGTTTTCCGCCCGTTCCGAAAATAACGGATTTCCGACGAGAAACATTCCTAATTGTTCGTTGCAGTGATCGTATCCCAACTCCCGAAAAACGGATTCAAATTTTATTGTATTTGAAAAATCTAAAATATTCGATTCGAATCCGGACTCGTCAAGTTCGCGCAATTCCGACCGTAGTTTTTGTCCGTTGATGTCTTCCTTCAATACGATCCTGGTGAACCACTCCGAATCGGGATTCGAATAGAAAACGAAACTCTCCCTTTCCAGGATTTTTCCGTTCGATTCCTCGGAACAAAGCCGATGTAGATCTATATAATTGTTGGCTATTTGGGATTCGTCCGTTTTACTCATAGAATGCGTGTTAGACGGTCACGTTCAAGCGGGAGAAAGGATTTTTTTCTTCCAGTGATGCGCGCTTTTTCTCCCGTCTTCCAGCGCCTCTTTTCCGTGGGAAAGACGGTCAGCGTCGATGTACGGCGTTACGGTTTCTATCCGTAATATTTGCTTTTTATAATGTTTCGCGAGCATTTCCTTCAATTCTCTGGTTTCGTTCTCGATGATCTGGACTGACGAATGAAACGCCCGGACCACGGCTTTTTCCGAAGGACCTTTTTTTGTACGAACGCTGTGCACGACGATTTTTTTGATCGATTTATCCAGAATCAGTTCCTTGATCGGCTCCTGGTCGGCCACACCTCCGTCGATAAATTCTTCTTCGCCTAACTTTTGTATTTCGAACAGGAACGGAAACGTCATCGATGCGAGAATTTGATCGATTAGATCGCCTTTGGTTTTCAGTTCGCGGATCTGTTTCGTGATGTTGGAGACGGAAATCCCCATAGGTACGGGAAGCTCCTCGATTTTTTTGTGACCCAGATGAGGTCGGAGAAGATCTCGGATTTTTTTGCCGGATAAAATTCCAGAATAATTTTTGATACCTTTGCGTATCGGCTTTACGAAATTCGTGATCAGATTCCCTTCCCAAAAATCCTTCTTTTTCAGACCTAAGATCAGATCGGTCATCGTATCTACAGGGATTCCGGCGGCGACGAGAGATCCTATCAAAGCGCCCGAACTACAACCTGTGATTTTCGAAGGATGAAATCCTATCTCCGAAAGTCCTTTGGCGAATCCCGCGTGTGCGTAAAATCCGAAGAACGCCGAGTTTAGAGTAAGCGCAGTGAATTTTTTTTTAACGTGTATCTGAACCATATAACACCGATTAGTGGAAATTACTCCGATATCACTTCCGATAAGATCCAATCGAAAAATTCTCGATTGCCCTCCAAAAGAGGAAGACTGACGACGCAGGGAACGGAATAACTATGAAGCGATTTGACCCGCAGAGTGAGTTCCGTCATCAGATCGCTTTTCGTTTTGAGGATCAGAACCGATTCGTTCGCCACGGTCAACTTATCCTCCCAGTGAAAGATCGATTTCATTTTAGGAAGTATGTTTGCGCAAGCCGCTAGTCGTTCTTGGACCAATATTTTCCCGATCTTTAAGGCTTCCTTTTCGTTTTCCGCGGTGATATAAACGAGTCTGGGTTCCATCTAAGATTTATTTTCGTCCGATTGTCCGTTTTTTCGGATAGTTTTTTGGTCTTGTCTCATGTTTTCCAAGAATCATACGAAATTAAATAATAGAATGGGGAAATCTGGTTTGCGTTTCGTTTACGGAAAAACGGGAAAGGGTTTATCTATCGGATCCGCCGGATTCCGCTTTTGTCTTTCGTATATTTTTCTATTGTTCGCGGGCGGATTCGTTTCTGCGGAAGAGGAACGGATTCTTTTTCGTTGGAAATTGACTCCCGGTGAAACGGTCGAGCTAAACGAATATCATCGCGTCCAATTGGTGAGTCAGGGACGCAAAATTCGCAGAGAGGATAAGAATAGAATTCTTTTGGAAACTCTTTCTTGCGAAAATAAAACCTGTCTCCTCGACGGATTTTTCGATACGTATTCTAGATTTCCCGAAATCGATCCCGCCTTTCGCAAGGACAAAACGTTTAAGAGCCAGTTTCATATCACGGAGATCGGCCAATACAAAGTTCCTCAGGAATACGGAATGCCGAACCTAAGATCCCTTCCCAGTTTTTCGGAAAAACCGGTTGCGGTAGGTGACGAATGGACCCAGCCGGCGACGGAAAATTTTCAATTCCCCGGAGGAAGGGTAACCGCCACGGTTCTCGCGAAATACAAGTATCACGGTCGCGACGATTGGAGTTTTCAGAATTTAAGCGGCAATGCGGATAAGATAGAATATAATTATTCCCTTTATTACGATTCTCAAATGAACCGCGACGGAGTTCCGTCCAAGATAATCGGTTTCGCCCGAGGAATGGTGTTCTTCGACAAAGACGCCGGTATTCCGCAATACAAAAGGGTACAACTCGCATATACGTTCGTTTATCCGAACGGAGCCGCTCAGGAGATGTCATTCGATATCCACGGAGTATATAATAAAAATTTAAAGTTAACCGACACGGATAAGGATAAATTCGCGGAGGAGATTCGCAAGATTCTTTCCGGAGGATTGGAAACCGGAATCGATCCGTCTAAAACCTCTAAAACGAAACCCGACCCGAAGTCCAGACCCCAGAATCTAGGTTGGCCGGAAGAGGAGGAAAATCGGGTTAGGCCCGAATCGGAAAAAGCCGCCGACCCCCCGGTGGAAATACGAAGAACCGAAGAAGGAATCACGATCTCCCTAAACTCCGTCCTTTTCGACTATGATCGCTCCGAACTCAAAGAAGAGGCCAAGGCCGAGCTGGGGCGGATCGCTTCGGTTTTGAAAAAATACGGCGATCGCGAAATCAGAATCAGCGGCCATACGGACAACACCGGGGGAGAGGATTATAATAAAAAACTTTCCAGAGAACGCGCGTTATCCGTTCTCCGGGAGCTGAGGGACAAACAAGGAATCGAAGAAAAACGTATGTCCTACGAGGGCTACGGTAAAAGTAAGCCGATTGCGGATAACGCCTCTTTGCAGGGTAGACAAAAGAATCGACGCGTGGACATAACGATCGTGATGGAATAGATTCATTCGTTCCGGAAGCGGATTATTTCTTGCCAAATCGGACTCTTTCGCCAACAAAGTGTTCGGCGACGCGTAGGATACTAACGGATTCGGGAATGAAAAAAAACATAAATAAGTTATTTCCAACTCTAACGATTCTTTGCCTTTTTTGTTTTTTTTCCGCGCTGGAAGCGTTTCCCATTCCGTTGACGAAGGATTGGAAAATCTCATCCGGTAAAAATCTGCAATCCGGAGAAGACGATCCTAACTGGATCGTTTTACAAAGCCTTCCGATCCCCAAACACACGTTAGACTCCTTCTCATATCCCGAGGATACGATTCACAGCGTTACCCTGCTGAAAAGTTTTATCATCTCGAAAGAGGAGATATCCGAACTTTCGACGGACGGTCTTTCGGTTCATTTCCCGTTGTTTACCAACGTCTACGAAGTTTTTTTCAACGGAGAACGTATCGGCCAGGGAGGTTCGGTGGTCGGCGGGAAAATCGTTCGCAACGGTTTTAAACGTCACGTCATTCTTCCGATTCCGAAGACAAAGGTAAAAGAAGGTTCGAACGAGATTCGTGTCGTCCTTTCCTCCGACCCGGGAGAGGAATTGAACGCGTATGCGAGTCTAAATTCCACCCCGCCTTTGATCGACCTACGATCTAGAAACTCTGAAATTCTATCAGAACGTTCCACGTTGATGTTGGCTTTCCTATATCTTTTCGTAGGATTTTATCATTTCTTATTTTACTTCAAACGCAACCAGGACAGATACAATCTGTTCTTCGGGCTTTTTTCGATCTTTCTCTCCGCTTATATTTATTTCAGAAGCAACGCGGTGTATGAACTGGAATTGGATCCTCTATTACAGATGAAGCTGGAATATATGATCGTATTTAACGTCCCGGCTTTTTTTCTTCTTTTTCTGGAGGATTTTTTCCGGTCAAAGATCGGTCCTTTGTCCCGATTTTACCGTTTTTTCGCGCTCGGTTTGACTTCTCTGATTCCGTTTTCCAGTAGATTCATCTGCATTCAACTTCTTCAAATCTGGCAGTTTTCCGTACTCGTATTCTCCGTATATTCGTTTTATATAATGTTTCAGGCCTTGTGGAGGAAAAATCAGGACTCGGTGCGTTTGTTTGCCGGTTTTTTTATACTCTTGGCTTCCGCAATTTTGGATCTTTTGGGTTCGATGCAGATGATTACAGGATTAGAAAATTATGGACTTCTAAAATACGGTTTTTTTACGTTCGAATTGGGGATCGTCTTCATCTTGGCGAATCGGTTCTTGAGCGTCCACAACGAGGCGGAGGAGTTGAACAGGGATCTCGATCTAAAGGTCCGTGAAAGAACGGGACAACTTCAGGATACGCTCGATCAGATTCGCGAACTTAAGATACAACAGGACGGAGATTATTTTCTTACGTCCTTACTTTTGGATCCCCTCAACCGTTATCAGATTAAAAGCGATTTATATAATATCGAAGGATTCAGCAGACAAAAGAAACAATTCGAATTCAAACAATGGAAAAAAGAAATCGGAGGCGATATCATCGTCGCCGACGAGATTCTTCTTAAGGACAGGAAATACCTCGCTTTCGTAAACGGAGACGCCATGGGAAAATCGATACAAGGAGCCGGGGGCGCTTTGGTTCTCGGAGTGGTATTCCGTTCGTTTCTTGCACGAACCCAAAGCGTCTCCTCCTATAAATCCAAACCTCCCGAACTTTGGCTTAAGGAATGTTTTTTCGAGTTACAGAATATCTTCGAATCCTTCGACGGTTCTATGTTGGTTTCCGTCGTTCTCGGTTTGTTAGACGTGAAATCCGGAATATTATTCTTTTTGAATGCGGAACATCCTTGGACGGCCCTCTACCGGGACGCAACCGCTTCGTTTATCGAGGACAAGCTGGAACTTCGTAAGATCGGGATAACTGGTCTTGAAAGCAAGATGAAGATCAAGACGTTCTTTATGGAAAACGGAGATTCCATTTTTATCGGATCCGACGGAAGGGACGATCTGCTTTTGGGAGTGGATTCTGACGGCACGCGCGTAATCAACGAAGACGAATCGCAATTCCTGAAACGAATCGAAGAGGCGAGGGGAGACATCGGGATGCTCGTGCAAGGACTCCGCAATTTCGGAGAACTCACCGACGATCTTTCGATTTTAAAACTGACTTATCTCGGGAGGCCGAAACGTTTCGTTCCTGTCGTTCGAATCGGTGCTACGGAATTTCCTGACGCCGCGTATTTGGGATATTTAAGGGACGAACGTTGGGAGCTCGCGGCCGATCACTTGGAAAATATCAAAGGCACGATAAAAGGGGAGGCTCCTCCGACTTTCAACAAGGAATTAGCGAAAGTATATTATAAAATTGGAAAGTATCAAGAGTCTCTAACTCTTTTGGAAGAATTCATTTCCGAATTCCCGGAAGACATTGAATCCATGTTTACCGCTTCGCTGCTTTATAAACGTTTGAATCGTTATCGTCAAGCCGTCGAATTGGGGGAAAGGATCCTCTTGCGTGAGCCGGAATTCGCGGGAAACGTCGCACATCTCGCCGAATCCTATCTGTTCATCCACAAGAAGGACGCCGTTTTACATCTTTTGTCGAAGTTGGAAAAACTGGATCCCGCCAACCTTCACGCGCGCGAAATCCGTATTCAGATGGAAAATCCGATTGCAGATCATCGTAACGATTAAAAAAGATTCTCCGCTATTAGACGACTTACGTCGATTCCGTTGCTGTAATGTTCGATCGTATTCGAAGTTACCACTGAGTTTACGCCTGCCTTAAGCAGATTTCCATAGGAATCTTCCGCAAAAATTCCGTGGACGCATAAACAAATCGGAGGCGTTGCCGCGGTTTGACGGAGTCTATTTACTGTTTCGATCAGAGTTCTTCCGGTGGATACGATGTCGTCTATCAAAACGGGCGTTCTTCCGACTAACGCTTGTAAGGTTGGGGCGCTGATTTCGACTTCCCGATCTCCTTTCCGATTTTTTTCCAGAACCGTGTAAGGACATCCGCAGAGTCGCGCCACTTCGGCCACCCACTGACTACTTTCGCCGTCCGGTCCTACAAGAACGGGTGAATCGATCCGTTCCCGAACATAATCTGCGAGAAGAGGGGCGGAGTGTAATGTCTTGGAAGGAATCTCGAAAATTTCGGAAAGGTCTTCGATTCTATGAAGGTGGGGATCCACCGTTATCAGGGAATCGACGTAACGCGAGATCAACGAGGCCGAATGACGCGCGCTGATCCCTTCGCCGGGATGAAAGACCTTATCCTGTCTCATATAACAAAGATAAGGCGCTATCAGGTGGATTTTTTTCGCACCCATCGATCTTGCCGTTTGACAGAAAAAAATCAACGGAATCAGTTTCGGATCCGGTCTGTCCAAGGAGCAAATCAGATAAACTTCCGATCCGCTCGGGTCCGAATCGATTCTAAGTTTCGTTTCCCCGTCGGGGAAGTTTCCGAATTGGACTTTGCCGACCGGGATTTTCGAACGGGAAGCGACGAGTCGGGTAAGGACTTCGTTTCCGGGAAAGGAAAATAATAAACGTGATATATTCATATAAGTTAATTTATAAAATTTGAATTATTTCGGTCTGCGATCGCACGTATTCGTAGGCGTATTCCAATTCACCTTCCGATTCGGAATGGATCGTGTAGAGAATGTCTCCGGCTTCCACTCGTTTTCCGCAAGGCGAAAGAAAATACACGCCCGCCGAATTGGAGTTAGGCGCCCCGGCCAATCGTGCGACTTTGGCGATTTTGCGATTGTCCACTTCCTTTACGATTCCGGAGCGAGTCGATCGTATATCGAGTTTGAATTTGGCCGAACCGGGTTCGCGGAATGTTCCCTGCGCCTCGCAAATCCGGACGAATTTTTCCCACGCCTTTCCCGAGCGAAGAATTTCCTCCGCGGCGGTCGCTCCGTTTTTAAAAATATCGGGATCGTCGAATTCAAGCATCGCACCGGCAACGGTCAAAGCCCTTTGTCTCAAATCCTGCGGGGCATCGGGATCGTTTTTTAAAACCTGGATACAATCCTTCATTTCCAAAGAAGGTCCGATTCCTCTTCCGACCGGTTGCGACCCGTCCGAAATGATCGTTTTGATTTTGAGACCGACCGACCTTCCTACGACCGTAAAATAGTATTTTAGCTTTTCTGCATCTTCTTCCGTTCTTACTTTTGCGGTTTTGCCAATGGGGATGTCGATCACGACGTGTGTCGAACCCGCCGCGGCCTTTTTGGAAAGAACCGAGGCGATCATTTGACCGACGCTGTCTATTTCCAAAGCCCGTTCGACGCGAATGAGAATATCATCGACCGGACTCAAACCGATAGAACCTCCCCAAACGATACAAGCTCCTTCTTGTTCCACGACGGCTTTCATTTTCGAAAGACTCAAATTAACTTCGGTGACGACCTCCATCGTATCGGCGGTTCCCGCGGGAGAAGTGATCGCCCGTGAGGAAGTTTTAGGAACGATTCCGCCGGCGGCCGCAACGATGGAAACGACGATCGGAGTCGTTCTATTTCCGGGAAGACCGCCTACGCAGTGTTTATCGACGATCCTACGACCGTTCCAATGTAATACGGAACCGGTCCGTATCATCGATTTCGTCAACGATTTGATTTCCTCGAGGTTGAGTCGGTCTCCCGCGCAAGCGGTTACGAAAGCGGCGATTTCGATGTTGGAATATTTTTCGTCCTTGATGTCGCCAATGATTCGATCGAAGGATTGCTCGTTCAGACGGTTTTCATACAATTTGGATCTGACGTCGTGCATGGATTGCACCGGTTGTAGGTGGGAAAGACGGACTTCGTTTCCTTCTTTGGCGTCGATCGCCTTCCATGCGCTTTCGGAAAGTCCGACTTGTCCGCTCTGCAGAATTTCGGTTTCTATGATGTTCAGCGATGCGATGATTTGTTTGTCTCCCGAAGTCACCGCGACCCGATGGAGCGCGACGAAACCTTCCGATTTACAGGCGGGGCAGTCCCGTTTTAGAAAAACGACGTATTCCTGGTTCGTGTCGATTCCCAGGTTTTTTAAGCGGAGAGTGTTTGAAGTTTCGTACATTCTAAAATTCTAATTCTGTAATATCGAAAAGTTTCGGGATTTTGCAGTTCATGCCCAGTTCGTTCGACAACTTTACACGGAGTGCGTCGGAGGATCCGGTTTCTCCGTGTACGATGAATACGGTTTCGGGCTTTTTCTCCAGCGCGGACAACCAGTGAATGATCTCTTTTTGATCCGCGTGCGAGGAAAGGCCGTCGATGGTGCGAACCTGGGCTTTGACCTCGTAATACCTTCCGTAGATTTTTATCTCGTGATTGCCGTCCCTCAGTTGCCTTCCCCTTGTTCCGGAGGCTTGAAAACCGCAAAGTAAAATCGTCGAATTCGGATTTCCCAAATGATGTTGAAGATAAGTGAGAACCCTTCCTCCGGTGGCCATACCGCTTCCGGCTATGACGATTTTAGGAGATTCGTCTTCCGCGTAACGATAGGTCTCTTTAACGGATTCTGTTTTACGGAAAGCATCCCAGATCAGTGAACATTCGGAAGGATCGAGTTTGTGCCATTTCGTATATTCGCGAAACACCTCGAAAACGTTACGACCCATCGGACTATCCAAGATCATAGGAACATCGGGAATTACGGATTCCGATTTGAGTTTCCAAAGAAGATACATCAGACTTTGCGCGCGTTCCACCGCGAAACTCGGTAGAATGACCGAACCTTTTCTCTCCAAGGTTTCGTTGAGAATATCGGCGAATCGTTGTTCGACGCCTTTTTCATGGATGCGGTCGCCGTAAGTACTTTCTACGAATATATAATCGGCGTTATGCGGTCGTTGCGGCGGATAGAGTAGAATATCTTCCGGCCTTCCGATGTCTCCGGAAAAGACGAAAGTTTTTCCGAAAATCTCCAATTCGATGAACGTCGCTCCGAGAATATGACCGTTGTATCGGAATCGCACCCTGATCCCTTCCGCGATGTCCTTCCACTGGTCGAGTTCCACCGATCGAAAGTAAGAGATTGAATCGACGGATTCCTTGAGATCGTATAAAGGGAGTGCGGGTTTGTGTTTGGAATAACCGCCTTTGTTTGCGCGGTCCGCTTCTTCTTCCTGAATCTTGCCGGAATCTTTCAAAATGATTTCCGCGATTTCCAAAGTCGGAGCGCTTCCTAAAATTTTTCCGCGGAATCCTTGTTTGACCAATCGCGGAATATAACCGGAATGATCCAAATGTCCATGGGTCAAAAGAACCACGTCGATTTCGGAAGCTCGAACGGGAAGTTGCGACCAGTTGAGAAGACGCAGTTCCTTTAAACCCTGGAACATCCCGCAATCCACGAGAAGTTTGGTTTTTCCCGTATCGAGTAGAAATTTGGAACCGGTCACGGTTCCCGATGCGCCTAGGAAATGAATTTGAAGTGATGATTTCATAGTACGAAAACTTCCTTTTTATATCGGAAAAATAGAAACATAATTTTACGATTCGAACCTTGATTTATATCACCCAAGTCCTACTTCCACTTCCAAAAAATACATCGACAAGGGAGAACGGAAGAGACAGAAATCCCCCTTCTTTTTTCGGAAATCCTATTTTTCATAAACGAAAGTTTATAATAAGCCATAGTATCGTTTTTTAATCAGAAGCGAAATTCTATTATAGAACAAGTGTTTTCAATAGAATGCGTTAAAATTAGAATTCAAGCAAGAATAAGAGAGGCACTGAAAAGATTTAAAATTATAAAACGAGTCTTTTATAATAAAATCGTTAAACAATCGTTCATTATATAAAAAATTGCCATTTCGTTCGATTGGTCTTGACAGTTCACGAAGTCGGTTTAAATTTTTACCTCGGTGTTCCGACACTGCAAGCGAAGAATACAAAGCGAAATTCAACCAAATAGAATAACTGAAATAGTGAAGAGAATTGAGGTATTTGAAATGCGCAAAGTAAATTTATGGATCGTATCTTGTTTCCTTTTGACGGGTTCTTTGATGGCTTCCGGAGGGGGAGCTTCTTCTAAACCATTGTCCGGGTCTTATCCGATCGTTCTTTCTCATGGATTGTTCGGCTGGGGAACCGATTCCAGCGGAGTGATCAGCATCGTAAATTATTGGGGCGGAATGGACACGTATTTGAGAAATCAAGGTGCCACCGTGTACGCTCCCACGAAAACCGCGGCCCAGTCCAACGAGACGAGAGGCGCGGAACTTAGGGACAAAGTGAACGTTTATATGGCCGCGAACGGATTCTCGAAAGTGCACATCATCGGTCACTCACAAGGCGGTCTCGACAGTCGTTATATGGTTTCCAATCTCGGTATGTCCGGTAAGGTTTCTACGCTTACCTCTTTGAATTCCCCGCACAGAGGATCCCCGATCGCTGATATCGTAAACGCAGTGATTCCAAGTTGGGCGCAACCTTTCGTATCATCGGTGTTAGGTGTCGTCGTTCAGTTGGTGTACGGAGGAGGACAACAAGACGCGGTCAAGGCTCTGAAATCCCTGACCACCGGTGGAATGGCTTCGTTCAACAGCTACACTCCGAACAGTTCTGCCGTTAAGTATTATTCGTACGGTTCCACCATTACGATTCCCGATTTGATCCAACATCCTTTGATGGGAATTCTCTATCCTGCGTGTTGGGCGGGTGGAGTTTTTAACGGACAAGGCGGAGACAACGACGGTTTGGTTCCCGCAAGTTCTCAAAGATGGGGAACTTGGAAAGGCGGTCCTTCGTACGGAATTTTCACAACCGGAGTCGATCACCTACAGGCTTCCAACACGCTTCTGTCCGGCCAGACTTGGTATGACGTAGAAGGTTATTTTCTCGCGATGGCTTCCAACGCCAAAGCGAACCAATAGTTTCCTAAAATTCCAGTAACTGTGCAAGATAGGATTCCGCGTGCGTATCGCGTATGCGGAATCCTTTTTTTTCGTTTTTTTACCGCCTAACCACCAATAGTTGTAGAATTAAATTCCGCATCCTGATTCCATACCATCGCTATGAATCCGTCCTTCGCAATTTTGGGAGCCGGTAGTATCGGAACCTATCTGGGTTGTAAGTTGATTGCGGCCGGAAATCGCACGATTTTGTACGGAAGGGAAAAAATTCGAAACGAATTAAAAACCTTCGGAGCAAGAATCACGGATTTTGAAAACAGGGAAACCGTTCTTCCTCCGGATTCGATTCCTTTTTCCACTTCTTTAGAAGAAACGATCAAGGCGGACGTTTTTTTAGTCACCGTCAAATCCAAGGATACGAAGGAACTTTCCAGAGATCTGAGCGGGCTTTTGGAAAAAAGACAAAAGCTGCATTCGGTTTCGAATTCCCTTCCCGTCGTGATCAGTTTTCAGAACGGGGTTAGAAACGCGGACATTCTCCGGGAAGAGCTCAGCGAGCTGCCCGTGGAAGTTCTTGCCGGTATGGTTCCGTTTAACGTAGTTTCCGAAGGTAAGGGCCGCTTTCATCGCGGCACGAGCGGGAATTTGGTGATCCAGAATTCCAAGTCCGCGCGCTCGATCGTTTCCGGTTTCAATCGCGCCGGTCTTTTTGCAAACACTCACAAAAACATCCAAGGTGTTCTTTGGGGCAAATTGATCTTTAATTTGAACAATTCCCTCAACGCGCTTTCCGGTCTTCCGTTGAAGGAGGAGATTTCCAGAGCGGGTTATCGAAAACTTCTTTCCAAGTTGATGACCGAAGCTCTTGAAATCCTAAGACTGGCGGAGATCAACCCGGTTCGTTCGGGAAAGATGATTCCGAGTCTGGCTCCGTTGATTTTAAATCTTCCGGATTTTCTTTTTTTCCGAATCGCATCCGGTATGGTGAAGATCGATCCTCAGGCCCGATCTTCGATGTGGGAGGATCTTACCAAAAAAAGACCGACCGAAATCGATTCCCTCAACGGGGAAGTCGTTAAACTGGCGGACGTGATGGGTCATCCCGCTCCCCTCAATCGAGGAATCATAAAACTGATCAAACAAGCCGAAAACGATCCTACGATCTTGAATTTAAGTCCGGAAAAGTTGGCGAAACTTCTAAAGTCCGATCTAAATTAGCCTTTTAGAATATTAAAAATCGATCGATCCTTGTCGGAGTCCTTTCGGACGTATTTTTTTTCCCATTCGTCGAGCGTGAGTCCTTCCTTTTCCGCTTGTCTGGTTCGGAAACCGTTCAACAGGATTTTTGTGATCGGATATCCGGCGATCGCGCTGGGAATTCCTATCATAAATCCGCCCAAAAACATGGGCGCTCCCATATCGTTGATCAGAAAACGTCCCCAGTAACGCAGGCCCTCGTAGAGTTCGAGGGAAGAGGAACGTTCGATCACTTCGAGAATTCTCGCGAAGTTCATAGTCGCCATTTCCCAACCTAGAACGTTATATGCCACAGCGCCGGTCACGTAGAACACGTAATAAAAAAAGGGAAGGGTGACCGGATTCGTGATCCAGATCATCGCGATCGCGATCGGCATATAAAAACGGATTCCGAAAACCCGCAATACGAGCCAAGTGATCAATCCGAGATACATCTGGATTCCGATCAAAGGGGTGAGGGACCAGAACAATCCGATCGAAGTCCCGAGACATATTTCGCGCACCGGAGCGTGCGACTGCTGAAACGGAACGACGATTTGACGGTATAGGAGTCTATAAATCGCTTTGAACATTCGGAATCAAAGCCCGGATTGTATTCTTTCTTTCGTATAAGTCCGAAGCGCGTCCAGATATTCCTTATGAAGAGGAAAAATTTCGATCGCCTTTTTGATCTCGATCTCCGCTTTGATCGGATCTTTTCTTTTTTCGTAATAAAACTTGGCTAATAAAAAGTGGGATTCCGATTTGAGAGCCTTTCCGCGGAACGTTTTTGTGACTCCTTTTTCCAAGGAGGCGATCGCCCCTTCCGTGTCGCCTTCCATCATCATACAAAGGGTCGATCCGTAATAAGCGTCGCCTTTATCGGAAAGAGAAACCGAGGTTCGGAATTCTTCGGCCGCTTCCTTTCTCCTGTTTTGACGTAGAAAAAGATTTCCCAGATTTTCCCGAAGTACGGCTTGTGCATCTAATCCGTGTTTGGCGGAAATTGTGAGCGCTTCCCGATATGCGGTTTCGGCCTTGTCGTAATCCTTATCCGCTTCGTATACGAGCCCTAACCCTCGTTTACAATCCATAGAATCGGGATTCAGTTGCAGACAAAGTAGAAAGTCGTCCTTGGCGGCTTTCTGATTTTTTTGAAGATAACGGATCCATCCGCGGATGTACAGGAGTTCTCCCGTGTTGCCTTTTCGTTTTAATTCCTCTTCCGCTTTCTGAAGCGCTTCCACGAGATTGTCCTTTTCCGTGAGGTCGCGCACTTCCAACACCGAGACCGTATCCTTTTTGTTGCAATGGATCAGAATCGCCAAAAGAAAAAAGGTTCGAATCGGAAAACGGAACAGGGAACTGAGGAAATTTTTTTTTGAATTCATAAGGACTCGATTCTCATTTGAAATTGAAGACTTGAACCGGCCGTATACGCGGTTCCTCGCAGAAAAGGATCCAGGTTTGCGGAAGAAACGCAATCCGGAAAGATTCGTTGCGCGATTTTTTTGGAGGACGTTCTTTTGCGAATCGGTTTCAGATCTGGCTCTCCAAAAACGCGGAGACCATTTCCGCGGCTTTTTTGCCTTCTTCGATACATTCCTTCGCCCTGTGGAATTCCATAAGCCCAATGTTTCTGAGTCTCGGCGCGATCGTAACGTCGGGCGGATCTCCGGCCATTCTGCTGCGTGTGATTCGAATCTGCATAACGTTGATGCTCTTGGACATCACCTCGATCATTCCCGGTTTTTCGTCGGTTTCCTTTTTCAGATTTTCATCCATGTCCTTTCCCCAAAATTTGGAAAGGAAGGATTTACGATCCGATTCCTTGGTCATCGATTCGTCTTCGGAATCCTTGTCCTTACGATCGAGAAGATCCTGATTGAGATCCACGGCGATTACGAATTCCGCCCCCATCGCCTTACACAAAGAAACGGGAACCGGGTTGACGAGACCTCCGTCCACAAGCCATCGATCCCCGATTTTTACGGGAGAAAATATTCCGGGAAGTGATATGGATGCTCGCACTGCTTCGGGCAACGATCCTTCTCGAAGCCAGATTTCCGAACCTCGATCGATGTCGGTCGCGACCGCTCCGAATTTTTTTTCCAAATGATCGAAGTTCAACTCTTTGAATTCACGATCGAAGAAATCCAATAATTTTTTTCCACGAATCAGACCTCCTCCGAATGAGATGTCCATAAATCCGAGTATGTCCTTCCATTCCAAGGTTTGAACCCATTCCTCGAGGCGATCCAATTTCCCGGCGGCGTAAAACGCTCCTACGATGGATCCGATCGAGGTCCCGCAAATCACGTCCGGTTTCCAACCGCGGGATTCCAAAACTCGTATAACGCCGATATGCGACCAACCTCGAGCGGAGCCGCTGCCCAATGCCAGCCCAACGATTCGTTTTCCGTTTTTTTTCAATGCGTTATCCTCTTTTTCGGTAAGATTCCTCGAAAAATTCGAAAAGATTCAGTCATATACAATTTTTTTAAGTTTTATATTCCGTCAGTTGTTATATGCAATTGACGACCCTCAATTGAATTTCGACTTTAACCTCTACGAGACGGGCTGTTTTTCGCGATGCAATTTTCAAAAATATTTTTTTTCCTAATCGGCCCCTTCGCGTTGATCGTTCTCGTCATGATCTCTTCTCCTTGGCAGGCGGGGGACGGACTTCGGGCATATCAGGGTAAGATCGATCTTCGAGGAATCCAAGATCCCGAATTCGGGATGATCAAACTCAACGGCGAGTGGGAGTTCGACTGGCTGCAACAACCGGAGGATTCGATCGAAAATCATTCCGTCGGTTTTATTTCCGTTCCCGGTTCTTGGACGAACGAATCCAAAAATCATAAGGGTTTTCCCCGCTTCGGATACGCGACGTATCGTCTGTATGTTTATCTTCCCGACGTCTGGAGGAAAAAAATTCTTTCCGTTTCGATCGGAGGTGTGGCCTCCGCGTATCGACTCAAGGTCAACGGGCAAGCCATTGGTGAAGCGGGAACTCCGGGAACCGACGGAGAATCGACCGAGGCAAGGATCGAACCCAAGGACTTTCTTTTTTTCGCGGAGGGGGAGGAGATCCGGCTTGAACTGTTCGTCTCCAATTTTTCCTCTACTTTGCCGGGCGTCATTTTGCCGATTTCCATCGGTCCTTCGAACGCCGCCGGCGTCTCCAAAGCGATCACCTTGTTTTTCGACATATTCTCGTTCAGCAGCCTTTTGATCATGGGGATATATCATATATTCCAATATCTTTATCTTCGAAGCAGCGTATCGCCGTTGTACTTCGGGATGTACAGCCTCGTCATATGTATGCGGACCGCCATTACGAATTCAAAAATTATAATGTTATTTTTCCCTCAGATTCCCTGGTCTTGGATCAACAAAATCAATCACCTGACTCTTTCGGTCAGTGTTCCCTTTTTTCTTCTGTTTTTCAGTTCGGTGTTCGCGCCGTACGTAAACAGGAAAATCATCAACGGAGGGATTATCTTTTCGGTTTTGTTTACGGTAGTCACGCTTTTCGGAGACGTGCAGTTCAATAATCAGAACATCTCCGTTTATCACTATTTCATCCTTCTGACGATCTCGTATCTGTTTTATACGATTCTTAAGATAGATTTCGATAAGGAAAAAAATTATACGTATATCCTTTACGGTTCGGGGATTTTGTTTATCGCGGTATTGGTCGATCTTTTTTACGTGCGTATTCTGAAAACCGGAAGTATTCAGACCTCCCACTACGCGCTCGTATTTTTCGTTTTTCTGCAGTCACTTCTTCTCGCTTCGGAGAGGTCCAGGAAGTTCGCGGAGACCAGGGAATTGGCGCTCAATTTGAGAACTTCCAACCTGGAACTTTTCGAGATGAAGGAACAACTCGTTCAAAAGATCGAGGATCGGACCAGGGTGTTAAACGACAATATACTTCAGATCAATCGGGAGTTGGAGATCGCGCAGAACGTTCAGCGGAAAATTCTGACTCCGTTGGATCGAAGTATTCCCGGAATCCGTTTTCATTACGAATACAAACCTCTGGAGAAGGTGGGCGGGGATTTTCTCGATATATCCGAAATCGCTCCCGGTAAAGTGCGCGTCGTCATCGCGGACGCGGTGGGCCACGGAGTGCAGGCTTCCCTGATGACGATGGCTCTCAAAACGGAATACGAAGAACTCAAAAATCTCGAGAACCCTGGACAGATTCTTAAGGAACTGAATTTCAGGTTCTTGAAAAAGTTCGATTCTTTGGAAAGTATCTTTCCTTGTTTGATCGGAGATATCGATATCGAACGGGAGGAATTCACGTATTCTTCGGCGGGACATCCGGATCAGATTCTGCAGTTGCCGAACGAATTTCCCTCCCTGATTCAAAAGACCGGACCTATATTAGGTTTATTTGAAACACTCGATATCGCATCCAAAACGATTCCGTTTCCGGCGGGATCCAGACTTCTCCTTTTTTCGGACGGGTTGATCGAAAATCGCATGAAGGATTCCTTAAATACGAAACAATACAATATGGAACTCATAACCAAAACCTTACACGAGGGAAGGAATACTGCCCTTCCCGTTCTTGTGGAGGAAATACTGAAGATCGAAGAATTGACGAGAGGGGACAACCTTCGTTACGACGACATCACGGTCATCGCCGTGGAATCGGATTCGGTAAAAAAGAGTTAGGCGGAAGTTCGCGAAAAACGGCTAAGGAATCGGTATTTTTCGGATTGATAGGGTGCGTATCATGTCTTATACAAACCGCAAAATTATTTATCGACGGAAGAAGTCAAGAGGTAAGACTTCCTAAGAAATTGAAGCGAGTACAGAATCTGAGGATTGAGGATTTGTCCCAATCACGAACGCCGCTACGTATAACTGCAGTTAGGCGACATGACCGCTAAACTTTATAGTAAAAGGTAGCTTTGAAAAGCAAACAGATTATAGAACGCTTTTCGGTTTCAAAAGCGGTTTGACAAAAGAATTATAATGATATATTTTGAATAAAAATGAAGGTATTCAAACATGTCAAAGACGATTACTCTAAGAATTGATGATCCAATTTATGATATTTTCAAAAAAGCTGCGGAAGGAGAGCGGAGGACAATTTCTAATTTCGTTGAAAACGCAGCTATTCAATATTTAACGAACGAATTCTATGCTTCAGATGAAGAAATGGACGAAATTCTCTCTGATAAGCAACTTGTTTCATCTTTAAAGAAAGGTATTAAGGAAGCAGCTCAGGGAAAATATAAAGTTGTCCGTTGAATATAAAATAGCAGAGACAGAATTATTTCAAAGTAAGTTAAAAGATCGTCAATTTTCTCAACTTCAAAAGAAGCTAATCGATTACGTTTATCCAATTTTAAAAAAGAACCCATTCTTTGGACCTAATATAAAGAAACTTAAAGGTGATTTCGATAGCCTTTATAGATATCGCATTGGAAAATATAGATTATTTTATCTTATAAAAGATAATGAGCTATTAGTCGTCTTTGTTGATATTGATCAACGAAAAGACAGTTATAAGTAATATGCGATCGCATGGCCTAACTGCGGCTTCTCACTGCGCTTCGAGATTGTTATCGCAACTCTCGCTTGGCCTTCGGCACATTTGCTTTTAAACTCAGCTTGCAAGACGTTCGCTATGGCTCACTCAAGCCGAATTAAAATCCCTTCGCGCAGGCGCTCCGGGAACGCAAACGTCGAGAAGCCTATTTCGTTAGACGACAGTTCGAAAATTTAATAAATAATGAGATCAATATGGGATTAGATATGAGACCTTTAGGTAAGCCTAAACCTGGATACGAAAACGAATACATCAAAATCTTTAATATTCTTCAGAGTCGAGAAAAACAAAAAATTAATTTAATCGAGAAGCTATTAGGAAAAAAAGAAAATACATTCGAACAGCTTTTGGTTATTTGGAATGAATTACAAATTTCACCGTTCGAAACCATAAAAGCTCCTATGGTCGGAAGAGATTTCGAAGCAAATATGTGGCTCAATTCTCTTTATGAAACAACTGACAAATCTATAGAAAAAGAAGAATTTTTTCAAAATTACAATGGATACTATGTAATAGAATTAGCAAAAGAGCTTGAGGGTGTTCCAATGTATCAATCTCCTGTCGCTGATGCAAATGTGTTTCGAGGTGAGTTTCTCAGAGATTGTGAAGATTTAATCGGTGAAAAATTAACATCTGAAGCATGGATTTCTAAACTGTCTCACGAAGCATTAGATTACGGAAATAGACTTATGGATATTGCAGATAAATTAGCAATCAAACATAATTTAGAATATCTAAAATCAATAAGGATTCCACCAAAAAGTGAAGGGGATTCAATGGATGCAAAATTACATATTCTTTTTTCCCTTGCAAAATGGCTTATTTTTTATGGAAAAAATGGACACGGGTACGAGGCAGATTATTAAACACATACGAAACGTCGCCTAACTTCGTCTCCTCGTTTCGTTCGGGATCGCCATGCGACCCTCGCTTGGCCTTCGACACATTGCTTTGCCACTTCGGTTCGTGGGACGCGACTAAGGTCGCTCGAACCTCGTACCAACCGCATCGCGCCAATGCGCTTGCGGTCGCAACGTCGAGGAGACTCTTTCGTTCCTCGCATCGCTTCGAACTAAACGTATAAACGCGAACGGAAAAACTCTACTAAGATCGTTCTGATCGTGTTTCCATTTTCCCGAAAAAGTCGTCAGAGCCCGGAATCTATTTTTTCCAAAAGATTCATCAACAGTCTTCTTTCTTCCTGGGATGTGTTTCTGTAGATTTTCGAAAACATCTTACGGGAAGCGCGGACGACCGAAGATCGGACCTGCTTTCCCTGCGGTGTCAAGGTTACTTCGAACATCCGATTGTCTTTCGGAGATTTGATCCGTTTGATAAATTCCAACTTTTCCAATTTGGCGACGATAGGAGTTACGGTGGAAGGATCTCGCAGAGATTTTCTCGCCAACTCCTTCATCGAAAAAGTTTTTCCCGGCGAAAGAGCGCAAAGTACCGCGCCCAAAGGAGGAGTGATCATCGGAGCGTTCGTCTTCTTATAATTCAAGGTCAGATCCAGAAATATCTTATCACTGATTCCGCTGATAATGTGCGCGATTCGATCGGGATGGTGCATCGTTTTATCGTAACAGAAATGATTTGTATGCAAAGCAATTAATTCGATCGAGGAACAAGAAATCCTCGGAATCGGTTGACCGTTTCGCTGAATACAACTCGATGAAAGTCGGAGATATTTATGATTCAACTAAAAAACGAAACGATTACCATTCCCTCTAAATTCTGCGGACCTCCCCTC
This sequence comes from Leptospira gomenensis, assembly GCF_004770155.1. Classification (GTDB taxonomy): domain Bacteria; phylum Spirochaetota; class Leptospiria; order Leptospirales; family Leptospiraceae; genus Leptospira; species Leptospira gomenensis. The sequence goes on along the minus strand of NZ_RQFA01000046.1, from coordinate 140,919 downwards.
AGCGGAAACGGAGGATTTTCCGCGGGGAGTGCGGCAAAAAAATTGAATTCCCTTTCTTCGATCGTGAAGATCAAGGCTCCGATTCCCTTGGACACGGAACTTCGAGTGAATTTCGATCCGAACACCTATTCGTCGTTAGTCGATATTTCCTCCGGCTCCGTCGCTGTGGAAGCGGAGCCTGCGCCGGATTTCCGTCTTGATTTACCGCGACCCGTGTCGATGGACGCGATTTTAGAAGCGTCCGGAAGTTATCTCGGATTTGTCGAACATCCTTTCCCGTCCTGTTTCGTTTGCGGTCCGGAAAGAAACGAGAAGGACGGGATGCGAATTTTTTCCGGTAAAATTCCCGATCAACCGGGTTTTAAACATCTGCACGCCGCGATCTGGCGACCTTGGAAGGAGCTGAGCGACGATTCAGGTTCGATTCGTAAGGAGGTGATCTGGGCCGCATTGGATTGTCCTGGCGGTTTCGCGGTATCCGTCGAAGATCCGCAAATGATCGTCTTAGCCAAGTTAAGCGGACGAATTCTCGCTCCTATACAAGCCGAAGAATCGTATCGTATCCTTTCCTGGGAAATCGCTAGGAATCGAAGAGTTAGAACGGCGGGAACGGCGATCTTTAGGGAAAAAGAGGACTTCTGCGTCGCTTACTCCGAAGGAGGGTGGATGGTTCCCGGAAATTGGAATTCCGAAAATCAGAAAAAAAACTAACGAAAGATATATTCGAATAGTAGGATAAACTAAAATGAATACGAAAGGAAATCCCGTCCGAGGAAGAATCAACGCGTATTTCTTCAAGATTATGGAAGGATATATGCACCGAAAATACGGAAAAACCAAAAAAGATTTATTCGATTCGTTACCGGAAGTTGTAGTCGAATTGGGTCCCGGGGTCGGTCCGAATTTGAGATATTACAAAAAAGGTACGAAATTGATCGCGATCGAACCGAATCCTCACATGCACGTTTTGCTGAGGAGGAACGCGGAATATTACGGAATCGAATTGGACTTGCGGGTTTCCGGCGCGGAAGTATTGGATCTTCCGGATTCCAGCGTCGAGGCGATCGTATGTACTTTGGTTTTGTGTACCGTGAACGATCCGTTAAAAACGCTCTCCGAAATCAAAAGGGTACTAAAACCCGGCGGAGTATTCGCCTTTTTGGAACACGTCGCCGCCGAGGAAAAAAGCGCGCTCGCGTTTTTGCAAAAGAAGATACATCGATTCTGGCACTGGTTTTTCGAAGGATGTAATTTAAATAGGGACACGGCGAAAACACTGGAGGAGGCGGGATTTCGAACCTTGGTCTTGGATAAATATTCGATGAATACGATCTTTCTTCCCATCGTTCCTCATATTTCGGGTAAGGCTTTTCGATAACGTTAGACGTCTTTGCTCGATTTCGGTTTGAAAAATGGCTTTCCGTTTTGGGATTCGATCAATCCCAAACGAAGAGCCATTTGATCGTTTTGTATCCGAGATAGAATACCCAACCGATCGGTCCGGGTCTTTCCGTGTTGAGATCGACGTAAACGCTGGAATATTGAACCATCATATCGGAAGCCCGTTTGCTTCCTTCCAGTTTTTCGATTTCGACGTTGACCCGTTCCAATTCTTTTTCGATCGCCAACATGTCCTGAACGTTGACGGCTTTTTCGATCAAGTTTTGGTATTTCGTTTTGATTTTTTTAAGACTTTCCAATTTGATCAGGTTGTCCCGATACGAATCCGTGATATCCAAACCGACGATCTCCTCGTTTTCCACGTCGCCGAGACGTTTTAATTCGGAAAGAAAGATTTCGAAACTTTCGGAAGGAACGCGGACTAACGCGTTTTTTTTGCTGTTTCGGGTTATGAAACCCTTGTGGCTTTTGACCAGTGACTTGATCTTATTTCTGGATTCCTCCAAATCGTTTACGTTTAACGTGACGTAGGCGGTATAGGAAATTTTTCTTTCATTGATCGCGTTGGTTTCGTTTGGATCGGAGTTCGGTCTCTGCCCTGCCTCCGCTTTCGCGAGTCGTTGTGAAGAACATTGAATCAGAAACAAAACGATTACGAGAATCAGACGGAAGGACGAAAGCATAGTGAAGTATCGGTATCGGTTGGAATAAGGAAGTCAATTTCTTTTTCTTTCGGACGGAAAGCCGTCGTAAGGAGGATCGGATTAGGAGCGAGGATTGAAAACAAATCGGAATCGGTTCGTTTTGGAATGTCGTGGAAAAGGAGCGCGAAGGATTCTCCCGAAACCGGATCCGTTCGGAATCCGATTTCGGGAACACAAAATTTTGTTAAGCGACAACCACCATTTCTCCGGAGCATTTTACTTCTCCGGAATCGTCGGCGGCTTCGACCGAAACGGTTACCAATCTCTGACCGTTCTCTTCCTTCTTACGTTTTATCTTGCCCGTGCAGGTTAACTTTTGTCCGGGTTTGGTCATGTTCTTAAACGTGACTCCGAATTCGCGGATTTGATCCTGATCAGCCCAGGAAGTGCAGAGTCTTCCCACTTGGGCCATAACGAACATACCGTGGGCGATCGTTCCGTCCAATCCCGCTTTGCGTGCGAAGTCCGGATCGTTGTGAATCGGATTAAAATCTCCGGAAGCGCCCGCATAACGCACTAAATGCGCGTGAGTGATCACGTCCGTTTTGAGGGGAGGAAGTTCTTGTCCCACTTCCACTTTATCGTAATCTATCTTAGCCATATCAAGCCTCCGGTTTTCTGATGAAGATCGACATTTCGGCCTCCACAATCGCTTCGCCTTTCGCGTTTTGAATCGTGGTCTTAAAGGTCATCGTATCCATTTTGCCGACCGTTACGTTGATACATTCCCCTTGTGAGAAGACCTTACCGGGATAAATCGGTTTGAGATACGTGTATTTTTCCTTAAGATGAAGAATTCTGGAAGTATCAACTCCCATGTTCTCCATATCCTGCCAAATTTTTGGATAACCCCAAAATTGAATTACCGTCGGATACGTAGGAGGCGCGGGAATGTCCTCATACCCGGCTTTTTTTGCGGCTTCGAGATCGAAGTAAATCGGATTGGTCTCTCCGATCGCCTGACAGAATTCGCGGATCTTTCCTTTTTCCACATCGAATTCGTAACGATCCAGTTTAGTTCCGATCAGGTCTTTGGATATTTCTTTCGCTGACATATAAAGTTCCTGAGAATTGTTTTTGAGAAGGGCTTTCGACCGGATTCAACGATACCAAAGGAGAAGAATCCGGTCGATGATTTTTTTAGGAAAAAACAGAACAAACGTTCTGTCTGCTAAGAGGTATGGGATTCAAACCATTTTTTGAGATCGGAGAGAACCTTGGTTCTATCTTCTAAACGTTCGTTCATGGTTTCGTGAAACAAATGATCGTAAATTTTTAGAGATTTATCCTGCGAACCTACGACCGCAAAAAAGGCCTCGCTTCCCGTGTAATCCGCGATCGAATCCTCTTTTCCATGAAAGATATAAATCGGAATTTTGATTTTGCCGGCGTTGCCGAGGATCGGTTCTTCGCTATTCAATAACATATTTCCTAAATAAGCGGAGGCCATCCCGTGGACGAGAGGATCGTTTTTGTAGGCTTCCACCACTGCACGATCGTGACTGAGAGCGTTGATGTCCAAACCGGTGGGGAGTGTAAGGTTGGGAAGAAGATCCGCCATCAACGGAGCGATCCCTTTTTTGATCTTCATCACTAAATCCAGACGAACTCGGATCGGGAGTGCGGAGACGACGAGAGAATTCAGGTTTCCTTGGTTGGTTCCTTCCTCCGCATACAACGTTACGATGGCCGCACCCATGGAATGACCGAGCAGGTTGACCTTGGAAACCTTTTCCTTTTCCGCCGCGATGGAAATCAGTTGGTCCAGGTCGGAGAGAAAATCGGAGAACGAATCCACGACGCCCCGTTTGCCTTCCGAACGTCCGTGACCTCTCGAATCGATCATATACAAGGCGGTTCCGGTTCCGGCGAGAGCTTCGACCAAAAACTCGTAACGACCTCCGTGTTCTCCGATTCCGTGTTGAACCACGAGAACACGATTTCCTTTTCTGCCTTCCTTAGGCTGATAACTTCTGTAGAAAATTTTCGAACCTCCGCCGCCGGCGAAAGTGTCGTCCTGTAGATTGTAAGAATTACTCCATGACATAGCGGACGTGTTATAACTCTGAACCGTCCTTTGGAAAGAGAAAAAAAATTCCTCCGGGAAAAATTCATCGATTGTCGCAAGCGGTGTTGCTGATTTTTTGGATTCATGTTTTTCGATCGAAAACGTCCGAACTTCGGCAAGATCCTTTTGATTCCGATCTTGTTTTTTTTGTCCTGCCGATTCGTTTCCGATTCCGAAACCGTGAAAAATACGATCGACTTCGATCTTACGAGGTTGCTCAAAACGGCGGAGTTGGCGTGCACGGGCGACACGGAAAAATCGATCGAAACGTTTCGAAGTCACTGGAAAAAAAATCCGGGTCGTTATTCCGGATTGGCTTCGAAAGAACGATGGAAAAACGTTCAAACGACCCTGTATGTGGACGAAACTCTTTTCATCAACGAATCGCAGGATTCCTTGTTCGTACCTTCCGGAGCGGAATGTTCGTTGAAATTGGACGGTTCGTATTTCGCGGCGGAGAATCGTGTTCTTCGGTTTAACGAGGCGGGGATTTCGGGACCGGGCACCCTACGTATCTCTTGGAACGGAATCGAAATTTTCAACCGAAGTTTCGAAGGTATTCAGGAAGAATGGAACGGTTTTGCCGTGCCCGTCGGATCCTTCGACGTCAAAAAGGAAAACGTTCTTACGATCGGATGGAATTCTCCGCGCGGATCGGGTGTTTTTCTGGGCTCTCCGATTATATTCAAAAAATCTAAAACAAAAAAACATAATGTAATTTTGATAGTCGTCGATGCAATGCGTCAGGACGCCCTTTCCTCGGCCGGTTCCCCGGTTTTGACCACTCCCGTTTTGGATCGTTTATCCGAAAATTCGATCGTTTTCAAAAATACCTTCTCGAACGGGAATTGGACCAAACCGTCCATGATCTCCTTTTTTACTTCGGAAATCGCGTCCAATCTCGGATTAGGGAACGCCTGGTTTTACACCTCGGCCTCACAGAGAAAAATTTTCTATTCCAAAAGACCGGAGACTCTTCCCAATCTTTTTCGGCAAAACGGCTATTTCACCGAAAGTATCATGAACAACGTCTTTCTTTTGGATTATACGTCCGTCGGTGTTGATTTAGGATTTCATAATATTCAGCAGGTGGGTAAGGATACTCTGGACACGGAGGAGTTGGTTTTGCGTTCCGAGAAGTTTTTCCGCGATCATCGGGAGGACCTTTTCTTTTTGCATCTCAACTTGAACACTCCGCACTGGGGATATCGTCCGCCGGAGCGTTTTATGAAATCTTTGGAAAGTTCCGCGGAGCCCGATCTCTGGAAATCCATGGACGAATATCAGAGAAAGTATCTCGGAGAAATCCGTTATACGGATGCGCTTTTGGGGAGGATTTTTGAAGAGCTGAAAAGGCAGAACCTCTTCGAGGATTCTTGGATCGTGATCACGAGCGATCACGGCGAACTTCTGGAAAAAACCCATTATTATCATCACCATTTTATCACCGAAACCGTGTATGCGCACGGGGAAACACATTACGAAAAAGAGATACGTGTTCCGTGGATCATACATCCTCCCGAATCGATCCGAGAGCGTATTAAGAAAACGGAATTTACCGGCCAGGTTTCCCTTTTGTCCCTCGCCCCCACCTTACTAGGATTAAACGGGATTCCGTTTCCGCGGGAAAAGTTAAAGGGAAACGATTATTCCTCCGCCGTTTTCGGAAAGGAAGGTCCGGAGTCCGAATCCGTCGTTTATACGGAAGGTAGGTTTTCCGAATCGATCCGAACCGCGGATTACAAATACCTGCGTCGATATCCCGGTTACGATACGGTTCGTAGGACGAGGGAAGGGGTTCCGCATAAGATGCCCGAGGAGTTGTACGATCTGCGTTCCGATCCGGGAGAAACGAAAAATCTGGTATTCGAAAATTCTACTTTGTTGAAGGAGGCGCGCGAGCTTCTGGGTAAAAACCGGCTTTCCAAAAACGAATTCGTTCTCCGTCTTCCCAAATGCGTTTCCTTATGCGATCGGGAGATTAGAATGTTCGTAAAAGGAGGAATTTATCGTTACGAACTCGATGCACTTTTCGAAACGATCCAAGAAGATTCCAAAAATTTAACTTTAAGAATTTCTAATGTTTCTTCCTCCGGGGATCGCGAGCTTCGAGTCCAAACGGTCGATCCCAATCCTTCGTTCCGGCTCCAAATCCTGAAAGACGGGAAAACCGAAACATACCGAGTCGGAAAATGGGGAATCGTTTCCTCCGCGGCCGAAGCCGTTTTAGCGAGCGACCCCGATTACGTTTCTTTGGGAAGGATTCCGTATCGTTATTCGTCTTCGGATCTTCCTTTTTTGTATTACCATACCGGCTTTGCCGGAGGAACGGAAACTCCGGAAGAGGCGGCGATGGGTAAGGAAGTCCGCAAAGTTCTGGAAAGCTGGGGTTACATTCACCAGTAATCCTTCGTTCGTGAATCCGTCTTAATCGACTTTTTCTCCCGATCGTTTTGCTCCGCGTCAACCTGCTTGTTCGAACTTTACGTTTTCGCAAATTTAAATAATTTGATTTGACTAATCAAACTATTTAATAGATCGTTGGCCCGAATGAACACGGATCTCGCGAGTCAGATTTTAGAGTTTTATCCTAGGATTTTTTTCGCGTGTCATACGAGACACGTCGAGGACCCGAAAACCAAACGGATTCTGACAGCCAATCAAGCGAGTGTTTTGGATCATTTGGACGGGGACGAACCGGTCAGTTTGTTCGACTTGGCGCTCCACATGGGGGTGACTCCCTCTACGATGTCGATTACGGTTTCGCGTCTGGAAGTCCTCGGATATTTGATCAAGGAAAAGAATCCGAAAGACGGAAGAGGTACGCTCATCCGTCTTTCCAGAGCGGGGGAAAAAATCAAAAGCAAAAAGTCGGTTTTGGATCCCGTTCTGGTGAAAAAACTTCTCAAACGATTGAATCGGGAAGAGCAGGTCCTTGCGGTAAAAGGACTGGGTTTGTTGGCGTTTGCGGCGGAATTGGAAATGAAGAATAAAAGTTTATCCAGATCCTGGTCCAGGGGAAAATGATTTTTTTCACGGAATCGCTCCGTAGTACATACAGTTTTTAAAATAAAAGGAAATTCTAATATAGTTATGATTTATTCGATTTTAATTTACGGAGTCGGTTTTGTAGTCGCGCTTGTTTTGGTCGTTTACGGAATCGGGAGTGTTCTTCCCGTGGAACACACTTCTTCCTTGGAAAAAACGTTTCCCGTTCCTGCGAAAACCGTCTACGCGCTTATCCGCAACGTGAGGGAATATCCTTCGTGGAGATCGAATCTGAAATCGATCGAGGAAATTTCGTCGGTTTCTTGGAAGGAAACCGATTCCAATAGGGAAACGACGACGTATTCTTTCGTGCGGGATGAAAAGGACCGATTGCTGGAATCCAAGATCATGGACGAGGACAAACCGTTCGGAGGCTCTTGGACGTTCGAATTGATTCCCGTCGATGGTGGAGTAAAACTCGAAATAACGGAAAACGGTAGGGTTTTTTCGCCGATATTCCGTTTTTTTTCTAAATACGTTTTCGGCCATACGGCGACGATTCGCGCGTATTTGGAACAGGTCGATCGCAGAATTCAGGGGCCGTGATTAAATATTCAATTTTCTTAATATATCTATCGAAAGGATCAGGACGGATTATGGCGGCGGGTTATTCCGGTAAGGCGTTGGGAGATAAGTTGGGAATCAAAAAAGGTATGAAGGTTTTTTTTAAGGACCTTCCCGAGGACGTTTCGGAGGAGCTGAACGATCATCTTTCCGATGCGGAGGTTTTTAAATCCTTAAAGGGGGCTTTGGATTATCTTCACGTTTTCACGAAAGAGGCCAAGGGATTGGAAATACTTTTTCCGAAACTCGTCGATCATCTCGGCGATAAAGGAATGATCTGGATTTCCTGGCCCAAAGGTTCCTCGAAGGTTCCGACCGATTTGAACGAAAACGTCGTACGAGATATCGGACTAAAACTTGGAGTTGTGGATGTTAAGGTTTGCGCCGTTTCGGAAATCTGGTCCGGTTTGAAGTTTTACAGAAGAAAAAAATGACCTTTTTAGTTTAAATCCTCCGTTTCGACGCGGCAGGGATGCGGAGCGCGCGTCAAGCGGTCCCCTCGTAGAGGGACCGTAGGCGTTAGCCGAAGCGCGGAGCAAGCCCGGTCCCGCGCGTATCGGAAAGTATATTCGTATTTTTGAATTCGTTTAACGTTTCCGAAAATTTTTGCGCGGGAGCCGCCCCGAGTGCCTACTTAGACGTAGTTGGTTTCGTGGGTCAATGCGGGACGTCTACGTTCCTTGTTCGCTTTCATCGCCTCTAACAAGTTGTAGATCATCTTCGGTTGTGTTTTGAACAGGTCCCCGAGTTCTTTGGGAGCCGCTTTGGCCGCAGCGATGGCTTCTCCGTTCAGCGCTTTTTTCGTTTCGAGAGTTGCGGACGCGGGAACGCGACTAACGCTGTTGATTCTACTCAGGGATTTTTTTCTGAGTTCGTCTAGGTTCGCGCCGAGTTCGGTTAACAATCCGTTTTGTACGGCTTCCGCGGGTTTATACAATGCGCCTTCCAGTGCGGCTTCGGTTACCGCAGTGGGCAACATCGTTTGTCTCATACGCAGTATCAGGGACTTGGTCAAAGGAAGGCCGACCAGCGGTTCCGCAAATCCGATTCTTCCTTTTCCGTCCAACATAAAACGATAGTCGCAGCAATACGCGATGATCGCTCCTCCTCCGATCGCGTTTCCTCCCACTTCGGCGACGAGCGGTTTCGGAAACGATAGTAAGGAACTGAACATGTTGAAAATTCCTCCCATGATTTCCGCGATGCCGTTTTCGTCCGCGTTTAAGATCGCGTCCGGATCCAGCCCCACACAAAAATCGCCTTCGGGTCCGGAGACGATTCCTCCGCGTACGTCTTGATCGAGCGTGAACTCTTTTAAGATCGAATCCATTTCTTTTATCAACGGCAACGTCAAAGTCATCGGTCCTTCCGCAACGAGTTTGAGTACGCCAACTTTCGAATCTTTATTCGTGATGATTTCTTTCGCGAGTTTCATGTTTTATCCCCTATCTTTTTATCGTGTATTTGTTTCGATCGATGTGATTCTTTTCCAACGTCGAGTTTTGATAGTTTTGCATCAAACTTTTTTTTCGAACTTGATCGATTAATTAGTTTGAAAATTTAACTAAAGAGAAAGAACGTTCATTCTGTTTTTGTTTCGTGCGGAACGTCCATCGGTATCTCTATGATACATTTGGTTCCTTTGCCTTCTTCACTTTGAATTCCTATTTTTCCTTTGTGAAGTTCTACGATGACTTTTGCTATGGACATTCCCAGTCCGGTGGCTTGTTCTCCGTTGAGCCCTTGTCGTTTCGCTCGTGTGAATTGGTCGAATACGGAGGATTGTAACCCAGCGGGGATTCCGATTCCGTCGTCCTCCACTTCGATCATCGCTTTCGTTCCATCGACGAACGTGCGTAATACGATGCTTCCTCCCTGTTTCGTGAATTTGAGAGAGTTGGAGATCAGATTCTCCAATACCCTTTGGAAGTTCAGAAGTTCGATTTTAACCGGTATCGTACCTTTATATAAATCCGCGTTCAATTCGATTCCTTTCTGAGAGGCTTCGGTTTTATTGTGATCGATGACGGTGGAAACCATGAGATTCAGATCGCACTTTTCCGGTTTTAAACGATAGTTTTCGTTTTCCAATTCGGCGATCTGCAAAAGGTCCTGAATGATCTGAAGCGCCTTGTTTCCGGCCTTCGACATCATATTCAATAATTCTAAATTACTTTCCCCTTCCACCTGATCCTTGAGGAAATCGACGAGGCTTATAATTCCGCTGATCGGATTCTTTAGGTCGTGGGCCGCGGCCGATATCAGCCGATTTTTGCTTTTGGTTTCGTAGGCTGCGCGTTTTTCCATATCCTTTTGAATCGTTATATCGCGCGCTATTCCTTCGATCCGATCCGGATTTCCGAATTCGTCTTCGACGACCCAACATCGGTCGCTGATATTTCTGGTTTCCCGATCGGGACGGACGATCCTATACTGTACTTCGGAATATTTTCCACCCGCCTCCAAGTCCCTGAGTTTTTGATCCGCGATATGTTTGTCGTCCGGATGGATGACGCTTCTCCATAATTCCCTGTTTTTATAAAAGGCGTCGGATTCCAATCCGTATATCTTTTTCGCAGCCCGGCTGACGTACAATGTCTCGTTCGTTTTCGCGTCAACGGACCACAGTACGTCGTCTATCGTACTCAACATTTTTTCGATCAGGTTGTCCTTGTTGCGTATTTCCGTTTCCGCGTGTGATTCCCTCGTTTTGTCGTTTCCGATTCCCAGATATCCTTGGAATCGGTTTTCCTTATCCACGATCGGATAGATCTTCCATTGGACGAACATCCTTTCACCGGAGATGTTTCTGATCCAGTAGGAATGGGTTTCGGCTTGTAGGGAATTTTTTACGCTTCTCAAGGCTTCGGTGATTTTACGTCCGGCTTCTTCGGGAAGAAATCCGATCCATTGAACGGCGTATAACTCTTGTTTGGTTTTTCCGAAAGTTTTACAACAGGTTTCGTTTATGTAGGTAAGCGTCGTGTCGGGAAGGAATTTAGTTATAAGTAGAGGAAGATGATCCAACACTTCCGAGGATTCGGGAGTGAATACGTTGCCGAATACGATTTCGTTCTTTGAATACAAAGGCAGTTTCCTTTAAGAGGAGTATGGTTCATTGGACGAATAAGCGTTCTTTCTTTTCGGGTACGTTTATGATTTTATTTTCGGCGTCGTTTGTGAACTCCCAAATAACATAATGCGCTGTTGCTTTGTCATACTTGACATTGCCTTTGTAAGGCGGTTGTGTTTTAGAAGATCGCCCGTTTTTCTTTCCTAAACCTTTTGTTCCGGTTTAGACTTAATTTACTTCTTTGTGTAAGACTTTTCCGATTTTATTCGGCTCGCGGGATCGTGTTTCGGATTTTAATAAGGCGCCGTCGTTTTACGAGAATGAAAAGGGAAGGCGCGTTTTACGCGAACCTTCCCTTTGAATCGATTTTATTTTTTGGATTTTTTCGAGGACGTTTTTTTGACCGGAGGCTCCGGCTCCTCGTCCGTCTCTTCGGACGCCCAGCCTTCGAACGAACCTTTTTGTCCGTTGCCCGAATGTTTGTCCGTAGGTTGAACGAGCGAAGCGTTGAGATCATACTCCGGACGGAACTTGGATTCGATCCATTCGCGGAATCGATCGATGAATCCGAAGATCGCCGGTACGACGACGAGCGTCACGACCGTGGAAAGAATCAACCCGCCGATGATCGCGATTCCCATCGCCGTTCTGGATTTCGCCGCTTCTCCCAATCCTAATGCAATGGGCACCGTTCCCATAATCATCGCGAGGGAAGTCATCAAGATCGGTCTGAGTCGCACGAGTCCGGCTTCGTAGATCGCTTCGTCCCTGGACTTACCGTGTTCCTTCATGGCTTGCATCGCGTAATCGACGAGGAGAATCGAGTTCTTCGCCACGAGTCCCATGAGCAGAATCAATCCGATCATCGAGAAGAGGTTGAGCATTTCGTTGGTCAACGCCAATGCGAAAAAAGCTCCCGAGATCGCGGGAGGAATCGCAAAGAGGATCGTAATAGGAGTGATGAAAGATTCGTAAAGAGAAGCTAACACCAAATAGATGAACACCAGCGCCAAACCGAACGCGAGTACGATGTTCGCCAAAAGTTCCTTAAAGTCTTCCGATTGTCCCTGGAAGTTGTATCGTATTCCGGGAGGAGGAGGAAGTTCTTTTTTCAGGATTTCCTCGGTGATACGAGTCGCGTCCTGAACCGCTCCGCCGGGCGCTAAGTTGGCGTTGATGACAATGGTTCTGGCTCGGTCGATTCGATTGATCCGAGAAGGCCCCGCGGTTTCCTTTCCCACGCTGATCGCGGAAAGAGGAATGAGTTTGTTGGCGATGTTCGGAACCTTGGTTTGTCCGTATGCTTGTCTTAGGTTTCTTTGATCGGGGCGAAGTCTCATCTTCACTTCGTATTCGATTCCCTTGTCATAGAATTTGCTGACCTCGTCTCCCGCGATCTGATAACGCAATTCGGATCCTGCGACTCCGGGAAGAACCCCCACTAGTTGCATTTTCATGTTGTCCAAATGGATCTGATATTCCGGTTTTCCGGCTCTGTAATCCGTGTCGATGTCCGCAAGATCGGAAAGACCTTTCAATCGGGCAACGACCTTTTTGGAATAGATTTCCATCTCGCCGAGATTTTCACCCTTGATGACGAGCTGGAACGGATATTGAATTCCGCCTCCGACCGCGCTGTAATCGGAAACGGCCGGTCTTGCGTATTCGAACGGTTTGAGTAGTTCTCGGATTTCGTCCTTGACCTGGGTCGTATTACGTTTTCGTTTTTTAGAATTTACTAATGCTACCGCGAGTGTTCCGGCGTTGGGTTCTCCTCCGTCCGGTTTACCGATCGTCACCGCAATCATGTCCATTTCAGGAATCTTTTTGAGCACCTCCAAAACCTGGTCGGCGACCTGTTTGGTTCCTTGAAGGCTGGTTCCGGGAGGAAGGTCCAACGTGACTAAAAATTCTCCTTGGTCGTTCGGAGGTAGGAACGTACTTTTCACCAACTTTAAGGATACGATCGAAAGGATAAAAATTCCCAAAGAGGCGAGTAGAACCATACCCGGACGTTTTAGGGCCACTTTCATGATTCTTCCGTATTGTTTTTCCAACCAGGTTTGGAATTTATCGAAAACCTGAATGGCCTTGTTTTTGGGCGCGTGGTGGTCGATCTTACCGGCGAAGTATGCGGAAAGCATAGGAGCCACGGCGAGACCGTCGAACAAAGAAATCAACATCGCAAACACGACCGTCAATCCGAACTGTTTGAAGAACTGGCCTACGATTCCGGAGAGAAATCCCACCGGAAGGAACACGGCGATCACCGTCAGGGAGGTTCCGATTACGGCTAACGTAACTTCCGTGGTTCCGGTTTCCGCCGCTTCGAGAACGCCCTTTCCTTCCTCGAGTTTTCGGAATATGTTTTCGCGGACCACGATCGCGTCGTCCACGAGAAGACCTACGGCCAAGGATAAGGCCAAGAGTGTCATAACGTTGATCGTAAATCCCATCGCCCACATAAGAACGAACGCTCCGAGCATCGAGTTCGGCAACGCCAGACCAGTGATCACCGTGGAGCGGAAATTCCCGAGGAAGAAATAAACCGTAACGACCGCCAGAAGGACGCCGATGACGATGGCTTCTGTGACGTCTTCGACGTTGTAACGGATCCACTTTGATCCGTCGCGAATCAACCGGATCTTCGGTTTGCCTTCCATTCCCTGGATGCCTTCGTTGAGTTTGCCGATCCGTTTGAGAACTTCGTCTGCGACGGCCACGGTGTTGGCTCCGGATTGTTTATAAACGTCAATAAAAAGTGCGGGTTTGGTTTCCTTGGGAGGAGCGGCGTCGGCTTTTTTTCCTTTGAAAAAGTTTCCGATTCTCGTAAAGAGGGAAGGTTGCTCCTCCGCTGCGTCGTCTTTGGAAGCCCAGAGATAACCGATGGTTTCTTCGTCTTGGGTTCCGTCTCGTACGGTTCCGAGTTGTTTGATCAGTACCGCGTTGCCCACTTCTCCGCTAAAGGAGACGATCGTGTTTTCGATTTGGGAAAGCGATTCGTAACGACCGAGGGTTCTATAGGAAGTTTCTTTGGATCCGGATTCGTATTTTCCTACCGGAACGTTTAAACCTGCGGTTTTCAGTCGATTGGCGATTACGACCGTGGGCATTTGATACGAAACGAGTTTGTCGCGATCCAATTCGATTTGAATTTCCCGTCTCGTTCCGCCTACGATTTTTACGGAACCCACTCCGGCCACTTGTTCCAATCTCGACTTTATGGTTTCTTTGGCTAAGTCGTAAAGTTTGGCTTGTCCTAGTTCCGCGAAGACGGCGAGACGAACGATCGGTTGATCGGCCGGGTCGAAACGGACGACTTTCGGTTCTTTGATTCCCGTCGGAAGTTTCGGTTTCACGAGTCCGACCTTATCTCGGAATTGTTGTTCCGCGTATTTGATGTCGGTCGCGAGGGTAAATTCTCCGAAGACGATCGAAACTCCTTCCTGATTCCGGGAGGAAATTTTTTTCAAACCGGCGATGGAGGAAAGTTCCTCTTCCATCGGTTTAGAAATCAGTTCTTCGATTTCTTCGGGGCCGGCTCCGGGGTAAATCGTCGTTACGGATACGACGGGAATGTTAACGTCCGGAAAAAGATCGACCCCCATTCTTCCTAAGGCCACCCAGCCCGTGAGAAGCATCAAGAGAACGATACTGCAAATGAAAATAGGTCGTTTGATGGAAAGCTGGGCGATGTTCATGAATTACCTCAGTGTATCTACCAGATACCGGTTTCGGTCGGAAAAAAGAAATCAATATCAGATCTCGTAATCAGAAATTTTAGAATTTCTGATTATAGAATGAATTGTTTTAAGTTCAAACTGGTGAATGGTTTGAAAAAAGAAAGTATTGAAAAAAGGGAAAATGTGACCTGGGTATTGTTGTCAAAGTCGCAAAAAAATAGAACTTGATTGGAAAAGTTTGCGATCCAGGGCGAATCGTCTTGGTCCGGGAGTGTGGATTCGTTTTTACAAGCTGAGAAGACGTTGGAACTCCACGGCTCCGCTTCCGTAGCCGACGGAAACTGTTTGTGAAACAAAATTGTGTGGGAACTCCCCCGAATGTTTTCGGAAGAATTCCGTTTTTGCCGCTGGAACATCGCTGAAAGTTTCGGTCAGGCTTTGGTGGACAAAGGTTGGGCGCGATGTTTGCCATTCGGACGCGGACGGATCCTCTTCCTTCCCCCAAGCTGAACCCGATTGGATCGCACGTTGTGCGATTTTACGCTGCGTTTGTCGGAGAAATCGGAAATACGTCACAGCCGAGAGATCCGATTTTTTTTCGTTCGAACCGCCTTGCTACGCGCGGGAGTTCCGTGTCAGTAAATTCTGCGGATCGCTTGGGAAATTCTCTGAATATTATCTTTCGTAAGATTCGGATAGACGGGGATACAATGACCTCTTTGAAAGAGACGTTCTCCGTTCGGGAATTCTGCGTTGGAAAGTTCCAGGATATGATGGAGCGGTTCTTCTCCGGCTCTTTGGGTTCCGATTTGAAGAGAACGGAAATACCGTTCCACTTGTTCATACGCGCCGGGTGCGATGATGATAAAACGGTTGAACGTATCGAGATTGGGATCTCCATACCAGGTTGTGACCGAGGTTCCCGAAATCGATTGAAGATAAACCTGCGCGATTTTTCGTTTGCGCTCGAGAATGATTCCGATTTTGGAAAGTTGTTCGATTCCCAGGGCGGCTTGGTAGTCGATCAAATTGTAATCGAGTTTCGCCTGGCCTTCTTTCCTTTGATACGGCTCTTTTCCCGCTTTCATGGCGCGAATCTTTTTGGCAAGAATCTCCTGATCCGTAATGATCATCGCTCCGTTTCCGGTTGTAATCATCTGATCCACGGAAAGTCCACACACCGCGATACTGCCTTGTTTGCCCGGGGTAAAGGTTTCGCTTTGGGCGCCTAAAACTTCGGAAATGTCCTCGATGACGGGAATTCCCCGGAAATCGTATTTCTTAAAATCGAGTACCGCGCCGAACGAATGATCCAAAATGATTGTTTTGAGGGAATTGTTTTCCAGCGCAGTTGTCAAACCTTCGGGACTCATGTGGAAGGAATTTTTGTCCAAGTCGATTACGACGGGGATCGCTTTGAGAAGAAAAATCGCATCGAGCGCGGAAGCCGGCGCGAACGTGGACAAAGCGACCTTATCTCCGGGTTGAATGTCCAAGGCCAAAAGCGAAAGATGATACGCCGAAGTCAGTTGATTGCCGGAGATGACGTGTTTGAAACGAAAGGTGGAAGCGAACACTTTCTCAAAACGAGTAGTGACGTTTCCGGTGGTGAGATGATCTTCGACCAAACATTCCAAAACGGTTTTGAGATCTTCTCTGGAAAGAGTCGGTTTATGAAATTCGATCTCGGTTTTTTTCTTCGGATTTTTTTCGAGAATTTCGGTTTCCGTGCTGCTCATATCCAACTTTAGCTCTTATAATTATATTATGTCGCATTCTGGTCCAAAGAAAAATCCCGTAAAGATCTTTTTGGAAGCCTGCAAACGGAGAATGACAAAGGGGGGAAAAAGTACAAGAAAAATCTTCTTGGGTGGGGAATTTTGTGGGAACTCCTAAGAAGAACTCCTACGAACTCCCCCAAATGATCGGGAAAACAAAGAATGAGGAAATGTTTCGATCCGACTTGGGTGCACCTTCTTTTGAGTCCACGGTGACCAAGGCGGAAATCTACGTTTCACCGCGTCGCATTCGATTCGAAAAAAAGGAATCGTAGGGAGACGGGCGCCGCGCCGACAAGGAACCACGCCGACAAGTTTCGACCGGGTAGGAGATCCTACAAAACGGCAAAAGACGATCGGCCGTCTCGGCTAATCCTTCTTAAAAAGTTTTATCGTGCCGATCCAAATTTCAGGAAGATATGCGCCGATCAGAATCAAAATCAAACCACCGACCGTCCATTTGCTGATCAAAACGTTTTCCGTAAATCGGGTCAGTCCAACGTTCAAGATGCTTACGTACCAACCGATCGCGATCAGTATAAAGCCGACGATATGCGGAATGATATAATTGAAAATGTTCATTTTTAAATTCCTTTTTCTAAAGAAAGAATGACGCGATTTTACGGGGGAAGCCGTAGGATTCAAGAGGTTTTCGGGTTGATCGGAATCCCGAGATTGGAAAACGTTTCGCTATGTCTCAAACCGACAATTGGAACGAAGACGAAGACGACGAAGAAGAATTTCCTCTTCCCGTCAGGGAGGCCGGAAAGGCCGAATCCAGATTGTCCGCGCTTTTATTCAATCTGCTCAATCATCATTCGCCGATGAGTTTTTCCAAGATCCGTTCTTTGCTTCCGGATCATTATCAAAATGCGGAGAACCCCGATTCCGATCGGAAAAAACTTTCCAGAGACGTGGAGGAATTGGGAGAACTCGGTTTCCTCGTCCGATCCACGCAAGAAGGTTACGTGCTCGATCGAAACGTTTCCAATCGCGGATTAAAGTTGGAGAAGGAGGAGTTGCAGGTTCTTGCGGAAACGATCCTACGTTCGTATCAGGATTCGCCGTCGCTCGAATTGTATTCTTTGTCGCAGAAGATTTTCGAAGGAAAGTTGGACGTATATCCCGAATTGGAAATGGATCTGAAAACGCAAAAGTCCTTGAGTCAGACGGAAAACGAACCTTCGGAAGAAACGCTAAAAAAATTGTTGGAATCACTGAAAACGAAATCCCCCGTCCAGTTTTTGTATTACAAAACGTTTCCCGAAGAAACGTATCGTGTCGAAGTCGATCCGATCCGACTGATCCGAAAAAATTCAGAGGATTATTATCTGCTCGGATACGATCGGAAAAAAAAGGAAAGAAGAAGATTCGTAATTCCTAAAATCACCAAGCTGGAATCGATCGCGGAAAATTCCTTATACCAGCCTTTGGGACAGAAGAAGGAGATCTCCCGCGATTGGATTCTACATCCCGCTTTGTTTCAAGTTCACGATCCGATCGAAGTCGAGTTGATCTGCGATCCGGAGTTTTCGTATAAGGTCCGCAACTCCATCTCGGAAATTCCGTACGAGGAATACGAACGGGATTCCTTCCGACTCAAAGTGACCAACCGGGAAGGATTGTTTCCTTTGTTTTTGGAAGCTCGGGACACGATACGGAAAATTCTTCCGGAATCGGTCGAGACCGCTTTTCGAAAAGAATTGGAAGCGATCGCGGAGAATTACCGGAAATTCTCCGCGTAAACCGATCGCGCCGATCGAGAATCACTTTTTAAAATCATAATTTTCTAATACGATTGCGATTCCCTGACCCCCTCCGATACAAAGCGATGCGACTCCGATCCGTAGGTTTCGCCGTTTGAGTTCGTAGGCGAGGGCGAGGGTGACTCTGGTTCCGCTCGCTCCCAGCGGATGACCGATCGCGATCGCACCGCCGTTCACGTTCGTCTTTTCCGGATTCAGTTTCAATTCCCGAATCACGGCAAGAGTCTGGGACGCGTAGGCTTCGTTGATTTCGAAAAGATCCACTTCGTTTAACGGAATTCCGGCGTTTTCGAGCGCTCGGGGAACCGCGAAAACCGGGCCCAAACCCATCATCTTGGGATCGCAGCCGACGTTCGCATAACCGAGAATAGACGCCAACGGTCTTTTCCCGGAAACGTCTAACCAGGAATCGGAAGCCAAAAGAACCGAAGCGGCGCCGTCGTTGATCCCGGACGCGTTTCCTGCGGTAACCGAACCTTCCTTGAGAAACGCGGCGGGAAGGTTTTTCAAAAGGGGGACACATTCCGCGCCTCGGATCTGTTCGTCTTTGTCGAGTAGAACCGGTTTTTTTCCACGGCTTTGAACGGGAACGATCTCGTTCGAAAAAATTCCATCCATCGAAGCGGCTTCCGCGCGAACCTGGGAAATTCCGGCCCATTCGTCCTGAGCGGAACGCGAAATATCGAAATGTCGCGAGATGTTTTCCGCAGTCATTCCCATGGTCAGATCGACGAAACAGTCCGTGAGGCTCTGCGCAAGCCTGTCCTCCGCGATCGAATCTCCGTATTTGTTTCCCCAGCGCGCGTTTTTTAAAACGAAAGGAGCGTTGCTCATCGATTCGGTTCCGCCCGCCAAAACGATTCGATTTTCTTTCGAGAGGATTTTGCGCGCTCCTAAAAGAATACTCTCCATACCCGAACCGCAAAGTCGGTTTACGGTCAACGCGCTGGAGTGTATCGACAAACCCGAACGAAGTCCGATATGTCTTGCGAGATACGCGGAATCCTTGGAATCCTGTATTACGTTTCCGTAAATCGATTCCTCCACCGATTCGGGATCGACTTCCGTTTTGCGGAGGACTTCCTTCGCCGTGATCACTGCCAGTTCCGAGGAGGAAAAGTCCTTCAATCCTCCGCCGAATTTTCCGAAAGGAGTCCTTGCTCCGTCCACCAAAAACACCATAAAATTCTCCTTATGTAGTGTATATACACTATATTTTATACGTTATAACAGGATTCCGATAAACGAAACGGGTTTTCCCTCAGACTTCCGGGATCGTTTCCAAAATGGGAAGCCGTCTGACTTCGGATAAAAGTCTTAGAGTTTCCTTGAATTTGGATTTTCCGAGCGAATCCGTCACCGCGGCTTGTGCTTCTTTCCAAAGAAGGATCGCCTCTTCGAGTTTGGATTCTCCTTTTTTCGTGAGAAACAAAAGTCGGACGTTGCCGGTTTCCTTTTTTTCGATCCGGATCCATCCGTCCCGCCGGAGAATTTCCAGACTTCTTTGTAACGTGGTTCTGTCGATGTCGGTGATCCGCGCAAGGTCGGTGATGCTACATTCTTTTCCGTGGGCGATTCCCACGAGGATCGTAAATTGTGTGATCCGCAGACCGGAAGGTTTTAATACGAAGTCGTAATACGAGGTGATCAATCGTGTCGTTCTGCGGAGGTTTACGTTGAAACAAGTCATTCCGATATGTTTCAAATCCTGTACGGAAGATTTCATGATCGTTCTCCTTTCGTTTTGTGGCCCAGATTGGATGAGGATTTTTTTTCGTAAATCGTTTCGTTTTAAACGGAAATGGCTTCCTTCGTTTCCGATTCCGGTTTACTTTTCCATTCTCCCATTTTTTGTAGGACCTCCTCGGGTAGGAAGGCGGGTTTTTTCGTGAAAAAATTGATCCACATTCCGTAGGACTTAACTCTGCATACGACCGAGTCGTCCGATTCTCGGCGCAATTCCTGGATAAAAACAGCCCTGGTACGTTTGATGAATTCCACTTTGGTTTTTACGATCACTTGATCCGGATATTTCAAATCGGAAAGATATTCGTATTCGGCTTTGTAGACTATGGGGCCGATTCCGTTTTGTTTCATCGTGTCCAGGTCCACTCCGGATTCCACGAATGCGCTCATTTTCGCTTCGTCGCAATACGAGTTGTAGTTTCGATTGTTTACGTGTCCGTTTACGTCGGTGTCGCTGAAACGAACTGGAATCCTATGTTTGAATCGGAAATTTTCTTCCATCGCTTTTCCTCCGTTTTATCTTTATATAGTGCATATACACTATATAAAGTCAAGAAAAATCCGACCTGGTTTGAAAAGTCGGATTCCTGAGAAAAATTCCGCGTTTACCATTCTCCCGTGTTGGGCATGGATATCCAGGGCTCTTGGGGAGGAAGCGCGTGTCCTTTTTGAAGTAGTTCGACGGAGATATTGTCCGGAGAACGGATGAACGCCATTCTCCCGTCTCGAGGCGGTCTGTTGATTACGATTCCACGTTCGGCGACGCGCGCGCAGGTTTCGTAGATGTTGTCCACTTCGTACGCGACATGGCCGAAGTTTCTTCCGAACGAATAGGGTTCCTGTTGTCCCCAGTTGTATGTGAGTTCCAGTTCGGGCGCATCCGGTTCTCCCGTGGATAAAAAGACGAGCGTATATTTTCCTTCCGGATGTTCTTTTTTACGGACCACGACGAGTCCGAGCGTGAGGCAAAAAAAATCGAGGGCTTTTTCGAGATCCAAAACTCGAATCATTGTGTGCAGATATTTCATGGGTTCTCCGGTTCCAAGATTTTGACGAATTCGAGTTTGCACAATTCGTAAAAAACGCTCCCCAGCCTTCGTCCAATCGTTTGTCGTAGGAAGGGAGCATTGTGTTGTTGAGAACCGACCTTGAGTTGGGAGTTTGGTCCGGGGTTGGACACGCTGGTTTTGTTGTTTTACGGGGAATTGTGTGGGAACTCACACGGCTCCGCGCGTAGTGCGGCAAAACGTGGGAACTCATACGTTTTTTGAATTCCGGCGGATTCGTTGTATTACGGGGAAAATACGCGGGAACTCACACCAAGAAAGGGGCGGGCCGCATCCGCGAAACGAACCGCAGTTTGTGAGAAAAATTACTTCGTGCAAGTCGTTTTGCGGACCGCGCCGACTTCGGGCTCGCTTCGCTCGGTCCTAAAAACCCCGTGTTTCGAAGTATTTTTCGTTTCGGATCGGCTGTTACCTGGATACGGGACCAAGCCCTGCGTGTCGCTTGCGGGGGAATTGTGTGGGAACTCACACGGCTCCGCGCGTAGTGCGGCAAAACGTGGGAACTCATACGTTTTTTGAATTCCGGCGGATTCGTTGTATTACGGGGAAAATACGCGGGAACTCACACCCACGGACACAGTGTTTCGGAAAAACGCATTTCTAAATTATGTCGCTTGAATCGCCTGGAAGCCAGTGCCAGGCCGATATACAAGAATCAATTCGTAGGAACTCCTCGGTTTCCTCGGGAATCACCGAAAAACTTTCTTCTTTGCGTGTTTTTCGCGTGCCCAAGTTCGATTCTTTCTGAAAACTTCCTGATAGGTTTGGGTCTTTTTTGTGCAAAGGAGCCCAAAAAAACGGCAAATTAATTGAAAAATGAATGCCCATAAAATAAGCACCAATCGACTTTGCGGTAAAATTGCCCCTTTCTTCAAATAGAAAGCTGTGATTTGCAATCTTGAATACGATTTCCTCAATTCCAAGTATGAAATCGGAAAGAACTGTTCAACGAATAAAACCCGATGTATCGAAACGCAACAATCGCATCTCGATTCAGCAACCGATTTCGTTGTGCGCGAATAGGAATCAATCGAACGGCGGATCTTACAAATGATACGCTCTCTTTTTCAACGTTGCGGAGTTTGAACCAAAAATCGATTTCTCGTGCTTAAATAAAATGGAATATAATGATTTTATTATATATGAAATTCGTTTGATCGATTTTTTTCGGTAAAAAAGCCCGTAAAAAATTTTTTTGATTTATTTTCGAAACGGGCGGAGTCTATTTGGTAATGAAGATTCGTTCTTCAAAAAATAAAAACTCATTTGAGGTTTCAATCATGAATAAAAGCAGACTCGTATCGGTGCTCTCCCTTGTAGGCCTTTTGGCGACCGGTTCCGTTTTCGCAGTTTCCGAAGAAGTGGAAGATCAGCTTCTTGAAAAAGCGATCGTGGAAAGCGCAGTAACCAAAGAACAGAAAACCGCCGTGGGAAATTATCTGAAAGCGATTGCCCAACAAAAAGCGACCAGAGCGGAAGAACTCCGTGAACTCGCAAAACGATCCACCGGAGGAAAATTCCTCGCCAGCAACGCTCAATCTCAGAAATATCTGAAACAAGCGCAGGCGCTGGAAAAAGAAGCGCAGAGATACCAAGCCGTTTTAGGTAGTCTCTGATTCTGAATCGGCTTTTCGACTGAATAAAAAAGGCGTCTGGAAAGACGCCTTTTTTATTGTACTTTTCCCGCGGTTTCTTCTCGTTCTCGTTTTGGTTCCGAAGCAAGGAGGTTGCGGATGAGGGGACGAATCGGTTTGAGTAAAAACGCGAATGCGGTTTTACTTCTGTTTGCGGTTCGGATCGGGAATCGGTTTGGGATTCGCAAAACAACTCAGGGAAAGCCCCTCCACGAGGTAACAGATCGCTTCCGGAGAAACGCATTTGTGTCCGTCGTCGTAAAGTTGTCCGTTAATGATCAATTCGATTTTTTGACAAATCATCTTTTCTTTGGGAGGCGCTTGTTCCGCTTCCTGAGCCCGCTGTACGGAAGTCGGAATTCCGAAAAGGGCCGACGCGAAAACGATTTTTAAAAGGAAATGGGAAATACGTTTCATGATTGGATCAGCGCTCCGTCTTTTCAATGATTGGTTCTGGTTTCCGTTTTCTGTCAACTAAGGATTGGGACCGGTCTCATTTTGATTCCCGTTCCGGGTAAACAAAAATTCCGCGAGAAAAGGCACGGAAACGAAAAAAGACAACCAAATCCAATTCAATCCGCTTTTCCAAGATTCCTCCGTGTCCGTCCAGGAAGGGAGATAGGAAAGAATCGCCTCGGGAAAAAAGCCGGGTCTGAGTGAAGGATCCGGTTGCATCGTATGATACAAGGACGCGACGTGATCGAACCAATACTTTCCGATCCAAAATTGATAAGCGACAGAAATTACTAACAATGAAAAGGCGATCTTGGCGGAGCGAGGACGGATTCCCGCCCAGCCGCAGGCCACGATCGTAAATAGAAGCGGGGCGCTGCTCCACTGAAACCTTCCCGGCAAGGATAAACAACCGTAAGAACACGGATGCGCCGCGTTGAGATTTAGCTGTAAAAGCACGATCAAAGAAAATAGAACGCCCATTCTTCGGAATTTCCGATTCTTCAAAATCCGAATCCAACCGATCGAACCGAAGATCCAAACGAGCGGGTTTTGAAACCAGATTCCCTGATTTCTATCCGTCCAAAGTCCCGCAAAAACTGTGACCCAATGCGCAAGATCGAAGCTGACCGTTGGAGGAACGTCGGATCCGTCCGTTTCAGAATACGGCCCGAGTCCGTTTCCGAACCAAAGAAGATTGGAAATCAAAAGGAGAAAAAACGGAACGGCAGCGCCCGTCCACAGAACCCGTTTCGACCCGGTTTCCGTCCGTTTTAGGCTCGTAATCCAAATGAGAATCACGATCGAAATCGGAGCGTTTTTTACGTGCAACCAAACAAGGAACCCGGCGGAGAAACCGCATACAAAAAACAGAATATTCTTTTTTTTTGATATATTATTCCGTTCTTCGATTGCGAACGCGAATAACGCGATAGCGCTTATTACGATTCCCGAAGGAAGATCC
Source organism: Leptospira gomenensis (assembly GCF_004770155.1). Lineage (GTDB taxonomy): Bacteria > Spirochaetota > Leptospiria > Leptospirales > Leptospiraceae > Leptospira > Leptospira gomenensis. The sequence continues at coordinate 116,970 of NZ_RQFA01000046.1, read as the reverse complement.
GGAAAAATTTGTCCCGCGGCCAAGGGGAAGGGAAGAGCCGCGGAATACGCCAGGGAAAGTAGGGTCGATTCCACCTTGGAAATTTCCCAGATCCTTGCGATTCCGTAAAAAATGAACGGCAATAATCCCGCAAAAAGAGCGAGAGCGATTCTTGCTCCTTTGATTCCGGAAAACGCGTAGCCGATCCAAACCAAAAATGCGGTTCCTGCGGAGTGAATGCTGAACCGTTTTTCCCCCTTGGCGATCGTATGTCGTTCCACGTCCACGGGGCCGATTATTCTTTTGGAAACTTCGTCCTCTCGATAATTATTCGCGAGATCGAAGTCACGATCCGCAAAAAGACTTTCCGAAATCATTATATAATGCGGCTCGTCGCCCGTGATCGGAAGTTTCTTTTTTTTATCCCAACTGAGAACCGCTCCGACATAGTAAATCGCCGGAAGGAATAGGAAAAGCCAGAACCAAAACGACTTTCGCATTTCATGGAGGATTTTTCCGCGCGAGCGTTTGTCAATCCCTATGCCCCGCGGTTTTCGACCGGAGAATCCGAAATTCCTCGGTTTCGAAATCGCAAAACGGTGGAACGAGTCGTCATTTCCGGTTTACAGAAAGCGCGGACATTTTAGCTTTGAGGACGCAGGTTTTCATGAATCCTAGTACGGCACGACTGAACTTCAAATTGAATCTCATCCGTCATCTTAAGGACGGCAAACGTATGACCTTGGACGAACTGGCGAGCGTCACCGGAGTCGGCAATCATAAGGATCTCAAGGAACAACTCGGCGAACTTTTCTTTTTGGGAACGACGCCGCACGTGGCAGATTTGATCCAGGTGGATTACGATTCCGAAACGGATACGTTCGGTTTGTTTCTTCCGTTTCGTTTCGATTCCGATCTTCGGCTGAGCATCCGCGAATGGCTCTTATTACGCCGTATTTTGGAGGAATCTTCGGAGACCGAAAAAGATCCGAATTTCCGGTCCGTATCCCACAAAATTCATCAAAAAATTATTTCCATACTTCCGGTAACCGGACAAAACACGTTCGCCGTCTATAAACATACGATCGAAGAGGCGCTTCGGAACGGTAAGTCGCTCGTTTTGGAATACCAATCCAGAAAGGAAGACAGGCCGTTGCGCAGAAAAGTGGATCCTTGGTTTTTGTTTCATTCGATCGAAGATTATCTGTTGGGTTATTGCCACGAAAGAAACGCTCCGCGGAATTTCCGTCTGGATCATATACTTTCCGTCGCCGTCGGAACCGATCCGATTCAACAACCCGCCGGCCGAAAAAAATCGGACTATATCCTCGAGTTCGAAACGTTTCGAAAAAATCGGGAAAATTCCTCCGGAGTCGCCGAAATCTGGCACACGAAAGAGGTCTTCTACAATCTGAATCGAAAACTGGGTTTGGAAAGGACTTCGATTCGGAAGGAAGCGGACGGCGTCGTTTATCATCTGTCCAAGGCCAAAATCAGGGAGGAAGATTGGTTTTTGGAAATCCTTCTTCCGTTCGGAAAAAACGTTATCCTGAAAAATCCCGAACATCTCGTAAAACGTATCTTAGGCGAGATCGGATCGGTTTTACGCTGAGCGAAAGTAGATGTGGTCTTTTTCAAAAAGAATTAGAAAAACAGAAAATTTTAATATTCTAATCATAGGGTCTCGTTTCGGATTTTTTACGGAAAAGGATTTTGAAGGGGAATCGTATGTTATCCCCCGCTAAGATCAATCTCGGATTGGAGATTCCGTTTCGACGTTCCGACGGTTTTCACGAAATCAAAAGTATCTTCCTTAAAATATCCTGGGGAGACGACATCGAAATCGAACCCGCGGATAACGGGGTTTTTGAGCTCGTCTCGGTCAACGAAATTGTATTAGAAAAGCGTAAATTGTATGATCGTGTCTCCGAACTCGGAGACTTGAAAAAAAATATACTGTATAAGACGTTTGAAAAGGCCCGCTCCCTTTTTCCGGAGCTTCCCGGAGTAAGGATTCATCTCACCAAACGGATCTCGCCGGCGGGCGGTCTCGGCGGAGGAAGTACGAACGCCGCTTCTCTTTTAAACTTTCTTTTTTCGTGGCGTTCCTTTTTTACCACCGACGAAATGAAACTTCTCGCTTCCGAAATCGGATCCGACGTTCCTTTTTTTTTGGGAGAAGGGCACGCGTTCGTAACCGGTCGAGGCGAACTTTCCGAGGAAATAGAAATTCACCCGGGACAAGGAATTCTCGCACTCACTCCGCAAGTCATGAATACGGCGGAAATGTATTCTCTTTTGAAAAAACCTTTACAAGAGGGGCCCTCTCAGAAAAATGGGAATACGCTGTCGGAAAATCTGATTTTCAGCTTAAAAAGCGGAGATTGGGGCTCTCTACAGGGTAGGCTCTGGAATGATTTTGAGCCGGTTGCCTTCCAACTTCATCCGGAATTGGGAGTTCTCAAGGACAGATTCCTGGAGTTCGGTTCCAGTTATTGTTCTTTGACCGGTTCTGGTTCGAGCATGTACGGGCTGGTCCAGGGTCTTGAGATCCAAGAAGAACTGCTGCAAAGGCTGAGGCAGGAATTCCCAAATCTCACATTCGTACGATTCAATTTTTAGAAACTGGGCTGTCGCCAAGTGGTAAGGCAGCGGTTTTTGGTATCGCCATTTCCTAGGTTCGAATCCTAGCAGCCCAGCCAAATTGTTTTACTGACATTGATTAAACGATGAAACCTACTCAGGATAAGGTCGCTGTGGTATTGGCCGCAGGGAAGGGCACCCGTATGAAAACGGATCAGCCTAAGGTTGCGGTCGAGCTAAACGGCAAACCGTTACTCCTGCACGTACTCGATCACCTGAGGGCTTCCGGGGTGGAACGGATCGTAGTCGTGGTCGGCTACAAAAAAGAACTGGTTCAATCCTTGTGCGCCGGAATTTCCGGTGTCACGTTCGCCGAACAAACCGAACAACTCGGCACGGCACATGCACTTCTGTGTGCAGAACCCGAACTCAAAGATTTTTCCGGTTCGGTCATCGTTGCCTGCGGAGACGTTCCGATGATCACCTCTGAAACGTTCGCCAACATCGTAAAAGAACACAAACAAAACGAATTCTCCGCTACGATTCTTTCCGCGGTCGTGGATCGACCGACCGGTTATGGAAGAATCATCCGCAATTCTTCCGGCGAAGTCGTCGCGATCGTGGAAGAAAAGGATTCTTCCGCCGAAGAAAAATCGATCAACGAAATCAACACGGGAACCTACGTTTTTGACGGAGAAGGTTTATTCGATTCTCTCCGACAAATCGGAAATTCCAACGCACAGGGAGAATATTACCTTCCCGACTTAGTGAAATTATATAGAAATTCCGGAAAGAAACTCGGTGCCATGAAATTGAAAAACCACCTCGAAAGTCACGGAGTGAATTCTCCGGAAGATTTACAAATGCTTTCCGCCATGATCAAAGGGGAGGCCGTCCATCCATGAACGGAGACATCGCCGTATTCGCGGGAAGTTCCAACAAACAAATCGCCGAAGAGATCTGCACGCATCTCAATATTCAACCGGGAAAGATTAACTTAAAGAAATTCTCCGACGGAGAGATTTCGGTTAAGATAGACGATAACGTTCGAGGTCGGGAAGTGTTCATCGTTCAATCCACGTCCGCTCCGGCGAACGATCATTTGATGGAATTGCTTTTGATCATGGATGCGCTTCGCAGAGCTTCCGTTTCCAGCATCAGCGTCGTGATCCCGTATTACGGCTACGGTCGTCAGGACCGTAAAGTGGAACCGAGAGTTCCGATTTCCGCGAGAATCGTCGCGGATCTTTTGGAAGTCGTGGGCTTAAACAGAATTCTTACCATGGATTTGCACGCGGATCAGATTCAGGGTTTTTTTAGAGTTCCCGTGGACAATCTTCACTTCGCGCCCGTTTTGGCGGATTACATCAACACCAAAAACATAGAAGATCTCGTGATCGTTTCCCCGGATTCGGGAGGAGCCGAAAGAGCGAGAGCCTTCGGTAAAAAAGTGAACGGTTCATTAGCAATCATTGATAAACGAAGACCGAAAGCGAACGTTTCCGAAGTGATGAACGTGATCGGAGAGATCGAAGGGAAGAATTGTATTCTTCTCGATGATATGATCGATACCGCGGGAACGATCTGCAAGGCGGCGGATGCCCTTTTGAAACACGGAGCGAAGTCGGTGTATTGCGCAGCGACGCACGGGGTTCTTTCCGGAGAAGCGGTGGACAGGATCAACGCGACCAACTTCACCGAAGTCGTTCTCGCAAACACGATCGCGATCCCCGAATCCAAAAAGATCAACAAATTGAAATCATTGTCCGTAGCCCCTTTGTTCGCCAACGCGATCAAAAGGATTCACACAAATCAATCAGTCAGCACTTTATTCGATTAAGGTTAGGTAATAAGAATGAGCCAAAACACTACTCACAAAATCGCGGTTAAAAAAAGAACGGAAACCGGTAAAAACGAAAACAATCGCCTTCGTGCGTCGGGAATGATTCCCGTAAATATCATCGGCGGCGGAGTTGCGACTTCCGGTTCGGTGAATGAAAAGGAACTGGAAAGGATGGTTCACTCCGGAATTCGTCAGTCCACTCTGATCGAACTCGACGTGGAAGGTCAAGGTCAGCAAAAAGTTTTCGTTAAGGAAATCCAAAGATTTCCGGAGATCGACAGAATCCGTCATGTGGATTTTTACAAAGTCGTTCCCGGTCAAAAGATCGTCACCAAGATAGGCATCGAAACCACCGGAATCGCAAAAGGTTCCAAAACCGGCGGTCAATTCGAACATATCATCCACGAACTCCGCGTTAAAACGATCCCCGAGGATCTGGTCGAAAACCTCACCATCGACGTCACCGATCTCGACGTGGGAGACGCGATCAAGATCAGCCAGTTGAAAGTTCCAGCGAGCTGGGAAATTTTGATCAACGGAGATCCGATCGTAACTTCGGTTAACAAAACCAAGGCGCTTCTTGCGGCCGAAAGAGCGGAAGCCAAAGGCGCAGGCGACGATAAGGCTAAGAAAGGAAAAAAATAAAACGGAACTTTCATCAGGTCTAATCTGATAAAAACAGATAGGTATTCATGAAGCTGATCGTCGGACTCGGGAATCCAGGAGATAGATACAACAACAATCGCTCCAATATCGGTTTCAAAATATTGGATGTTATCGCGAATAACATCAATGTTGAAATCAAGACCAAGAAGAAAAAATCCCTGATCGGCCGCGGAGATTTCGAAGGCGAAGAAGTCGTTCTTTTAAAACCGCAGACGTTCAGCGATCTTTCCGGCGAATCCGTTTTATACATCGCTTCCTTTTTAAAGATTCAAGTAGGGGAGATTTTGGTCATTCAAGAGGACTGGAATCTTACCCTCGGTAGAATCGTGGTCGATAAGGGAACCCAGGAAACGGATCATCCCGGAGTTAAGTCCATCATTCAATCGTTACGTTCCCCGAATTTTATCCGAATTCGGATCGGAATCCGCAACGAAGGTTTCGAGGGAAAAACGAGGGAATCCTTTTTGAAGGAAGATTTCGAACCGATGGAAAACCTAAGTCTCATCCAGATCATCAACGATGCGGAAGCTGCGATCCGTTCGATTTCTCTCGGAGATATCGACGACGTGATCGAAAAATATCATCTTTAAAATCGTCGCGTTTTTGTCGCGAAGGGCGGCGTTTTGTATCGCTCTGTTTTTGATCCGTAGGTTCGAATTTTCAAAGTCGCAGTAAAAAATTTCCAAGATTTGCCTCTTCTTTCGGATTCCGTTTCTACGTTTCGATCAATTCTTCCTTGCCTTTTTGAAGAAACGTGAAATGCTATCGGAAGGAACCTCTTGCCTGTTTTTTGTATCTCACAGGCGTCTAAGTTAACGGGAGAACTCCATGAACAAGAACTTGAAAAACGTATTCTTCGTCCTGATCATAATGATGGTCGTTTTGATCATCGCCTATAATTATGAAAATAACGCCGGCGCGACTAAGGATATCTCCTATTCCGATTTTTTGAATATGCTCGAACCGGTGGAGGGAAAAAAACCTCTCGGTAAGTTGTACAAAGGCAGCGTCGATAAGTACAATAAGATCCAAGTCGAAAAAGACGTGATCGAAGGTTTTTATATTCCTTCCGAATATTCCGAATCCAAAACGGCCAAACCCGTAAAGTTCAGAACGACGGTCGCTCCTTTGGACAAGGATCTGATCGCATCCTTAAGAAGAGCGAACGTATCGTTTGACGCGCGTTCGGCGGAAGAGGGAAAATTCTGGAGCGTTATCGGAAGCAACATTCTTCTCATCGTAATTTTGATCGGCCTTTTTTGGTTCATCATGATGCGACAGATTCAATCCACCGGAAACAAAGCCTTCTCTTTCGGTAAATCCAAAGCCAAGATGACCGTGGACCCGAAAGTAAAAGTCACTTTCGAAGACGTAGCGGGTTGCGAAGAGGCGAAAGAAGAACTTGTGGAAATCATAGAATTTCTCAAGGATCCGAAAAAGTTTCACGCGATCGGTGCTAGAATTCCCACCGGTGTTCTGTTAGTCGGTCCTCCCGGTACCGGTAAAACTTTGCTCGCAAGAGCGGTTGCGGGAGAAGCGGGAGTTCCGTTCTTCTCCATTTCCGGATCGGACTTCGTGGAAATGTTCGTCGGGGTCGGAGCTTCTCGGGTAAGAGATCTTTTCGATCAAGGGAAAAAGAATTCTCCTTGTATCATCTTTATCGATGAGATCGATGCGGTCGGTCGCCTAAGAGGAGCCGGTCTGGGAGGAGGCCACGACGAAAGGGAACAAACTCTCAACCAGATGCTCGTCGAGATGGACGGTTTCGAAAAGAACGAAGGTGTGATCGTGATGGCCGCCACCAACCGTGCGGACGTTTTAGATCCCGCTTTGCTCAGACCGGGCCGTTTTGACCGTCAAGTGATGGTCGATCTTCCGGATATCAAAGGCCGGGAAGAAATTCTCAAAGTGCATTCCCGTAAGGTTCCGATGACCAGCGATATTTCCCTTCATTCGATCGCAAGAGGAACCCCCGGTTTTACCGGAGCCGATCTCGCGAACCTCATCAACGAAGGCGCGTTACTCGCCGCTCGTAAGAATAAAAAACGAGTCACTCAGGAAGAACTCGAAGAAGCGCGCGATAAAGTGATGATGGGACCCGAAAGAAAATCGTTCTTCATTTCCGAAAAGGAAAAAGAGGTCATCGCGTATCACGAAGCGGGTCATGCGATTCTCGGAACCCTTCTTCCTTATACCGAACCGGTTCATAAGGTTACGATTATTCCGAGAGGACGCGCTCTCGGTCTTACACAATCTCTTCCTAAAGAAGACAAACACATTCTCCCTAAAACCTATTGGCTCGATCAGATCGTCGTTGCTATGGGAGGTTTTATCGCGGAGGAATTCAAGTTCGGAGTCACTTCCACTGGTTCGAGCAACGACATTCAACAGGCTTCTAACATCGCACGCAAAATGGTTTGTGAATGGGGAATGTCCGAAAAACTCGGGACCGTCAATTACAGCGGCGATCAAGCCAACGTGTTTGTCGGAAGGGACATGGGTCATAGCAGCAAATATTATTCGGAAGAATTCGCCGCGATGATCGACAAGGAAGTGCGGGACATCGTTCAAAGTTGTTTGAACAAAGGTCGGGATCTGGTTCGTAAAAACGCCTCTAAGTTTGAAGGTTTGGCGAAAGCGCTTCTCGCTAAGGAAACGATTTCGCACGAAGAGTTGATGGCGATCGTACATCCGGCCAACGAAGACGTCAAAAAAAAACCGGAAAAAACGGTGAAATCGAAAAAGCAAAACGGAATTAAAACGAATCCCGCTTATAACGCCGGAATGGAATGAATTACTGGCTTTTTAAGACAGAACCGGACGTTTTTTCGATCGACGATCTCTACAACGCTCCTTCCCGGATCGCGCCTTGGGAAGGGGTTAGAAATTATCAAGCGCGCAATTTCTTGCGTGACAGTATTCAAAAAGGGGATTTAGTTCTCTTTTACCATAGTAGGGCCAACCCCCTTTCCATCGTAGGAATCGCGGAAGTGGTGAAACCCGGTTATCCGGATCGTTTCGCGTTCGATCCTTCTCACAAATACTTCGATCCGAAGAGTAAGTTGGAGAAGCCTACCTGGTATATGGTGGATATCAAATTTAAAAAGAAATTCCCCGAACCTGTCACGATGGAAGAAATGAAAAAGCACAAACAACTGAAGAACATGGTGCTTCTGCAAAAAGGATCGCGCCTCTCCATTCAGCCCGTTTCTCCCGCCGAGTTTCAGTACATTCTGGGACTTGCGGGCGTGAAACTTTGAACCGCAAAATCCTATTCTTCGCGGTACTTCTGTGTGCGGGAATTTCCTCTCTTCTTTCCCAAACGGGTTTGCGCACGAAAAGTTCTTCGCTTACGAAAAAGAGCGTTTTCCTTCTTTCCGAAACGATGAACGGTGAATTCGTAGGAAAGTCCCTGCAAATTCTCGAAGACCCCGCAGATACGATTCGAATCCGGAATTTCAGCGATCCTTTTTTCAATCCGGATTGGGCGGACTTCGGAAAAGATTCCGTATCCAAGGGTTATACGCGCTCTTCTTTTTGGCTCCGTTTTAAAGCGAAACGGGAGGACGGCTTTACAGGTTTTCATACTTGGTTTTTGGAATTGGCCAATCCCGCCTCCGAGGAATTCAAACTTTATAAAAAAATTTCCGGTTTTCCGATTCGATACGAAGAGATCGAAAAAGAAAGGAGCGTCCGTTACTTTCATCCGGTTTATCGTCTCGTCGCTTCGAACTCCAATACGGAGGAATATCTGATCAAGGTTTCCACGAGAAGATCCTTGATTCTGAATCTAAAGGCCTGGACGGTCTACGAATTCCTCGAAAACGTCCAGATTCAAAACATACTTTTCGGTCTGTTTTTCGGCGCGATCCTGGTAATGCTCGTATATAACGGATTTGTGTTATTCACGGTTCGGGAAGCGGGTTATCTTTTTTACGTATTATACCTTTTATTTTTCATCCTTTGGCAGTTGTCGGTGACGGGGGTCGGCGTCCATTATCTTTATTTTCCGCTGAAATCGTGGAATGATCTGCTTGTGCCGTTCGCGTATCTCGCCATCGTTTTTTCCGTACAATTCACGAGATCGTTTCTTCATACGGATCGTAATACGAAGATATTGGATGTTATTCTGATCCTTTTTATGGTTCCCGGAATCGTGGGAGCCGTACTTTCCGTTTTTCCTATATTCTATTTTTGGAATATGCAGGCGTTGACTTTGTTGCCGATTTTTACTTCGGTGATCGTAATTTACGCCGGAACCGTCAGATATCGTCAAGGATACAGACCGGCCCGCTTTTTTCTACTGGCCTGGTCCGTTCTCGTCGTTTTTATCATGGCGACTGTTCTCCGGAATTTATCCGTTTTGCCGAGTAATCTATTCACGAATTGGGGATCATTGATCGGTTCCTTGTTCGAGATGACGCTTCTTTCCTTCGCCCTTGCGGATCGTTTTAAATCTCTTCAGGCCGAAAGTCTGCAGACGAGCATTGACGCATACGAAAATCAGATCAAACTTTCCGAGATCGAACAGGAGCTGAAGATCGCGAGAGAACTGCAGGAATCCATTCTTCCGGATAAACTTCCCAAGGTGGAAGGCGTCGAGTTGTCGGTTAGAATGGAATGCGCCAGTTCCGTCGGCGGAGATTTTTACGACTTTCACGATTACGGAAACGGCAAATTGGGAATTTTTATCAGCGACGTTTCCGGTCACGGAATTCCCGCGGCGATCATCGCATCGATGGTCAAACTCGCTTTTTCGATCGAAGTTAGAAAATCATCGGAGCCGGCCGACGTATTGAAGAACATCAACCGAGCATTGATGGGAAAATACGGAAAACATTTCATCACAGCGGCTTATCTTGTCATTGATATGAAAAAAGGGGTCGTCGTCTATTCGAACGCGGGTCATCCTCCCATAGCCATTCTCAATCGTTCGCGCGGGGAATTTCGGGAGATATTTCTGCCCGGTTGGATTATGGGATTGGACGGGAATTTAAAGAACGGACAAATGATCATTCCGATCAAAGCCGACGATCGGATCGTTTTGTTTACCGACGGCGTCACCGAGGCGAGAAATAAGTTCGGTCAATTATTCGGTTATCAGAGATTTTACGAACTTCTAAAATCCAATTCCGGCGCGACGGGAAAAGTTCTGAATCAACTCGTGTTCGAAACGGTAAAAGGTTGGTCGGGTCGAGGGGATCAGTTCGAGGACGATATAACCTTGATGATCCTCGACCTGAACGGTTCGGTGCAACGAACGGAGAATCCTTCGGGTTTTTCGAATCGGGAAACGACCAAAACGGGCGGTTGAATTTTGTTTTTACGTTTGCCGAAATTCTTTCCGGGAACATTATCGACGGATATGAAACGAATCCTTGTAATTCAGATAATTCTAATATTCTTTTTTTCTTGTAGCGCGAGGCCGAGTCAAATTCAGAGTATAAATTCCGATCGCCCCGAGACAGGAATTTATTTAAAGGCGATCTATCACAATTCGCAAGCGGGTTTGCTATTTTCGGGAATGGAAATGAGAGTCGATAAAAATCCCGTCAAGGAATTCAGATACGCTATTCTGGAATTTTTGGAACTTAAGCCGGGAAAACACGAATTCAATCTAAGAATGAATTACGGAACCGCATCCGGCTCCGGCATCGTAACCGGTTGTTTCGAATTGAAACCCGGACAACAGTTGTTTTTCAAATACGCGGCTCCTCTTTTGACGACTTCCCCCGGTCAATTGGAGATCGAGGATTTACAGACGAGGGAAATCGTCCCATTTTCCTGTCCGTAAAAAAAGGATCGGGTCCGTTTTCGAAAACGGATCGAATACAATCTATGGAAAGAATGATCGTAGATCGTTCCCGAAAAAATTAAGGTAAAGAATGACTAAAAAAGTTCTATTGATGTCCGGAATTCTTCTTTTGACGGCTTGCGGATTAAAACAAACTCGCTCGGTGCCGTCGGATCCGGTTTCCCATTTGACTCGGATCCCCGGAAAAACCGGGATTTATCTGGAAGGAACGTCGCGTCCTTTTTTTTCTACCAGCGTTTATCGTACTTCCATCAAGTTGAACGAGACCGAAGAACATAGGATCAAATATTCTTCCGAAACGTTCGTTGAGTTGAAACCTGGCGCCTACGAATTCAAACTTCTTCTGACGGATCGGAGTAACTTCGTAGCCGAATCCGCTACGGTTGCCGGCTGTTTTCAATTGAAGGCGGATCAGCAGTTGTATTTGGAATATTTACCGCCGGAGTTGGTCGCTTTGGGGCCTGCTTCGTTTAAACTGATCGATGTGGAAACCAAGGAGCCGGTTCCTACAGCGACACCTTGTAAATAAGACTTTGAAATTCGACCGGGGGCTTTCGTTTCCCCGATCGAATTTTAGTTCAACTACTTTAGATTTTTTAAATATTCTACCAGGTCGCTCGAAATTTGAACCGGTCTTTTTCTGTAGGTCTTTTTATATTCCTTTTTAAATTCCTTATGACAAGTTTTGCAGGATTGTTCGTAGTCTTTGGACTTAATCGCCTCCTGGGAAATTTCCGTCCATTTCGCTTTTTGATCTTCGAGTGCGAGATTGGGGATTTCCGCGAGGATTTTCTCTATGTATTCCGGATTCCCCTTTTTCGCGGCCTTTAACGCCTTTTTCGGATAATCTTCCATAAAGTCGTGGACTGTGGTTTCGATCTTACGCTCTGGACCGGCCTGTAAGGAGATCGTGCAAAGAGCGACTAACGCGAGTAGGGGAAGTAAGGTATTGAATCTGTTTTTTTTCATGAACCCTCGATTTTTCTGAGATAGGAAAAAATTTTCCGATTTTAGATTCTTCTTTTTACGGAAATTTGTCAACCTTATCCGGCGAGCTGCAATTCGCGAAAACGTCTATTCCGTTTTTTGAAAGTTGTTCGTAGGAATTACGGCGAAATACAATTCTAAAAAGGATCGACAAAACGGCTATTTTCGTGTAAAGGAAAATTCGGCGATTTATCCCACGGACCCGCCTCCTCCACCCAATTTCGGGGCGGGGCGGGGCCGATATCACGGAAAAATCGTCGGAATTACGGTGATACGGTGATCTCCTTCGTTCTTAATCCAAGATCCGATTCCACTCCCGATCGTAATACCGAACCAACGCCTGATTGTCCAAACGATTGATTTCGACCGGAACTTTCGACATGTCTTGGGGAAACGTCCGGATCGATTCGAGTTCGTCTTCGTTGATGAATTTCAGATCGTCCGGAAATTCCCTTTTCATCCGGATCGGTTTTTGACCAGCAAGGACGAATCCCCATTCTCCAAAGGAAGGAACATAGACGTGTAGGGGAAGTGTGTGAAAGCCCACCGAAGATATCGTACGTTCTATACACCAAAAAGAAGAGCGCGCAAATAAAGGAGAAGTGGATTGAATCTCCAAAACCGAAGTTTCATTCATCCTTCTTTTGAGGACTTGAAAGAAGGCGGTTGTATAAAGTTTTCCTAATGAAAAATTACTCGGATCCGGAAAATCTATGATTACAACGTCGAAAATCCGTTCCTCGTTTTCAAGCCATACGAACGCATCCCCGTTGATCACTTCAACCTTCGGATTTTTCAAACTTTTCCCGTTTAATCCGTTTAAAACTCCGTGATTAGAAAACAGATCCGTAATAGCAGGATCCAAATCCACCAACGTGACCGATTCCACACTTTCATGTTTAAGAATTTCCCGGACCGCTAATCCGTCTCCACCGCCTAACACGAGAATACGTTTCGGTCTGGGATGAGCAAGCAACGCGGGATGAACCAAAGTTTCGTGATAACGATATTCGTCCCTTGAGGAAAATTGTAGATGTCCGTTTAAAAAAAGCCTAATCTCGTTTTTCCAACGGGTCACTATGATTCTCTGGAATTGGGATTGTTTGGAAAGAATGATCTCGTCCGTATACAAAGATTCTTCGCTGTAATACGTGATCAGATCGGAAAAGGAAAAGCCGATAACTAAGAGCGTTAAAACGATCACGGCTTGCGTCCTAAGTAGGAGCATTCTGGAAAATTTTAAAGGTAAGGCCCAAGTCCCCCAGAGGGCGACGCCTACATTCAATATTCCGAATACGAATCCGGTTCTCACAAGGCCTAATTTCGGCGCGAAAAAAATGGGAAAGGAGATCGAAGCCAATAAAGCTCCGACGTAATCTAAGCTGAGAACTCTGGAGACTAATTCCTTAAACTGTAATTCCTTCTTCAGGATTCGCAGAAGTATGGGAATTTCCAACCCTACTAGAATTCCTATCAAAACTACGATCAAAAATAGAGGGACTTGAAAAAACCTTATATGTCCGAAACTTAAATAAAGAATAGAAGAGCTAAAACCCCCCGTTAGGCCGATCGCGAGTTCGATCTCGAGGAATTTGGGTATTAGGTCCTTTTCCAGAAATTTGGACAGCCACGAACCCACTCCCATTGAGAAAAGATAGGTTCCGATGATCAGGGAAAATTGAGTGACGGTTTCACCTAAAAGATAGGAAGCGACCGTTCCAGCTAACAGCTCGTAGACGAGCCCGCAGGAGGAGATGATAAGTACGGAAATGTAAAGGGCGGTTTGCAAAAAAGATCACTTCCCTCCGGAATAACGCATAAAATTCAAATAATGAGAACGATAAACTCCCGGATTTTCCCGAACCGTTTTAGGGACGTTTTCCACCTCGTCCACGTCGTTCGAGCCCCCTCCGTAGAAGTTCGAATAAGTCAAATAACCGGTGAGCCAAAGCACATAAACCGGATATAACATCTTTTTAATCAAATCCATTCCTTTCCTCCTTTGTGATTGCGACCGTTCCTATCGCGCGTCTTTCCGATCGATGCGGAAAATCTCCGATGTTCGATTCGCCCGCCTAATCGTCATAAGATGAAGAGTCGTCATCGTCGTCCGATCCGGAGCTAACCGGAGCAAAATCGCTTTTTTCGTTTCGCGATCCCTCGAAGGAGAAACTCCGTAGAAAAGAATAGGGGACCGGTAACCAAATTCCCAGTAAAAATAGGAAATAATAAAATGACTGATCTACGTCCCTTCGGACCGAAAGAAACACGTCCGTTCCTTTTCCGACGGGAAAATCCGATTCCGATTCCAATCTCAGATAATATTCCCCTCCGGGGACTTCTCCGATAACGACGTCCGCGGACTTACTTCCTTCGCTCCAACTTTCCCCGTCTTCGACCCCTTCGTAATAACTCACTTCCAGGCCGGTGTCGTATGCGACGTCGGTTTGTGTATTGATCAAAGCGAGAGAATAGTAGATATAACGGTTGGAAAGATCCGGAACGTTCAATTTGATTTGGACGTTTTGTCTGGAGCTTCCTTCCAATTGAAACGTTTCCGTAACGAAGGACGGATCCGTAGTTCCTCCGGGAGCGGGATTGCGCGCGTAAAAAAACTGCTTGGAAAGGACTTCTTTGTCTTGAGCGTTCAGGCAGAAACCGATCTGGACGATGAGCATGATCGCCGAAATAAATGCAGCTAATTTAATATTCCGTTTTTTTAATTTTTCATATGGGTTCGGTTGAACTATTCCGATTCCGATCGGAGAAGGCAGATCCACTTCTCCTTGAATCGCTTTGGCCAGGTCGTTCCTGGAAATATATTCCCCTATCGACCAGAATATTTCGGTTTTCGTATTTTCCGAGGACAACATACGAGGCGGGGCTATAAAATCGGAAAGTTCCGCCGTATCCTCCGCGTTGATTTTGTAATAGAATTCCCCGAAGGCGAAATCGACTCCTGCGGTCGAAGAGTTGAACAGTTTGAATTCCTCGTTTTGAAACGTCTTTCTTGCGGGGTACGCGTTCTGGACCGTCCTCGGAATCACGGGAGTCGGTTCGAACAGGGTCCAATGTCCGTCGGTTTCGTTGAGCCAAAAATAACCGCCCGTATAATGCAGAAGATATTCCGTCCATGGAAAAATTTCTCCGTGCGAATGGACGGATTTTTTGACCACTCCCAAAACTTCGCACTCCTTTCCCTTTAGGTTCAGTTTCGTTCCGGGCGGAAGGAACACACGATCCTTGATGATCTCCTGAAATTTGGAAAGGATCTTCAATTCTTTTCTAGTCGTGTCCATTACGGTTCCACAATATTCGCAAGCGACGGATTGGGAAAAGTCGGGACTTCTCTGACTTAAAGACGCGCCGCAGCCTAAACATTGTACCGCCTTGGCCTGGTCTATTTTTTGAAAACCGGTAAACGCCTTCGGGTCCCTCAGATTGATGAATTCGATCTGGTCGAAGGAATAGATCTTTCCCTTAAAGTAAAGGGGAGGAGTATGAGAATAATCTAATGTAGCAAACCAACCCTGATCGTTTGCTAGATCCAAAAGAACCGAAGTGCTTCCGGTTTGAAATCCTATCGGCAATTCGCCTTCTCCTGCGATACAGGTGGCAAGGCCGATTTCCCGGATCATCCAGAGATCGTTTTCCACTTCGAGAGTTTCTCCGGCGCGTAACAGTTGTTTGGCGTTTTGAGCCGTCGTGAAATAAACATCCGGAGGCGAGTTCAAATCCCGAACCTGGTCGTGTTCGGGAAACTTCTGCTTTGAGGAAGTGGGTCTGAGTTCCGTAAGCATATATTGACCCTGAGCTTCCGCAAGCCAAACCGATCTTCCGTCCGGAGTGATCGCGTGCCATTCGTTCCAAGTGCCGAGAGAATATTTTTGCTGAATGCGTCCGACGATACGAAAGCCGATGCCGTCCTTGGTTTTACCCGAAGTTCTTATCTGAATCGGAGAAAGATCCGGGACGAGATCGCCGGCTTTACCCAGACTTTCCAAGGATTGATTTTTTTGAAGGGTGAGGGTTTTGCAATTCGGACAAACTCCGTAAATCGCAACCTTACTTTGAAACGGTACGGGTGCTCCGCAGTTGGGACAACTCAGTTCTAACACAAGGATCGGTTGTATCCAAGAGAGAATTCCTTGTCATCTGAATTTCGAAACGACCCCGCGGAAAAAATCGACCGGATCAACGTTTCGCTTTTCTTCTCGCGCGAAGATACGCCGCGTCTATCTCTCCGAGAGGTTTTTCCAACTCTTCGAGGGCGGGATCCTGCCAGTAGGTGTCGTACAGATTTTCCCCCGAATAAGCGTGGAAGTGGTTGTCGAAATGAATCCGGGCGAATTCGTCCTTTCTCGAAAACATGGCTCTGTTGATTTCGTTTAATATTCCCAGGAAGTCCTCGCTTTCCGGATCGGACGGAAAATCCGAAAGATATTCCATCGAAAGAAGGACGACGTATTTCCTGGATTGTTTCAGCAACTTTAAAGATTCATAAAGTAATTCGAGTTTGATCGGCTGCAAATACGGGCGTGTGTTGTCGGAGATCAGCTTTTTCTGTTCCGCGGAAGCGAGTTCGCGATAACCCAATTCGAGGTGTTTTTTCGGTTTTGCCTCCGTTCCTCGAATCGCATAATATCCGAGAAAGCCGAGTTCGGAGCGCACAGTTTTTTTTCCTGATTCGATCAAAGTCGAATAAAGGATCACGAGTAAATCCTGCGTCCGTTTGAGTTCCGAGTAGGAACGTTCCAAATCGAATTGGAGGTACAGCTGATTAGTTTCGACGTGATGTTGAATGATCCTTTTGTAAAGTGCTTTGTCGGCTTCCGTTCCCAAATTGGATACGGAACTGTTCAAGGCCTTGATGAGAAACTCGTTCGTCTTGAGTCCCTTTTCCACGCGGACCAAATGTGTCGCGCCGTTGCTGGCAAGGTCGGCGAAGACGGAGGCGGGTGCGCAAAGACATACTACGATAAGAATTCCGAATCCCGCTCTCATAGTATAATTTTCGGGAAATCGAATCTCTAAATTCAATGCCGGGCCGAAATAATGCGGATTTCCCTTTTTTTAGGGTTATGTCGATTGATGGAGCGAATCGTTCTACGGGTAAATTCGTCGCAATCTTAGGAAGGCTATTCTTTTGCGGTTCCGATTATAATTCGAACGAATGAATTCGGAAAATTCGGTCGTTTGTACCGGGTTCGTTCTTTGTTTTTAAAGCATTCAATAAATTGAATATTATGAATAAAAAATAAACGATGTATCGAATCCAATTGAAATTTTTCACGGGTTTTTGCATCGTCTTCGAAAAAACTTTACGAGGGACGAAATGAATTACGTTCGAAATCGAATCGATTGGAAGAGGATCGTTTTATTTTGTTGGATGACGGCCTTTATTTCCTTTTGCAGCAGCGTGCAGAAGGTATACCTGCTTTCCTACGGTGATTGGGAGGGAAAAACGATTCCCGAAGTCGCTTCTTTGGCGACTTTAGGCGAATTCAAATCCGGCGAGGATTGCGGCATCAAACACAGTCTTTCCCGTGCTTTCGCGAACGCTTTGGAAAATTCCGGTTACGATACGATTTTGGACGCGGAAGTTACACACTCAACGGGAGTTTGGGTTCCGTTCAACTGCGTCTCTGTTCGGGGATTGGCGATTCAAAGCCAGAAAATCCGCAAAGGAGCGAATCGATGAAATCACTTTCAATTATCTTAATATTTCTTTGTACGTTTACTTTCTGTTCTTCTCCGGCTCCGAAACGAATTTCCTATCTTTCTATGGAAAGACCGAAAGGAGAAATTAGGACCGGAAATTCGAAATCCGCGGAGTTCGATAGATTTAAGATAGGATTCGTTTATTGGGGACCCGTTCGTTTGGATTCGTATCTGAAGGAAGCGGAAATCAAAAGCGGCGCATCCGTATTACGGAACGTTGATCTTGTCTTTCGGGCTCCGTTTTGTATTCTCCCTTTGGCGCCTTTGCTCTGTTTTGCGAAGTATTCGGTCGTCGTCGGCGTCGAGGATTCACCCGATTCGTTTTAGAAAGCAAGAGGCTCGGCTTCGTTAGCGATCGGATTTCGTCGGTTATCTGCGCCTTTTTTTGTTTGCTTTTCGATGTCGCTTTAGCATAATCTAAAGAATGAATCTGCCTTCGACGTTGTTTCTGCTCGTTCCGATTTTGTTCGTGTTCTTTTGTGCTCCCGGATCGGATTCGGATGGAGGAGACCTGCTTTACGTTTTGTCGAGCACCCTTCAGCGTCAGGCTTTTTGCGAGTATCCGGGAGCGATCCGGGTGGAAAACTACGGGGAATGTTTTCATCCGGTTGGGGAGAATATGATTTTGGACGGAAATACGGACGAGCCGGTTTCCGGTACTACGGTTTCTGCGGGCACAGTATTGAAATGCCTCATGGAAGGCGGAGGCGCCGGACTTTGGTACGATTACGATCCGGTCAAGGCGGATTCCAAACAACCCTTGTCGATCGTAAGTTCGGATTATTTGAGTTATTTTCCCCTTCGTTTGGTCGGATATCCTCCCGGTAGGACGTTCGCCTGCGTTCCCGAAGCGGGAAGTTTAATACGTGCGTTTCAAAAAATCGGTTCGGTTCCATGAAGATTATTTATTTTGTATATTCAAAAATTAGAATTTATAGGAAAACCGAAAAAGCGAAGAATTCGGGGATCGTATCGATTTTCCTTTTTTCGTTCCTTTGTTTGGCGGCCTGCGAGAACGGATCGCTCCGAGATACGTATCAACGAAAAACCAAATCGGCTTGGGATTTCGACGACGATTTGTTATATCTCGTTACGCATTCGGTTTCGTATTCCCGGGTTTATACGCCGTTTCGTTGTAGCGGGGACGGACAATTACAATCCTCGTTTCAAACGTGTTACGTTCCAGGAGCGGGAAATCAGATTTTCGATGCCGCGACGAACAATCCGATCAACGCGACTAACGTGAGCATAAACACAGATCTGCATTGTAAGTGCGCGGGTCGCGACATCGTAGACGGTTCCTCCTGGTATGTTTACCGGGAAGAAGCAACCGCGTTAGGCGAAATGCTTTCCGAAGCGAGTGACGCGTATCTGACACAAACCTATCCGCAGACCTTAACGGGTTATCCTGCGGGAATCAAATTCGTCTGTATGCCCAGTTTTTGTAGGAAGACAAATCCAACGTATCAGATCATCGAATCCGTTCCGTGATTTCAGATCGATTCGTAAATCGCCTGATAAAAGGGTAACGTGTCGCGGAATCGATCCTCTTCTAAAAGACGGAATCCTGCGGCTCGTACGAGGGAAACGGGTTCACGATCCAAATTACAACCTTGTGCGAACCGCGTCCAAAACGGATTCAAAGTTTTCTGGAGAATTCTACCCGCCGAGGTCGAGGCACGGACGTGTTCGAGCAAAAGCAGCTTTCCCCCTTTTTTTAATCTGGATTTCGCGAACCGAATCGCATATTCGGGATCGGGTACGGTGCAAAGTACCAAAGTAAATACGACCGCATCGACGCTGTTAGGCGGAACGAGATTTTCCAACTCCGGATCTCCTATTCCCAATGTTGCGGTACGGATTTCCGGCGAAGATCCGGCGTTTCGAGAAAAGCCGAGGGAAGTCATCCGTTCTTCCGCCTTTTGCATCATGGATCGCGAGGGTTCAATCGCTAAGACATCGGCGCCGGGAGAATAGAGTGGAAAGTTGATTCCGGTTCCGCTTCCTACCTCAAGAATTTTTCCTCGTAAGGGACGCAACAACCGTTTCCGTCTGTGAAGTAAAACGGTCGTTTCGATACGATTCATAAATCGATCGTAAAAACGAGCAAACAATCGTGCGTATAAGGTTTCTGGAAGTGCGGAGTCTCGGGAAGAACACATGGAATGAATTCTTCTCCGTTATAAAACGGCAATCAATCTAAAAAAAGAAAACGATTTCGATTTTGAAAAAAGGGGAAACTCAGTTGAGCTTCTTTTCTTTTTCGAAGAATTTTTTATGGATCAGTTCCTGGATTTCATTCCTATTTTCGTCTGCGATATTCACGAAGATGCTGTTGGCTTTTTTTCCGGAAGAACGAATGATCTCCGCTTCCAAGGTCATGTCTTTTCCGTTGATTTTCGTATGAAGATGAATCCTATCTCCTTCGAACACGGTCATTCTGGAATCGATCGCGACTCCTCCGGTTCCGATGTCGAGAATCGTGACAGGATAACGTTCCTTTTTTCCTTGGATGGAGATTTCTGCGTCTAAGGTGATCTTAACTCTTGCGTTCTTTCTCTTTTGAAGAGCCGGATCTCTATATTCAAAAGAATCGTCGAATAAGGACTTCGTGCCTGCCATGGGATCACTATTCAAGCACCGAAAAATCCGTCAAAGTCAAATTGACCGAGGTCGGTTCCGGCGACTCGCACGGTTGTCCTTCCTGGTATGTAAGAGTCAACGTGTTCTCCGCGATCACGACCTCCGTTTTGGAAACGGTATGCGCGTCTTTTCGGTGCATACAAGGAGAAAGCGCTCCTTTTTCGGGAAGATGCGCCGTTAGAAAACGTTTCGATAAATCCAGAAATCCGTTTCTATCCGTAGGCTTTTGCGGCAAAAAACTCTCTCTAAAAACCGCTTCTCTGGAAATCTGAGCCTTGGGTCCCTGCGTAAAGGAACTTCCGAGTATAAAATAAGAATCCCGATTTTCCGATACGGAATAATCCTTTCCGTCCCAGACGAAAATAGAAGTTTTATCGAGATCGATCCGGATCAGTTTGAACGGATAAAAATCCGCAAGCCGTTCCGCTTGGAGGGTTTCCGGTCGCACTTCGTTTAACAAACAGGAGCGTACGAGAAGACCTCGACTCGTCGGATTCCGCAGAAGTTTCAACGTTGCCTCGTAGTAATTCAAAAGGCAGAAGATTTCGCGCGACGAGTTGGCGCCGATCCAAGTTCCTCCGTAATCTCCGTCCAAAGGAGCGATCGCCAGTTGCGGAGAATTTCCGAAAACCGTAGGAGGCAAAGCGGGTTTCCGTTTTACGGATTCGTCTCGATTGAATCCCAATCCGAATAATCGTTGTTCGACGTTTCTGTGAATGATCGCGGTGCACATGACTTCGAAACGTTACGGGGTAAGATAAAAATCGATTCTGCGATTCTTTTCGGCTTCGTAAGTTCCGGAGCCGGGAATAAGAGGGAGAGTTTCTCCGTATCCGCGGAATCGGATTCTTCCGTACGGTACGGTTTTGGAAAAGAAATATTCGAACGCGGTTCGTGCCCGTTCTTCGGTCGATACTTGGTTCACTTCTTCGTCTCCTTGGTGGGAGGAATGCGATTGTAGTTCGATCTTATATCCCGGATAAGAATCCAAAACTCCGCGGATCGTTCCGGGAAGACTCCACCAACGCGCCTCGACCTGGGATTCCGGAACGGAAATTCGTAACGCGTGATCCTCCTCCACGACCAGGATTCCGGTCTTAAAACCGGCGCCTTGTCCGTCCGCTTCTCGACCCAATTGATCCGAGTATTTCCATTCGAAATAAAATTCGCTCAAGGATCCGACCTTAACTCCCGATTCGTCCCATCCTTCCCAAACGATTTCTTCGGGTGCCGATCCGGATCCGCTCCACGTTTTGATTTTGCGTTTGAGGGAAGTATAAGGCGGTGTTTCGTATAACGTGACTTCCCAGGATTGAAGCGGAATTCCCGAATGTTTTAAGGAGATCGAAAGAAGATCGTTTTTGCCGTCGTTGTCCGGGGTAAATTCCTTGGGAGAAACGGAAAGATCCAAATCGAAGGATTCTTTCGAAACCTGAAACGAGGACGGAACGGATTGATGTTTTTCATATCGACTATACACTGTTAGACGATATTCGTACGTTCCCTCGGAAACGGATTCCCCCGTTTGGTTCCTCAGATCCCATTTCCATTCGGAAGGAGGTTCGCCCGTGTCTCGATGACGATAGACGTTTTTTTCCTCGTTTCCTTTTTTCTGAAAAATTTCTATCTCGTAGGAATCGGATTTGAGTTTCGGAGAAACGAAAGAACTGAAACGGACGAGATTTTTCGCGCTTCCTGGAAGATACGAATACAACTTTAAATCGGAATACAAATCGATCCCGTTCGATTCGGTGCGAATCGTAAGGTCCCAGAGCGAGGTAGAAAATTCGTTTTTTCCCTTGTCGGTTCCCGTCAATCGATACGAATAATTGCCGCCGGGAAGTTGTTTACCCGAAAAATCGGTTCCGTCCCAACTGAGAACGGAAGGAACGTCCTTGTATCTCCAAGTGTAGGACTTGACGATCTTTCCCGATGAATCGAAAAATTCTCCCGTAAAAAAATCCGAACCTTCGCCTGCGACTTTCTGCGTTATGTGAAAGCGCGAAGAGGAACGATCCCCCGCCAAAAACAAAACCCTCGTCTTCGCGTTCAACTCGACATTCGGCGGTTTAGAATCGAGTACGATCGTCTTTTCTTCGGAGAGAAGATTTTCCCGATTTTCAGTAACCAATCGAAGTCTGTATTTGTATTCCCCGTCCGGAAGAAGAAATCCTTTGGAATCGTCTCCGAGCCAGTGAATCGTTTCCGGAATCGATATCTCCGACGGAACGGCTTTGGAATCGTCCTGAAAAAACGGAAGCAGAGAAAATCCTTTTTTTCTTCTGCGATCGGCACGAAACGTTTTTACGATATCGTCTCCCGCGTTTTTGACGGTAAGTTCCCAATCGGACAAACGGGGAAGCGCCGATTTGGAGATCTTAAATTCGAGACGATCGTTTTTTCCGTCCCAGTTAGGAGAAAACGAATCCGTGTTGGTCCTTAGAAAGGAATCGGCGTTCAACGCACGGGAAAAAAATACTTGGGAAAAAAGTACGAAAACGATTCCGATCCGCATAAGTACATTCTCGATGAACACCTTTTTTTTCCTATGTTTTTTTAAAACGGGAAGCCGATGTCGGTTTAGCTTTTTTTAGACGAATCTTTTCTGTCGCGCGTGCTTCCGACGTGGAGGGTGTTTTTGATCGGAGAATCCACGTATCGACGCAGCGCATACGAAACGGATAGAAACGCCAATTCTTCCCAGGGAATTTCTTCCGCGGAAAAAAGCCGGACTTCTTCCGATTCCGAACTCACGGAGAAATTGCCGTCCACGAGATCCGCCAAAAAGAACATATAAATCTGACTGATGTGAGGAATGCTGTAAACACACTGAAGTCCGACGATCCGTATTTTGGCGTTGGCTTCCTCTTCGGTTTCACGAACCGCGCCTTCCTCCACGGTTTCCCTGTTTTCCAGAAAACCCGCTGGTAAGGTCCAAAATCCTTTCCTCGGTTCGATCGCTCGTTTGCAGAGTAGTATCTTATTTTCCCAAACGGGAATACTTCCCACCACCACTTTCGGATTTTCATAGTGGACGACTGCGCAGGTTTCGCAGATAAATCGGAGACGGTTGTCTCCTTCGGGGATTTTTTTGGATACGGATCCGCCGCAGGAACTACAGTATTTCATACTTTTCTAATGCGATTCCACGTTAACGTCGCTTCGACCAAAAGCCAGAACGTCAAAAAGATCAGGGTGCCTCCGACGCCCGCCAACAAAAGATTGGGATTGGGTCCCGATAGAAAGTCGAAAAAATTCCGGATCATGGCCCAGAGCGTGACCGTTAATACGAACAACATCGGCAGGAAAGCGACTTTGATTTTTTTCTTCGTTTTCAAAAGGAAAACCGTTACAACCAAAAGCGCCAAACCGGCCAAAAGTTGATTGGTCGTTCCGAACAACTTCCAAAGGGCGAGTCCGGCCGGTTTCTTTTTACCGTCCTGTTCGATTTCCATAAACGCGAAAAAACCGATCGCAACGCAGGCGATCAGACTGGAAACGTAACGGTTTCCGACCAAGGTTCGGATCCAGGAAATTCGCGAAGACTCGGCGATCTCTTCGATGTTGTAACGCAACAATCGGGTCGCGGAATCCAGGGACGTCAACGCGAAACTGATCACGATGAGCGCGATGAATCCTTGTCCGATACTTTCCGGAATTCCTATTTGAGAAAGGAACCTTCCCGTTCCGTAGATGTACGCCCCTACCTGCGGCGCGAGCCCTTGGATCCCGGACCAGGAGCGATAAAATCCGTTCCATTCCTCCGCGGAAGAGAATCCGATCGTACAGGCGATCACCGCCGATAAACCTAACAACGATTCGCCGATCATTCCGCCGTAACCGATCGGTCTTGCGTCCGCTTCCTTATCGAGTTGTTTGGCGGTCGTACCGGAACTTACCAAAGCGTGAAATCCCGATACGGCTCCGCACGCGATCGTGATAAACACGAACGGAATCAGATCCAGACCGATCGAGGAACTTCGCACCGCCTCCGCGTTGAACGAAGGAAAATTCATAGTAATCGCGCCGCTGAAAAAACCCAAGTAGATCAGAATGATTCCCAGATACAAAAGGAAGGAGTTGATATAATCGCGGCTTTGCAACAAAAGCCAGATCGGAGTTACGGAAGCCAAAAAGGCGTAAAACAAAAGGATGTATTTCCAACTTCCGGTAGAAGGGGATGTGTTTACGTCGGCCAGTCCCGTCCACTGCAAAACGGAATCCTGCATTCCCAAAAACATGGAACCCAAGGTCGCGAGAACGCTGAAGATCGTAAGCGGCGTTAGGTGAATTCCTTTTTTGTAATGTAGAATTCCGACCAGGATCGCCAAGATTAGGATCGCCGTAGAAGGGATGACCGCTTCCGGAAAATGGCTTCTCAATCGTAGGGAAGGTTTTTCTTCGGTTCGGATTTCTCCGGGATGATCGTGGACCTCTTTTCGGACATCCTCGGTTTTCGTTTCGATCCGGGAAGAAGAAACGGAAGGATCCTCCGTTTTTAAGACCGGTTTCGTCGCGGGAACTCCTTCCCTGTCTTTTACGTTCGAAGAGGAGCTAACGTTGTCCTTCGCCGAAACGGATTTCGGATCCGCGGAGAACATTTCCGCGAGAACCAGCACGAATACTCCCATCGCCAAGGCCACCAAGAAAAATATGATCGCGTGAAACAAACTCCGAGCGCGATGACCGAGCAGATCTTCCGCAACTTGTCCGATACTTTTTCCCTGATTGCGGACCGATACCACCAAGGCGCCGAAGTCGTGGACGCAGCCTACGAAAATGCTTCCCAAAACCACCCAAACCATTGCGGGAAGCCAACCCCAAATCACGGCGACGGCCGGTCCCAACACGGGGGCCAAACCGGCGATCGAAGCGTAGTGATGTCCGAACAAAACCAAAGGTTTGGTGGGAAGGTAATCCACTCCGTCGTTAAGGACGTGTGCAGGAGTCGTTCCCGAATCGTTCTTTAGATCGAAGATCGATCTGGAAATGTAGCCCGAGTAGAATTTATATCCCAGAAAATAAACGAGAAAACACGCAAGAACCGCGATCAAAGGAAGCATAATAAGGATGGATGAGTCTAAGAAAGGATCCGAGCAAACCTTTTTTGTCTCGGGGCGAATATTTCGAATTACGATTCCGTGAACTGGATCGGAAAAAGAATTGATGAACGGATCGGCCGGGGTGGAAAATCTGGAAGGGAACGAGAATGCAAACCCGCAGTTTTGAACAGATCCGCTCGTCGCTTGAAGACATCATCTTCGACATCCAATCCGGATGTACGAACTGCGAATGGTATATCCCCGTCGAAAAGATCATCTCCGCGCTCGGGATTCGCAAAGAGGATTACTATCGGATTTTTTACGGTCTGAGAAACGACGTGCATTTTTCCTCCCGAGCCGCGGCCGGCTTTAACGAAACGCAAGCAGATTCGCTCATTCAACTTCTTTCCAAAATACTCAAGATCGAAGGGATCGAGGATGAATTTGCAAAAAACGGAATATACTTCGACGATAATTATCTTTCCGAACTTCAGATTTCCCTAAAAGAGGATATTCGGAAACGTCTGGAAAAACACGAATTGGATCGGGAACTTCTTCTTCTGCTTTCTTCGGCGACTTTGGATTTCGACGACGCTTTCGATTCCTACTTCGACGATAAGTTCAGTTTCGAACGGATCGTGGAAAACGGAATTTCGGATTTTATGGAAACGAAATCCATTTCGAACGATTACGGCGCGGACGTATTCTTAAAGAATCATATTTTTTCCGTGCTCAACACAAAACTGTTTCATCTCCGCGAAATTACGAGGGAATACAGGGACCGAGCGTATTACGAATTGTTCGGAACCTTCCGCAAAAAACCGAAAAAGAAAAAACCGATTTCCGTGTTTCAGGAAATGGATCCCGAAACGCAGAGACATTTGGACGTCCTCGGTTTCGACGGTCCGTGCACTTTGGAAGAGTTGAAAAAACGTTTTAAGGAATTGATCAAAAAATATCATCCCGACGTCAACAAGGACGGTTTGGAAATGACGCAGAGGATCATCGCGTCCTACAATTATCTCATCCTAAGGATGCGCTGATTGTTTTTCTGGATTTCCAGGGGAATTTCGGAGCCGTATGTTCCGCCGGTCCGTCCGGAAATCGTTCCTCCCTTACATTCCGTATCCGCTTCCGCTCCTCCGAAAAAGCCGGACGGGAAGGAGGAGAAACCTTCGCCCGAATCCGGTTCGTCTTCGCGTCGTTATACGGAGGTGGATTTTCTCTACAAACACAACGCTTCGTTGGGAAACGTCCGTTCCAAAACCGGTGAATCCCTTTCCGCTCTTACCGCGAAGGATCTTTCCACGGCTCCGGTGCTGACGTTTTCCGAATCGGATCCGGTCGAAAGAGCGGAGGAGATTTTCTTTAAAAAAAGATTCCGTCACGTTCCCGTAGTGGACGACAAATCGCTGTTATGCGGAATTCTCTCCGATCGAGATTGGATGTTTTGGAAGCTGAACTCTGAGGGACAAACCGTTTCTGCGAACAAAATCGGAGACGTAATGAAAACCAGGGTTTTGTCCGTCCATTCGAACGCGGGCATCGGAGAAATCGCGAAAGTTTTGTTCGAGGAAAAAATAGGATGTCTGCCCGTCGTGAGCGAAGAACGTCGAGTGATCGGAATCGTCACTCGCAGCGACGTGTTGCGCGGGATTTTAAAAGTGAACGAACGGGAATTTCTGGCTTGAACTTCTGCGGTTTTTCCCCGGATTTTTTTTGGAAGGTCGGTATGGGCCGCGTTTTCGGAAAGGACTCCGTTCTTTTTTTCGTGAAACGAATAGAATCGTAAAATACGCACAAAGAGGTCGCCGTTGAACCAAGAGATCAAAATTCGTCCCGCAAAACCCCAAGACGTCGCAGCTTGTGTTCCGTTGATTCATTCTTCCGGACCGGCCGCCTGGGATTTCGTGTTTTCACAGGGACAAAAAACTCCATTCGATTTTTTGAATACGTCTTTCGTTAAACGGGGAAATACGATTTCTTACGGAAATCATTTCGTCGCGGAGATCGGAGGAGAGGTTGCGGGAACGATTCTGAGTTATCGCCGACCTTCGTTTTTGCTTTTAAACGGAGGAACGGCGTTGAGGATCGTTTCCGTTTACGGATTTTCCGCACCTCGTGTGATCGCGAGAGGTTTGATCACGGAGGCGATGATCCAACCCCCCAAGTCGGGACGTTTGTATTTGGGTCATATCGCGGTTTCGGAAAAACGGAGAGGATTGGGAATCGGAAAAAAATTGATTCGATTTATGAAAAACCAATTTCCGGAATACTCCGTTTTGTCCTTGGACGTCTCTCAAAAAAACGAACCCGCGATCTCTTTGTACAAAGGGCTCGGTTTTCGGGTCGTGGAAGAACGGAATTTTACGGGTCCCAAGGGAATCGTTCCGGATCATTATCATATGGAAGTCGCTTCCGATTGGTTGGGTTGATTGTATGGAAGAAAAAACTCCTTCGCAAAGCTCCGCAGAAACCAGACATATCGTGATGCCCGACCACGCCAACCATTACGGAACCTTGTTCGGAGGAACGTTGATGGGTTGGATCGATATGATCGCCGTGATGGTCGCGCAAAGACATTGTGGTAAAGAGGCCGTGACCGCGAGCGTGGACCGATTGAATTTCATAGCGCCGATCGCGATCGGTGATCACGTCGTATTAAGGGCCAGCGTGAATTATACCGGAAAAACTTCCTTGGAAGTCGGGGTTCAGGTTTCCAAGGAAAATCCGTACGAAGGCACCGTGGTCAGAGCGACTACCGCGTATTTGACGTTCGTCGCGTTAGACGAAACCAAACGACCTGCTCCGGTTCCGCAGATTAAACCCGAAACGGAAGCGGAGATACGAAGATATAAAAACGCCGTCCTTCGCCAAGAATCGAATCGGGAGCTTTTACGCAAGATTCGGGAGTCGAAGTGAAACCTCGTTTTGCAAAACCGAATCCGCTCCTTTCCGACGTGGTTTCCTGTTATTGGGGTTGGGAGTTTTCGGCGTCAACTGGGGAAATATTAGAATTTCCGAAAGTATTTCCGTCCGTAGAAAACGAGATTCATATTTCTTATGCGGATCCGATACGGATCGGGTTCCGCGAAAACGAAGGCGAGAAATGGACGATTTCCCGGGGTCATATCGTGGGAAATCATCTTTCTCCGTTCCGTATCGCGCCGGTCGGGAACGTCGGTTTCTTTAACGTGCGTTTGGCGCCGGCGGCTTTTTATACGTTGTTCGGCGTTCCCGCGGAAAAGGCGGATTCTCCCGTTACGGAACTGGAGCTACCTAATAATCGAGAATATTATGATTTTCTAAATAGAATTCGGGACGCGGAAAGTTTCGAAAGGAGAACCGAGATCTCGGATTCTTATCTGCTCGGTTTAAGGAAAAAACGGAGTTCCTCGGATCCGTTGATAAACGAAGCGTTAAAACGGATCGTCGCAAAAAAGGGACGGATCAAAATCGCCGAACTACAAGAGATTTTGGGTGTCGGAAAAAAAAATCTGGAGCGTAAATTCAGACTGAACGTCGGGTATAATCCAAAGGAGTTCGCGCGTTTGGTGCGGTTTCAAAACGCGGCTTGGATGAATTCGACCGCGCGGAATTTGTCGGACCTTTCGTTGGAGGCGGGGTTTTACGACCAACCCCACTTAACCCGGGAATTTTCGGCGCTTTCCGGTTATTCTCCCGCGCTTTGGTTCGAAAAAAGGGATTTCATTCTGTCCCTTTTTTACAATACAAGACCCGCTTCCTTTTAGTAGAATAATAAGATCGCGCAAGAGAATGTCGCTTAACAACGGAAGGGTTCCCGCAGAAATCGCGGAACGAAATCCGAGAATCGATCGTGCGCGGAGGAGTCGTTTGAAATGGAAGAGGAATTACGATCGGATTCTTTTTGGAAACGTTTTCTTTTTTTCGGAGCGATCAAAGACGGTAATTGGAAACGTCTTCGTAAGCTGATTTTGAAAGGGTTTCGGGTGAACGGAAATCTTTACTACGGTTTGAATCCTTTGTCGCTTGCGGTCAAATACGCCGAGCCCGAAACGGTCCGTATTCTTTTGGACGCGGGCTGTGATCCGAATCGAAGAGACGAGATCACCGGACTCAGTCCGCTGATTCATTCTATCCTGGAAGAAAATCCGATCGAGATCGTATCGATTTTGTTGGAAGGCGGGGCCGATCCGGATCTCAAGGATTTTATAGGAATGAGTCCTTTGCATCACTGTGTCAACGAAGGAAAATTGGAGCCCTTCCGAATCCTTTTGGAATTCGGGGCCGATCCGAACGTGCAGGATAACGACGGGGTCACTTGTATGAATCTCGCGAAATCTTCTCACGGTATGTCCGAGTTCGCGGAGCTTCTGTTGAAATACGGCGCCGATCCGATGATCAAGGACAAACACGGTAAAATCTATCTGATGTGATTTTGGGTTTCGTCGAATTCAATTGACAGAGCGGGCTTTTCTAAAAGCCTGAAGGGTAGAATGAAACCTCCCGCGAGTCAATCCTGCCAACACTACCCGGAATGCGCCGGCTGCGACAGACTTCATATCGGATACGAAAAACAACTTCAACACAAACAGGAAGAAATAGAATCCGCGTTCGGCGGATTCAGGGGTTTGGAGATATTTCCGATCGTAAGAAGTCCTCGGGAACAAACCTATCGTCATAAGGTTCAGCTTCCTTTCGGTCATCGAAAGATCGGAAAAAAATCCGTATTGACCTTAGGGCTTCACAATAAAGAGAACACGTTCATCATCGATCAGAAAGAATGTAGAATTCAGGATCCCGATCTAACTACGGTCGCGGCCGCGATTCGGCACTGGGCGCGTACCGAAAATTTAAGTCCGTATAACGAAAGAAACGGAAGCGGGCTTCTGAGACATATCGTTCTTCGAAAAGCCAAAGCAAGTCAGGAAATTCTCGCGGGAATCGTTACGAACCAGAACGAACTGCCCGGAAGAAAGGATTTGGTCTCGGGGTTACATTCGTATATTAAACAATTCTTATCTAAGGAAAAGTCCAAAGCGGAATTGGTCGGAATCGTTCAGAACGTCAATCGGAGGAATACCAAAGTCGTTTTGGGCGAAAAGGAAACCACTTGGTACGGTAGACATTTCATCAAAGAACGGATCGGGACGTTGGAGTTTCATATCGGTTTATCCACTTTTTTTCAGGTCAATCCGTATCAGATAGAAAACCTTTACGGTTTGGTCGCTGCGGATTTACCCGAAAATTCTACCGTTATAGACGCGTATTGCGGCATCGGAACGATCTCGCTATTCGTCGCTTCCAAATCGAAGAAGGTCATCGGTTTGGAGGAAAATCCTATTTCCGTCCGCTCCGCGATCGGCGCCGCCAATGCGAATCGAATCGAGAACGTTCTGTTTAGAAAGGGGAAGGTTTTGCAGACCTTGTCTTCCGCCGTCGGCGAAAAACCGGATGTGATCGTCGTGGATCCGCCTCGCGAGGGTCTGGATCCGGAGACCAAAAGAATATTATTGAATTCTAAAGTGAATCGCGTCGTTTACGTCTCGTGTAACCCGGAAACTTTGCGAAGGGACGCGCTCGAACTCGTCAAATCCTTTCGTTTTGAGAAAATCACTCCGGTGGATCTGTTTCCGCATACGAGTCATCTGGAAAGTGTAAGCGTTTTTTCCCGTTCTTAGTTTGTGTTGCAAAAGAAGTGACGGAGTGCGGCTTTCCTGTGGCAAAGCGGGTTTGCGGGAACTCACACGGAATCCGCGTGGTACGGGGATTGTTCGGCTGAAAACGTGGGAACTCACACGGAATCCGCGTGGTACGGGGATTGTTCGGCTGAAAACGTGGGAACTCACACGGAATCCGCGTGGTACGGGGATTGTTCGGCTGAAAACGTGGGAACTCACACGGAATCCGCGTGGTACGGGGATTGTTCGGCTGAAAACGTGGGAACTCTCACACACGGAATCCGCGTGGTACGGGGATTGTTCGGCTTGAAAACGTGGGAACTCTCACACACGGAATCCGCGTGGGTACGGGGATTGTTCGGCTGAAAACGTGGGAACTCTCACACACGGAATCCGCGTATGAGTTCCCACAATTCCACGGATCGATCGTGGAAAACGGCGTAAAGCGCAGAATCAAACCGGCCCATTCTCGAAAAACACCGGTAAGATGAGATGAAAAATAAAAATCCCGTCATCTTCCGGAATCAGAAACTTCAAAAAAGAAATTTCTCCGAAAGGGACGGGACTAAAAACGTAGGGAATCTATAGAACTTAAATTTCGGGGAAAGGAGAATCCAAGAATGTTTTGTCCTCTTCCAACGTACATTTGGATTGAAGAACGATCGTCAAAAAGGAACCTAAAACATAACCGGTAAGTCCCTTGATTTCGGCCACACAATCGTCCACCTCGGACTGCACATAATAACCGTCCGTTTTGATGGCAGCCACTTGATCCGCAATCAGCGAAAGAATCAATGTGCTGGGTCGTCCCGAAAAAACCGTCGTGTTTACAACGTCCGTAACGATGGCTGCGTCTTTGATTTGATTCCCCGCTTCCGAACCTTTGATTCTGCCGGGAGCGATCCCGAGGGTATCGAAAAGTAAACAATTGGAAACTTGAGAAAGAAAAAACAGAATGAGAATTTTGTGAATTGCCGTTTTCAAGGTCAGCCTCTTATAATAAATTTAGGAAATTCTGAAAGGCGAACCACTCCGGTCAATAGAAAAAATAACCGCTTTGATCGACCCGCGTTCTTGAAGCGAATCACGGAAACAAATTTAAAAGTGCAAGTGCCCGATCTTCTTGCGAAAATCGGGCGAAAGAATGTTACAAAAACGTTATATTTCCGGGAACGGAGAATCCATAAACGCTTTGTCTTCCTGAATGTCGCAATCGATCTTCAAAAGTCCGACTAAAAAAGGACTCAGTACGAAGGTTCCGATCGTAGTGATCGAATCCACACACTTGTCTACGTCTTTTTCCAGATAGTATCCGTCGTCTTTGATTCCGACGAGGACGGGAGTCAGACTAGAAGTAAGGGTCGTTGCGGTCGAAGGAAACGTTCCTTCGATAAGGACGTAATAGATGAAATCCGAAGTGGACGCAGCTTCGGAAATTTTTTTCCGCGCTTCTTCGCCTTTGATTCTGCCCGGAGCAACTCCGATCGCATTAAAAAATGCGCATTGTGTGGTGCTGAACAAGAGCGCAGCGCTTATGGTGAGTAATAGAATTTTTTGCTTCATTGGATTTCCTTAATAGAATATAATTTACCTTTGAAGAAAATATAAAGTGTGTCAATAGTTAATTAAATTTAACCGAAAGAGAACGATTAAAATGAAAAAAATACGATCGATTCTATATTCGAAACGTTTGGATTGAAATCGAACTTTTTCACCCATTTCATGGATTTTTATCCGTTGGAATGACCGTAATACGATGTTATACGGATATACTGATATTTCGCATAACGTTATCGAGTCGCCCGGCTTCTACGTTAAAGTCGAATCAGATTCGTGTTTTCGAAACAGTTCCGGATTTTCGATGCGAGTTCGTCTTGTTTCGTGAAAAATAGGATTTGATACTCCGTTTCTTTCGCGAAATTTCTTAAGTAGTTCAATGCGGTTTCGGTCCGCTCCGGATCGAGGTGGATGAAGGGTTCGTCCAAAAGTAGAATCCCTTTTTTGGGAACCGTTTTTCGCGCTAAAAACAGTTTAAATACGAGATAAAAAACCGCGAGAGTACCTCCGGACAAATGATCGATGGATCGTAACGTTCCCGATCGGTCCTGCATTTTGATCCCCTCTTTTTTATCGATCGCTTCCACGTTGATCTTACGTTCCGAAAGAAGAAGATGCAGATCTTTTTCTATCTCCGATGCGACGGAAGAGAATTGTACGGATTGATCCTTGGAAATCTCCTCGATGATTTCCTGGGCGAGACGAGCGGATCTTCGTCTGGATTCCAAGTCGGAAAATTCTTTTTCGCGATCGGAAAGTTTTTGGAGCGTTTGAATCAGTTCGTTTTCCTTTTCCGGCAAAGAATCCTTGATTCTCGTATCTTCGGTGCGAACGGATAGTTTTAACTCGTTGAGACGATCTTGAAGATTTTGCAGTTCCGATTGAAGTTCCTTTTTCCTCATTTCCCGAACGGTTTTCCGGTTTTCATCTACGGGTCCGGAAGGGATTTCGTCTAACGCAACTAATTCGGTCTTATATAAAATCTCGACTTCTTCGGGGGTTTGGACGGATCGTTCCGAAGTCAGTCTCCGCGAAATTTCAACGAGATGTTTATCTGCGGCCTGAAATTCCGCGATACGTTTGTGATAATCCTGAATCGTATGAACCTGACGCTCCGACAGCCATGCCTCTTTGGAGGACGTGAGTTCCCGTAATTTTTGCCGCTCCCGTTTGACTTTGATATCGATCGAATCGCATTCCTTTTCCAAGGAAACGATTTCCTCTTTTAACGAATCGATTTTTTGTAAAACGAATTCAAAATTTTGAATCTGTTTGGAAAGAAATTGTCTCAGGTTTTCCAGGCGTTCCAGAGCGGGAATCTGAGTTTCGGGAAACGTTACGTTCCATTCCCCCGAACTTTTTTTTACGAATTCCTTTTCCTTTTCCATACTGTGTCGGATTACGACTTCGGTATGTTTTCGGGAGAACAGATAGAAACCGATTCCGATCAAAGCTCCGGAAAAGGAAACACACGTAAGAAGAAGCAGCGGTGAAGCAGAGGAAACCAGGAACGTTATCAAAGTTCCTAATAAGCCGAAACCGCCGAGCAACGAAACGATTAACCCGACGAGTTTCGAATTGCCGGAAGCGCTTTCGGTGCGGATCTCCTCTTTGAATCCGTTTTCTCTGGAAGCGGATTCGATTTTTTCGAAAAATTCCTCCGCTCTGGATTTCATTTTTTGAAGCGTAGTGGATCGAGTTTGCAGTTCTTCCGATTCCCTTTTTTTCGTTTCCACGTTTTTTCGTTTTTCGAGAAGAAGCGTTTCCGAAGCGGAACAGGATACTAGTAAAACGTCCGCTTCCTTTACGATCGATTCGAAAGAGGAAGATTCGTCTTTCGAATAACGGAAATTCTCCTTCAGTTTTTCCCGGCCCAATTTTAATTTTTGTAGTTCGCTTAACGATTCGAGGAGTTTGTTCTTCTTTTGAATTTTATTTTCCAGAACGTTTTCCTTCTCTATGTTCTGCAGAAGGTTTTCTATCTCCGAAACCCTTTCCTTATCTTTCGCGGAGTCGGAATCCTTTTGTAGATTGTTTCTGTTTCTGGAATGGAGTTCATTGATCTGCGAAACGAGCCGAGTTCGATCCGACTTCAGGATTTCTATCTCCGTCTTGAGTTTTTCGAATTGAGGGAATTCTCCGCTGTTCGGATGAGGGGAATGGATTTTTTTCAACGAAGAGGAAACGCCTTCCAGATTGACCTTGTTGTTGAAAAGTCGGCTTCTTAAAAAATCCGCCTTGATGAAACGATTGTCGAGAAACGAGAATTCCAATTCTCCTTCCCGAAGAGAAACACAATGTACGTATTGCGGAGCCGCTTCCTTGGTCAACTTCGGGATTTCTCCGAAGAGTTTGTATCCTTCGGCGCATTTTTCTCCGTAACGGGCCAGGATACTTTTTTTCGGTTCCTGACTTGCGGTGAGAAGTCCGCTTCCCAACGCGAGACGCATCGCGTCGAAGATCGTCGTTTTTCCGGACTCGTTTTTTCCCAAAAAAACCGTCGCGTCCGATCCGAACTCGAACTTGACGTCCGAGAATCTGCCGAAGGAAATCATTTGAATCGATTTTAACATTCTCAGTTTTTCCCCGCGTTTTCCTCGATTTGCTCCAACCCGATCGTAAGCACGCGATTCCAATCCGGAGGTTCGGCGCCCGTCCAAGCGGCTTTTCGTTCCATTAGTTTATCATAAAATACTTTAGCGATGGGATTGTTGATCAGCGCCGCGGAGGTTTTTATTTCCGTTTTGAATTCCATCCTTCTACAGACGCAGTTTTTTTCGAACTCCTTCAAAACCGCGGAAACGGTATGTTCGTCCTCTACGATTCCGGAGATCCGTATCCGAACCGAATCCGTTACTCCGAACTCGGAACGGATCGTTTCCAACTCGGGGATTTTTCCGGAAAGATCCGCGGTCGCGGAAAATTCCCTGTATTGACCCGCGGAGACCACGATTTTTTCCCGCAGTTCGGGAGTTCCGTTTTTGCCGAAGGAGACGATCGTCACCGTACGCGGTCCGAATTCTCCCGAGGAAACGACTCTGGGAGAACCGGGATATCGTTTTATCATAGATCCTTGTGTGGCGGATCTCCCGGAATGGATATGACCTAACGCGAGATAGTCGAAGTGCGCTTCGGAGAAAGGTCCCGAATCCAGGACGGAGTCCGCTTCTTCGGGAGAAGGGCCCAGATATTCCACGAGTTCCGTTTCCGTTCCGTGGAGAAGCGCGATCCTGTATTGCGTTTTCTTTTCCTTAAATCGAATATTCGAATCTTCTAAATTACGTTGAAACGGAAATCCGAAAAATTCGGCGGTCACTCCGTCGATCTCCTCGGTCCAACATTTTACGGACTCGCCTTTTTGCGGATAAGATAGGGGAGAAAGGTCCGCTGTTATCGGATACTTTCCGGTTGCGAGTCCCAACTCCTCGTGGTTGCCGGGGATATAAAGGATTTTGCCGCCGAAGTCGCCGAGGATTTTTTTGACTTCGTCCTTTAAAGGATCTATTTCCCCGTTTCTGTCGAAAAGATCGCCGCAGATCAGAATGTGCGTACATTTTTCTTCGCCCGCGATCGAGACGATTTCCTTTAGGACGGAAAGACAATATTCCTTTTCCTTTTGACTGAGATGAAGGTCCGCGGTGTGTAAAACTCGAATCATATTCAATTTCCGTTATGCTTGATCCAGAAAGGGGATCAGATTCTGTTCGACGTATTGGACGACCTTTTGGATCCGATCGCCGGCGTTCCACTTGTCGTCTACGATTCTGGGCGCTCCCCAAAGAAAAATCGTCTCCAAAAAAATCTTTCTCGGATCCGGGAAAAAGGATTCCAATTTGATTTCGATTCCGTGATCCTCCGGATCCTGCGGATTGAGGGGCGGTAACACGAATCTCAAACCTCCGCCCAAAATCGGTCTTCCCAATTTCTGAAGGTCGTTTTTATCCTGTCGCAGTCGTTTTTCCCAAATTTCGCCAAACGCGTGTTCGGTGGAAGAGTCGATCAACATCCGTATCGTAAGATCGCTTTTGACGGCGTTTTTGCCGCGGATCTGCCAGACTTTGTCGAAAGCGTCGATCGCCCTTTCGAAATCCTCCTCTATGGATTCGAGCGATCCTTCCGGATTTTCGGATATCACCAAAAGTTGGGTGATGTTGGGTCCTCCGTTGATCGTCTGGATCGTAAGTACGGATTGGGAACGTTGTCTCGTGAATACGTTCTGATTGGGTCCGTAGTTCGTGCCGGTGATTTCTATCCCCAATTCCTCGAGGTTGGATTGGAATTGTAGTATTTCGGTTTTGGATCGTACGACGATCGGGAGAAAAAGATCGCCGAGACCCACGTGTATGATGTTTCGATTTCGGTTCATGATCGTGTTCAAGGTCCTTTGTAGCAGGCGGACCTATTTTGAACAGAAAAGAAATTCGAACCGGAAAACGGTTTATCTGAATTTTAAAAGAAACAAATCCTGCGTTCCTATCGATGGAATTCCGAGGAAGCCGATCGAGCCGGATCCGGTACAATATACGTTTCCTTCGAAATCGTTTTGTAGGTCCAAACCTTGCGCCGTTTTGAGTGTTTCTCCGTATTGTCGAACCCATTCCTTTTGACCGAAGCGGTCGTATTTGATAAGGAATAAATCCGAACCTCCCGCGGAAGGACCTGAGTCGGAAACCAAATCGCTTTGTGTGCTTCCAGTCGCGAATAGGTTTCCTCCGGCGTCGGTACTCAATGCGAAAACCTTCGTGATGATCGATGATCCGCTAGGAGCACCGAATTGACGGATCCATTGTCGATTTCCGAAGAAGTCGTATTTCACGATCAATCCTAAATAAGAGGTTCCGTCCGCGTTCGATCCGAAGTCGGCGTTGCTCATTCCTCCCGCATAGACGTTGCCGTAAACGTCGGTCGCAATCGCGGAACCTTGCGCTTCTCTCGAAGCCGATCCTAATTGTGCGAAAAATTGTTTGGCGCCGTTCGCCGGATCGTATTTGACAATGAATAAGTCGTTGTTTCCGATCGAAGGAACCGTTTCCGTTTCGAAATTCGCTCCGCCGAATCCGACCATATAAATCGTTCCCGTATTCCGATCAAAGGCGATTCCCTCGGAATTATAATTGGCCGTCGGAATCGCGTTCTGTCTGATCCAAAGTAAAGCCCCGTTCGAATCCAGCTTG
The DNA here is from genome assembly GCF_004770155.1 of Leptospira gomenensis. GTDB lineage: Bacteria > Spirochaetota > Leptospiria > Leptospirales > Leptospiraceae > Leptospira > Leptospira gomenensis. The sequence goes on along the minus strand of NZ_RQFA01000046.1, from coordinate 79,297 downwards.
AAAACGTATCCGTTCAATCCCGAAGAAGGGGCCGGACCTCCGAACGCCCCGTTGGTGGTTCCGATTACATAAGAATTTCCGAATATATCCACGGCGATTTTGGTCGATTGGGTGAAGTGGGCGCCGGAAGGGGGACCGAGTTGTGTTCCCCAGACTTTGTTTCCCTCCGGGTCGAATTTCAAGACGAACGTGTCTTGACCGCTGATCGCCGGCGCTTGGAAGGATGCGTTGGTAAAACCTACGACGTACGAATTACCGAAAGGATCGATCGCGATTCCGGTGACCGTGACGGAGGCGCCGGAAACGCCGAGTTGTTTTCCCCAAAGCAGATTTTTTCGAGTATCGTATTTGGCGAGAATCAGATCCAGAGCGCCGATCGGAGAAGGTGCGAATAACGTTCCCGAAGTATTGCCGGCTACGTGACTGAATCCGTTTGCATCCGTAGCGAGGGCGATTCCTAAACTAGGCAAGCCCGCGCTTCCGTTTACTACCGCCCATTGTAAGGTTCCTTCGTTTTCGCTGAAAAAGGGAATTCTAACCTTTCCCAATAGAAGTTCCATCCAATACTCTTTTGTGCCCGGATCGGAAGGATTGAATTCCTGCGTCGGTGAACAAGCATACAACGCTACGATAAGAATCGTATAAAACCGCAAAGGATTCATTTTTACAGATTTATCAATTCATTATGAAAAAGGAAAGCCCTCTTTTCAGGGATCCGTTTCCGGGTTCGGAGAACGGTTCTGCGGATTTCGTTTTTTGGGATAACGTAGAAACGTAAGGCCGGAATGTCCGCGACGAAAAAACGGAAGCGACCTCGTTTCGATCGCTTCCGACTCGTTTCAACGTTTCGGTGATTCCGTAATCGTTGTATTCGAGATCGTATTACGGATCGATCACGTCGAATTCCTCTTCCCAACAACTGTTCGCTTCTTCCGGTAGTTCCGGAGTACGGGCCGCGTTATCGACGAGACAAACTCCCGCGAGATACGTCCCCGCTTGTAAAGTGCGTCCAACTCTGAGTTCTCCCGGGCCGAAGTCCTCCTGATAATCGAAGTATTCGTAAACTCCGTCCGGATGTTTTACGGCGATGTACCAGGAATGTAATCGTAGCAACTCTCCTTCTGGGTCGGTGCTTGTGGACGCGTCGAATCGAATCGGCAGTCCCGCGATCGGTTGTGCGGGAATTCTGTTCATAGCGATCGTAGGCGCCGCGTTGCCTTGGATTCTACTATGAACCGTAGCGACGACCGTACTCTTGACCTCGTCCAAAAATCGAAGATGATTTTCGTAACCGTCTTGTGCGTATCCGACCAGAACGTATCTTCCCGGAACGTCGGGAGTGAACGTTTGAACGGCGGCTTCCGATTTAGGAGCGAGGGCCGAGGAGTGGGAAGGGAGATCCAATAATCTCCAGGCGAATTTTAAGTTATCCCCTTCCGGATCGTTGCTGGCGCTCATATCCAAGGTCGCCGCTTGTCCCATGAATATTTTCTGGGAGTTTTGTGCGACCGCGGCGAACGGCGCTTTATTCATCTCACCTTCCACTTTTATGAATCCTCTCGCGACGCACGTATATTCGCCGTTAGTCGGATTGTTGCAAAGTTTCACGTAGTGATATCCCGGGAAAAGAGGTTTGAATTCGTGACAAGCTGAGGTTTCCAATCCTCTTTTGTAACGGAGAAAATATCCCTCGTATTCGCTTCCCAGGGAAAAATCCCAAACGGGCGCCTCCAAAAACGCGTGTGTGCTGCGATCCAACACGATCGATTCTCCCAATTGAAGTACGGGAAGTTGGCTTTCCGAAGGCATCGGATCCGTAAAAAGAGTCAATTTTTTTCCTTCACAGGAAGCTCCGGAAGTCGTGCCCGATATTCCTAAAAGGGTGAATGCCGATTCCATGGAAACGTTCTCCTTGCTATTGGAGCATACGTTTAAATAAAGTGCCGATAGTACGATTAAGGATGTAGATAAAATCCTCTTCGTCAACCGATGGAATTTCGTCTTCATGGTTTTTCTCCCATTGTCATTTGATATCATCCCTTTTTCTGCAGAGGTTCGGATGAGCGCGGCGAAGTTCTGTTTCGAATTATAAACTATAATGTCGTTTTTTCAGGATTCCGTTTTGTCCGCGTTTCAATGGATCTAACAGTTCGGAGAGGAAAAGTTTTGAAACGGAGAAGAATTTGATTCCTCTTGAAATACGTCTTGTTTCCTTTTCGATAATTTTCTTTCCGAGGACGGGTGTCGGGATCTCCGTAAATCGATCGACGTTACGGAGACGATCGTGATAACCGTATTCAAAACCTAAAAAGAGTCTTTGGAAACGATGAATTTAGAAACGGAAATCAGACAGGAAACCAACCTCTGCGACAAATCGGGAAATTTGAATTTAAACGCCGTGGGCTGGTCCAAAAAGCCGATGCACCGATGCAATCTAAGCGGTCATTATCTGAGAAAGAAAAAATGGAATTATTGGTGTATCTATGACGAAAACTTTCTCGCGTCGTTCACGATTTCCGACGTGGATTACGCGGGAGTGATATTCGTGTATTGGCTCAACCGAAAGACGGGGGATTTCGAGGAAGGAACGATTCTTTCTCCTTTCGGTGCGGGCGTTAGTCTGGGCCAACTCGTAGGCAGCAACGCTACTTATATCGGGAATAATGCACGTCTTCAATTCTTCCGTGAAGGGGAAGGATATCGTTTGTCCGTAAATTTTTCTCCGAAGAATAAAATTCCCGTTCAAGCGGAGATAACGGTGCCGGTTCCAGAAAACTGGGAAACGTTGAACGTGGTCGTTCCCTGGTCCAAAAGAAGATTTCAATTCACCGAAAAATTGTTCGGAGTCGGTGCGGAAGGTACCGTCCGTTACGGCGCGATGGAATATAAATTCGATCCTAAATCTTCGTTCGCTTGTTTGGATTTCGGAAGAGGAGTTTGGCCGTATTCAACGAAATGGAATTGGGCCTCCATGGTGGCGACTAACGCGGGCGAGAGGATCGGTATGAATCTCGGCGCGGGTTGGACGGACGATACGGGAACCACGGAAAACGCGATCTTAGTCAACGGTAGGATTTATAAAATTCCGTCGGACGCCGTATTCGAAATCGATCGCGATAATTGGATGAAACCCTGGCGTCTTTATACGAAGGATTCGCAGGCGATCGATCTGAATTTCACCCCCGATTTCCACAGAAAGGCCACGACTAACACGGGTTTGTTGGCGTCTTCCGTTCACCAGATGATCGGTTCTTTTGAAGGAGTGATTCGTCTGGGTAAAAACGAATACAAACTTACGAACGGACAGGGTTGGGCCGAAGATCATATCGCTCGTTGGTAAGGGTCAATTCTCCGATCAAGATGGAAAGGATCTATGTAATCGCGTTTCGGAAGGATTGGGAAGAGGCGGTGCGAACCGGTTCTTATGTCGTCGATTCTTTGGAACGGGAGGGTTTTATTCACGCTTCCAAACGTAATCAATTGGAGGAGACGGCCAATCGAATTTTCTTCGGAAGAAGGGATCTCGTTTTGCTCGTCGTGGATCCGGCACGTTTACGTTCTCCTTTGAAATACGAGGTTTCTCATTCCGCCAAGTTTTCCGAAGAGGATGGAAAGAATATTTTTCCGCATATATTCGGTTTTTTGAATGTGGACGCGGTTTCGGAGAACTTGGATATCGTTCCGGATCGGGACGGTTTTTTCCGGTTTTCGTTTTTGGATTGAGGAGCCCCGTTTAGCCTCGTTTGTTTCTGTTCGACCGGGGAAAAAATCGCCGTTTTCGTCAAACGGTTTTAGAAATCGGATTTTTGTTGTTCCGACAAACTTGTGCGGGAACTCCCTCTTCTTTTCCAGCGGAGGATTCGTTGGTTTCGGAAAATGCGGGAACTCCCTCGATTCCGAAACGAAAGCGTTTGGAATCGAGTATGACGGAGGATCGTAGGAACTCCCCGAAAACCGGAATTTACGTAAAATTCATGACCTCTACGATGTTACGATGAAACAAAAATCTAACCTATCACGTTGTACCTGGGCCGAGAAGGATCCGCTTTATGTCGATTATCACGATCGTGAATGGGGAAAACCTCTTCACGACGATAAAAAACTTTTCGAATTTCTAATATTAGAAGGTGCGCAAGCGGGACTTTCCTGGATAACGATCCTAAAAAAAAGGGAAAATTATCGGAAGGCATTCGCGGATTTCGATCCCGCAATCGTGGCGAAATTTTCGGAAAAGAAGATCCGATCCTTGATGACGGACGAAGGCATCGTCCGGAACGAATTGAAGATTCGATCGGCCGTAACAAACGCATCATGTTTTTTGAATATTCAAAAAGAATACGGCTCTTTCGATTCGTTTGTATGGAGCTTCGTGGGGGGAAAACCCTTGTACAATACCTGGAAAAATACGCGAGAAGTTCCCGGAAAAACTCCGATCTCCGACGCGATGAGCAAAGAGTTGAAAAAGAAGGGATTTAAATTCGTGGGTTCCACGATCTGTTACGCGTTTATGCAGGCGACGGGTATGGTGATGGATCATACCGTTGACTGTCATTGTTTCGTAAAAAAGAAATCCTGAATCTTCGCATATCTTCGGAAGGTTTTTCCGAAAGAGATTGCGCGACGCTTTTAAGATCGATCCTGTGTCATGTTGCGCGGTCCGTTTTTTTAGAACCTGCGCTTCGCCGAAAACTTACGGGAAATTTCTACGTTGTGCGTCTTTAGAGATGTTTCCGTTCCAATCGGTTTGTATCAGAATAGCATCCGTATACAACGCCGGTTTTTTTTTCGTGTAACCCAGGATCACATAACCCTTTTCGTTTTTCAGAATATTGTTCGCGAAGTAAACCCTTTGCGAATGTTTTTTCTCCCATTGTTTTTTTCCGGAAGAATCCAGTTTGATCAAAGTCAACGGCCCTTCTCCTTCCGAGAGGGCCGCCAAAAAACCTCCATCCGGCGATTCCACAATAGGATCCAGAAAATTCAGACCTCCGACTTTTTGTTTGGTCTCCCAGATCGTTTCTCCTTTCGGAGAAAGTTTTATAAACCAGGCTTCTTTGGATCGCGCGTTCGAAATTCCTCCGGTGAAAAGGAGGTTTCCGTCGGAGAGTTTCAAAATCGATACGATAAAATCCTCAACCCCGGGAGTTCCGAATCTTTTTTTCCACAACATCTTTCCGTCTTCGTCGTATCTCTGAACGATCACGTCCCGTTGTGATTCCTTTCCTGAAACGTTATCCGTGCTTAACGCAACGACGATTCCTTCGTCCAAGGCCGTCGCAGCGCTCGGAGCAAACGGAATCTCGGGAAGATATTCGGATTTCTTCACGGAACCGTCCTTTCCAAAAAGTGAATATAAGAAACTCGTTCTATTCTCATCCTTAACGACGGTGGTATTACCCTCCTTCGTTTCGGATTGAACCCTGTGCGTTACGGAGATCAAAGCCCTCAGTTTTTCTCCTGAAAGTTCCTGAAGATGATAAATCTGCGGATCTTCCGCGCCGCAGAAGTCGTCACAGAATTCCTTCGCTTCGGAAAAACGATCGGCAACCAATTCTCCGGAGGAATCGTATCGAGCGAAGGAAAGTTTGCGGTTGTAGGTGGAACTTCCTATCGTGCCAGCGACGGCAAAACCTCCGTCTCGGGTGGAAGTTAAAGTTCCTCCTCGTACGCTGTCGAAACCGTGTACGTTAACGGAATAGCCGTCCATATCCACCGGTTTACTCGGAAAAAGATATTTCCACCAGACCGGAGTTCCGTCGGAAGCGATCTTTGCGGCCCAAGCAGCGCTGTATTTTTTCTTTTCCACCAAAGGATTGATGTCTTCCCGTTTGCAGTTGTTCGCGGAACCGACGGCGATGAAACCTCCGTCTTTTGCGACGACCAATCCAGAAGGAAGATCTTCGGGGCATTCGTTGGCTTTTAAGCCGCTGTATTGTTCACCTCCGAAAACGGTTTGCCATAGAGGTTGGCTTTGAGAAAAGACGGGGGCGTAGGCGAAAGTAAAAACGAGAAATAAAAGAACGATTCGTGTCATCGTGAATTTTCCTGGGACGGAAGTATCACCTTCGAGTTTATCTTGTAAAGGAATTATTTTATTTTCCTATCGGATCGAGTTTCGATTTATAAACGAAACGGGCCCGATTCGATTTCGTTCTTGATCGAAGCTAAATCAAGGAGACGTTTTGTCTAAGTTATCGTACGGGAACTATTTGCAAGCGAGGTGAAACCGAGTGCAACCTACCGAAGACATTTTAGGATTGAAGGAAAAAAGGGCGTTTCGAATCGGATATATCATCAGAATCCTATTGGCTCTTTCGTTTACTCCGGCCAGCCTTTCTATATCGCAGAGCGGCACGGAACGGATTTGGATTTTGGTTTTATATCTCGGGGCCGCTTTCGTGTCCGCCGGGATGATTTGGTTTCTTTCCGAGGAAAGATTTTGTCTTAAGGACGACAATCGAATCGCCGGCTGGCTCGGTGTTTTTTTGGACGTGCTGATACTTTGTATACTTCCTTGGACCTGGTACGATTCGGTGGGAGGGAACTCCATCCCGAGAACGTATTTATTGAAAACCGCATTCATACCCGTGTCCGCCGTTTTTATCCTGCTCAACGGACTTTCCCTAAAGCCGCTTTATCCGGTTTTAGTGTCCATCTCGGCGTTTGCGGTTTGTATATTCATTTTTTCTTATGTATCCGAGGACCCGAGGACTGTTTGGACCGGAAGTTTGTCCGAGGCTTTTTTGACTTCCAAGGCAAGCGCGGAATATTACTTTACCATAGTCGCTCTGCTTGCCTTGTACGGAGGGGTGACATCCTTTATCGCGTATACGGCCCGCTCCTTGCTTCAGGAATCGGTTCGTTCGGAAAGAAAAAGTTCTCAGTTGGGAAGGTATTTTTCCCCCGGTGTCGTACAACGGATCACTGCCGAGGATAATCTTTTCGCCCCCGGAGGAAGTCTGCAGAAGGTCGCCGTTTTGTTCTGCGACCTAAGGGATTTCACTTCCTTATCCGAAAAACTTTCCCCTCAGGAGGTCATTTCCCTATTGGCGGAATATCATCGCGAGATGGTGCGGGTCGTTTTTGAAAACGGAGGATCCGTGGACAAGTTTATCGGAGACGGAATTTTAGTCACCTTCGGAATACCGGAATCATCCGAAACCGATTGTAAAAACGCGGTATCAGCGGGCCTTGAAATGAAAAAAGCATTAAAAAAATTGAATGCACTTCGACTTCAAAAAGGGCAACCGGAGTTGAGGCAGGGAATCGGGATCCATTATGGAGATGCGGTCTGCGGCAATATCGGAACGGAGGAGCGATTGGAATTCACCGTCATCGGTGACGCGGTCAACGCGGCTTCCCGGATCGAGTCTGCGTGTAAGGAATTGAATTCCGATTTTCTGGTTTCGAACGAGGTTTTGGAAAGGGTCGCCTCGGAAAACCGATTTCGCGCGCAGGCCATGGGGGACGTTAAGGTGAAGGGGAAGGAGAAATCTCTGAGTTTGTTTTCGATTCTACCTTACGAAACGGAACTTAGGTAAAAAATAAAGTAACCGTCCCGAACGAATCGGGACGGATTTAAATCGGAAAACCTATTCGACGCCGTCTAACGCGTAACCGCGGTATTCGTTTGTTCTAGATACTACGGATGATGAAACGTCGATCAACTCCGAGTATCCAAGAACTTTAATCGGCGCGGACTCGGACGATCCGAACTCATTGTAGCCAAACTTTTTTGTTGTCCTGCGCGTATTGATCGAAAGATATCGGTTCTTTGCCCGTGATCCGTTTTACGTTATCCGAAACCGCGGCGACATGGCCTTCTCTGAGTATACCCGCCAGAAAAACCAGAACGTTGGCGTAGTCCTCGGGAACTCCGGCGTCTAACAGACCTTTTTTGAATTGCTCAGGAGTGATGTCTGCGAATTGAACGGACAATCCCGTGGCCGAGGAGATTTTTTCAGCGACCTCATCGTGGGAGATAGAATCTTTTCCGGTGAGCGCAAATCCTTCTCCGTTTTTAGAATCGTCTAACAGCAGTGATACGACGGAAGAGGCAATGTCCCTTGCGTCTATAAAACTCGTTTTCGCTTTTCCTCCGGGGAAGTATATCTTTTTGTCTTTCAGAATCCCTGAAATCCAAAAGGTCTGAAAATTCTGCATAAACCAATTCGGACGAACGATATTAAACGGAACTCCGGATTTTTCCAGAGCGATTTCCAGTCTGCGGAAAGGAAGGTCCTCCGGTGATTGATCCACTCCTATCGCAGTCATGAGAACGATCTTTTTCAGATTTTTAGATTTAGCGGATTCTATCCAAGGATTGAGAACGGAGTATTGATCCGCGATCCCGGGAGGACAAAGTAGAAACGCCCTCTCCGTTTTTTCCAAAACCTCCGCGCCTAAATTCGGCTGAGAAACGTCCGTTTTTATCCAATGAAGACGCGGCGCTTTTTTAGCGGATTCCGGATTTCTGGAACCGGCATAAACTTCGTGACCTTTTGCGAGAAGCCCTTCGATGACCAAACCGGAAACGAGTCCTGTTCCCGCATATACGAAAATTTTCATAAACAAATTCTCCTGATTGAGGAAAGGATAATACCGAACCGTTTTTTTTGCTATGTCCCGGAATCCAAAAAGAATATCCAATCGTATAAATGAATCGACTTTTAGATATTGTGTCGTAATCTTAAACCATGGACCTACTTTCCGAAATTCTCACTGCGGCCGCTTGGAAAAGCGATCTACTCGCGCGAACTCCCATGTATAAGGCTTGGGGTTTGCGCTTCCCTTGTGAACGAAGCGGAGGATTCCACATCCTATCCCAGGGTTCGTGTTACGTCCGGTTCAAGGGTAAAATATTGTCTTTGGAAAAAGGCGATATTCTCTTCATCGCCAAGGGACTCGATCACGAGTTGATATCCTCTCCGGCGAACAAAGCGATGGATATAGGTAAGTTTCGGGAGTTTTTAAAAAAGGGAAACCGATTTGACGGTAAGCCGATCACCACGTTCGTTTCCGTGCGATACGAGGTTCCGGAAACGGCGCAACATCCGTTTTTTCTCGAATTACCCGATTTGATACTGATCCGCTCCTCTGAAATTCCCTCCCACCATCCTCTTCATACGACCCTGGTTCTCATTTCTCAGGAAGTGGATTCCGGTCTGGGTTCCGATTTGATTCTGCAGAAGCTGACAGATATATTACTTTATTATGTTATTCGTCATTGGTTGGAGACTAATCCCTCTCGTTCTCCTGGATGGAGAAGCGCTTTTAAAGACGAAAAAATCCGCTCCGTATTGGAGGTGATTCATAAAAAACCGGCGCATCCTTGGACGTTGGAAACCCTTGCGAGTTCGGTGGGAATTTCCAGGGCCTCGTTAGCCAACCGCTTTCGTGAGGTTTTAGGATGTACTCCAATGGATTATCTTTCCCGGCTTCGTATCGAAAAGGGAAGAAATCTGATTCAGGAACAAGGCGCCACTTTGGAGGAAGTGTCGCGTGTCGTCGGATATTCGTCCGCGTTCGCGTTTTCCAAAGCGTTCAAAAGGATTCACGGAGTTTCTCCAAAAAACGAGGAATCGTGGAAAAAACGCGACGTTTCTTAGAAGTAGGGTCTTGGAGAGGGCTTTATCGGATAGAAAACGATGTTTCCGCTCGAATCAAGATCGATTTTTGAATGCTCCAAAAAACAAAGGATTTCACGGGATATCCGCGTTCCGGGTTCGTTTAAAAACCGCGTTTAAGTTCTGTCTAACGGAAGCCTAACGCGTAATTCCGCGATCGACCCGAACGAATTTTTTAAATCGTATCGCATGAGAAATTTATTATGTTCAAGTTTTATAATATGTGAATGTGTTTTATTCGCCTTTTCGATAGGATCCGAGGGAATAGGGGTTTTCCGAAAGTTCCAGTTCGCCGAAAGTAAACGGATCCTTGCCGCGGATTTTGGAGCTGGACATGGTTTTTCCCTTGTCTTTCGGGAAATCGAAATCGATTACCGAAACCGTAGCCAAAAAAACGCTTCCTACGTTCGGCGTATTCGTTTTCGGATCTTCGATCCATCGGCTCCAGGGAATTCCGCCGTAAATCGAATACCCGGATTTCGTTTTAACGAATTTCACGTTAATGCGATCTTTTGCGGAAGTTTTCGCGTCGTATTTCCATTCACCTTCTTCGTCCCTTATCGGAAGGACGAGTTTCATCCAACGTTTCTCCGGCGTTTTTCGTAAACCGCCGTCCGGTCCGATGTCGAGAAGGGAAGGATCGGAATCCAACACGATTTCGATCGAATCACAATCGTTTTTTCCTTCGGAACAGGCGAGTATCGAATCGTCGGTAACTTCTACGTTTAAAAAAAGTCTCTGGGTGTCCCAACGGGAAGCGATCTTAAACGAAAGATCCGAAGGTCCTTTCCAGTTCGATTTTCCTTCCACGAGCCAATCCTTCGAGTCGATCGAAAACGGGAGATTTTGAATATCCTCGTTCTTTTTATCTTTTTCGGAATCTCCTTTCGAACGAGAAGAGACGATCCGTTTAAAACGGATCGGACCTTTGGAAGGAAGTTTGGGCGTTTCCGGATTCGATCTTCCTTCATACTCGCGGGTCGCGTCTAGGTTGATTCTATTTAAGGAAGTTTTAATGCCGTCGCCGAAGTAGGTATGATAACTGTAAGAATCGGATCCGATCCACTGCCAATTCCCGGATTTCCAACGAAGAATTTCCGCGTTCGCCCATCTCCAATTCGAACCTCCGTAACTTTGAACTTTGACAGTAGCACCTTTGCACTGTACGGTGACCTCCGGTCTTCCGTAAACACCTCCGCAGGAATCGCAGGGAACGATCGGAAGAAGCGAGTTCGATCGAATTCCCCGTTTTCCGTCCCCGATAACCAGGGATAAAAAACCGTCCTGGTCGCGGAAGTTTTCGGATTCGTCCTTCGGAGATCCGACGAAACGAACGGTCGCGGCGAAATCCTGGATTCCGTCCGAATCGAAATCCGCTTTGCAGGATTCTTCTCCTTGACCGATCTCGAACGGAAACGTGATCCCTTTTTCCCGTAGAAGTTCGGTTAACGTTCTTTCGATCGACTTCGGATCGATCGTATTTTCCTGGGAAAACAAAACGCCGCCGACGAGTAAGGTCAGCGCGAATAATAAGTTGCGTTTGGATCGATCGATTCTCTTCATAAATGGATATCCGGTATGATTGCCTTTCTTTTTAGAAAACGAATGTGACGAAACCTTCGTATCGGAAAAGAAAATAAAAATCCTATTCGGTTTAAAATGTCGTGGAATTTTTCGAAATCTTCCTGTTTAGTCTTTAACGCGATGTCGTCCCGTCAGGAAAAGGAAACGTATTCGATTTATCTCGAAGAGGAGATCAACACGACCCTACGCAGGGTGAGTTTTTATTCTACGATCATGGGCGTAGGTTCGGGATTCGCGCTGATCGTAATGCAACGTTTCGGTTTTGTCGCGCGTATGGAAGTTCCGATTCTTTGGACGTTTATCGGAGGTTTTTTTTCCTTTTTCTTTTATCTTCTCGCCAAATTCAGGCGGGTTCGCGGGAACAAAATTTATTTCGTAATTCTTTCGTATTCCACTCTTCCCGGAATCCTATACCTTCTTGCGGAAGCGTATTTGCCCTCGGGCGCGGCGACTTATATAACCGGTCCTGCTTCCTATCTTTATTTCTTTATGGTGATTCTATCCGGATTCGCAATGAACGAACGTCTTTCCACGTTAACCGGCGCTTACTGCGGAATCCAATACCTCGGATTTTTTCTGGTATCACAATCCGGAATTTCGGAAATCAAGTCGGCCGATCCTCTACAATGGCACGACCTTACCGATCCCCCGATTTATTTTTTCAAATCCGTGATGATGGTTTTTTCGGGAATCGTGGTCGGAGTTTTGGTCCGAAACACCAAACGATTGTTAGCCGAAGTTCTGGAACGGGAACGCGAAAAATCCAACATTTCCAGGTTGTTCGGACAATTCGTATCGGAAGAGGTGAGGGAGAAACTTCTCAAAGAGGGCGTAACGGACAAGATCGATAAGAAGAAGGTCCTCATACTATTCTCCGATCTGAGATCCTTTACTTCTTTGAGCGAAAAATCGGATCCGGAAAAGTTGATTCTTCAGTTAAACGAATACTTCGATCGAATGGCGGATTGTATTTCCAGAAACGGAGGAACGATCGATAAGTTTATCGGCGACGCGATTATGGCCGTGTTCGGCGGACTTGTGGAACTGAACGATCCTGTCGATGCGGGAGTTAAGGCCGCTTCGGAAATGCAGGAGGAATTGAATCTTTTAAATCGCAATTGGGCTTTGTCGGGTTTACCGGTTCTCGAATCGGGAATCGGTCTTCATTACGGCGAAGTCGTACAGGGCACGATCGGTTCTAAAAATCGTCTCGATTTCACTGTGATCGGGGATTCGGTCAATACCGCTTCCCGCATCGAAGGACTTTGTTCCGCGCTTTCCAGAAAAATACTGATTTCATCGACGGTATACGAACTTCTTACGGATCAGAATCGGTTCTCGTTCGAGTTTTTAGGCAGGCATAAGGTAAAGGGAAGGGAAAACGAAATCGATCTTTACGGCTTGAATCTTCATTGACCTTTTATGAAAACCGCGGAAAATTTCGTACGTCGTAACGAGAAATCCGTTCGAGGTCCACATTCGATTTTGTTAAGCGAACTTCTTTTTCGAAACGATTTTTTCCGGCGGTCCGTCTATGCGTTATCGTATAATCATTGTTAACATTCTATTCGTTTTTTGTATCGTTTCGATCCTTTTCTGCGGGGGAAGAAGTTTTGCTCCTACCGAAATTCCGAAAGCGGAACGGGGTATTTTGGATCTGCGTGAGTGGGATTTCGAAAACGAAGGACCGGCCCTTTTGGAGGGAGAATTCAGATTTTTGTGGAACGAATTATCGGATCGTTCTTGGACGGACGTTTCTTCGTTTGCGACAGTTCCGAAGACTTGGGTCAAACTCGCCGACGGGCAGGGCGCGAATTATCCTTCCTACGGATTCGCCACTTATTTTCTGAAAATAAAACTTCCCCCGTCTGCGATTGGAAAGGAATTGGCGCTTCAGTCCGATATCTCGGAAACCGCCTACGAAATATATGCAAATTCTCGCAAGTTAGGCGAAACTGGAACCGTCTCCAAAACCGCTGAATCGGCCAAACCGGTCTGGAATAAGAAGATCTTCTCTTTTTTTAACGCCGAAAACGAGATCGAGCTCAAAATTCTAATATCCAATTTTCATCACGCACGAGGAGGTCTGACCGGAAAGTTTTATCTGGGATTGGAACCTTCCGTACAATCCATCCGTGAAAAACGTCTGTCTTTGGAGGTTTTCGTTTTCGGAAGTTTGGCGATTATGGCGTTGTATCACCTTACGCTGTTTTATCTAAGAAGGGAGGAGAAATCCGTACTCTATTTCGGGCTTCTTTGTTTGGTTTACTGTTTCCGCGCGTTGAGTACGGGGGAAAATCTGATTCAGGTCGCTTTTCCGGATTTGGATTATGCCGTTCATAGTAAAATAGTATATCTTTCCTTTTATCTTACCGTTCCGATTTTTGCAGCGTTTTTCCGTTCCCTTTTTCCCTCCGAGTTTCCGACTTACGCGTATTATACGATTTTGTCCGTAGGCGGATTGGCTTCCTCCACCGTATTAATCACTAGCCCCGCCTTTTTCACCGGGACGATCGACGTCTATTACGCGTTCACGTTCTCTGTTTTTTTCTACGGATTTTACGTCCTTGTCTCCGCCGTTCTCAAAAAAAGAAACGGGGCATTCCTGCTCATGGGCGGACTTTTGGTCTTTTTTGCGTTATTTATTCAAGATACTTTATATAATAAAAGAATAATAAACACCGGATATTTCTCCCCGATCGGTCTTTTGGCGATGTTGTTTTCTCAGGCGTTCCTTTTGGCGAGGAGATATTCCCAAGCCTTCGGAGCGATCGTTGATCTGACGACTACGCTTAATAAAACGAACAATTCCTACGGTTTGTTCGTTCCGAGGGAATTTTTGAAGATATTGAACGAGAACGATTTCATAGACGTGAAACTCGGAGACACCGCCGAAGAGGAGATGACGATCCTCTACAACGAAATCCGTCCCTCGCAATTCGTGACGGACCGGGATTCCGCCAAAGAAAACTTCGAATTCATCAATTCCTATCTGGGAAAGGTGGGTCCTTTGATCCGCGACAAAAACGGTTTTATCGACAAGTATTTCGGTGACGCGTTCCTTTCCCTATTCTCGCAAAGGACCGACGACGCCTTGGAAAGCGCGGTCCAAATACAAAGTATATTAAGAGAAATTAATACAGATCGGATCGGAAAAGGTAAGGAAGCGGTTCGAGTGGGAAGCGGCATCCACCGAGGACCGATCGTATTGGGAACCATCGGAGAAGCGGAACGAATGGAAGGTGCAGTGATGTCCGCATCGGTGACGATCGCGACGAGAGTGGGGCAACTGTGTCGTTTATTCGATTCCGCGATTCTGATCACCGATCACGTACTCTTCAATTTGGAAACTCCGGAAAAATACCACACGCGCGTTTTGGATAGGATCCAGTTGAAAGGACACAATTCGGTCGTGACGATTTTAGAGGTTTTTAACGGACAACCGGACTCTGTTCTCGCGCAATTCATGGATACGAAAGAGGAATTTGAAAGAGGAATCTCACTTTTTAGAGAGCGTAATTTCGAAGAGGCTTGCGTGAAGTTCAACAGGGTTTTGGAAAGAAACAAGTTGGATCGCCCCGCTCGATGGTATTTGGAGAAGTCGATTCATTATTGCAGATTCGGTTCGCCTAACAATTGGGACGGAATCACCGTGTTGGACGTTTGACCGAAATTCATCGAATCGAAGTTAGACGCCATTTCACAAAAGTAAGGAGTAAAAAGCGGAAATTGATAAATAACATAAATCAAATCAAAGTAAAGTTTCTAATTTAATTGAAACATGAAACAAGAGATATTCTTTTTTCTGCGTTCATATTGGAAAAGCCTTATGGAGTAAGAAATACTTAAAAGATTTGTTGGCAATAATCAACTACTTAGAATGGCTAGGGTTGACAGTTTTTCGAAAAGGATGCGAAATCCAGATCTTAACTTTACTATTGACAATTTTGATAAAATTAATCATGCTAAATATAGAAATGGTGCATTTGAGGTAGCCTATTCCTCTTATTTACACCGTCTCCAACATTAAGAATATATCTTAACAATGATTATAAAATTTCAGGAAAGATTAAAACGGAATACGTTAATTTTTATTAACACATTAGCTATATTTATTTCTATAACGAGCTTGGTCGCTTCTTGGTACGTCGTATATTTAAATACGAAAAATTTAAATTTAGAACGTCAATTCAAAGCAATTCGAGTTCTCAAAGATTACGGAACTTTAGGGGGCATAAATATTCTAAAGCAAATATATGATGAGGATGAAATAAATGCACTAGTAGAATATGATGTTTATATTAAGATTTTAGATTTATTTTCTAGTGATAAAGACGTCCGATCTCAGGCTTATTTAGACATTATTAGTTTCCATTTTCATAATAATTTTGCTAATCTAGCCGAAACTTTAAACAAAGAAATTGGTCTTCATTTCTCCTCTCAGAAAAGACTGCACGAGAATATTCAATTAAGAGAAGTATGTGACTCTATTATCTATAGACACCTTAGTAAAAACCCTTCTAAAAAGGAAATGGAGGAGATTATGAAATTAACTAACATTTGGTGGATTCATAATCATAATAAATGAAACGGCGTCTAACTTCGTCTACTCGCGGCGCTTTGGGATTGCTTTCGCAACCCTCGCTTGGCCTTCGGCACATTCGCTTTGACGTTCGGCTTGTAATCGCTCACTAAGGTTCGCTCAAGCCTCCGTCAATCCCTCCGCGCGCAGGCGCTCCGGGATCAGCGACGTCGGAAAACCTGGATCGTTAGACGAAATGCTGGAGGTATACTTTGAAGAATAGATATTTTTATAGATACATCAACTTTGAAAAATTCGATGACTTAATTCAAAAAAGTCTCTTCATTTTGTTCGTCCTGAAATTTGGGAAGATAAGCATGAGGGGTATATTTTTCAAAAATTAAAAACCGCTAAGGGCCAGAATGAAATAAGAACAATACTAAAGACATATCCGGATACTTTAGCCAAAGGAATATTTGTAGATTTGGCATTACAATTTGAAAAAATATTTTTTGCTCGATCTTGGTCGATGAACGGTTAGAGCGAAGCAATATGGAATTCTTATAGCTCTAATAACTAAGCCATTAGAATCTCTGTTGCCGAACATAAAATCAGAGAAATAAGAAACGTAAATTTGTTAGAGGTAGATTATCAAAGTGAAATCAATTTAAATGCGGAATTGGAAAAAATAGGGATTCGCGAGAATAAGACTGATTTCGAGAAAATATATACGCTAAAACGAATGCCATTTTCTTACGAGCAGGAAGTTCGTTTAATATTTAAAAAATTTGAAGTTATCAACGAAGGGAGTCCAGAGCAAAAAAAATTATTCAAAAGTGCGCTAACAGGCACTGAATACGAACGCTTGTTGAAAAATTTAAGCCCGGACTGGCATAAGGTTGATATATCTTATATTAAGGATTTTATCGAGAGTGTTCAAACTCATCCGAAGTCAGATTGTAATTTTAATAGAAAAGTAAAAGAATATTGTGATTTTAATAAGCCTAAGTTTATTGGAAAGTATGATCTTTATGAACCGATAGTGTAGACCCGGGCACTTCGCCTAACAGCGGTTTCTCGCGGCGCTTCGAGATCGCTCCGCGACTCTCGCTTGGCCTTCGGCACATTTGCTTTGTCACTCTGTTTGCAAGACGCTCACTAAGGTTCGCTCAAACCTCCTGCCAATTCTTTCGCGTGTTTAACGGGCTTCAGCACCGCAAACTTCGAGAAACCTACGTCGTTATACGGGATAAACGTATAAGAAATGTTGAATTTTCCTCGGACGAGAAAACGAGGAGCGATATTATTATTGACCGTATCGTAGAAAGCGCGCAAAAATTAAGAAGTCCATGCTTTTATCGAACCGTTTTTTCGCAAAGATCCAGATCGTTTTGGTGTTTCTTTTAACGATCGTACACTGCATGAATGAACCCGATCGTCCGCAAATATCCGCGATCGAGGGTAGGATGGATTTGTCCGCTTGGGATTTCGAAGCGTTCGGACCGATCGCTTTGCAGGGAGATTGGATTTTTCGCTGGAACGAATTCGCGGATCGTCCCGAGTATCTTCCCGAAAAAAATAGAACCATACCCGTTCCCAAAGCCTGGACGCGGATTCAAAATGCGGAAGGAAAAAATTATCCGGGGACGGGGATCGCCACGTATTTTTTGAAAGTCACCCTTCCGAAATCGACCGATCCTAATCGTCTGGCTTTGTTAGGTGAAACTTCCGAAACCGCATACGAGGTTTGGATCGACGGAAAAAAAATAGGAGGTCAGGGAGTTCCCGCAGAAACTGCAGAACGGTCCGTTCCGGAGTGGAACGTTAAAATTTTCCCTTTTCAAATCGAAACCAGCGAGTTTCAGATCCGGATTCCTCTTTCCAATTTTTATCATGCTCGCGGAGGACTGACGGCGCGTTTGATTTTAGGAACGGAAGAACAGATCATTCGTCTTCGGGAGAGAAGGATGACGGTGGACGTTTTTCTTCTCGGCTTTTTGGTGGCGATGGCATTGTATCATTTCACCTTGTATTTTCTGCGTAAGAAGGACGCTGCATTACTCTACTTCGGCGTTCTATGTTTTGTGTTTTGTTTTCGCGAACTGAGTACGGGGCAAAATCTTATACAGGTCATCTTCCCCGGCATTTCCTACCACGTTCACATGAGAATCGTGTATCTCAGTTTTTATCTGATTCCTCCGATCACCACCGCTTTTTTGAAATCGTTATTTCCGGACGAAGTCAGAAAGGAAATCCATTACGTTGTCACGACCGTTGCCATGGTTTTTTCCCTCATCGTCCTTTCTCAGGATCCTGTGTTTTTTACGGGAACTATAGAATATTATTATATTTTTACATTCTTATGTTTTGCTTTCGGTTTTTATTCCCTTACTTTGGCGCTCTTGCGCAAAAAACCGGGCTCCGTCGCGATCGCCCTCGGACTTTTTCTATTTTTCCTGGCTTACAGCCAGGATATATTCTACAATAAAAGGATCATTCCTACGTTTATTCTTGCGCCTTTCGGACTGGTCGCCTTGATCTTTTCGGAGGCGTTCCTTTTGGCGAAACGTTATTCTTTAGCCTTTAACGCAGTGCAGGATTTTTCGGAAAGTCTCAAAAAAATAAATTCCTCCTACGGGCTTTTCGTTCCCCGAGAGTTGCTTAAAATATTAAATAAACATGATATTGTTGATATCAAACTCGGAGATACGGCGGAAGAGGAAATGAGTTTGCTCTACAACGAGATAAGGACGTATTCCGAAGTTTCCGAAAAAACGGACGGAAAGGCGAGTTTCGAATTCATCAATGCCTTTTTGGCGAAAGCCGGCCCGGTTATCCGGGAAAGGGAGGGGTTTATCGATAGATATTTCGGCGAGGCTTTTTTGGCGTTGTTTCCTCCCGAACCGGAGAAGGCACTGGATAGCGCCGTTGAAATACAAAAAGTTCTCCGTGAATTCAATCGGGAACGGATCGCTATGGGAAAAACTCCGATTCGTTCCGGAAGTGGAATTCATACCGGCCCGATTCTTTTGGGAACGATCGGTGAAGCGGAACGAATGGAGAGTACTGTCATTTCCCCTTCGGTAAACGTGGTCTCCACGATAGGACAACTTTGTAGGACGTATGAGTCTTCGTTGCTGATCACGGACGCCACTTTGTTCCGTTTATCGGATTCAACCAAGTATCATTACCGCGTCGTCGATAGGATTCAAATCCGGGAACATAGAAGTGTTTATACCGTATTAGAAGTATTTAATGGACTTCCGGATCCTTTGATCGAATCTTACGTGAACACGAGGGAAGAGTTCGAGCGCGGGGTTTTGATGTATCGTGAAAAACAGTTCGAAGAGGCCTGTATGGTTTTTAACAGGATTTTGGAGAAAAACCGGGCCGATCAGGCTGCGAGGGTTTATCTGGAAAGATCCGTTCATTATTGTCGTTTCGGAGTTCCGGAAAACTGGCAGGGAATTACAATTTTAGGAGATTAGAATATTCAATATATATTATTTATTAGTAATCTTTTTTTTCTCCAGGCCGGATAGGAATTCCTCCTGGACCTTGGATTCGATCGCGCGTTCGCTTCTCGATTCTCGTACGATCGAAACCGCTTCTCCGAAACTCAAGTTTCCCTTCCAAATAGCGTAAGCAGCGGCTAACGTTCCTGATCTTCCCAAGCCGCCCACGCAGTGTACGAGTAGTTTTCCGCCTTGGAACAAAGCCTGATCCATCCAATACAAGACGGGTTCGATCTGTTCCGCCAACGGGGCGGCCTGATCTAGGATCGGAAAATACAACGCTTGCAAACCCGCGGACTCGTATTCGAACTTGAGTTCCTTTACTCCGTATTCGGCGAACTCGTTTTCCGTAAGGAGACAAAGCACGTGCGTGATTTTTTCGTCGAGTATCGTTTTCATATCCTCACGCAGATTTCTTTCCCTGTCTTTTCTTCCCGGAAGAATGGTAAGTCCGATTTTAGAAAGATCGGGAACACGATCGTCCGGTTTCAGGTAATCGATTCGGAGGGCTTTCGATTTTCGAATGTAATCGCGTATAGAGCTGACACAAATCGATCCGGAGTAAAGCGCCCATTTTTTCTGGTATTCGTTCGATTCGTCGAAGGAAAGAGTGTGCATCGCGTAACGCAGAGCCGCGACATGAAGTTGATACGGATCACGATCCGTTTTTAAAAGCGCCGGATAGTAGGAACGAAGATGTGCGACGATTTCGTACGCTTTTCCGATGTCGGGATTTTTCCATTTTCGTTTCGAAATTTTCGGAACTGGAATTCCGAGATCGCCGATTTTCAAAAGTTCGTCGCTAAGTTCGGTAGCTTCTTTCCAATCCTCCGGACTTTCTATTTTCGTGAATATGTAAAGTATGTCGTTTTCAAGTTTGATCAGGTCTTTCAGGATATGTCCTTTGTGAGTGTGGAAAAAATCGATCAACCATACGTTATCTTGCGCGTCCAGAATGATATTTGCTCCGTTTAAATCTCCGTGAACGTAGGAAGTGTAGTGGGAAATCGCCGTATATTCCCTTAAAGAGGTCAAATCCTGTTCATAAAATTTGCATACGTTCGCAACGAAGAATCCGGGGGATATTTCCAGAAGATTCTCTTCCGCCTTAGTTTCGATTAATATCTCCACTTTTTCCCTCACAGAGGCAGCGTATTTAGAATGAAAATCATAATATTCTAATAAATTAATCTTCTCTCTGGAAGCGGCTTCGTATAATTTTCCGAGTTGTCTGAGAAATACTGTGTCCAGAACGGACTTTAGGATTTCAGTGTCTTCTACGGTTGCGTAGGTTTTTTGAAAAGTACGCACGTTCCCTTCCAACATAGCAGCGTATCGATACTTGATGGCACCTCTTTCCTCCAGCTCCGCGAAATCGACGATCGAAGGTGCGTTGTTTCCCAGCACTTCCTCGATCCTTTCGAACGCGATCCTTTCTCTTGCTATGGAATCCCTCGGTCCGATTTTGATCACACACGGCACCTGATTGTGTCCGATATGATCCGTGGACTTGGATTTTAATACGACATTGCCCGAAAAACCTCCGTCCAGGCACGCGTATTCTACGTCTTTACAATCCCGAAACAGATAGAGTAGAAGTTTTTCGTCGGTGGGAGCGATACGGTAGCCGTCTTTGTATCGAAAATGGTCCGTTGATATCCTGGAATGTGTGATTCGTTTTTCCAAATTAGGAACACTTCCACTTAGGAAAGAAGTGAACGCACCGATGGAAGGAAAAGCGACAACTCCCAAAATTTCCTTCATTTGATCGAGAGCGATAAAGTGCATTCCTATCGAAGAGGATGCGCAAAGCGCGGAGCAGGCGGCTATTTCCCATTCCGGATAACGCGTTCTTAAATCGTATGCAAGAAATTGAATTTTTGCTTCCGTCCAAACGCCGGTTATTCCGACTTTGATTTTGCGCTTTTCAATCGGTTCCAAAAGTCTCGAAAGATCCGTGTTTACGAAATCGTTGAGTCCGGAAGCGTTTATGATTTTGTGTCTACTTTCCTTACCGGTAATCCAAGGTTGAAATACGAATTCGGCTCCTTTTGTGTTTTTAATACAATGGTTTCCGAATTGTCTCAGGTGTTCTTTTTGTAACGGATCGTTCGCGTCGTGCCAGTCGCGGATATGTACGATCCATAAGTCGTCCTCTGGGACCGAATAGGCCCATTCGATCAGTGAATGTACGGGCCCGTATTCGGTCATTTCTCCGAGAAGACGTTTCGATTCCTGATAGCCCACGTGTAAAGAGTTGGGAAGAGGGTCGTATTTTTCTAGAAGTGCTACGAAGTCGTTCTGAAGGCATTGGGTGAAAAGGATCGATTCGGGTAATTTCATGGTTATTTCGTCGTTTCCGATCCGTTCTTCTTCGGAGAATCGAACGAATGCGGAAAAAATCAATCCGATTTTCGGGATGTTTCGTTCCTATTTTTACGTTGAATTTTCTTTTTCTATCGGATCGAACCGTTTCATCGGTCGAAGAAATCGTATCAAAGAAAAGGAATATTAAAGTTTTTGCGGAGAGAAAAAAATTCCTTTATATTATCTGTTTGTTAGATAAAGAACTTTTTTTGCGGTTTTGCCGTAAAATCGACATTAATCGATTGACTCGATTCTCCTTCTACGTAATTTACTTTTTCCGAATGGAAGCCTCATTATGAAACGATTCGCGATATTTTTGGGTATTATTCTTATTTTTTACTCAACGGCCGCCTACTATTTTTCCGATCAAATAATTCATTTTAAGACCAAAACTTTGGAAGAGGATCAAAAAGAACAGAACATTCTTTCGCTCGCCAAATTCGGGTTAGACGATCACCCGCTTGAAGTCGCTATTCCCTTAAAGGACGTAACGATTCAGGCCTGGCTCTTCGAGCCTAAAAGTAAGAAACGTTGCGGATCTGTCATCACTCACGGTTATACGGTTACGCGTTATGCCGTGCTTAAATACGCTCAGTTTTTTTATAAGTTAGGTTGTTCTTCTTTGGTTTACGACGTTCGTTATCACGGTTTGAGTACGGGAAATTCATCGACTTACGGCTATTACGAAAAGGACGATTTGTTGGCTATCATCGATTGGTTCAAAAATAAGACCGGGCTTAAATCTTCCGAAATAGCGATCGCGGGTCAATCTATGGGAGCCGCTATTTCTTTACTTGCACTCGCAAAATCGAAGGAGCGTTTTTCGTTTATTTTGGCCGACTCTTCTTATAGTATCGCGACGCTCGTATTCCGTGAACGGGCTGTCGTACGTTATTCGCGATTGATTTTAGCGATGTTACCGTCCGCCGTTTGGCTCGCATCGTTTCGATCCGGCGCAGATCTACGGGATTCCGCTCCAGAATACTTCGCGGATCTGATTCGAACTCCTACACTTTTAATGCATTCCGCTGCGGACATAGCCACATTACCCTCACATTCGGAGCGCATCTTTTCGAAATTGTCGGTCAAGGAGAAAGAGCTTCATCTTACGCAATGGAACGCGAAACACAGCGAGAATTGGGATCGTAATCCTAAGGCGTACGAAGAAATCGTTAGATCGTTTATCCGACGATATCGGATCTCGCCGTTTTTCGATTTGATCGGAGGATGAGTTTTGCTTTTCGTCAAATCGAAGTTAGGCGCTTAAATTTTCCGAGGAAGGTTCTACACATAGGTTTATGAGAAAGGTTATTTTCGGGATCAACATTTCCGCGGACGGATTTTGCGGTCACATGGATATGGTCGCGGACGAAGAATTGCACGAACATTTCACCCGGTTACTCCGAACCGCGGATGTAATTCTTTACGGTCGAATTACGTATCAACTTATGGTTCCCTTTTGGCCCGAAATCGCCAAGGATCAATCCATGTCGGATGCGACGAACGAATTCGCGCGCGTATTCGATTCGATTGAAAAGATAGTATTCTCCACCACCTTAAAGAATGTGGAGGACAAGAATTCCAGACTCGCCCGTGCGGACGTAGGTGAAGAAATACGCGCATTAAAACAATTGCCTGGAAAAGATATTTGTGTGGGTAGTTTGAGCGTTGCATCGCAACTTTCGAAACTGGATCTGATCGACGAATATCATTTCGCGGTTCATCCAGTTATCGCCGGTAGGGGGCCGCGTTTGTTCGATAACGTTTCATTGCGGGAGACACTTTTTTTGAAGTTTATCGGTTCGCAAACCTTCCGGTCGGGCACGGTCGTTCTTCAATACAAAAGAAAAACGTAATGCTTTCGGATCTCGCGCAACCGCACCTTCGTCCCGTTGTGATACTTGTTTAGAAGGTCTTCGATGGATGCGGTCAATCCGACGGTTTTTCCTTTTTGTCCGATTGGGATTCGTAATTATCGATAAATCGTTTTATGATTTCGTAATCCAATACCTTTTGTACGATACTCGAGCCGATGATTCCCTTTTGTGTCTGTTTTATCATACGCTGGGAGTTATCCAGGAATTTCGCATATTCAATATATGTTTTATAGATCGGGGAAAGAATCTTATATCCCATCGTCTTCGGAAGAACGCCTTGTCCGTCGAGATAGGTGGACATATCCCGATAGAGTTCGTTCCAGCGTAACGGATCCAGCTTTAATCCTCCGTAGGTTCCTACCCTTCTATGGACCATGATTACGTCCAAAACCAATTCTCTCGTTTTGAAAAGAGTGTATTTGATTCCTGTTTTTTCGAATCCGATCGACTCGTAGATCTTCCAAAGATACGGATCCGAAGCGGCGATGATGTAGGACTTGTTGGTCGTGATAAGAACGTGGAAAATTCTTTCGAAAATTCCCATAAGAATATCGCTCTTGCGATAGTCGTGGTGCATACAAAGACCCACAACTTCGATCATGTCCTTGGGATTGGGGAGTTTTTTGAATTCCTCCGGTTTGATGTGACGTTGTAACTCGAACGGCACGTCTTCCCCGTTCGCGAAAAATATATTCGCACTTCCTATCAGTCGATCGTGATGCCATGCGGTTATGATTCTGCTGTTGGGATCGTACCAATGAGAAACGTCGGAAAGATCCGCCTCCTTATCCAGTTTTTTAACCGCTGAATATGCAAGTTTTCTTAACCTTAATACTTCTAAATACTCTTGCTGCGATTTTACGAACCGATACGTCATGATGTTCTTTATGTTCGCGGTATTGAATCCGATTTTGCGGAGGGCGAAGGGGCCGATGTCGATCAAACGTAGAAAATACCGTACGATCGCTTTCTCGGTGGTATCGGATAAAAAATCGATATTCGCGATGAAACTGATTCCTTTTGGAATCGGTTTTACGGCTTCGACACGAGCGTGGATCGGTTCGTTTCCCGCGAATAGGTTTAGGCTGAATACGAGTTCCATAGACGGAAAGATCGCGAGAGATTGATCGTAGTTTTCTATCAAAAATCTTTTTCTGGATATCCGTTTCACTTTGATGAGCGACGTCTGGTCGTACAAAAAAGGATGATCCATCAAACCGAAAAGCGGGATTTGATCGGATATCTCCATCAGGGAGTCCAGCTTGTCTCCGAAAAGATCTTCGGATCCGAGGATCCTATGTAATCCTAAACGTAAAGGCTGATCCTGTTTTTTTGAAATATTAGCGATTCTGCATACGAAATTGTAGGGATTGCTGTCCCTGGGAGAAAGACGAAAGTTTACGTCGATGCTGATGTTCTCTCGGAAATCCGCGTTCGATAGATTCAGGTTTTTATCCAGACTTTCGACTCCGAGTCCAAGGGAAGAATAGTCCAAAACGCGGAACTCTTTCGGCTCCTTCCATCCCGGATGAGTTGCGAAAAGAAGAATGTCTCCGCCCATTCTGACGTCGATTCTTCCGTGTTCCCTTCTTTCGACGTCGGGGGCGTATTGTTTCACCAATTTTACGTTGTCGATTAGGCCGCTTTCGCTATTCATTGTGGTTGTTTCCGTTGTTTTCGTAGAATTTTGCCTCGTTGATCAGCATGGTTGCCCTGCTGAGATCGCCCGCGTTTTGATATATTTCGGAAAGATGTATTAGATTTTGCTTATGCTCCGGGTTTCTAAGTCTTAATCTTTCTCCGAAATCGGTCGCGTTCTTTATGTTACCCGAATTCTTGTAACATTTCGAAATGATAAACAGACAATCCGAATCGTCCGGGGTCGTGTTGCTGTAGTGAAGTGCGATTTCCGCCGCTTTTTGATATTGTTTTTTTTGAATGTACCCGTTGGTCAAAAGTTTTAATACCTTGCGGCTTCTTTGGTAGATCGGATCCTTTGCGAGAATACCTTCCAAAAGTGCGATCGTGTCGTCGTAGTTCTTTTGTTTGAACTCCTCTTTCGCTTTCGAATACGCTTTGATCACCTCTTCCGGCTCGTTGAATTCGATCGCCGTATCGAGTTTGTATTCCACGCGGATCAAGGATATGTCGTCCGTCACTTCTCCGGCGTTTTTGATTTCTTGTACGATGTTTTGAAGTTGTCCGTTCCCTCGTTCCACGAATCGAAGAAACAGATCTTCATTTTCGTTCATGTTGGTTTCCTCTTCGCCCGATTCGTTTTTATCCTTGATCAGGATATCGTCCCTTCCATCCGATCCGATAATCAAAACGTCGTTCGGTCGGAGTTGAAACGTGTTGATGTGTAGGCTCGTTTCCATGTTGATCGGCATTCCCAGTTTGCGATAAAAAAAACGGTGTGGAAGAAAGTTCGAGATGCCGTCCCTGTAATATGCGGGGAGAGGATGTTCCGCGTTCATATAATACAACAACCCTGATTCTTCGTCGAGAAGGGATACGAATACGGATACGAGCATAGTACCGTCGAAGCTCGTGAATATATTATGAAGTTCTATAAAAGTATTCTTTAACCAACGTTCCGGAAACAGATTCATCACGTCGAAAGAGTTTCTGGATCTTTCTAGGATCGCTTCGAAAACCGAACCCAAAACCAAGGCTCCTCCGGCTCCTTGCATGGACTTTCCCATCGCGTCCCCGTTTAGGATCACGGTATAATTCCTTCCCTTTAGGTTGATTTTACTCGAAACACAAAGATCTCCTCCGATCTCGGAGGCCCAACGTTTGAATTGGAATTTCTTTTTCTGTTCCGTAAGGAATTCGACGAAGACCGTTTGTGAACTGGATTTATTTTGCGCCAAAGGTTGAATCAAAAGCGAAGTAAGATAGTAATCCGCGTCCTGTTTGGTTTTTAATTCCTGAACCTTTTCCAAACTTTGTT
Source organism: Leptospira gomenensis (assembly GCF_004770155.1). GTDB lineage: Bacteria > Spirochaetota > Leptospiria > Leptospirales > Leptospiraceae > Leptospira > Leptospira gomenensis. The sequence goes on along the minus strand of NZ_RQFA01000046.1, from coordinate 52,850 downwards.
GTAGTTCTCTGGTTCTTTCTGTGACTTTTTCCTCCAAGGTTTCCGCGTAGTCTTGTAGTTTTGCCTGCGCGGAGCTGATGGAAGTCACCATATGATTGAACGATCTGGATAAGAATCCGATTTCGTCTTCCGCTTGAACCGGAACCGAAACGTCGTATTTTCCCTCGTTGACTTCCTTTACCCCGCTCAATAAAACCATCAACGGGCGAATCAAACCTCCGTGAAAAAGATACGGGAATAAAAGAAGTATAAGAAGTGCGGTTAAAACGATGATCGTAGCCATCTTCCATACGATCGAATCGACCATTTCCAAATAGGTAGAATACGCGTATCCCGCTTCGTAAACTGAATCTCCGAGTTTGAAAATATAACGGACGAGAAGGATCGTTTCTCCGTTGGGCGTTTTGAGAGATCGATACATCCGTTTGGAAATCGCAACGGATGCGTTTTCGTCGATCGAGTAATATTCCTTCCATTCTCCTTTGGAAGCAGTGAGGGTTTTGTTCGGAATCCGTTTCAGATATTTTCCCATTTCCACGGCTTCGCTTTGGAAGAGAAGTTTGGGTTGGATCGCTCCCAGCTTTTTATGTTCGATTCTAAAATTCGAGGCGAATAACCCGTCCGATTTTTGACGCGAAGCTACGTAAACCACGTTTTCGGGTATGATCGTTTTATCTAATTTCGTAATATTCTTAAGTATAGTTTCTATTTCTATGTTTCTTGCTTCGTCGAAATAGGCGTCGTTGATCTTGAATGTAATTCTGGAAACCACGCTAAGAATGGTTAATGTCGTCACCAAAGTGACGCCCACGATTTTGACCATAAACGAGGAAGGCTGAGGCGAATTGTTGAGATAAATCACCGTATAAATAAAAAGTTGAAGGCTTGTCGCGGAAGTGAGTAGAAGTTGAAAATCGGCGAACGAGATCTTGTTCGTCGCATACAATACGTAAACCGCGGAAAAACACGTATGAAGGACTACTGCCGCGCCGAATGAACGGAGCATTCTTGCGTTCGGACTAAGCAGATGGAAAAATCCGGTTTCGCCGTTGTTTTCCGTTTTTCTAAACTCTCGTTCTTCGCCGATCGTTTTCCGAATGATGACGGCCAGGATCCAAAGAAACGTCAAAAAATGTATCAGACTCATCGGCGCGGTGGATTGCGGAGTTTGAAACTCGAACAACTGCGTGTCGAAGTTGTATGCGACTTCAGAATTCAAATTTCCTAATATATAATAAAGATAACCGAATAAGCCGAGCGCGGTCAGTACGAAAAAAGAAACGTAGGATTCCTTTCTGTTCCTGTTTTTCGGGAAAGAGTAGATAAAGGAAAGCAGAAGTAGATTGGAAAAACAGGTATAAAGCGCGATGATAAAACTCGCCGGCTTAGCGATGTTCGGCGAGAAAACCGTCGTCCTTAGTACGAAACCCAGATTTAGGAGCAGTGCAAAAAAGAAATAGCCGACCAATAGCCAAGTCTGTTTCGATTTTCCTTTTAAGCTCAATAAATAGATCAAAAGGAACGCCGAAAATATCGTACCAGAGATATATCCGATCGAGTAATAATTGAGCTGGAGAAAATTCGTCATCGTATTTCCTTTTTCGAATCAAAAGAGTGAAAAATTCTGAAGGGATATTAAATGGACTTGAAATAATAGAGTCAAACGGTAAATTTATTTTCCTCGTTGAAATTTGTTTATTATAAAACGTACGGAATGAAAAGTTCCCGACCGTTTAGCAAGAGTTAGTTTACACGTCCGAAACTTTGCGATCGGCAATGAGATTAGGATATTATAAAAGAGAATATTGTAATTTTAATGCACCGCAAAAATTCACGGCACGATCGATTCTTATGAGAAGGTAAAAATGAGCGAATACGTTGGTAAAGATTTTCTGAAACGGGAATATACGGAGATTCTTAGAAAAGGCAAACTTACGCCGGAACAGATCGATTCTTTTTTAGCGGGAAAATCTCTCGGCGATGACGTGATCATTCAGGCTTCGAGCGGAAGCACTTCCGAACCTTTGTTGATTCCAAGATCCAAAGCGGACGTCGCGGATATCGCGAAAAGAGTGATTCGACCTTATGTCGAATTTTTCCGTTCGTACCCGGAGAGAATCGCGTTGTTCGGAGGAATTTCACATACGGAAGCGGCCGTTAAGTTACAGATGGGTTCGATTTCGATGCGTTCGTTTCAATTGGAAGAGGTGGATCAGTTGGATGTGTTCGATCCGCAAGTCGTTTCTTGTTATCCCAGCGTGATTCGAGAGTTGATCGACGACGATTCGGTTTCTCTTTCGGGCTTAAAAGCGATTAAGTTGGGTGGAGAAAGGATTTATGTTTCCGATTTGAAAAAGATTTTTCAGAGGTTCCCGGGAATTCTTTTGATCGAACAATATGGTTCTACTGAAATGCCGGCGGTGGCACTGCGTACGTTTACGAATGCGGAGGATCAGTCATTTTATCTTTTGCAAAATGAACGATTCTCGTATCAAATTCCCTTGGAAACGGACGGTTGGCATCCTTTGGTTGTGAGGGATGACTTTTCGGATCTTTTGTTTCCCATCGGTCGTTTTTACGACATGGGGGACGATGTGTTTTGTAAGTCCGGTAGGATTACCGACGTGCGGAGAAGGGGGGATCGGGCGTTTGAATTTCGGGAAGAGGTGGAGCGGCTTTTGAATTTAGGGCTGACGAATGTTCAGATCGATACGAAACGAGCGGAGATTTTTTATTCGGGAGCGTTTGGAGGGGACGGGATTGTAGGTTCTTTTGCGATTCAAGGGAAGGAATATTCTCTTTTAAAGCATAAGTTGAATCGGATTCTTCCATCGAACAAACTTCCTGTGTTAGTGTGAGTTTTGTGTGAGTTCCCGCATCACTTTGTCGGAGAAACTTTCGTTCGAGAGAAAAATTCCCCGTGTGTGAGTTCCCACACAGTTTGGGATGCAAAGTGCGATCTCCTGTCCGAAGGAAAGAAAAACTCGAGTAAGAGTTCCTACAAAATAAAAAACCCCGAAGGGCGAAGGCCCTCGGGGTTTCGAAAGCGAATCAAAAAGAAATTATTTTTTTCCTAATCCGGGTTTGTCTGCTCCTACCAGGATGGACATATTTCCAGCCGGGTGTTTGTTTTCCTTCATCAATTGGTGTGAAAGCGCTGTTTCGTTCCAAGCGAAGGTTTTGGAAAGACAAGGATCGACCTTTTTGTCGATGACCAAGTCGTTCAGACCTTTTGAGTTTTCGTCGTTCGCAAAGTGGGAACCTTGCAGACGTTTTTGTCTCATCCAGAGATAACGTAAGTCAACGGTCGCATTGAAACCGGTGGTTCCGGCGCAAATTACGACCATACCGCCCGTTTCGCAAACGAACATGGAAGTAGGAATGGTCGTTTCGCCCGGATGTTCGAAGACGATCTTAGGATTGTTTCCTTTTCCGGCGATGTCCCAGATCGCCTTTCCGAATTCGCGAGCGGCCTTCGTCCATTCTACGAATTTTTCCATCTTATTGATCTCGGAAGTTAGCGCTCCCCAGTGGTTGAACTTCTTACGATTGATTACACCTGCCGCACCGAGTTTCATACAAAAGTCGATCTTATCGTCTTCGGAAACGACTGCGATCGGAATTCCGCCGGCTGCCTTAACGATCTGAATCGCCATTGCGCCCAGTCCGCCGGCTCCTCCCCAGATCAGAACCACGTCGTCTTTTTGTACGTCGTTCGGTTTCCAGTGGTGAAGCATTCTATACGCAGTAGCTCCTACAAGCATGTAAGCGGCGGCTTCTTCCCAGGAAAGATGTTTCGGTTTCGGAAGACACTGATGATCCTGAACCTTACAAAATTGTGCGAAGGATCCCCAGTTGGTTTCATAAGCCCAGATCAACTGAGAAGGGGCAAACATCGGATCTTTTCCCGCTTTGACCCAAGGATCGTTTTTATCCCAGATTCCGCAGTGAAGAACGACTTCGTCTCCGACTTTTACGTTCTTAACTTCAGAACCTACTTTGTAAACGATTCCGGACGCGTCGGACCCGCCGATATGAAACTTTTCGGGTTCGCCTTTTTTGTTTCTTGCGCCGATTACATCTACGGGAAATCCGAGAGCGGCCCAAACGTTGTTATAATTTACACCGGCTGCCATTACCGCGACGAGAACCTCGTCCGGCGCGATTTCTGGAACATCGATGAGTTCTTCCTGAATGGCTGTGATCGGATCGCCGTAGCGCTCAGGACGAACGACCTGTGCATACATTTTTTTAGGAACTTGTCCCAAGGGTGGGAGGGTTCCGATTGGAACGGATTCAATTTGGCTCATGAGCACAGATTTCTGAACTTTGGTATTTGATCTACACCAATTTTTGGGGGAGTTCCCACGTTTTTAAAGAAGATTGGATCGTATTAAGGTCGGATTTTTGTGTGAGTTCCCGCATTTCCACGGGAAACTCCGTTTTTCCCGAGGAAATGTTAGAGTTCCTACAATCCTTTACAACGGAAAGATTCCGTTTCCCGACTCAGATCCGTTTGGAGTTCCCGCAACACCCTTACAACGAAAAAACCCCGCGTTCCCCCCCAAAAAAAAGAAAAGGCCCTTTTAGAATCCACTAAAAGGGCCTTTTTCACCAAGGAAAAAAAAACGATTATTTTTTCTTCGGTTTTTCGAAACGAGTTCTTTCGGAATCGTTCTGCGAGGAAGGATTTTTGTCGAAGGGCTTAGAATCGAAATTCGTCTCTTTTAAGGTTTTGTCCACGAAAGGACCCAAATCCGAATCCGTCCGAAATTTACCCAAAAATCCCTGAACCTTCGAAGTCTGCCCTTTTTGAGAAATGGCATAACTTTGGATCGCGAATTTACGAACGGAAGTATGTTCGTTGTTGGCCGCGATTTTCGTTTCTAAAAACTTAGAATTGGTTTCCGAAGGATAAAACTGAAGAAGTCGTATCGCTCTTGTTTTCACGTAAACCCGCAGATTGGGATCTTGAACGATCGCGATCAGATACGGAGAAGGATCCGCCGCGTAAAACTCGAGTTCCGCTTTTAGGGCTTCCGAATTTTCCAGATGTCTCGTGCCGGAAAGCGCGGATTTAATGTCCGAAAGTTTTTTCGGATCCAGGCTTTCCGCAAAGAGAAGTCCCGCGGAAAGAGTTAGAAGAAGGATGAAAGTTAATTTTTTCATAATATTAGAATCCTATAAAGTTTTAGTAAACGAGAGGGTTCATCCGTAAAACCCAGCCTTGTTCTCCCGTGAGTTGTGTCTGTGCGGTAACTCCGTCCCCCGCCCAAAACATCAGATTCAAGGCGCCCGAATTGAAAAAACCGGTATTGTTGCATTCCACAATACTTACTTGGCCGTTTGCAGGAGCGGTGTCTTGCGTGCTATCGCACTGCGGAGTTTCGATCAACGGATCCTTGGTCATGTTCGGAATAGCCACTCCCGAAGCTCCAGCGCTTTCGTTCGTGTGAAACAATCCTAAGAAGTGACCCGCTTCGTGCGCCATCGTGTCTCCCAAAAAGGTAAGATCCGCGTTGCTCAATACGGAGCCGACCGCTCCCGAACTACGATGCGCTTCGATAAAAACCACCATTCCCGATTGTGGAGTTCCCGTGAGTCCGATATTTCCCGGAATACCTCCCGAAACACCGAGCACTCCGCCTACCTGCGTTTCTTCTCGAGTGATGAAGAGATTCAAAGCGTTTTCGGATTGATACGCTCCCGTAGAGGAATACATTCTTCCTAAACTGGAAGCCGCTCCGTAGTCGTCTGTAGAAAGGGAAGCGATGCTGAGAAAGTTTGCGGAATCCAATTCCTGCGCGGTAAATTGAATGTCTACTTTTACGGAATCCTGCGAATAGATCGAAGTCCAACGATCCAACGCCGCTTGCAAACCTTCTACGGTAGGATCCGGATAAGACCGTGCGTTTCCGTTTTTGACGAAGATAAGATTTACGTTCAACTTTTTGCGGTTGGTCCAAACTTTGGACAAGCCGTTCGAACTCGAAGTACCGCTTTCTGCACGGAACGCCAATTCGTCGTTATCCATGATTCTACAATTGGAAATGATCGAAGCCTGTGCGTTCGTAATCGCAGGAGAAGTGGGGAAATTAAAATCTACTCCGTACGTCACTCCGCTTCCAACTCTGTTGAAAACGCCGCTTCTTCCCGTGTAATAAAGGCTGTTTTCGCCGTATGGGCTCATGGAAGTCGTGGAAATGAGATTCCAACCTTCACGGCCGTAATAATTGAAGTTTAGATCGTCGTAAAACGACGGGAATACGGGACGGTCCGCGAATCCATGATCCTGTTGAACATGAAAGATCGCGGACGGTTTTGAGATGGAAAGAACGTAATCCTGCGGGGTGGAGTAATAATATGTATTTCCCCCGGGTCCGTTGAACGTTCCCGCACTGGAATTGATCGTAAATACGTTCTTCTGCATACAAGGCGCGTTGCTTTGATTGAAAAATCCCCCGGCCGCTAAAAGAAAAAGTAGGTTCGTCATGTCGGAACCGCCGCCACCGCCTCCGGGGCAATTTACAAATGAAAACGTTAGAAACGTCGAGATTAGTAGTTTTTTAAAATTCATTTTCGTGTTTTACCTTCTAAAATTGCTATTCGAGTCTTTTCGGAAGACAGACAAGGAAAATCCGATTTTCCCTAAACCCGGATTGTACGAATCGTTTCCGATTTCCCCAAGTTTCGTTAGCCTCGGGTTTTTCCCATTCAATAATAGTTCGCTTAATAAAATTACAAACCGAGAAAAGCGACCTCCCAACAAGGATGGATCCAACACGGATGCGGGGTTTTCGTTCGAATTTTCCACATTTTGCGACGACGAATTCCATTGTAGCGTCGAGAACGAATTCGATCGGATCTCTCTTTCGGCTATTCCCTTTCCGATCGAAATTTACGGCAAAAGGATTATAAATCGAGATGAATTCGGGGGTTCTTTGCGAATTTCGTTTTATAATTTAGTTAAAAGCGGTGCGGAATCTATTTTTTCACCGTCTATTTAGGCATCTCGATTCCAAAAGAATCCAAATACAGAAAATCGTTTCTTCCAAACGGAAAGGCGGTTCTTCCAAAATAAACCAAGGCTCGGAGACGAAACGGACATGCTGGCACATATAAGACCCGATCAGCTATTATGCACGGACGCGGATAAAGAACGGAGTTTGCGGACTTTGGGAATGATGCTCGAGTTGAGCGAAAAATGTTACGTTTTTGGAAAGTATTTTTTGATCGATGAATTTGATTCGGAGCGTTATCCGTTTTCGTTACGGAAAGGTTTCGAATTGATGGGGCTCGGAATGGAATCGGAAAACGTGCGTTCCATCTTGAAAGGTTATATCGTTTCCGGCAGTTACGAAGGCAAAGAGCTTTTGGATCGGCTCGTCATATTGGAAGGAATGACCGCGATTCAGAAGGAACTTCCCGTCGCTCTGTTTTTGGAAAAGGTCGCTTCCTATTTCGGGGAATCCTATCACAAGGAATTTTGGGAATACGTTTCCGAAAAAAGAAAAGAGATCGATACGATTCTTCTCAACGATTTTTATGCGGAGTTTTGCAACTCCAAACCGCAGATCGATTCCGATATGCTTTTAAGCAGAACCTTCCATTCTCTTCCGCACAACGAACTTAGGGATCTACTGCGACAGGTAAGTCTTCCCGATCTCGCGGAGGCTTTGAAGAGCGTACGGGAAAAATTAGTCATACAAGTTTTGGACTTTTTGGATCGAGAGTCCTCGCGTTGGTTGATGAAGGAACTGATGAAACCGGACGACTCCGGTGAAAGCGCCCAAAAAATCCAGGAAGCTCAGTTGAAAATTCTCGGAGTTTTCGCCTCCAAACTCGGAATGAATCGCGACTACTGAGACTACGGAACGCGCTTTCTCATTCGAGAAGTTTTTTCAATTCTTCGCAGAGGATTTTCGCGACCTTGTAATTGCGGTACCATTTTTTATCAGAAGGTATGAGGTTCCATTCTTCGCCTTGTCGGCGTTTATCGTCCAAGATCATTTCGTACGCTTCTTGGTATTGTTTCCAACGATCCTGGGTCGTTAGATCGGAAGGATCGAATTTCCATTTTTTCTCCGGATCCGAAAGTCTTTCCGTAATCCTTTCCTTTTGTTCCTCTTTGGAAATATGAAGGAAAAATTTCAGGATTAAGGTTCGGTTTTCACGGGAAAGGTGACGTTCGAAGTCTCGGATCGATTCTAATCGTTCCTTCAATCGATCTTCCGAAAGTTCGCCGAATATCTTGGGCATCAGAACGTCTTCGTAATGCGATCGGTTGTGGATTTGAATCATTCCCTTTGCGGGCACGTATTTGTGGATTCTCCAGAGAAAATCGTATTGAATCTCCTCCGAATTCGGTTTCGTCCAGGATTTAACGGAACAGCCCTGCGGATTCACTCCGCCAAACACGTGTTTTACGGTCCCGTCCTTTCCCGAAGCGTCCACTCCTTGGAGTATCACTAAAACGGAATGTTTTTTTTCCGAAAATAACTTTTGTTGAAGCCGGGAAAGTTCCGTGGTAAGTTCCTCCGTTTTACGAAGGACTTCTTCCTTGTTTTTGCCCTCAGGCGGAACGGTGGGGATTTCCTTGAGATTCATATTTTATTCCCGTTTATCGTTTGATTAAATCGATGAAAGATAAAAGCGATTTTCGAACCGACCTAAGGAGAGGTAGTGAGGAAAGACGGAGAAGTTGAAAAATCAGATCACACCCCCTTTCCAATAAGGTTTCGGCTTTGTTTTTAGAGTCCGAATCGTCGAACAACCAGACGTAAATGACTCCCAATTGAAAAAGCCAAAACAGATACGGAAGAATTTCCCTCAGATCGGCGGGAATCGATTCTTTGCAGCCGTCCATCGCGTCCCGGAAAAGGGAGATCGCATCCTCCCGGATAGTACGCGTTTCTTCGCTGAAAGGGGAAAGAGGATGTCTCGGATCTCCGGCGCTGCGCGCCAACACGTGAAGGAATTTTTCGTATCCTCGGAACTGTTCGATTTTGAATCGGACGATGTTGCGGATCCTAACCTTCAGTTCGTTTTCTTTTTTACAAAATTCCAAATTTTGAATATACGCTTCTTCTTGAGTCAGTCGATAGAATTCGAGAACGATTTCCTCTTTGGTTTTAAAATGATAGTAACTAGCGCCTACCGCAAGTCCGGCTTTTTGCGCGATTTTGCGCATCGTCGTTTCGTCGTACCCTTCCTTTTGGAAGAGGGATACGGCGGTATTAAAAAGAAGAGACCGGGTTTGTTGCGATTTACCGGTCTCTTTCGTTTTGATTTGTTTCGGTCTTTTAGAAGTCATACTCCTGCTTCAGCGTGGGTTTCTCCGAACGTATTCGAAATTCTTTTTCTGAATTTCGCGAAAAGATAGAGATTGAAAAAATGCATCGCACCTAAAATGAGCAGTACGATCCCGACCTTTGTGGTTAGGGTTTCGATACATTCTGCCAGATCTAAAGGTTTTCGATTGGAGGTCAAGGAAAGGCTGATGTAACCAATGTTGATCAGATAAAATCCCACGATCAGAAGATGGTTGATCGAATCCGCAAGTTTCTCTTCTCCTGAAAACATCTGCACGAGAAAAACGCGTCCGTTCTTGGAAAGGGTTCTCGCGACCCAGACGGTCATGAGAATGCTGATGACCAGAAAGGAAACGTAAAGAGCGATCGTAAACGGCCCAGATTTCCCTTTGGCGGGTTTTATTCCTCTCGCAAGAAGAAACGCCGCGACTTGAACGTTGCCGTAGTCGGTCGCCAAGTCCAACGCGTTTTCGCCGTTTCGATTCAGATAATCTAGATTGGAATCTTTTGTGAGAAGCAGTTCCATGATTTTGGAATCAGGTATTTTTGCAGCCGCGTGAATCGGATAATCGCCGGAGTTGTCGGCTTCGTCGATGCCGGTTCTTCTTTCCAGGACGAATTGCAGCGCTTCGGGTTTTCCGCTTTCGATCGCGTAGAAGACCGCGCTCCTTCCTCTGTTATCCGGTTGTTCCAAAAGATACGGATCTTCCGCGAGAATCGCTTCCGCTCGTTTCAGATTCGCCTTGCGGATCTCCTCGAATAATTCGTACTTTGCATCCGCAAAGAGTGAATCGGCTCCCATGCCGAACGATAAAAGCGCCGTTAGAACGATACGTTTCATAATTTTTTTCCTAAATTTGAACATGTTCAAATATTTCCAAAACAAAGGAATTTGTTCAAGTCAAAAATTTGAACATGTTCAAAAAAATGCAAATTCGGACTTTCGTAATTCGCTGACGTGGAAGTATTTTCCTGCGGGAACTACCGCACTTCCGTATTTTGCGTAGAATCGCCGTTTTGAGCTGGTTTACTGCGCGAAGGATATGTAGGGCCTGGTCCGAACTTTAGAAAAACTTCCTGGATCGGAGGAGTTTTCGGACCGGAGCGAACGCGGAGCCCGGAGTAGCCTGGCCCGGCTGGATCGGTAATTTTCACCGATCCGGAAAAATTTTCCGGGCGCGCCCGCCGATTCAAAGCAGTCTTTTTACTTATGAAAATGAATTGAGTCCGAAACGGATATATCTACTATGGATATATGTCTAAAAAAGGGGATGCCCCGGAGCAAAAGTCGATTACCCCGGCGATGTTTCACATTCTTCTTGCGCTCGCCGAGGAGCCTTCCCACGGATACGCGATCGCGAAATCCTTGTATGATTCTTCGTCGGGTTCGTTCAAATTGGGGCCGGGGACTTTGTATCGGACTTTGGAACAGTTGCGGAGTTGGGCTTGGATCCGATATTCCAAACGAAAGGCCGCTGAGGGCGATGATCCGAGAAGGTTGTATTACGAGATAACCGCTACGGGAAAGAAGGTTCTCGTATCCGAATTAAAGAAATTGGAATCCGCTCTCATAAAAGCGAAAAGTCTGGATCTTTTAAAAAACGAGAAATGATATTACGTTTTTTGCAACTATTTGTCGATTTCGCCTATCCGGCTTCGTTTTCGCCTAACATTCGTTCGGCGATTATCTGTCATTTGGAGGATTCTTATTTGGAAGGAAGGTTGACGTTGATTTCGTTATACGACGTCCTAATTTCCGGTCTCAGGGAACGTGTTTCGGGAGAATACAAGCGTTTGGAATATTGTCTTAGATTCGAGCCCGGAATTTTTTCGGGTATTTTCCTGCTTTTGCCCTGTAACTTATTTTTATCCTTGGTGTTCGCGAGTTTGTTCTTAGGCGGATCCGGTTGGCTTAGTTTTTTCAGGAACTTTCCGTATGAAAGAAATCCTTCCGCGGAATTTTTTCTGCCTTTCCTTTTGTTTTGCGCTTCCTTCCTATCCATTCGGGATTTTTTTTCGAAACTTCTCCTTTTAAAACGGGATCGGATCGTTTTCAAAAGTTACGTTATTTTTCTCCGTTTGAATCTTTTATGGACTGTTCCCTTTTTTATCATTTTAAAATTTTGAGGTTGTTATGAAAACTACGGCGATCGTCGGTTTACTGTTAGGCGTATCTTCGCTTTTATTTCTCGTTTACATGGGGGCTTTTTCTCCCGTCGATGTGAAAGAGGAAACGCGGGGACCTTTTTTTACGATTCAACACGAAAGAATCGGGGATTATAGAAACGTTGGGAAGACGTTCGAAACCCTCCAAAAGGAACTTCCCCTTTACGGAATCAAGAACTTCCGATTGTTCGCGATTTATCTGGACAATCCCAACGACGTACCTAAGGAAAAACTCCGTTGTGAGGTAGGAGCGATTCTTTCCGAACCGATCCCCGCGCTTCCTTCCGGTCTTTCTATCCCTCTCACGATGCGAATCCTTCCCGCGCGCAAATACCTACTCGCCGAATTTCCTCTCAAGAATTTTCTCTCCATCTTCCTCGGAATTTATAAGGTCTACCCGAAACTTTTTAGGGCCTGCGAAGAAAGGGGTTGCGATCTGAAGGGAAGACCTTCGATGGAGATCTACGAACCTCTCACCGAAAAAAAGACCACCTATCTACTTCCTCTCTGATCGTCGATTTCCCGTCCCGTTTCTAAATTCCGATTTTTAACCCCGAAAAGGGGTTGAAAATTCCTTTTTTAAAAAATTATTGTCTAAATAATTGTTGCATATGCAACAAAATGAGTCTAAGCTGTAAACGTCGATAGGAGAAACGATTATGGGATTAAAAGTTGGAGACGCGGCCAAGGATTTTTCGGTCCGCGACTATTTGGGAAATTCGATCCGTTTGGAGGATCTCAGAGGTAAGAACACGCTTTTGGCTTTTTTTAGAAACGCGGAATGTGCACTCTGCAATCTTAGGATGCATCAGCTTATCAATGCTTATCCGGATCTGCAGAGCAGAGGGTTGAAGATTCTGGCCGTTTTCGAATCGGGCGCCGATCGGATTCGCGCGAGTGTCGGAAGTAAGTCGGTTCCTTTCCCTTTGATCCCGGATCCTGAAAACGATCTGTATCGTCTTTACGGGGTCGGTTTTTCCTGGATCGGAGTCGTTAAAACGATTCTAACCGCGAAAAAGGAAATTCAGGAAGCCGCCGATCTCGGTTTCGAAATGAAAAAAGCTCCGGGTATGAAAATGGATCGGATGCCTGCGGAATTTTTGATCGGACCCGACCTAAGATTGAAACTCGTTAAGTTTTCCAAAAAGGTTACGGATCATATTCCTTTGAACGATTTAAAGAGTATCGTCGCGGACTTTCGTCAACCGCAACCGCAGTACGAAAAAACGGTTTGATCGCGCTTTAAGAATCGGGCCATTTCGTCGATCGGATCAGAGCCTTCCGTTTAATACGTTCGTTTCGATCGTTTCGGAAATTTTTTTCAGGGTCTGAAGATCGGCGGAGGAAAGTCCTTTGTAAACGTGTTTTCTTTCCTGCAACATTATGGGAATCGTTCTTTCCAAAAGAGCCTTTCCCTTTTTCGTAAGGATCACGTTGAACTTTCTTCGATCCTCGGAATCATCCTCTCTCGCCACCAGATCCTTTTTTTCCAGTCCGTCCAAAAGGCGGGTGATGTTCGGTCTGTCTTTGAAAGTTTTATCCACCAGATCGGTTTGGGAAGCGACGCCTAACGTAGATAGCTGATTCAACAAAAGCCATTGTTCGACTGTGATGTCCTCGCCGTGGTCCGACATAAGTTTCGTAAAATGTAATCTCAAAAGACGGTCGGTCCTGTGGAAAAAATAGGCGAAGGCGGTGTCGATCAAAGAAGGATTTTTAGTTTCTTTTAAAGAGGGCATGACGTCGTTACCGATTTCATTAATTATCTTGATAATAGTTATTTCAATAACAAAATTCGTGTCTCTTCTTTATTATTTTCCGATTCGTACGTTTTAGTTTTACCGCGGGCTACCGGTAAGTCGTATGTCGTTTGGGAAATTTTAGTTATAAGAATCCTTCCATCCAAATCAACAGACGGAAAAGTTTATAGGATTCGGTCCGAGTTGTCCAAGGGGAGATCCGGTCCGTCTTTTCGATGCGGATTCCGGTAGGTTTGGGTCCGGTGCGGAATTCGAACGTCAGTCGTCTACGGTTTTCCGATCTCGGATATTCCTTTTCTTGTTCGAGAACGGAAAAATTCAATATTTCGTATATTTCTTTTTCTGAATATAGCTCCGGACAAAAGTCGCGGATCCCCGCAGATAAATCCTGGAACAGTCCTTCCCGTTTGACGTCGCGTATTCCGATCACCGGAGGAAACACGGCCCTCTGCGGTAGATTCCGCAGTTTTTCCAGCGTTTCCTTTACGTCGAGACGTTCCCAATCTACGAAAAGAAGTCCCGGTTCGAATTCCCGAAAACGTTCCGTCAACGTTCCTATCTCCGTACAAGGATAGGTTTCCCATCCCAACACGCGGAGCCTGGCCTTGATCCTTCGATACAAACGTCGGTCCGGTCCGACTACGAGCGCGGTCAGCCCCTTTTTTTTCGGAACGTTTTCGAGCGGCAGATCCAAAAGGGAATCCGTTTCCAAATTCAAAAAATAATCCAGACCGGAAAGGGAAAGTTCCCGTAGAAGGGAAGTTTCGATTCTTCCCAATAGCAGAGGTTGTTTGGACCAGTCGAGCGCGGTTTGAAGAGAGAATACGTCGATCGTCTTTCTAACGATGACTTCCCCGTTTTTGATTTCGGGAAATCCTGCCGCGCCGGTCCATTCGAGCGTGGAAATTTCTTTCCATTCGAGTAGAGCGAAGAACAACTTTTCCTCTTTTTTAGTGAGTCCGCTCAAAAAGATACAATCGAACAACAGGCTTTGCATGGGGTATTTTGCTTGACCGAAGCGTTTTCCGGCGGATTCTAGAATTGTGCGATGCGTAAAAGACGCAATCAATTAAAATGAAAGTTCTCAAACGATACGCGAACCGAAGGCTGTACGATCCGGAAACGAGTAAGACGATCACTCTGGAAGACGTGGCGGAAATGATCATCAACGGGGAAGAAATTCGCGTAATCGATAATCTGTCCGGCTCGGATATCACTCCGAAAATTCTGGGACAAACCTTTCTCAAAGTTTCCTTGGGTCAAAGAAACGAGGAATTCTCCAACTTTATGCTTTCGGCTTTGATCCGAGAAACTGGCAAGGATATCAGTTCCTTGTTCGGGCGTTTGGTTTTGGGAGGAATCGGAGCCAATTATCTTACCCGCGATCGTCTCGAAAAAATCCTTCAATCTATGATTTCCCTCGGCGAACTCAAACTGGAAACGGCGACGGAATACCGGGACGATCTCCTCACACATATGGCAAGCCGTGCTTCCGAAAATAAACTCAGAATTCAGGAAGACCTCAAAAAGATCGGGAAAGAGCTGGAAGAATCCGCTGAATCCGATTTACCTCTGGAGGATCTGTCCGAAAAAATCCGCAAAATCGCGGAAAGCGTAAAAGAAAAGGAAGCCTGATACTTTAAGACGGGATTCCTAAAAACCGATAGTACAAGGGAGGGAGTTCCATGTTTAAGAATATTTCTATCTCCGTATTTCTTTTCTGTTCGATCGTCTTACCGGTGTTATCCGGTGATAAGGCGGTCGAATACGCGGACAAGGTCTTTTTCGAGCAGATCAAAAAACTGGAATCCGGTTCCTACGAGGAAAGGGTGGAAGCGGCGGATTACCTCAAATTCGTGAGTAATAAACTCGCGGTTCGTCCGCTTTTGAACGCTCTTCGGGGAAATCCGAAAACCCCTAAATCCATGGAAAATCATCCTTATCTGAAATTCACCGTCGCGCAGGCTTTGGCGGTGATGGATCAGGAAAGCGCAATCAAACCTACGATCGAAGAGTATAAAAAACTGGAACCCACGATCACCGAAAAGGACGAACCCTATTTTACGTCTAAGGACGATTATACGATGGTGATCGCCGCGGGGGAAATCCTGAGAACCATAGGGAGTTATCCTTACGCAAAAGAATCGGAAGACGTTCTCGTCAATGCTCTCGGTCATCCGAACTTTTACATCCGTGCTTCCGCCGCGGACGGTTTGAAATATATGAACCGAAAGGAAACCGTCAACTTCCTCGTTTCCTCCCTCGAAAAGGAAAAGAACGATTTTACGAAAGCGGCGATTCTGAATTCCATCGTGAATATTATGAAAGTTGCGGATAAGAGTTTTTACGCGCTTTGCGACATGTTAAAGAGCGAAAATCCTTCCGTCCGCTACCGGGCTTCCATGGCTCTGGGAGAAGTCGATCTCAAGGCGGCGGAATTCTATCTCCGTCAGGCGCTTTTGGTCGAGGATAAACAGGGAGTTCGGGACCAGATTCGGAAGGATTTGGCTACCGTTCTCGGATTCAAACTCCCGACGATCTCGGTGATCTCCGTCGAATAACAAGGATTTCTAATACTCCTATAACGATCCGAAAAAAAATCGAAAACCAAGCCCGTATTGAAAGCCTCTGTTTGTCAGAGGCTTTTTTGTTTTTCCGGCTCGCGAAAACCGGATAGATAAATCGCCGACACGATCGCGGCCGCTCCGGAAACGCAAAGCGCCGCCGTGGAATTTACGCTCGTCCAAAGATATCCGGTGATCAGACTCGCGAAAATCATACATATACTTTGGAAGGCGTTAAAGGTGCCTAACGCGGTCGCGGTTTCAGTTTGAGGAACCAGATTCGTAATCCAAGCCTTGGAGATTCCTTCCGTAGAAGCTGCGTAAATTCCGTATACGGAGAAGGCGATCCATAGGACCCAATCCGCGTTTCCGAATCCCATTCCGAAATAGACCGCTCCGTAACAAAATAGACCGAATAAGAACAACCTTTTTAAACCGATCCTGTCCCCCAAAACCCCCAGAGGATATGCGGTCGCCGCGTAGACGAGATTGTAGAATATGTAGGCCCCGATGGAATACGTATCGTTCATTCCGAATTCCTTCAGTTTTAAAAGAAGGAATACGTCCGATCCATTAAAAAGAGTGAATATTAGAATTCCTTTACATAAAGTTCTGTAATCGGCGGGGGCGCGTTTCCAGTATTGGTAGAATTGAATCACGGAAATTTTTCGGGATTCCGACTTTGGCGCGGAAGGCTTTTCCTTTTCGCTGATCAAAAACGTCAATAGGATCGCCGCGATTCCCGGGAGGAACGCCCAAAGAAACAATTCGTGGTATTTTCCGGGGAAAGCGGTCAAAAACAAAAGCGCGGCCACCGGTCCCAAAACGGCTCCGAACGTATCCATGGATCTGTGAAATCCGAAGACCTTTCCTTTGTTATCTTTGTTCGTTTCGTCCGATAAAAGCGCGTCTCTGGCCGCCGTCCGAATGCCTTTTCCGAGTCGATCCACGGTTCGAACCGAAAAAACCCAAAACACCGATCCGAAAAAAGTCATCATCGGTTTGGAAAGGGCGCTGAGAAAATATCCCCATCGCACGAAGGGAAGTCGTTTGCCGCTGAGGTCCGACATTCTTCCGAACGAACCCTTGCTGAAACCGGCGGTGGCTTCCGCGACACCTTCCAAAAAGCCGATCAGAAAAACGGAAAATCCGATTTCTTTCAAGTAGATCGGAAGAATCGGATACAACATTTCGGAGGCGATGTCCGTGAACAGGCTGACTACGGAAAGAACCAGAACGGTTTTGGTGACGATTCTCCCCTGAAAAAGACGCATTGTATCTAAACCTGCGAGGAGGATAGAAACTGTAAAGAGGATAAGATGCTGGGAACAGGGCCGTGGTGGGAGATACTGGGATCGAACCAGTGACCTCTACCATGTCAAGGTAGCGCTCTAACCAGCTGAGCTAATCCCCCGGACCTGCATTCCAGAATTCCGACCCTTGTTAATCCGTAAAGAAGATTCCTGATCTTCGGATCGGAATCCCTCTTTCGATTTCTCTTCCGGATCGTTTTCTTTCGTCGCCGATTTCGATCGGAAGGATTCTCGTCGAAAATCCTAGCCGATTTCAAAATCCACCAGTGGATTCGGGATTCGAGGAGTGTTCGGATCGAGGATCGGGTATTCTGTGTGAAGAATCGGAAACGATTCCGCCGAAAGCGGGAGAAAATGGAAATGAAAAAACCGTTCGCCAAAAAAATCGATCGAAACGCACCTTCCGTCCGAAAGTTGGATTTCGAAGGTTTGGACGATCTTCCTAAATATTACTTTCACGACAATTCCATCATTACACATTCCTTAAACAGCTTTCATGTGATCTTTCCGGAAGGGGAACGTTTTTTTATCAGAAGCGTCAAACCGTTTCAGGATAAGATCAAAGACGAAACATTAAGAAATCGTGTTAAGGCTTTCATCGGTCAGGAAGTACAACACGGTAAAGAACACGAACGGGTTTGGGATTCTCTTCGTAAATCCGATTTGCCGGTGGATCGAATCGCGGCTTTTTATCACTGGATCGTTTATAAGGTCATTTTCGCTTTTTTAGGTTTCGTATTCGGTCCGAAGATGGATCTTTCGATTACGGCCGCACTCGAACACTACACGGCGACCCTAGGCGAAATTTCCCTGAAATACGATTTGGCCCGAGACGCGTACGGGGACATGAGAAAACTGCTCGTCTGGCACGCGTGCGAAGAGATAGAACACAAGTCCGTCGTTTACGACGTGATGCGCGAAGTCGCTCCCAATTATCTCCTAAGAATCTTAGGTTTCGTGATCGCGACGGTCATGCTCTGGTCTTTCGCGATCCTGTTTCAATATTGGTTTTTGATCGCAGACGGGGAAGTCACTTGGAAACGGTTCCGTCAGGACCGAGGATACGCGCGCGATTATATGAGGATTACGGTTCCGCCTTTGTTTCGAGGAGCGTTACGATATTTTAAACCGAACTTTCATCCGGATCAGATGGGCGGTTACGAACTTGCGGAAACGAGTTTGTCGGCCTTGTAATTCTCGCAATTCTATTTTTCTTTCAACTTACGAATCTATCCGAAACACTTGCTCTCCGACTTCGGAATTCCGACGAATTCCGAAGTCTTTTTTTTTGCGAATCGAGAATCGACTAATTTAGGAAACTTTAATATAGCTGAAATGGTCGGCTATGTGCATCGCGTGAGCCAGGTCGTATTCGCTTTTCGTCAGATTTCCGTAGGCGAAATGCGGTTTTAGTTCCCCTCCGTAAGCGCGGAACTTGAGTATCGTTTCCCGAAGTATGGAAAGACTTTTTTTCCAGTCCGTGTCGGACCGGATTTCGGTCGCGCCCGGAATAGGAGCTTCCAGATCGTGGGACATCTTTTGGGAAAAGGAGAATTTTAAAAAGGCGAGTTTTCCCGCGGTGTTTTGAAACACAACGCTTTTGTTTTCGGGATAACCTTGGACCGAATATTCTATCGATTGAGCGCAGTGAAGAAATATTTTGCCCGCGTCCCAGGTTCCGTAACCTTCGATCGCATTCGATTTTTCTAATGTATTTAATTCTTCGAGGACCGTATCCAGGGAAGTGTATTTTAGATTTCTGTCCGTCGCGCCTTTGGGTCCGGAAGAACAACCCGTCGTATTGGCCGTGGCGAAACCCGCCGCACCTAAGGACAAAACGGCACCCGCGGATACGCGAAGCATTTTTTTTCTGGTGAATCGGTTCGTATCGTTTGTTTCGGTTTTCAAAGTTGATTCCTCACGAGAATCGGAAATCGTAGCGAATCCTCCGAAACGGTCAAGTTTTTTACGTTTCTTGTTCCGTGGGAGAATTCGCCGAAGAACGGAATCCACAACCGAATTCCGTATTTCCTTCGGATCGAAATCTCAGTAGGAGATTCCGATTTTTTTGTATAAGTAACTGAGACACCAAGCGGGGCCGATCAATAGAAACTGAAGGTCCTTAAAGAAGGAAGGTTTTTTTCCTTCGATTTTGTGTCCGATGAATTGGAAGATCCAAGCCACCACGAAAACGGAAACGGAAACGGAAATCAAAGTGGAAATTCCGGAAAGCGCGATGTAGTAAATTCCGCCCAACATCAACGCGACCATGGACATCATCCCGATGAACATTGGAATCGAAAGTCTGAGATAAAAAATTCCGGTGATCAATACGAAGATCGTAGCCCAGTTGAGAAAAAGTCGGGCCTGTCCCAAAGATTCCGGAAGAATCGTTTGGAGGAAACCCGAAGGAATGGACCAAAGCATTCCCAACAAGGTAAACATTATCGTCGGAACGGCGATCCAATGGATTCTCTTGTTCACTTTATTTTGATGACTTTCCGCGTATTCGCTCAGCCATTGTTCGATCGTTTTCATGGTTCTATTCCCATCCTCATTTTGTTTTTCGTTCCGTTTCGAAGATCGTTTATCGAACGATCGTAAGAATTCCATCAGAAACGGATTACGGCTTAGAGGTCGTTATCATCCTCCATTTTACAGAAGATTACTTGAACGGAACTGCTATTCTTCAAAAAAAGGGAGGGTTTGAGTCCGAACATTTCCCGAAAGGTACGGCTCATGTGAGCTTGGTCGGCAAAGCCCGCCTCGTGGGACGCGGCGGTCAAACTCCGTCCCTGGGCTAAGTACGATACGCACGCTTTGATCCGAAGCCATTGTATGTATTTTCTCATGGGAATGCCCACTTCTTCCTTGAAAAGATGGATCAACCTGCTTTCGGAAAGTCCTGTCGATGCCGCCCATTCTTCCCAGGAGATTGTTTCCGGCACGGAAGAGGAAAGTTTTTTCACCACCGATTCGATCCGCGGATCCATCGGTCGCGAAGGTATATCATTCTTTTTGAATTCGTTTAACGTTTTTTTCCATATTCGAAGGGCGTCGTTTTCGGAGACGGGAGGGGTCAGGAATTCAGCGATTCTTCCGTAGGCGTCGTCGGATTCCAATTCCCTGTATTCCTCTGAGAATTCGAAAAGGGTGCGCCGTATCCGCACGTCGTCCGGGTCGAACAAAAAAACGAATACGTCTTCGTTCGGAGCGTTTAATTGTTGTTCTACGTTAGGACGTACGAATACCGCCTTCGATCGAATCCAATCCGTGGAGCCGGTTCTGAAATCGAAGGGTTCGTTTCTGCTTACGATAAAGGATGCGCTATAGTGTTCGTGCAGTTCGTTGAAGATCGGCACCCCCGTCAAAAGGACGTTGGAGCCGATCAAAAACAGCTTTCCGGCCATCGGTGGAAAGATTAGGAAGCGCTAAACTCATTGCAACTCATTTTGGAACCGAGGTTCCTAAGAATGCCGGAAGTTCGAACGATTAGGCGAGCGCCTTATCGATCGCCGCGTCCAAATCGATCGTGATGCCGATCAGTTTGTCCAGCTTGGTAAGTTCGAAAATCTTCTGAAGATGAGTCGGAACGGAATAGATGATGATCTTTCCCTGCGATTCCTTGAATAGACGGGCCTGCGTACTGATAAACGCCGCCAATCCGGAGGAATCGATATGGCTCGTAGTGGACAGATCCACGAGGAATATGTTCACTCCGTTATCGATCCTTTCGATCATGGCTTCCTTGAATTTTTTCGCGGAGAAAAGGCTGATCTCTCCGGTCGTTTTTAAAATTGCCATGTTCTTTTTCAGCATTCCCTGCGCATGGGAATCGGTGATTTCCTGAACCAAAAGTTCGTCTTTGGAGGTTCCGCCGGGCTTCGTATTTTGCATTTGTTTATACTCTCCTAAAAGTTATAAGTCATTTTAAATTCGATGTTTCGTTCCTTGGCCATCAGATAAGGAAGCGGCCTTTCCGTCGCGGCTATGGAAAAAACCGCCGGGAAGGTGATCAGCGCCGTGTTTAATACGTAGTTCAAGGTCAAAGATATCAGAAAAAAATGATTCAGTTGTTTGTGTTTCGCGTATTCGGAATTGTCCTGATCGAGAATGAAGAAGGTTCCGTTCTCCTGCGGAATCAGGACGGGTTGTTTTTCCTTTACGTTGCTTCCCACATAGTATTCATAGGCGGCTCCCGCCATAAACAAACCGGTCAGACCCATGAGCGTGTAACCGGACTTCAGATAGTTTTTCTTAGTAAGATAATAACCGGGAATAAGATAATCCCAAACACCGAGCGCGGTTTCCGGATTTTTCGGTGTTAAGTCCTCCAGCTTATATACGATTTTTGATATATTCTTATTTTCTACTATTATCGGAGATCCGTTTTCGTCCTGTGTGACCATGATCGATTCGTCGTTGAGGATGGAAATCCGAGACGATACGTCGTCGTCCGTTTCCGATGATATGATGAATTTCAGGTTCGTTTTGGACAACTGCTGAAGTATTCTCGGGGAAGGTTGAGTGATCTTCATGAATTTGATTCTTTCTATCGCGATCCGCAGATAATCTCCGCCTTCGGTCGTATAAAAGACGGTCTGTGCGTTGATTCGGGTTATCTTGTGCGTGCAGACTCGTTTCGGATCCTCGTCCACTTCGAGACAGAGGTTGTTTCCGTCCTCTTCGAATCTCATTTCCGAAATATCGGTCTTTTTGATCTTTTTCTCTCCGTCAGCGGTTTGAATCGTGATCTCCTCCAAGGAAGGATCGTTCTCCGTAACGTTTCCGGAAATTTCCTCACCGGACTTAAGTATGATCCTGTGCGCGGAAGCCTCGAAGGAAAAAATCGCGAGAGCGATTATAAGAATTATTTTTTTCATTGGATCACCTCGATCTTGATCGCAGAATTGATCGGAATCTTCTTCTTCGAAGTTTTATCGAAAAGCGTGATCGAATCGTCGTCTACGGAAGCCCTTAAAAAGGACTGTTTATTAGAATCTTTTAACATTATTAATTTCGAATTCTTAGTGGCGTTTTTATCCATGGAAATGGACTCGATCGAAAACGTGGGAAGCGTGATCGGGAAGTGAGAGGAGTAGAGTTTCGTCTGATCCCCGTTGATTACGATGCTGTTTGCATACACAGGATTGGAATCGGTTACGGTTATTTTAATCATCGCCTTTACAACTTGTGCTTCCGCTTTTTTCAGAAACTGATTGGATCTCTGGATCACTTCTTGAAGGGCCGCTTGATTTTGTTTCGCGAAGTCGGTCTCAAGGAGAGGATCTTTTTTTTCGTCCAAACCCGAGGATTGGTCCAAAAGACGCGTCGGTTGTTTCAACTTTTCGGAAGAAGTTTTGATTTCCTTTGCCTCCGCGGTATCTCCCAACCTTTCCGCGTTCTTATCCGATAGGTTCGCGATATCGGAACCCGCATTGTAGTAATAACCCAACATCAGAAGGCGTCTGTTCGCCTTAATGGCTATGTCCTTGTTTTTCTCCGAAAATGCGAGTGCGGCGTATTCTTTGATCGCGTCGGGTTGATTCCCCGTTTTTTCGAGAGAATAACCTTTGATATAACTGAGTTCCGGGCTGTTGAGTTTCGCCTTTTCGATTTCTTCGAGCGCCTTTGCGTAATTGCCCTTGGCGAAATATGCCTTTGCTCTTTTTTCCGGATCGTCCAGATTCGTTTCGATTTCTTTGACGCTTTGTTTCGCCTTGAGTATGAGCGAGATGAGAATTTCAGCGTCGCTGGAAAGAAGGGTTCCCGGATGATTGGCTCTTACTTCCTGGAGAGGTCTGAGCGCCGCATCGAATTCTCCCTGAACCGCGAGACAAAATCCCTGATGAAGTTGGATGAAGCCGCCTTCTTCCGATGTTTTTCCGAACTGATCGAAAGACTCTTCGTAAGTCCGATACGCTTCCTTATAGAATTGATTTCTTTCCAACGCGAATGCGTGTTCCAAAAGACGGATCTTGGAAGAGTTCAGATGCAGATTGATTCCCGCTTTGAGTGAAAGAGTACGAACCGAATTGATCAAAAACGCGCCGGTTTCGTGGATGAAAGAAGGTTCCAAATCCACCGTGTCCTTGGAGTTGTTGATCATCGCGCTTTGAAGATGGTTCAATTTCATTTCCGCTTTGATGTTTTCCCTGTTAGAAATGATCCCTTCGAATTTCGATCTTAAGATTTCGCTCGAGAACGAGAAGTTTAGAATTTTGCGTCTTTCTAATATAATTCGCAGTTCGAAGAGTTTGGTTTCCAATACGATAAACCCCAAAGGGAGAATCAGTAGGAATCCTACCACGGCTATGAAAAGACTCTTCCTCATATATCCTTATTGTATTTCGATGATACCGAAGGTGACGTCGTCGGGGAAGTGATCCGCAAACGTATGGATTGCCGTTTTGATTTCGTTTACTAGTTCTTTCGGATCGATATTGACTTTGGATTGGAAGAGTTCCGCTAGGCGATCGTCTCCGAATTGTTCTCCGGTCGGTGCGGTGGAGTCGAGAACGCCGTCCGTATAAACGAGCACCTTGTCTCCCGGTTCGGTTTTGATTTTGAGAACCTGATACTCCTCGGGGATCCCGATTCCTAAGATATGTCCCGTAGAGTTGAGAGTTACTATCTTTCCTTTACTTTTGCGGTAGTAATAGATCGGGTTGTGTCCTGCGCTGCAGAAGTATGCGTAACCTTCCTTGTCGAACAACATAAAAATTCCGGTAGCGAAAAACGAACCTTGTAGAGTATCGAAAAGTTTTTCGCTCAGTCTCGTGAAGATGAACGAAGGATTAACCGTTTCCTTCATGATGTTTTCTATATTGAAGTGAATGATGGAAGTGATCAGTGCGGCGGAAACCCCGTGGCCGGTCGCGTCCGCGAGAAAGAAGCCGGTTCTTTCCTCGTTGATCTCGATGATATCGTAGATGTCGCCGCTGACCTCGCGCATTGGTTTATAAAAAAGATCCGCCGTGATAAGATTGAATTTTCTTTTTTTTCCGGGAAGAAGGCATTCCTGAACGTTCTTGCCGATTTCCAATTCCGTTTGAATCTGTTGATTCTTATATTCCAGGCTTTCCACCTGAGAAGCGATTCGTTCCACCATTCCGTTGAACGTGTTACCCAAAAGATCCAATTCATCCTGCGAGGAAAAGTTCCAAGACGCGCGTGCGGAAAGGTCCCCCGTGGACATTGTTTCGCTGACTTCCTTCAATATGAATAGTCTGACGAAAATTTTTCGATATAAAAATATTCCGAACAGAATGTGGAAGACAACTCCCCATAAAAGCAGAAGTCCCAACTGGATATAGAGCGAGTTGAGTCGATCCAAAATTTCCTTAACGCGCACTTGCGAAACTAGGAAAGTTTTTTCCGTTAGGTAGAAGATAAGATTTACGATGAAGTTTTCGGAATCCAGTTCGATATCGTAAGAGCTGTTGATGGCTTCTTTCGCATTGATGATGGTGGTCAGCTTACTCTTGAGATAAGTGATCGAAGAGGAGCTACCGTGTTCCAAGTTGATCTTGAACTTTTCCACCGAACGATCTTCGACGGATATGATCGAGAAATTTTCGATCCCGATGCTGAGAAGTTTGCTCTCTATGTCCGCCAATTTCTCGGGGTCGTCGTAGTTCTGAACTTCGATACCTTCTATTTTTTTTAAAATTTTTCTTGCGATCTGATCGGATTCCAAAGTAAAGTTATCGATCAACAAATCGGTTTGATTTTCGAAGATCATCACCGCAACAAACGTAAGATTGATCACAGTCAGCAACGAATAGATCGAGATAATTTGAAGGCGGAGCGAGCGTTTCATGGCTATCATTGAGTATACTCAACTATTGGTTTATTATCATCGTTTGTTATAAATCGATAATTGCTAGATATATACAGCGATTCTACGCTTCGAGCTATTTTATAAAATAATTCCTGTTTATGGAACGGGATGCAAAATGGCTAAAGTGTCGCAAGGGTACGTTATTTGTGCGAAATTTCGGTGCTTTTTAATGCGAAGTAACTAAGCCTTCCTTATTTTTATGAAAAATATTCCCTGTGGAAGGGTGTTTGTGTCGGAAGTCGAAAGGATGTATAGTGAACTCTATACATCCTGTAGAACCCTAATTCAGCAGATTATTTTTGAAAAACCTGAACGGGATTTGCAACCGGTTTCAAGCTGGAAAGATAATCGAATATCGCCCCTAAATCTTGGTCGGTCATTCCCGAATACTCCAGCCAAGGCATAACGCTGTTGAATTCTCCCGGAGCTATATTAGGATTTGCTTTAGCGCGGAGTCGGTTCGCTTTAAATCGCGCGATGAAAACCTCTTTGGTCCAAGTTCCGATTCCCGTTTTCGGATCCGGAGTGATGTTCGCACTTACGACCTTTCCTCCGGTCGGTAAAGAAAATGTTACCCCGCCCGCAAATTCCATTCCGGGAACGAACTTACCTTTGTCACGCTGACTATGGCAGTCGATACAACTTGCAAAAGTTGTAATGTATTTTCCGTAAGCGATTTTGTCCGAAGTGTCCGGTCTCTTCTTAAGATTGGGAGCTTTCGGTATGGTTCGCAAAATCAGATTCACCGGAAAATTCGCGTGAGATTCCTCCACCTTGTTTTCGACGGGAGGTATGGTTCTTAGATACGCGATGATGGAGTAGATATCCTCCTCGTCCATCTCCGAGTAGTTCGTATACGGCATAAGCGTGAACAAAGGATTTCCGTTTTTGGATACGCCGGCGGTGATCGCGTAGAATATTTCCGTGTCGGTCCAATTTCCGAGCCCGCTTACGGCGGGTGTGATGTTTTTGGAATAGAACGTTCCGGGTACGCCGAAATTATCCTCTCCGAATCTCATCGATCCAGCTCCGGCGTTTTTTTCCACAGGGTAAAAAAGTTTTTTTATATCCCTGTCTCCGGTATGACAGCCCATACAAGCGGCTACGTTATCGACCAGATACTTTCCTCTTTTTACCTGTGCTTCGGTATGAGCGATCTTGATCTCTTTTTTTTCGCCGATGTCGGGGAACTTTAGATACAAAAACCCCAATCCGCCTACGACGGCCAGTCCTAGGATAAGGACGATTCTTTTTAACAATACAGACGTCTTCATCATTTTCTCCAGTTTACGTTTCGATCTGTTAAACAGTTCAGCGATGTAAGTTTGTTAGTTTAAAGCGATCGAGAATTCCCGCTTTATAAGGTTTCGCCTATATGATAATTTTTGAATTCTTCAGGATGGAGTCGTCGAACGTATGTTCGTCGGTAAGCAGAATCGTTTTTGCTTCGCCGGCCGGATCCGAGTTTCGAATCCCCGTTTAGACGTGAAAATACCGAAATTCGACTTGAAAATATCCGTTAGTGGAAACCGAACGGGAAAATGTATTCAAAAAATGGGATAATTCCTTGTTTCGACTTATATGATAAATAGAATCCCTTTCTGCATTCCGCTTTTGTTTCTGTTTGCGTGCGCCGGTACTCAACAGACACAACAGAATTCCGGAAGTCAGAACAAATTTGAAAAAATTCAGACCGCAAAAACGGTCGTCGTAGAATCCTTCGTTCCTAAATCCGTCCGCGAAATTTGCGGTAAAACCCCGGATCCGGAATCGTTTAATCCCGAAGTAGAACCTTGTATTCAGAGAAGACAAGAGGAGCTTTTTAAGAGGATTTATTTGCCTTCCGAAAAGGAAAAAAACCTAACTAAGGCGCTCGAATTGGTTCTCTCGTTGAAGAAGGTTTTTCCGAAAAAGAAATTATTGATCGGTAAAGAAGCGGATATCCACGTTAGACACGTTCAACAGAAAGTGGAATATTGCGATTCGGGTCAGACCAACTGCGTTCCTGTGATTCATAACGTGATTTCCTTTTCGGATTCGCCGACGCACGAGGTCAATAAATCCTATACGGTCGTTCCCCAACTGAGTTATATCGAAAAAGAGGAAAAGGAACTTCCGATGGCTAAATGGGGGGAACGTTTGGAATCCATTTCGCGCGAGAATATAGATTTTATCTTGGGCGCCTCTTTCGTTTTGGAATGACCTTCCGTTTCAAACGTTAAGCTGATTTGACGAAGAAGAAAAAGAAACCCTCTTGAGAAAGCGCGGCTTTCTATCCTGCCGCGTTACGAAACATTCATCCGCAAACAAAGCCGTCGTTCGTTTGATGTGACGAGTTTGCGGACGAATCGAAACGTTTAGTACGGACCGCTTACACAACGAACGTAACCGTCCGAATCCGATTTTCTTTTTTCCACGATTCCTCCGGTCCGAAAGTCAACGATGTACGCCATCGAACGGTATCTCGTGTTGGCGGGAATCGTAAAGTATTGAACGTTATTCGTACCCAATTCCTCGAGATACTGTTTCGGATCATTGCTTCCCGAGTTGCTCGGGCTGTTGCCGTTTGGGAACGAGGATGTGGAAGTCCAATATCTTCCTATGTCCGTATCTGGAAACAGAGTGGATTGGATGTAGGGAGGGTTGATTCCCCGTTGAAGATCGACAAGGGCAAACAATTCCTTGACCGAGGGAAGTCTCCAAACCCGACCGTCGCCGAAATTCAGCCCGTTGCAATACGTAAGTGCGGTCGCCCAGTTGCTCGTTCTCGCGGGTCCGCTTACCGTGTTACAATCGGTGTAGTTTAACCCCGCGGTTCCTCTTCCGCGGATACATTTTCTCCAAAGGATCCGGTTGGTTTGATCGTCTACGACTCCGTTTCCTAAATCGACGTGGTTGTCGAACGGAGTCACCGCCGAAATACCTTCCGCTTTCAACAGAAGAAGCATCGTAGACAATAAGATAATTCTAATATACTTTCTCATATGTTTCTCCTTAATCCGCCACACACATGGTCAATAATATGTAGTTGTTCGGCCAGGTACCCCAACCCGCGTAGTTGACTTTGTGTTTCGTATGAGTTCCGCCTCCGAATACGGAAGTCGTCCAGGCTCCCCAGGATGTTCCGTTGGACAGAACCGCCATACTTAATTGTCCGGGGTTGGCGTAGTCAACGTTGGGTTGTGTGGAACTCATAGCGTTCGTCATGGTCCAGTATCTTTGGTAATCGTTGCGAACGAATCCCGGAAAGGCCAGGGTAGGAATTCCTTCGTTTCCGGTGGTTCCCTCGTAGGTCATCAGACTCATTTGTTCTTTGAGGGTCGGAACTCTCCAGGTAGTTTTTCCGGCAAAACCCGCGCCTGAGTTATTCAGATTCAGTTGGAGGCAATACGGGATCGCGTCATACCAGGTTTGATACGAAACCGGAGTCGCGCTGACCACGCAGGTTCCGGCGGACCATTCGTAACCGGGCCCGCAAGTCTTCCAAGTTTTTCCGGTCACGTTATCCACCGTTATCATATCGTTCGGATATGCCGGGTCGGAGCTCGGAACCATCAAACCGTAAGGGAGAACGCTGTTGTCGGCGTCTTGTCCCGTGGTCGCACAAGAACCGAGCGTATTTCCTGCGGCGTCGAAACAACTGGTTTGTCTTGTGTCGGTGATTCGGATCACCGCAGGATCGGATTCCGTTTTATAGAGAAGTTTGATTTGATTGCTCGCGATAAATGCGCCCGCAACTACGTTCCCGGCTTTGTCTTTAAATTTCGGATCGGCGGTCATATCAAAAAGATGATAGAAGAGATGCCATTCCGGAAGTTTTCCGTTGAAGGAAACGCGGTAGGTTTGTGCATCCACCCAGGTTCCCGTGATGGTGGGCCAAGGAACGAGGGTAGCGGGAGAAGTTCCGGTGTCGTAGTGTTTGGGAAGCGGTTTGAGGCTCGTGTCCATGTCTTCACTGAAGACGAAGTCGAGGTGATCGGTATTTAGGTTCACCGTAACGTTGGACACGGTGCTGGCAGAAGGCCCACCGTCGATCGTAATCGAAGAAATTGCAGGGGCGGTGTCATCCCGGTTGATCGTTCTCGAATTGGATCCCACGTTGCTTCCGGAGGTGGTCAGACAAACCCGAATCGTATTGGCGCCCGCTGCCAGATCTGCGCCCGGAATATTCGTGATGATATTCGTGTTGGCCGCCGCAGAACCGGTAATCGCCGTGGAAAAAGCGCTTCCGTTGGTGCCGGCTGCGCAGTTCGTTCCCCCGATGCGGAATTCATACGTTCCGGCGAGGTCGGATTTCCAATTGATGTTCGAGCTGTCGGTTCCGCGTATATCCGACTTTGATACGGAATTGATCGTGATGGTAGGATTTCCGACGGAAACGACGTATTGACTTGTGGAAACAGAGCTTACGTTCCCCGCTTTATCGACGGCTACGACTTTGACGTCCGTTGTGGCGTTGTTCGCTACCGCAAATGCCGAACTGTATGCGGTTCCGCTCGAAACGGAACCGGTGGCCGTTAAACCGGGATCGGTTCCATCATTGCGGTAGGCTACCTTCAAACATCCTGCGGCGCCCGTATCCGTACAGGTCAGGCCGATGCTGGGAATCGAAGATCCGTAAGTTCCTCCTGCTGGACTGAAAGAAACGGAGGGGGCCGAGTCGTCCCGAACCGCAGTAACCGAAACGTCATCCCAAAGAGTGGTCGTATCCGGACTCAACAGACAGAGTTTGACCGTGCTACTTCCCGCACCCAAATCGGATGCGTTGAGACGATTGGTGGTGCTTGTGGAGCTTGCGATCGCGCCGCTTGCCTTCACCGTTCCGGAGGAGCAAGTGGAAGTTCCCGTGCGAAGTTCGTAAAAACCGTTCTTATCCGCAGACCAGGAAATATCATAATAGCCGATTGCGCCCGCGGTATTGCTTACATAAAATGTAGTCGCAGAAGTATAATTTAAGTTACCATTCGTAGCCGTGATCGGAGTAACGGGAGGCGTAGGAACCGGAATGCTACCGGAACCGTCGTCACCGGGAGCATAGGCGATGCCGGCGGTAGAAGTCGGTAGGAAAAAGAAATTTATTCCTTTCTTCCCTTCGCCCATTAAACAGTTGGAAAGGCAAATAGAAACAACCAGCCCAAGCCCCAGGATTGATGAAGTATGGAAGCGATTTTTTTTGTTTATTTTCACATGTTGTTTTCTGTTTGTTTTGATCATAAAAGATCCTCCACAACATTTTTAATCCGCGATTTTTGAATCGTTCTGAAAGGAATTTACTCTTTTTTTATCTAAAATACGTCACCAGATATAAATAGGGAATTTTCTGTTTATAAGTTAGAGCTTGAAGCAATTTGAGGAAAAAACTTTATGGAAAACCTTCGTCAGGCGCATGCAGAAGTTTTTCAAAATCAGTTCGTAGTATGGGAAAAGTATGTCTTTCGGGCTCTGAATTTAAACGGATTTACCAAAGTATTTCAAGTAAGGTTTCACTCTTTGGGGAAGCATACGTGTTTGCACTTTTTAGGAAAGAAAATCGGTTTTTGGTGTGAAAGATGCGTTTCTGTCTGTTGTCCTTCTGTGAGCGTTTCTATAATTCGGGAAGATAAAAATCGGCATTTTTTTAACACTTTGAGGAATCGACAAGTTCGGGGAAATAGACAAATTCTTCCTCTTTCCTCCGTTAAAAATCGAGACCGGGATTTTTTTTCAGGAACTCACAAGTTATAAATCCAAAAAAATAAAAAAATGAGCAAAGGCTCGTAAATTCTTTGTTAACATAGTATCTGGGAAAAATACATAAATAACTACTTACAAAGGATTCGGATGTGGAAGAGGTTAAATACTACTCAATAGCGGCGATGCTTTACTTTATCATCGCTGCGTTCAGGCTTTTCAAAAGGGACAGGAACCAAAAAGTTTTCACCCCAGCGCTTTTTTTCCTAATGGCTTTTCTGTTTTGGTCGTTTACGGCGACGATCTTCATAACGGAATATTCCCTAGCGAAGAAACTGGCGCAGTATCTTTATGCGTTTTTTTCCGTGACTGTCATTCTGTTTTATATGCATTTGGCGACTGCGGCAAAAAATGGAGATGCGCAGTTGATTTCGGGGGATTTATCCGCCCTGAGAAAGTTGCTTCTACGGAGTTTTGCGGCCACGGCGGCGATCGTGGTGGTTTGGGATTTATTGGATGAGTTCAAAATTCCGAATCTCTCCGAGATGGTTTCTTTGGGAAGTTTCCTGTTTTTTGCCTATTTGCTCTTCCAAATTTTGATTCCGATGCGGGCCCAGGAAAACAGGGGAAATCTTATCCGAATTCTTCCTTCTGTAAGTATTTTGCTCGTAATCAAACTTTCGGAAGTTGTGCGTTATTTTGAAGGTGCGAAAATCATCGAGCCGATCAACACGATCAATCACTACTTTTTGATTCTTTCTCCGATTATTTTGAGCGAATTTGTGCCCATCATTTATGAAATTCGGAGAACTCAGGATGAATTTCACCTGGGAGAAGACGGCGAATTCGACGAGGATTCCGAAAAAGCTCTGTCCCAGCGCGACGCAAATCTGGAAAAGCGTTCTCTCCTAGAAGATTTGAATCTCGAAAAGGTGGAAAATAAACTCAATGAGTTGATGCAGAATGAAAAAATCCATTTGGACGAAGAGCTCCGACTTCCCTCTTTGGCTTCGGAAATGGGTCTTTCCGTGCATCATTTGTCCGCTTTTTTGAATGAACACGTAGGGATGAATTTCAATTCTTTTATCAATCATCACAGGGTGAAAGAAGCGAAAGTGATGTTGTTGGAGGAACCGGATCGTTCGATTCTTTCGATCGGAATGGCGGTCGGCTTTAGTTCTTCTTCCGCGTTTCATCGCGCTTTTTTAAAGGAAACAAAAAGTTCCCCGAAGGCGTTTCGGGAAATGAATCTTCCCAACTATAAAAATAAAGAGGAAGAAGTGGAAGAGGATTTGGATTCGAGATATTCACATTCCATATAAAAAACCTCATCGTTCATTCTTTGTGGAATCGTGGGGTGCGGGAACTCTTACGAAAACTGGATAAAACCGGAGGAATTTGTCGGATTTCTGAAAAATGGAAGTTCGACGGAGACCTCCGATTTCCTTTTTTAAAGAAGGATTCGATCGTTTTGATCGTTGTGTAGGATCTCTCACATTTCTCGAAAAGAATCCTTTCAAAAAGAGTAATTCACTTTGTAGTTAGAATTGTAGGCATGTAGGCTAAAGTACCTTTTTATATGAAAATCGTTTCTTTTTATAAATACTCTTTGTTGATTTTTTTATCGGCATCTGTTTTCTCTTGTGCCGAGGCAAAGCGTTTTTCACTCGATGGTCCGGGCGGCGCTTTGATCACCATCGCGCAAGACGTTGGAGAATCGTATTCGATTCCCAGTTTTCGTTTTGGGGGAAACGTGCGAGGGCTTATCTCCGGAACGGTCGCACTTCGATTGAACGAGGAAGTTTTGCCCGTTTCCGCAAACGGGTCGTTTCAGTTTACGGGTTCGCTCTTTCAAAATCAAAACTATTCGTTGAGCATTCAAAGTTCGGCCAATGATCACGTTTGCAGAATTTTTTCCGGCCAAGTTGAAAATCCTGCGGGAACTACCGCAACGGATGTTCTCGATCTGGAAGTTTATTGTGTCACGGTATTGATCAATTCCAAAACCGTCGCGGATCCGATCTCCGTCAAAGAGGACGGCACGGCTCTGAACCTCAACATCGCATTGAGTGGACCCATCGATTCAACCGATTCGGTGGCACACGTCGGTCTTTCCACGACGGCTACAATCAATCATTTTAATCCCGGACCGGATACCTACGATATGAATTTCGCAAATCCCGACTCCGTTTCCGTAACCGCAACGGACGCAGTTCCGACCGCGGTCACGGATTATTACGACAGAACCTTCACCCTGAATGTGACGGTTGCTCCGATCGGCTTATCCCTTCCGTTTACGATCAAACTAGTGGACAACGATAAGATGATTCGCGAGGTCGTCCGCATCAGCGGAGGAAATCTACAATACGGAGGGGCGGCTTTCGGAATTCAAGGCGCCGATTCGTCCTGCAATTCCTCCGCCAGTTTTTTCTCCAAGGCTTTGGTCGGAGCTCCGGGAAGAATCCCCGGTTCGCCGGATTGGCCGATCGCAAAGAACACCAATTATTACTATTACGGTACGAACGTTCTGGTCGGAACCTCGGACAACAACGGTGTACTGTCGTTCAGCACCCTCTACGGAAGTACCGGAGTTTCCGCCGTGGATCTTTGGTCCGGTTTTAATTCCGACTGGAGCCTGAACGCGAGCAATTGCAACGACTGGACGAATAATATGAGCGGCTTCGGTTTGGCGGGCGACGGGGTCTCCAATATTCCCTGTACTACGGGCACCCGTTATATTCTTTGTATCCAACAATGATTCGCGCGGGTCAAGTTCGGATGACCGGATGATCGTCGTCGCGGCTTGGTCGCTCGGTCGAATCCTAGGATTTGCGGAATCGTAATCGCTTCCGGTATGTCGGAATTTCTTCTGATTCGGTTTTCGTTCCGATCCGAAATTGAATCGATTCTAAATTAGGAATTTATTGTATTCCAAATCTATTGAGTGCGTTTTCTTCCGATGACGGCGTATAAACCTTTTGCGACGCTCTGCAGCGCCCTCGTCATCACCCCTTTGAGTTTTATATTTAAGAAAAGTTCCAGGATCAATTCGCGAAGAGCCAGGTCGAAGGGAAGATTGTAATTCTTCCAAAGGATTCGAAATTGGAACGGATAACTCTGTTCCGGTTTATCGCCCGAGTCCGGCGGAAAATGGATCAGCGTTCCCTCCACGATCGTTTCCCCGTCGTCGATGTGTTTAAACTCCACGTAGATCTGGACCCGGTTCTTCAAAAAGGGAAGCGGGATCACCTGTAATCCGGCCAATTCCGACCAAGTGATGTCGTTTAACGATAAGAATCCTCTCGTTTCTCCGCCCAAAACGCCGATCCTTAGATTGCCCCGTTTTCCGAGC
This sequence comes from Leptospira gomenensis, assembly GCF_004770155.1. Taxonomy (GTDB): domain Bacteria; phylum Spirochaetota; class Leptospiria; order Leptospirales; family Leptospiraceae; genus Leptospira; species Leptospira gomenensis. The sequence goes on along the minus strand of NZ_RQFA01000046.1, from coordinate 18,871 downwards.
CTACAACTCCCGCTTTTGGTTCGAAATAGGATTTCAAGCGGCGAACCGGAATCCATATAACCGCCTTCGATCGCGACGTCCCGAAGTTGTATGGAATACGTGGGAGTCAGCGTTTTATCGACGATGGAAACGGAACCGTTTTCTATTTTCATATTTTTGAATACGATTTTTCCTCGTTTGGGCATCAATCCTATCTTTTTGTGCGGACTGATTATATTCGTATAATCCATATGAAAGTTTTTGAATATGGAAGAAGGGATCGTCAGCTTTCCCCGAAACAGAGAGAAAACGTCGATCTTTAGGCTGAGAAAGGAAATCCTTGCGTGGACTTGGTCGGTTTTCAGGATTCCAGGAAATTCGACGGTGCAGTTTTTCGCGATCACGTAAAATACGGGGAGTAGAATTCCAGATGAGGTCCAACGAAATCGGAAATGACGGAAGGAAAGAAAATTGACGATCGTTTGGATCACCGGCCCCGACATCGCGAACTGCAGACCCGCGTAGACTACGAGCAGATAAAACAGAATTTCCCAGATCCAACTCATACGAACGTTATAGATCGAGCACCGCGCACAACCTAATGCGAGTTATACGTTTCAGATCGATGCGTAAATCTTCGGTTCTCAACGAAGCCGGAAAGGGGATAGGATCGTTTTTCAATCGAGGCGTTTACTTCTTTTTTTCGATGATTCGATTTTCGATGTTCTTTTTATCCATAGCGGAAATTTCCAATTCTTTCGCGAGATCGTCCAGGAATTCCTTTTCCTTTTTGGTCAACCCGCCGTCCATAGAAACGATCACACAGGCGTCTTCGTAAAAACCCGCGGCCATGATCGGATTGCCTTCCGAAAAGTTGCGGATCGTTTTTACGGGAAGAGGATTTTCGAATACTTCCGATAATTCTCCGATGATGTCCGTTTTGTCGGATTGATGATCGTAGAAAATACATCCTTCTTCGAAAAGGGCCTTGACCATCTGACCTACGAGACTTCCTTCCTTTTGATGAAAGATTCCGTCCGCCATACAAGAGTAAGACCAAACGCTCACGAGAACCTTGGCGTAATTTAACTTAAGCTGAAATATCTCCGATTGAGGATCCATTTCCTCTCTGAACTTTTCGTAAAATTCATGCCCCGGCAGAACTTTGCTTGCAAGGGATGAAAGATTCTCGATTGGCATTGGAAATTCCTCCAGGTTTTCAGAAAATTCTATCCTAACCATTGGATTTGCAATGAAAATCCGAAAAGAAAGACGTTGATTTTGACCTAAATTTTAAGAACCTGACTTTTGTGAACAACTCTTCTCCGAAAAGAAAGATATTGGTTACTTCCGCGCTTCCCTATGCGAACGGATCGATTCACTTGGGTCATGTTCTGGAAGGCATTCAAGCGGATGTCTGGGTCCGTTATCAAAAGGCGATCGGAAACGATTGTTATTTTTTTTGCGCGGACGACACACACGGTACTCCGGTGATGCTCGCGGCCAGAAATCAGGGAATCACCCCCGAAACATTGATCGAACGGGTTCATCAGGAACACTTTCGCGATCTACAGGCTTTCGGAATAGAACACGATCGGTATCATTCCACAAACTCGGAAGAGAATCGTATCATCTCCGAAGAAATTTATTCCGAACTGAAACGGAAGGGACATATCTCCCGCACGAGCATCGAACAGGCCTATTGCGAGAAGGACAGGATGTTTCTTCCCGATCGTTTTATCAAAGGCACGTGCCCTAATTGTAAATCGAAGGATCAGTACGGAGACAGTTGCGAAGTCTGCGGTGCGACGTACGGTCCTAAGGATCTGATCGATTCGCATTGCGCTTTGTGCGGAACCTCTCCCGTTCCCAAACATTCCGATCATATCTTTTTCGAGTTGTCGCAGTTTCAGGAGTTCCTCAAAACCTGGATCGAAGAAGGAGAACACGTCGTGGACGGGGTTCGTAAAAAACTTCGGGAATGGTTCGAAGCGGGACTACAAGCCTGGGATATTTCCAGAGACGGGCCGTATTTCGGTTTTAAAATTCCGGGAGAAGAGGATAAATATTTCTACGTTTGGCTGGACGCTCCCATCGGTTATATGGCGGCGTCGTTGAATTTTTTCCAAGGTGATCGCGCTAAGTTCGATTCGTTTTGGAAAAACGAAAACGCGGAGATCGTCCATTTTATCGGGAAGGATATATTATACTTTCATACTTTGTTTTGGCCGGCGATGTTGAACGGAAGCGGTTACCGCACTCCTAGTCGCGTCCACGTCCACGGTTTCATCACGGTCAACGGCGAAAAAATGTCGAAGTCCAGAGGGACGTTCATCAACGCGGGAACCTACGCCAAATATCTCGATCCGGAACACCTCCGTTTTTATCTCGCGGGTAAACTCGGTCCGGGAATGGACGACTTGGATTTTTCCTTCGACGATTATACGGCTCGGGTCAATTCGGATTTAGTGGGCAATTTGGTCAATCTCGTTTCGAGGATTTCCACCGGAATCCTCGACCAACTAAACAGAACGTTAGGCGTCGTTTCTTCGGAAGGGAAGGAGTTGTTGAACGAGTTGATCTTCCAACCCGTAAAAGTCGGAAACTCCGAGGATACGATTTCGAATATCATAAAAAACTCATATGAAAGCAAGAACTACGCGCGCGCGATGCGGGAGATAGCCCGTCTCGGGGACAGAGTCAATCGTTACGTCAACGACAATGCTCCCTGGAAACTCGTAAAAGAGGATCCGGAAAAAACCAGGGAAGTCGTAACGACGGTTTTGAACGCGAGTCGTTTTTTGGCGGTTTATCTTTATCCCGTGGTCCCGAAAATATCCGAAAAGATTTATAAACTTCTCGGCCTTGGTAATCAACCGGTTTTCGAGGATCTGGACTTGTCCAAAGTATTAGAAAAAACGAAAGTGAATCCGTACGAGATGATCACGAAACGAGTGGATGAAAAGGCGATAACGACTATGTTAGAAGAAAATAAACGATCGATTCCTACCCAATCTAAACCTGAGGAAGGTTCCCAGGCTGCCCCAATCTCTTCGAACGTTTCGGAGAGAGAAGAAATTTCCGTCGAGGATCTGGCGAAAGTCGAATTGCGCGTGGGACGGATCGTCGAGGCCGGACCGGTCGAAGGCGCGGATAAACTCGTAAACGTAAAAGTGGATCTCGGGGAATTGGGAATCAAAAACGTATTCGCGGGAATCAAAGTCGCTTATCAACCGGAAGATCTTAAGGGTTTGAACGTTGTGGTCGTGGCCAACCTGAAGCCTAGAAAGATGAAGTTCGGAATTTCGGAAGCGATGTTGTTGGCTTCCGGAGAAGGGGAAGGTTTGAGTCTTTTCGTTCCCCATAAGGACGCGAAACCGGGGGATAAGCTGAAGTAGTTTTTCCTCCGAGCCGACGTCGGTGTTCTTTACATACGAGCGGTCGTATTCGTTCTAAAAAGTAGTTTACATTTTTATAATATATGCCTCTTCAACTCGATATCGCGTATAGTTTTCAAAGGCTTTTGGAAAAAAGCAAAAACGTCGGCGGACGTCTCGTTTCGCGGCAACTTACGCATATAGTCGATTCCTTCATACTTTCCCGGTTTGAAACTTCCGGAGTGGAGTTCAAGTCGGGCGACGAACTTTGTCTGGTCGCGATGGGCGGTTACGGAAGAATGGAATTGTCTCCCCATTCCGATATCGATCTTCTTTATCTTCACAACGGAATCAAGGAACAAAGACTCGAGGCGGTAATCTCGAAGATCAACACCTATCTTTACGATTCCGGCAAAGAAGTCGGACACGCTTGTAGAACGATCAAGGAATGTTTCCGTTATTTGGACGATATGTCCTCTTATCACGCTTTTTTGGACTCTCGATTTTTGGCGGGTTCGAGGGCTTTATTCGAAAAGTTTAAAGCGGACTTCCTCGAGAAACTCCCCGAAAAACGCACCAAATACTACAACGAAACGAAGGAAGAGATTCTTTCCTCGCGATTCCTCAAAGAAGAACGCCCTATTTTGTTAAGCGAACCGAATCTCAAAACGGATCTTTGCGGGTTGCGCGATATCCAATACATGTTCTGGATGGAAAAGTCGGTCCGCAATCTTCCCTCTCTCGGAGGACTTTCTATCCTGCCCGTTTTTCAAAGAGGGGAAATCCAACTGCTCCAGGAAGCGTACGACTTCCTACTACGGACCCGCATCGCGATGCACGTTTTGACCGGACGAAAAACGGATCGTCTGGATCTCAATCTGCAACAGGAGGTCGCCGAATACCTCGGCTTCGGAACCAAGTCCGAACTTTCCTCCGTCGAAAAATTCATGCACGTTCTTTACGAACACCAGAAGAACATCTACTTTATCATCAGAACGTATCTGGATTCCATCATAGAAAAAAGAAAAAGTTCGGAAGGAGAGAGTTTTCCGTACGAAAATCTCCACTTTTTCAGGATCGGGGACACGGTTTTTCCGCCGGTGATCGGAACTATATTCACGAATCCTCATACGATTTACAGGGACGTTATGCTCTCTTTTCGTATGATTCAGGAAAGGAATCTGCAGGTATCGGGAACCCTTCTCAACGAGTTTCGTTTCGCTTCCAATTTTTTGGACGACGACTTCAAATATTCCCCCGAAGTAAACGAGGAATTCCTAAAGATCCTGAGAACTCCGAAGGAGAGAGGACGAGTTCTGAAATTGATGCACGAATCCGGAATTCTGGGTGCGATTTTGCCCGAGTTCGGAGCCTGTACGAATTTTCCGCTCTTCAGTTACCATCATGAATTTACGGTCGATGAACATACTCTTTTGATTCTTCACGAACTGGACGTGTTGGACCGGAAACGATTTCCGGATCCGGAAGTACAGAAGGCATACGACGAATGTTCCAAGGCGGAACTTCTAGCTCTTGCCGTTTTGTTGCACGACGCGGGGAAGGTCAAAGAGGGAGATCACTCCGAATACGGAGCCGAACTCGCCGTCTCCGTGGGGGATCGCCTCGGTTTGAGCGAAGAGGATACGGATCTTTGCCGTTTCCTCGTGGAAAAACACACCCTTATGTCCGAGCTGAGTTCCAAGCGGGACATTTCCGATCCTAAGTTGATCTTCAATTTCGCAAGAACGGTCGGAAGTCGGGAAAGATTAAGAAAACTTTATATTCTTACCGTGATCGACACGAAGTCCGTCGGTTCCGGCGTTTTGACGAATTGGAAAAGTTCCATACTAAACACTCTTTATCTGAATACGATTCCGTATCTCGTAAACGATTCCAAAAACGCTCCCGACGATTCTCCGAAGCGCGACGTACAATTGGACAATCTGAAAACGTATCTGATTTCCAAGGAAGGCCTGGACGAGGATATTTCCAAGGCGGTCATCCGTTTTGCCGACGAGGTGATTCCTTCCTCCTATTTGAACACGGTTTCCAACCGCAAAATATTAAAGAATTTTAAAGCGGTAGGTTTGTTGGCGAGAAACGAATCCATCGGTATGATTTTCGAGGCGGAGCAGGATCCGGCCTTCGTGACGATCGATGTCGTTACGGTTCATCGTCCTGAAATTCTTCTGGATCTTTCCTGCGCAGTTTCGTCGGAGGGTTTGAGTCTTCTCGGTATGAAGAGTTATACGTTAGGCGAATTTTGGATCAACTCCGTTCAGGTGATCGATTCCGCCGGAGGAGGGAATTTACCTTCCGAAAAATTGGAACGTCTCGAGTCGAAATTGAAGGCGATCTCTTCGGGTAATTTAAGACGGGAAAGTATCGCGTTTCAAAGGACCGATTGGAATCCTAGAAAACCCGCTCCGGAAAGTATCGTCAATCGATCCGTGATGTTCGACAACGCCGATCTCGCCGACGTTACGATCATGGAAGTGCGTATGCCGGACTCGGTGGGATTGGTATATAAAATTCTTCAGATCATTCTGGAGTCGGATCTTAAGGTGCGATATCTCCGCGTTTCGACTAGCGCCGATTATGCGTATGATTCCTTCTATCTTCAAACGGCGGATGGTTCTAAGATAGAGGATTCGGAATTACTTTCCAAACTCAGGGATAAAATCCTCAAACTCCAGTTCACCGAACACTCGATAGGCGAGATTCCGATCTGACAACGGATCGTTCTCTCGCGTATCGTTTCGAAACTTCGACCGTTTTAGTCCTACGGAAACTTATATCGGTCGATCCCGATCGTCCGTCTTTTACACGTTAGCGTCGCTTGATCGGTTGCGATTTTTTCGCTCGCCCCAAAAACCGGGCCGGGTTATACTCTCCAAAGAATCGTATTTACGAATTCCAAATACAATACGATCCTTCGACCGAAGGAACCGGAGAATCACATGCAATATCCGTCGAATCAATCCACCAATCCAGCGCTTGCAAGTTTCGACATTTCCGATTATAAGGGCAATCGGGGAAAAAATTTCTACGAAGAAGATCGGGTTTTGCAAACCGTCGTAGAGAAATATTCCGAAGGATACGACGCTGCGCATAAAAAGGCGATGATCGATCATCTTTCCGGATACGGTTCTCTTGTCGGCGGAATTCTGGACGAACTGACCGACGCTTCCCACAAAGAAGGAAAATACGGTGAGATCGTCAAATACGACCGCACCGGAAATCGTATCGATCAAGTCGTGTATTCCAACGAACAAAAACTTTCCAGAAAAATTTCCTATGACTACGGAATCGTGAATCTAAATTATCATTCCTCTTGGAAACATCCGTTTACGGACCTTCATCGTTACGCTCTTACCTATTTGTCCAATCAAAACGGAGAAGGGGGCGTAACGTGTCCGCTTGCGATGACCGAAGGTATGATCAAGGTTTTGGAAGCGCTCGGTACTCCGGAACAGAAGGATAAATTCCTGACGATGGTCGCAGGAGAGGGAAGTTCCTCTCATTTTATGGCGGGTCAATATGTGACCGAACGCGTCGGAGGTTCGAACGTCAGCGCAAACCGTACGATCGCGAGAAAACGGGAGAACGGAAAATGGATTCTAACCGGAGAGAAATGGTTCTGCTCCAATCCGGGGGACGTTTGGGTTACGACAGCGCGCGTCGAGGATTCGAGTACGATCGGGCTTTTTTTGGTTCCGAGGATCAAAGACGACGGTACGTTAAACGGACATCATATTCTTCGTAAGAAAGACATCATCGGTTCCCGGGGAAAACTTACCGTGGAAATCGTCTACGACGGAGTCGAGGCCGAGGCCTTGGGAAGACCCGCGCACGGGATCGCGAATCTGATCAAATACGTGATCGGAATTTCCAGACTTCACGTTTCTTTGGCCGCCTCCGGAATTTCGAGAAGGGCATGGATGGAAGCCTACGAATACGCGAAATTCAGGACGGCTTATGGAAGTAAAATATTAGAATTTTCTTCTTTGCTAAAGCAATTAAGCGATCAACGGTTGAAACATACGGCGATGCTCGCGTCCGTATTTCGTCATATCCACACTCCCGATTCTCTGAAACTCGCAGGAGAAGTTTTGGCCCCTCTGTTGAAATATAAATGTTCCTCGACTTCGACGGAAATCACGTACAACTCGATTTTGGTCCTCGGCGGAAACGGAATCGTAGGCGATTTTTCCGCGCTTCCAAGGTTACATAACGATTCCATCATAAACGAAACCTGGGAAGGAACACATCTGCTTCTCAGCGAACACGTGTTACGCGGTTTTAAACGAGAAAAGGTCGCCAAAGCGTTTTTTCAATATACGGAAGATATCACCGATTTCGAATCTCCCGCGGCGGAGACGATCCGCAAAAAATCCAAATTGCTTCGGGAAATCCTTGCGAATTCGGACGCGGAGGCTCTCGATCTCAATCGGATTTATATTTCAGACTTGGCGTTTGAAATATTCGCCTTAGCGTCGTTATCCGATCTTTCCGGTAAAAAAGCGCCCTCTCCGCAAAAAGACCTTTCCCTTTTTAGGGACGGTTATCTGGATTTGATCGATACGGGCGGAGGTTTTGCGGATAAGAGTCGTTTTAGCGGGGATTCGGAACGTCTGAAATCCGTAATTCATTATTAAGCGACATCACAAACGGCGTAAAAATCCTATTTTCTATTTTCCCCGCTTCCATCCCTAACTTCCCGTATTTCGTCCGGACTTGATTCGCGGTATCCGGATAGGAGTCGCCGCGACCGGGAAGGATCCGTTCCCGGGAATGGTTTTACATCGATCTCTCCGTTTTTTCCGAGAATACCGGCACGAGCCATGGAACGCGATCAAACGGTCCCTTTGGGTTCGATCCGGCGAGATGATCTCCGGCGGGGAATATTCTATTTTTATAAAGTAGTTCCGCGTGTACTTTCGTACGACCGGGAGCGAGTATTCGATCTTTTACAAGTTCGGAAGTTCCGCTCTTCCGGACGATCGGATACGAAGACGCGTCGAACGGGATTTCGAATGATATCCGCCATCCTGCACTTCTTCCTGCGACTGCGTCGGTAAAGTTTTCTTCGCTTCGAAAAGATCGGTGCGATCCGTCGTTCCGAGAAATGAGGTCGTATAAACTATCCAAGCGCCTAACACGGTCTTTTATCCGCGTCGGATTTCGTTTCGTAACGTTTCCGTGGAAAACTCGGTTTTTGTAATCGAAATGAAATATTCCCCTAATCCTTTTGTAACCTGAATGAAATATACATCTCAAACAGGTTACAAAAGGAGAGTTCGGCCGGGAAAAATTACATTCCGGTTTCAGAGTAAGATGAAAGTAAAAATGAAAAAGCGGAAACCCTCGATCGAATGCGGATTGGCGCGGATCTCCGTCATCGGCGTTTTATTCGTTTTTGGAACGGGGCTTTGGTCGCAGGATAAACCGAATTCCACCCCGGACCCGAAGGCCCAGGAAAATACGAAAAAGGAATTTTACGAAGACAACGAGACGGGTTTGATTTATACGAAACCCGGTCCGAACCGGACCAAAATCGATTCCTTCGTTCGGGAGAATTTTCCAGAACGAAAGGAGATGCAACTTCCCAATCACTTCCGACATAGACCCGATAAGTTGAACGAGGAAAAATTGGTCATCGCTGCAAGAACACAATTCCGAGGCGTAAGCGGCAGCAAAGAATCACCCTTTTCCGGAAACGAGGATTTTAACACGGTAGACGCCAACTTTAGAAGATTGAGACTAGGATTCTTTTATCAAGGCGCGAAGTGGTGGGGTTTCGCCACTCAGTTGCGTTTGGAAAACGCGTTGAACAGCCAATTCCTGAAGTTGACCAAGGATAAAACCTCCGGCGACGTCAAAGACGTTACGCTAAACGATTCGCGCGGTTTGATCCACGAAGCGGTTGTTTGGCTGAACATTCCGTTTATGAGTTCGCGTTTCACCGTTGGTCAGATCAACGTTCCGTTTAACAGGGAATATATCCAGAGTTCGGCTAACTTCGTTTATTTGGAACGTTCTTTGATCACCAACGTTCTTCCGCAGTTCGATATCGGAGCCATGATCGCGTTCCATCCTTTGGAATTGATCGATAAAAAATATACGAGACATCTTTCCGTCCATGCTTTCATCGGAAACGGTCACGGAGGCGGAGGCGATTACGGTTACGGCAGAAGACAAGACAACACGGCAACCAGACAAAATCTTCCGCAACTCCTCGCTCCCGTTTATTACGGTAGAATTCAATACAACGTCTTCGGCGGTCTAGTCAAAGCGGACAAGGATATCGGTTGGGTGGAGGGCGACGAAATTTTTCAGAACGACGCCAAGTTGTCCTTCGGAGCCGGTCTCGCACAAACTACGCAGGTTAAAACGGCGCAGCCGATTCCGTTGGAATATCTTTATAAAAATCAAGCCGCTCCGAAACTGATCCTCCAGCAAACGACTCCGACGGGGGGCTCCGATCCTACGGGACTACATTCCGATTATCTCGCGGACCGTTCCGTCACCACACCCGGGCGTCCCAATCTGGGAATCGTCGGCCATACCTACGACATGACGTTTACGTGGAAGGGTTTTTATCTCAACGGAGCTTGGAGCAAATTCTCCGGTTCGGCCGCCAATCAAGTTATGGGATATCACGGTACGATCGGTTACAACATTCATCTTTACGAATCGAAATACATCATGCCGGTTTTTAAGTTCGAGTTCGTAAAAGGCGATTGGAATCAGAACCAGAGTTTCGATCCGGGAGAAGCGTATTACATCTATTGGGCGGGAATCAATCTTCTCGGAGATTATCATCTGTATAAGGTCCAGTTGTTCTTCCAACAGATGCATACGAATTCGGCGAAACATTATTTCCTGCATACGACGGACAACCGGGATTCAAGAGCGGTTTATCTCCAGTTTCAAGCCAACTTTTGGACAGGGACTTCCTCTCCTGAAAACGTTTCGGGTGGTTCGATTTACAGACAGGATTATTAAACGACTTGGGATTAATACGCGGAGCGGATTCGTTCAGGAAACGACGAGCAAGGAACGGTCGAATAGTTTCAAAACGGAGTCGATTTGAATTTCCGGTTTCCGCGTATGAATCAGGGAATACGCCTGATTGATTCCGAAACCGTCCGTCATATAACGGAAAAGTACGAAAATCTCCTCGCGATCGAAATCCTTGCTTAGATAATTACGATTTTGTCCGATTCGGATCATCTTCAAATGATACCGATGATACAGACGGTTGTAGTATTCGATTTTGGATTTCAACTTGTCCTTGGTCATGATCTCGTTCGTGAGAAATTGGTAACACACCCTGGAAAGTTCCTTCTTCGATTCGATTTCGTGTAGGATAGGTTTCAGAAAATTTTCCCGTATATCGACGGAGCTTGTACAACGTGCGAAAAGGGATTTTGCGATTTCCAGATCCTTTCTCGCGGCGTAGTCGATTAGGATATAGATGAGATCGTCCTTACTTTTGAAATGTTCGTAGAACGTCCCTTTGGCGAATCCGGCCTGCGCAGTGATGTCCTCGACCCTCGCTTCGTGAAAGCCCTTATTTCCGAAAACGAGAAGGGTCGATTCCAAAAGTTTGTTTTTCGTTTCCTGCGATTTTTTGGATTCCTTTCCGGATGTGGGATAATAGGCCCCGAAACCGGGAAAATATTTCTTTCCCGGTTCGTTCGTTTCCGCGCTCGTCTTAGCCGTTTTAGACAAGAACTTATTTCCTTTGTGCGGCCGGTTTCCTTTTGAATTTAGAGGTTAGGTCGTTGAACACCGAAAGAGTAACGGGAACGTATAAAAGACTGCCTAACGTTCCGAAACCCAATCCCCAGCCCAAGGCCAACGTCATAGGAATGAGTACGGGATCGGAACCGCCCACGCTGTACGCCGTAGGTAACAAACCGGCGACTGTCGTCAACGTAGTCAAAAGGATCGGTCTGAATCTTCTTTGACTCGCTTCGATTAGAATTTCGTCCATAGTCGCGTTCGAATTTTTTCGGATCGAATCGATACAATCCACGAGAACGATCGATGCGTTGACTAAAACTCCCGCGAGACCGATGATTCCGATCATCGCGAGAAAGCTGATCGATTTTCCGGACAACGGAAAGCCGATCACGATTCCGATGATTCCCAAAGGAATCGTGCTTAGGATCAGGACCGGTTTCCAGAAACTGCGTATCGTCAAAGCGAGAATTCCGAAAATTCCGAAGATGGCGATCAAACCCGCTTTCGCAAGAGAGGTCATCGATCTTTGTGTGTCTTTTTCCTCTCCGCCGAAAGAGATCGATACGCCGGGGTATTGTCTTTCGATGAGCGGTTTGAATTCGTCCGCGACCCTTTGGTTCGCGTCATGCGCCGTTATCTGATCCAACTTTACGTCGCCGTTTACCGTGATGGCCCTTTCAAAATCCTTGTGAGCGAGAAGTTCCGGAGATTCGATCAGATCCATCTTGGAGATTTTCGCCAAGTTGGTGATGTTGCCCGCCTTGTTTCTCAGAGGAATAGTTTTTATCTCGTTCGGGTTTTTGCGGAAGTCCTTGTCGTAAAGAACTCTCAGATAGATTTTCGTTCTTCCTTTTCGGACCGTTCCTGCTCTTTCACCGTCGTATGCGGCGCGTAAACCGTTGGCCGCCGAAAGTGTCGATACTCCGGTGAAACTTTCCAAACCTTCGTCGAGTTGAATGTACATCTGCTTACGACCGAAACGATAATCGTCGCGGACGGAAAATACTCCCGGAATCGATTTTAGAAAAGATTGAAGTTCGTTGGAAATCTTCTTTAGAGTTTCGTAATCTTTTCCCTGGATGGAAATCGTGATGGGAGCTCCGATCGGAGGAGCGTTTCCGAATTCCTCCAGAAAGAGTTCGTTGACTCCCGGAGTTTTTCTGAGATCCGCTTCGATGGATTTTAGAATTTCGGATGCTTTTCTTTTACGGGTCGATTCCGGGGTAAGATAAATCAGAACCACGCCGAGGTTTTCGCCGAAACGGGAAAGCGGATCGTCCGGATCGGTTTGTTGTACTCCTATTTTGGTCGAATAACTTACCAGTTCTCCTTTGGGAATCTTTTGAACGACGTTCTCCATATACTTCATCTTCTCGCGCGTTTGAAAGATGCGCGACGTCGGAGAGAATTCTGCCTTGATCATGATGATCTCGATGTCCTCTTTCGGAAAGAGAATGAAGTCCATCTGCGACATTACTCCGCAGGATCCGAAGACGAGGAGGAGGATTACGGCGAACGAACTTTTTTTATGTCTGATGTTGAAGGAAACGAGTCTCGAGAATCGATCTTCGAGGGATGCGAAAATGGAATCCATCTTCCTGCGAAACGGGCTTTTGATCTTCATCTGATCGGGAGTTTTTGCGAATGCGGCGATTCTCGCGGGAAGAAAGAGGAAGGATTCCACCAAACTCGCGGTGAGAGCGACGATGACGACTAACGGTATTTCCCAGATGAATTTTCCCATGATCCCGGTCATAAAGAGCATCGGCAAAAACGCGGTTACGGTCGTTAGATACGATCCGAAAATGGGAATGATCATTTCGACCGTTCCCCGGAGGGAAGCCGTGAACGAATCGTTCTTTTCCGCGAGATATGTATAGATGTTTTCGGAGATGACTATGGAGTTATCGACCAACATACCGAGGGAAATGATGAGCCCCATCATCGAAATCATGTTAAACGAAACGTCGAAAAAAGGAAGGACCGAGAAGGTCATCAACATCGAGAACGGAAGCGAAAGCGAAGTAAGGGTGGCCGTTCTAAAATCCAAAAACAGAAATAGGATTCCGAAGACGATCGCGAATCCTATCAGTGCGTTCGAAGTGACCACGTTCAGTCGATTTTTCGTTCGTTTGGCTTCGTCGTTTAGGATGAAAGTCTTCATTCCCGAAGGATACGTTTTGGAAAGTTCTTCCAGGCGTTTGTGGACGTTTTGGGCGACTTCGATCGCGTCCGCTCTTTCCTTTTTGATTACGGAAAGTGTCAACCCTTGTTTTCCGTTTGCGATGGCGAGGAAGCGGGGATATTCGAACGTGTCCTCCACTCTCGCGAGATCCGCCAATTTTACGGTGGAGAAAATCTCGTTCGTCCGCGTGGGAATTTTTCCTATTTCGGAAGGATCTTTGAATTCTCCGTCGATTCTTAGATCGAATGCGTTTTCCGAATCCACCGACCCGGCCGGTAGATTTATATTCCTGTTGCGGATGGTCGTAGTGATGTCGTGAAGTTCGAGAGAGTATTGTTTTAGTTTATTCGCATTTACTAATATATGCCATTCACGATCGCGTTTGCCAAAAACGTCTACGCGCGCTACCCCCTGTATTTTTTCCAGTTCCAATTCTATGAATTCGGCGGTAGTATGAAGTTCGATCTCGTCCTTGCCGCCGAAAACGGAGAATTCTATGATCGGAAACGATCCGGATTTTCGCTCCGTCATTTTCGGTTTTTCCGTCACTTGAGCAGGAAAATCGGACATGGCGTTGTCCACCGCCCGTCGGATTTCGTTTAATACTTTTTCGGGATCCTTTTCTTCGAGGTTGACGCGTACGTCTATGTCCGAGACGGAATTCCGGGAAAAGGAGCGGATCTCGTCGATTCCGTCGATCTCTTTCAATCGTTCCTCGATCGGATATGTGACTCTAAGTTCGACGTCTGCGGGGGAGGCGCCCGGAAATTTGGTGGAGATCACCATTTGTTTCATGTCCACGTTCGGAAAGGCGTCCCGTCGCAAACCGAGGAGCGAGACGATTCCGGAGAGGAAGATAAAGGTCATTCCTAAATACATGAAGAGGCGATTTTTGATGAACGATTCTATGAGTGATTTCATAAATTTCTGACTGACTGGTCAGTCTTTGAGGGCGATCTTTCGTGTCAACGGGGAAATTGCGGGAACTCCACGTCAAAACACGGAAGGACATCCTGGACAACGGATGAGGTTAGCGGTGAGGCGGGGGAAGCGGCTCGGTTTATGTCTTATTTTGGCTACATGAACCGAAATCCCGGCGATCTTCATTTCTGTCCCCGGATTCGTCGGAGAAAGCTGGGGGGTCCATCCGAATTCACCGAATCGTCCGTAACTCGGAAAATTTGCGGGAACTCCCCACGTTTCCCCTATACGGCTTTCGCCCCTTATTTCATTGACACCGCTTGTAGGGAAGAATCTGATCTCAACTGTGGAAAGAAACCGACTTGCCCTAGCAATCACATTTGTTCTCACCATTTTGTCCGTTCTCATCGGACTCGTAAATATATCCCTTGCGACGAGTACCACCAAATACTCCCGAACTTCCGGAGGAACCTTTTTTAGCACCGCACCGATCGGAGCGGCGCTCATCAAAGTGGAAGGCGAGATCCATTCCGGACATTCTACCTTCGAATCGACCGGTTCGGAAACGATTCTGCAGAAGCTGAGAGATATAGAAGATAATCCTAATATTAAAGGAATCTTAATCGAAATCAATTCTCCGGGAGGAACCGTCGGAGCGTCTCAGGAAATTTATAACGAATTGATGCGCCTGAGAAAGACTCGAAAGATCGTCGTGTCGATGAAGGATATGGCGGCTTCGGGAGGATATTACATCGCTTCCGCAGCGGATAAAATATTCGCGTTATCGGGAACGATCACCGGTTCTATCGGGGTGATCGCGATGGCCCCGAATATCAAGGGTTTGTTGGATCGATACGGCGTAAAGATGCGTACTTATAAGGAAGGGAAATATAAGGATTCGCTTTCCTTGTTTCGAGATTCCACTCCCGAAGAAGACGAGATGATACAAAAGATGCTTTCCGATACCTACACGGAATTCGTTCAGGACGTCGCAAAAGGAAGAAATCAAACCGTAAAGTCGGTACAGGGATTGGCGGAAGGAAGAATTTATTCCGGACAAGACGCGTTCCGCAACAAACTTGTGGATGAAATCGGCGGAAGACAAGAGGCGCTTGAAGAATTATCGAGGCTTTGTCAATACGACGGAGAAATTCCCCTTTACGAAGAGGAGGAATCTCCTTTTGACCGTTTGTTTATGATGTTGGGTGCGAAGTTGGATTCCTTTTCGAACGAAAGAATTTTCTTCAAAGAATTTAGGAACTCCCCCGTTCTTGTGATTCTTCCGCATGCTCTTAGGTAAAAATTCTTGAAAGATTTATTCAATTCCGTTCTCGAACTTCTGGAAGCGGTTCTGTATGAACCGATACGTTTGGAAACCGCGTTAGCTAATCTTTCCGAAAAAAATACGAATCTTTTTTCCTGGTTCGTTATGATTCCGAGCGCGTTGAGCGTTTCCGTCGGAGCGACTTATCTTTCTCCACCTTATACGAGCGGATCGATCACTTTGATTTTGGTGGCTTTCGCAGCGAATCTGTCTTTGATTTCCACCTTGCCATTGATCTTAGCGTCGGTGATAGATTTTCACGCTCAGAAAAAGCAAAGAACGGCTAACGTCAATTATACGTTCAATCTGTGTCGCTTCGGGACGGCGGTCCTCGTTTTTTTCGGCCCCTTGTCGATCCTATTGCGTGAAACGGGTCTAACGGGGGGAATCGGATATTTTCTGATTCTCCTATTTTTAATCGGTTATTATACGATGATCGTCTCCAGAGGAATTCAGTTCGTCTACGACTTAAAAACCTCCGACGCAATCCGTTTCTCGTTGACTTCGCTTATTATTACGGGATTTTTTCCGTTCGTTTTTTATCTGTATTTGTCCGGTTCGATTCTACATATTATTTTATGAATATATTGATTACGAACGACGACGGCATCGCCTCGTCGGGAATTAAAGCCTTAGAAACGGTCCTTCGGAAGGATCATGATACTTTTTTGATCGCTCCGTTGCGGGAACGTTCCGCGACTTCGATGGCTTTGTCCATCTACGATTCTATGCGCGTGGAAAGGATCAACGACAATCATTATATCGTAGACGGGTATCCGGCCGATTGTGTGAACATCGGCCTACACGGAGATATATTTCCCGCAATCGATCTGGTTCTTTCGGGAATCAATCGCGGAGTGAACATGGGGCACGACGTTCATTATTCTGGAACGGTCGGGGCGGCGAGACACGGCGCCATTCATAATAAACTATCGCTTGCCGTAAGTTCAGGAAATATCGATCGCGAATACGATTATATTAGAGAAGCTGAATTTGTTCGGGATTTTATCCGCGAATATTCCTCTCTGTTGAAAACGAGTTTCGTATATAACATGAATATTCCTTCCGATTTTTCAGCCTCGTTCGAAAACCTTCGCGTAACTAAACTGGGAAGACGCACTTACGTGGATACTTATTCCAAAAAGAATATCATCGGCGGGATCGCCGATTTTTATTTGGGCGGATCGGACTTGGGTCATTCTACGGAGGAAGGTGGAGACTTTGCGGCTTTTTTTTCCGGGAAAATTTCTCTTACGCCTTTATCGCTCGATCAAACCGAGTTTGCGGTTTTAGAGGATCTTTCCGCAACTTTGATTAAGAATGTCCGAAAAAGATAAAAAGAAAAAATCCTCTTCGTCAAAAAGGAGAATTCTTCAGGAGATAAACAAGGAGAATTTTCTGTTGGCGCTCACTCTGATAGATCGGGAGATTTCTTCCGGTGCGGAAGACCCGGAGTTATATTATAATTTTGCAATATGCTGTGCAAGGACCGGTAATTATAGAAAATGTGTTTCGGTTCTGAATGATCTTCTTGAAAAATTTCCGAGATTCGGAGAACGTGAAAATTCCTTTCTGTTGATTATCTTCTCTTTGATTCAAAATAAGGAATATGAAAAGGCTTTGGATAGATGTGAAGAACGTCTGAAACTTCAGGTTGACGATTTGAGGATTCTTTCCATGAAAGCCTTCGCGCTTGAAAAGTCGGGTAAAATAGACGGAGCGATTGAAACTCATAAAAGAATTTTAAGACTTCGTCCGGATCATAAAAACAGTCTGAATTCTTTGGGTTATCTTTTGATTCATCAGAGAGAAACGACCGAAGAAGAATGGAAATTGGCCACAGAATGTCTAAAGTCGGTTTTGAAAGAAGAACCGAACAATGCCGCTTATTTGGATTCCTTCGGGATTCTTCTTTCAAAGGTCGGTAAAAAAGAAGAGGCGATTTTTGCCTTTCGTAAGGCGTTGTCCGTACTTCCGACTCATCCTGAGATTCTGAGACATATTGAAAAAGTCGAAGACTCTACTTGACAGTGCGGGTTATTTTAAAAACATGGAGTCGGAAACGGGATGTAGCGCAGGGGTAGCGCATCTGCCTTGGGAGCAGAGGGTCGTAGGTTCAAATCCTATCATCCCGATTTTTCCGAAATCCTCCTCAAGACTCGGTAGCTCAGTTGGATAGAGCAACTGCCTTCTAAGCAGTGGGTCGGGGGTTCGAATCCCTCTCGGGTCACCAGGACAAACAGAGATGGAGAACGTAGCTCAGTTGGTAGAGCTCCAGTTTGTGGTACTGGCCGTCGCGGGTTCGATTCCCGTCGTTCTCCCCAGTTTTTGCGGGAACTCCCGGTTTTTCCTCTTCATTTAGTCCTCGCTGAGCCAAATGTCGCTCAAACAAAGTTTTGCGTTCACAAGTCCGTCTTTTTGTTCCGTCATCCAAGTTCCTTGAATTGTCCAGATGAACATGTTTTGCGGGAACTCTGCACTTTCCAGAGGGGAATAGAATTCACTTAGCGGAATTTCATAGTGAAGCAACTTTGAGAATTTTAAAATTCGCTCATTAATTACTTTATCTTTAGGCATTCTTAATTCTTTATCCATATCTATCGATTCTCGGAGAAGTATAGATATTTTAAGATCCGCGTGAGTTCCCGCACAGGCAACTATGTGCAGATGCCTCCAGTCAGAAATTACGGGCTTACCCGTTTTTAAGTGGTGAGTTTGTCTGAGCTCGACTTGAAAATCTTCTTTTTGTATCGATTCGCGCAACTTGGTCCAAGTTGTTTCAGGTTTTCTATCTAATAAATTTGCAATGTTGGAGTTGTTGTTAGATAAATAAGAATTCGTAAAATCAAAAACTAAAAATGGTGGCTGTTGTAGGTAAATTTCTACTTTCTTGTTCGTTGACTCAAATAGGTAAAGATTACCTGCGATGATTGTAATTGGAAATAGTAAAATTAAACAATAAGTCAGGACATTACTCTTAATCACATACCTATGTTGCGGGAACTCCCGTGTTTCGGCAACCAGATTCTATTTCAGTATAGCAAGGAAATTCGGCGGAGGAAATTTCATGAAAATAGGCATTGCCGGTGGAACAGGGTTGATCGGTTCAGCATTAGCATTAAGATTGATTGAAAGAGGTGAATACGTTAGAGTATTTAGCCGGTCTTCAAAATTACCGAGCATTTTTGTCGGAAAAACAGGAATTGAAATTAAGTCGAATCTCTTTCTTAAAGAGGATATAGAAGATCTTGACGGAATTATTAATCTTGCGGGCTCACCAATTGTTGGACGTCATTGGAATGAAAGTGCAAAAAATCTAATTCGCTCTTCCAG